>CAYHBB010000041.1:0-41502 GCA_964354795.1 uncultured Planctomycetales bacterium | reverse complement strand
GCCGCCTCTTCATCTATTACAACGAGCGCGTCCTGATGGGTGCGGTGGATTACGACTCGGGCGCGTCGCTCAGGGACGGTATCAAGACGCTCAAGAACGACGGCACATGCTCGGAGAAGAGCTGGCCGTATGTAGTCAAGAGGTTTGACGATAAGCCGTCGCTTAAATGTTATGTCGAGGCAAAAAAGCATCGCATAGAGTCCTACCACCGTATTGGTAGCATCCCTGAGATGCTTGTTTGTCTTGCCGAAGGGTTCCCGTTTGTGTTTGGGTTCACCGTCTATGAGAGTTTTGATACGGCGAAGGTCAAGAAGACAGGGGTAGTGAATATGCCTAAGGAGGACGAGGTAACTATGGGTGGCCATGCTGTCATGGCGGTAGGATATGACCGGGCTAAGAAGCACTTCCTGGTGCGTAACTCGTGGGGCAGGTCCTGGGGCATGGATGGGTATTTTACCATGCCGAATAAGTATCTTGAGACGCTCGCGGGGGATTTTTGGACGGTGAGGAAGTGATAGAGTAGAGTAACCTAGGCTTATGGATCAAAGCAGATGGGAAAATTTCTATTCTTCCAACTCCTCTAAATACCCCCATCGCTCGTATGCTTTATCGAGTGCATCTGACAAAAATTCTGATCTGGCCTTGGTTTTAGCGATCTCCGCGGGATCTTTCTGGTAAAAATTAAAATCAGCCAAAAGAGCGTATATTTCTTTCTGTTCAGCTTCTATTTTCTCAATTACCGAAGGAAAGTTATCGAGTTCGCGTTGCTCTTTAGACGTAAGCTTTCGCGCGACTATAGGTTTTTTCGGCCTAATGATTTCTTTTGCGGATTTTGCTTTTACCGGCGCCGGCGTCACAAGTTTTCGCTGGCTTAACCAATCATCATAACCGCCGGGATATTCATTGATCAAGCCGTCTCCTTCAAGGACCATGGTCGAGGTCACCACATTATTAAGAAAAACCCGGTCGTGACTGACCAAGAGAAGCGTGCCGGGATACTCAAGCAGCAATTCTTCCAATAGCTCAAGGGTCTCGATATCCAGGTCATTGGTAGGTTCATCCATCACTAAAACATTCGAAGGTTTGGAAAAAAGCCGCGCAAGAAAAAGGCGGTTACGTTCCCCACCCGACAGGACCTTGATCGGAGTGCGCGCCCTATCAGGAGTAAAAAGAAAATCCTGCAAATATCCGATTATATGCCTAGGCTTACCATTAATAACGATGGTGTCGGAGCCTTCGTTGACATTTTCGGCAACGGTCTTGTCTTCTTCCAATTGTTCGCGAAGCTGGTCGTAATAAGCGATCTGGAGATTCGTCCCCAGGCTTACCTTGCCTCTTTTAGGCGTAAGCTTACCCAACAAGAGACGCAACAATGTCGTTTTGCCGCTGCCGTTAGGCCCGATCACGCCGATTTTGTCACCTCGCATTATTAGAGTGGTAAAATCCCTGACCAAACATTTTTCTCCATACCCAAAACCAAGCTGTGAGACCTTGACAACCCGATGGCCCGAAGGGGCCACTTTTTGCGCCCGCATACTGACCTGGCCGATAGCCTTGCGTTGTGCCTTCTTAACTTTTCTCAGGCGCTCCAGCGCCTTAACCCGGCCTTCGTTACGGCACCGCCTGGCTTTGACACCTTTACGGATCCAAATCTCTTCTTCAGCCAACTTTTTATCAAAATGATCCCACTCTGCTTCCTCGATATCGAGGGATGCTTGTTTACGTTGGAGGAATGTTTTATAATCACATGACCAGCTAAATATCTTTCCGCGGTCAAGCTCGATGATCCTCGTAGCTAAACGGGTCATGAACATCCTGTCATGCGTGACAAAAAAAACAGTGCCGGGGTAATCGAGCAAAAATCCTTCAAGCCAGAGCATGGAGTCAATATCCAGATGATTTGTCGGCTCATCCAACAGTAAAACCTCCGGCTTAAGCACCAGCGCTTTGGCCAAAAGCGTCCTGCGTTTTTGGCCGCCGGATAACCGGGAAAAATCACTATCCGGATCGATTTTCATCTTTGCGATGACTTCTTCAACATGTTTATTCACATTCCAGCTATCGGTATGATCAAGCTTGTCTTGCAACGCATCAAGCTGTTTTAATAATTCCGGAGACTGTTGCGTTTGCAGGCGATGGGTAAGGTGATGGTGCTGGCTTAATAGTTCGGCGCGTGATCCGAGCCCCGAGAGGACAATATCAAAAACAGTCCCCGAAATATCTACGGGCACTTCTTGCGGTAGAAGGGCAATTTGAATTCCTTTTTGCACGATAACTTTGCCGTCGTCAACCTGCAGCTCGGCGCTCATCACTTTCATTAAGGTAGTTTTTCCCGCGCCATTACGGCCAAGCAGAGCGATACGTTCACCAGGCTCCAACTGCAAGTTTAAGCCATCGAAAATAAGCGGCCCGCTAAACGCAAGATTAATATCCTGTAAGCTGATTAACGCCATTTTGTAACAATCCTTTTTATTTTCTTAAGGGGTTAAGAGAGGCAGATTATTCTACCTTTAATTATGGTTTTTGTATAGGAGCAAATGCGAGGGGGTCATGTTCAAATCTATTGAAAGTAAGGTATTATGAAGGTATAATAACGCGCAAGTTCATTCTATGATGGAGCCGGAGAGATCAAGATGAATATTTTTGTGGGTAATCTGTCGTTTGACGTTAATGAGAGTGATGTAAAGAGATTATTTGAGGGGTTT
Organism: uncultured Planctomycetales bacterium; assembly: GCA_964354795.1. Taxonomy (GTDB): domain Bacteria; phylum Omnitrophota; class Gorgyraeia; order Gygaellales; family Profunditerraquicolaceae; genus JAPLLR01. The sequence goes on along the minus strand of CAYHBB010000041.1, from coordinate 38,797 downwards.
GGGAATGTTGTCTCCGCCGTGATCGTGATGAGTAAGGATAAAAAGACGCCTAAGTCAAGAGGGTTTGGTTTTGTCCAGATGCCTGATGAGCAGCAGGCGCTCGCTGCGATAGATGCTCTTAACGGCAAGGAATTCATGGGCCGGGAGCTTAATGTCAATCCGGGGCGCTCCAAAGCAGAAGTTCTTCGGGAGAGCAAGTTGAAGAAGAAAAAGCCGGTGAAGTCTGGGACTAAAAGGGGAAAAACCTGGTTTAGTCCGGTTTTTGACAAGCACCCTGCTTTAAAGGATGAGCGAGAAGAAGCGCACCCTTCTGGACGGCCGGGGGGATATAGAGGCGGTATGCTCACACGTAGCTATAAGAGTCGGCGAGGTTTAGATGGAATGCAGGGAGAGGCCAAGCCCTGGAAGAAATCGGCAGGAGGTGCTAAGCCTTGGCAGAAAAGCCCGGGTGAGCATAAACCTTGGCAGAAGACTGGGGGAGAGGTTCGGCCCTGGAAGAAAGCCGAAGGAGCGGGTAAGCCCTGGCGTAAGCCTGAGGGCGGTATTAAGCCTTGGAGGAGACCAGCGGGAGAAGCTAAGCCTTGGAGCAAACCGGCAGGAGAAGCTAAGCCTTGGCGTAAGCCTGAGGGCGGTATTAAGCCTTGGAGGAAACCAGCAGGAGAGGCTAAGCCTTGGAAGAAAAGCAGTGAGAGTTCGCAAAAACCTAGGTTTAATAAGGGCCGGAGTAAAGCGGGCGGCCATAAACCATGAGGTTAAAGTTAAATGTGTATCCGGTAATTCCGGATATGGAAGAAGAGCTTGCAAAGATCATCCAGAAAGCGGTGGATAACCGCGCCAGGATCGTTGAAATCGCCTATGGGGAATCTGCCGACAGTGTCAAGAAACGTATCCTGAAGTATTTGAACAGAAAAGATATCCGCAAGCTTTATTCCCGCCTTGAGAAAACGGATAAGGGCTGGGGAAGGATTTACGTGCATTTCCGCTGGGAAGATTAATTTAATGTGATGTCCGCCTCTCTAAGGTAGATAATTCTTGCGCTAATAGGGCCAGGGCTATATAATTATTAACTACGAATTACAATAGAAACTATGACAAACGCCAGTAATGCATTAAGCCAGTATTCGGAATTAGGTTTCAGCAGTTTAGGGGTCAACGAATCAGGGCCTATTGTGTCTTTATCCGGCGAGGATGCCAATCGCGCTATCGGCTTGTTTTCTAAATTTAATAACCTTGTTTTTATAGCTGATAGCCAGAAGGGATCTGGAATAATTGCCGAAACGGTCAATAAAATCTGTTGTGGCGCTTCAGGGCAGGCTCCTAGAAAACCTTTTCAATTAGACGCTAAACAGTTCATAAAGGCTTGCGGCGATCAGTCAGCGGTCCGCCTTGAAGAAATACTGGGAGTTCTAGAAAGTGAAAGGGGAAAAATATTGCTGGTCATTACATCTTTAGAAGAGTTTGCTAAAGATGAGCGCCTGGAGAAGCTGCTTAAAAACATTGTACAAAAATCATCTGTGCCTATATTGGGCATGACTACAATCGGCGGATTTCGCCAATTAGAGAAAAAGCCGGATCTTGCCGGTTGCTTGCAATTTATCCTTTGCGAGAAAGTGTCCGGGATGATCAAGCGCGATAAGTCAGTGCTGATCATAGGCGCGACCTCACTGCTTGGGAGTGCGGTGTATCAGCTTTTTAGTCAGGAATATGAGCATGTCAGAGGCACGGGTTTTAGTAAAGCAACTTCGTTAGGTTTCGATAAGTTAGATGTTACGTCTGAAGATAAGATCAAGAAATATTTTTCTAAGTGTTCCGATTTTGACATTGTTGTCTATATCGCAGGTGAAGCCGATGCGGATGTAGCTGAAAAAGAAAGGGATAGTGCGTGGATATTGAATATCGACGCGGTCATAAGCCTCGCCCGGCATGCGAAGAATTGTAAGTTTGTTTATATATCCTCTGAATATGTGTTTGACGGGAGCTCCGGGCCTTATGGATCCGGGTCCAGGGCTGAACCTATCAATTATTATGGGCGTACCAAGCTTGAAGGCGAGAAAGCCTCTTTAAATAATTTTTCTAATGCTTTAGTCGTGCGTTTGGGCGCTCTTTATGGTTATAATGGCCCGAGCGATAAGAAGACGTCAGTCAGTAAGATCATTGCTAGCCTGGATAAAGATGAGCCTTTTGAGGCGGACAATGTTCAGATTAAGCATCCGATCTTGCTTGAAGATGCTGCCAGAGCATTATTGAAGCTTCTCGATTACGGAGCCACCGGGATATATCAGGCCAATGGCCCGGAAGGATTAAACAAGCAAGAAATGGCAGAGCGAATCGCTGCGGTGCGCAATGAGTTGACCGGCCGTAATTCTTTTCATTCTATTGTCGGCATTGAACAAAAAGGTAGCGCAGCCAAGCCCCTTAATACCCATATGGTGAACGTGGATACTCCAAGGCCATTTAATGAAGGAATTCGCTTCATGCTACTGAAACAGAAAATATCTAAAAAGAGGGATAATCATGAGGATTAAAAGCACCAATCTCGTTAACCAAAATCTAGAGCAGCATAAAATCAGCCTAAGTGATGAAGACGTAAATTTTTTGACCAAGTCCCCGGTTAAATTTATAGAGGGCAATTTTGCTAACTATATCTGGGGCGGGTACTATCTTTATGCCATGAAGGGCATGCTCTATGATAATAAAACGCCGGTGGCAGCTGAATCCTGGGAAGTTTCCGGGCATAAAAAATATCCATCGTGTATTCTGATGCCGGATGGCAGGATTTTTACCCTCAAGGATCTGCTTAAGGACGGGGAACTGGCCAGGTTAATACTGGGAGATGCTATAGTAGAGAATTTTGGGCAGGCCTTTCCCATATTGGTTAAGTTTATTGATGTACATCAGCACATGTCGGTCCATTTGCATCCTTCGCAGAAAATTGCAAAGGTATTAGGTGAAGAAGATTTTGGCAAAGAAGAGGTATTTATAGTTATGGATCTGCATGAAGACGCAGAGAGCCTGTTATACTTAGGATTAAAAGACAAGGTAAGTATTAGGGATTTTAAGTCTGCTATTAGTAAAGAACAAAACATCCTCCATTTATTGCATAAGATCCATGTCGCCCCGGGAGATATATTCCGTATACCTTCAGGCGTGTTGCATTGCTGGACAGGAGGTTCTATTGCAATTGAAATCGCGGAATCCAGTGATTTGACCTATCGTATGTATGATTTCCTTCGTCAAAGACAGATGCATATTAAAAAGGGTCTGATTTCCTTTGATTATAAATGTAATCAGGGTAACGCATTAAAGAGACAGTGTAAGGGGAAGTGGGAGCCAATGTTAATCAAGGGGTTGGATTCTGTTTTAACGCATAACGCTTTAAGGATAGAGCGCATTAGGGCTAACTTTGACTATAGCCCGGTTAAGATTTGCAACCGTGATACATTCGAGGTATTGATGGGGATCGAAGGGGCAATTGAGATTATATCTTTAAAAGGTGACTGGCTTGTTCATTTACATAAGGGAAGTTCGCTTCTTGTTCCGGCTAAAGCCGGCGATTACATGATCAAGGGTGTTGATCAGGTAAACAAGAACCGTGCGCTTCGCATCAGTATGAAAATTCCTGACAAAAATGACAAATAATATGGCAGCAGCATCAAAATTAGAAAAAAGACTTTTAACAGAAGAATCCCGATATTGTTCTTATGGAGATACAGCTCATTATTTGAAAAAGCCGATAATCTTCTCTGAATGTGATGGGTCATTCTTGTATGATTATAGCGGCATGCCATACCTTGATCTTCAGATGTGGTATTCGGCAGTGAATTTAGGCTATAAGAACAAGCGGGTGAATAATGCGGTCAGGGATCAGATCGATCACCTGCCGCAATTAGCCAGTCAGTATTTGCATCGGGAAAAAATTGAACTTTCTACCAGTATTGCTAAACAAACGCAGAAGTCTTTCCAAACTAAGGGCAGGGTGCATTTCAATGTAGGCGGGTCTCAGGCTATTGAAGATAGCATCAAGCTTATCCGTAAGACGACAGGCAAAACCCAATTTTTTGCATTCCAGGGAGGCTATCATGGGCGGACCCTAGGTGCTTCGGAGATCACATCAAGTTACCGTTACAGGAAACCTTACGGCCACTTTTCCAACAGAGCGCAATTTATTCCTTTTCCTTATTGTTTTCGTTGCCATTATGGTAAAAGTTTTTACTCTTGTAAGTATTATTGTGTAGGCCAATTCGAGAAGTTGTTTGAGACAGAATATAATTCCTTTGTCGATACTAAGACCGGAGAATGTGAATTTGCGGCTTTTTATATTGAACCTATTCAAGGCACAGGCGGGTATATTATTCCGCCGCCCGATTATTTTAAGAGGATCAAGAGGACCCTTGATCATTTTAAGATCTATCTCGTTGATGATGAGATGCAAATGGGTTTTTACCGGACGGGACGGTTCTGGGGGCTTGAGCATTTTGGCATCAAGCCTGATGTATTGGTCTTCGGAAAGGCGCTTACTAATGGCATGAATCCCTTATCGGGGTTCTGGGCTAAAGAAGAGCTTGTCAAACCAGAGGCTTTTCCTCCCGGGTCCACGCATTCCACATTTTCATCTAATCCTATGGGGACCACCGCGGGGTTAGAAGTGATGAAGATACTTCAGGATAAAGCATTGGTTGATCGCATTAATAGTAGCGGTAAGAAGTTCGTGAGCATGCTCAAGAAGCTTCAAAAAAAATACAAAGAGATCGGGGATGTTGCAGGGATAGGGCTGGCTATTCGTATTGAGATCTGCGAAAAAGATGGCATTACGCCGAATAGGCGACTGACAGATCAGGTGTTTCAGGCAGGGCTTGAGGGTGGCTTGAAATACAAAGGAAAGAGATACGGCTTAGTGTTGGACGTGGGAGGTTATTTTAAAAACACTTTTACTTTAGCCCCTTCCTTTTATATCACAGATGAAGAAATTGAGATGGCATATAAGTTTTTAGATGAGTTATTCGGCCGTTTTACCGTATCTTAATTTAAGGAGGATATGTTGGCAAGAGAAAATTATTCGTATAAGAAATATCAGAGAGAGTTAGCCAATAAAAAAAAGGCAGAGGAAAAGAAACAAAAGAAACTGCAGAAAAAAGCGATGGAGGCCAGGCTTGAGTCTGGACAGGCCTCTGGTGAGCCTGGCCCTGATGAGAGTACTTCTAGCGAGAGTACTTCTGGTGAGAATGCTTCTGGCGAGAATGTCTCTGCAATATAAAGAAACACTTGAAATTATTTTTTAAAAGTATTATAATTAACTGAAGTTAATAGAAGAAGTACCCCCAATCCAATTGGATGGATTGGGGTAAGCTTGTGCTTTACCCCCAATTTTAATGCACCTTGGCATAAAGGATTGCCAAGTGCACCGCTTGTGGGGCGGATAAATTGGGGTAAGTCTGTGCTTTACCCCCAAACTTAATGGATAGTTTGGGGTTGCGCTTTCTGCGCAAGGAGGAAACATGGGGTATCAGGGTGGTAATGGTGGTGGCGGTGGTGGATTCGGCGGGCCAAGGGAGATGCACAAGGCAATTTGCTCGGAGTGTAAAAAAGAGTGCGAAGTCCCGTTTAAACCCAGAGATGATCGTCCGATATACTGCAAGGATTGTTATTCAAAGCGCAAGGACGCAGGCCGCTAAGTAAGCGGTTTTATCAGTCCTTTCCTTTAAGGTCAGCTTCTTCGGTAGTTAAAGAGAGGCAAAATAGCTATGATTACTTTACGTGATCATAGCTATTTTTTTGCGTTTTATGAGCCAAATTCAGTCTTGACAGGTTAAATTGTTGTGATAAACTTGTTATGAACATATGTTCATAACTAAAAGGGGTAAGGTTTGAGGCCAAAAAAGACCAGATGGATCAAGTGTATTCCGGGAGAGCGTTGTTTTAAGCCGTTATGCAAGCCATTGAGTAAATTAGAAGATGTTTACTTGACTCTTGATGAATTTGAAGCGGTCCGTTTAGCGTGCCTTGAAGGATTAAAACAGGTCGATGCCGCGAAAAGATTGAAGATTTCCCGGCCGACTTTTTCCCGTATTTTAACCTCTGCCCAGAGAAAGATCGCGGACGGTTTAGTGAATATTAAGGCAATCCGTATTGAAGGAGGATGTTGTAAGGTTGGCGGAAGGAGCAGGAAGTGAAAGAGTGGAAGAAGTTTTTGTATATCGTAGCGGCGTTTTTGGCATGTTTTTACCTACCGGTTGAGAATCTGCGATTTAATAATGCGGTATTTGAGGCGCTGGCTCTTGTAAAATGGTATGCGCGGGAGCACGTGCTTTTGTGTCTTGTGCCTGCATTCTTTATTGCAGGGGCTATATCGGTATTTGTAAGCCAGGCGTCCGTTATGAAGTATTTCGGAGCCAAGGCAAATAAGTTTCTATCATATAGCGTGGCATCGATATCCGGGACTATTTTAGCGGTATGCTCATGCACGGTTTTACCTTTATTTTCTGGTATCTACAAAAGAGGGGCTGGTCTTGGGCCTGCGGTTGCTTTTTTGTATTCAGGGCCTGCTATTAATGTTCTTGCGATTATTCTTACCGCACGCATCCTTGGTTGGCAACTTGGATTGGCAAGGGCGATTGGCGCTGTTGTATTTAGCGTAGTTATCGGCTTATTAATGCACTTGATTTTCTTAAAAGAAGAGCGCGCCCGCCATGCAAACGGCGATTTTAACGTGGGCGAGGTAAAAGAAACGCGACCTTTATGGCAGACGGTTATCTATTTTGCCTCTATGGTTATGTTCCTTGTTTTTGCCAATTGGGGTAAACCGTTTGAAGGCGATCATGGGGTGTGGTCTGTGATCTATCAGTTTAAATGGTGGATTGCCGGTTTTTCGCTTGTCAGCTTGGGAGTGATGCTTTTTAAATGGTTCAAAAAAGATGAATTAAAAGACTGGACTGGCGCGACATGGGGTTTTGCTCTTCAGATACTGCCGCTTCTTTTAGGCGGGGTGCTTGTGTCGGGATTCCTCTTAGGAAGGGTAGGCCATGAAGGAGTGATCCCGTCGCGCTTTGTCGCGGCGCTTGTTGGTGGGAATTCCTTGTGGGCAAATTTCTTCTCTTCAGTTGTGGCGGCATTCATGTATTTTGCCACGCTTACCGAGGTTCCTATCCTGCAGGGATTGATGAATTCAGGCATGGGTAAGGGGCCTGCGCTTGCGCTTCTTTTGGCAGGGCCTGCCTTGAGCCTGCCCAGCATGATTGTATTGCGGAGTATTATGGGAACAAGGAAAACAGTTGCTTATGTGAGTTTGGTAGTAGTTATGTCTACTATCACAGGAATGATTTTTGGGTTTATTGTTAGGTAAAAATGGACACTAAAAAACTTATTTCTTTTGATAAAAATGATTTACTAAAAATTGAACAGATCGTAATTGATCATGATAAAGAAGGCGCGTTGGATTTTGTTAAGGAAGTGATTAAGAAGCAAATTGACAGGGAAAATGCCTCAAAAATGAAGCGGGAAAGGATATAGAGTAAATTGATTGATTAAAAAAAGGAGGGCTGGCAGATGCAATTTAAAAAAATATTAGTCCCAATCGACTTCTCGCATTTTTCAAGAAAGGCTTTAACTGAAGCGGTAAAATTAGCTGCATGTTGCGGTGGGAAAATATTTCTTCTACATGTGGAAGAGGATATTTTTCATATGAAGAAGATTCACAAAATCCATCCGCCACTGGAAAATATCTGCGAAGAAGTCCATAAAGGTTTTATTTCTGAGAATAAGAAACGATTGGAAGAATTTAAGTCTTATATTCCAAAGCGCCTTTACGGCGGCGCCTTGATAAAGGAGGGCCATCCTTTTGTTGAAATTATTAAATTTGCCCAAGACCGCTGTATGGATGTCATTATTATGTCTAGCCGCGGAATAAGTGATATAAAGCATGCGCTTTTAGGCTCGGTAGCGGAAAAAGTATCCAGGAAAGCGCTGTGCCCGGTTTTGCTTATTAAGGATAAAAAATGCAAGACCGTTTCTTTCTAACTGGGGAGGATAAGAATGAGAATTGAGATTTTAGGTATGGGCTGCCCTAAATGCAAGAAGCTCTACGAGAACGCTCAGACTGCAGTAAAAGAGCTGAATGCGCAGGCAGAGCTGGTTAAAATAGAAGATATACAAAAAATCACGGATTATGGAATTATGACAACGCCTGCAATTGCGATAGATGGCGAGGTGAAAGCCGCGGGCAGAATTCCCGCGCCGGATGAAATAAAGAAATGGATCTGCGTTAAGTAAAATTTATGGCTAAGAATTGGTTTCCCGTAATAGATTATGAGAAATGCATTGGCTGTATACTGTGTTATAATTTCTGTCCTCATGGCGTATTTGAAATAGGTCCGGATGGCAAGCCAAAGGTTGTGCATCCTGAGAATTGCGTTGAATTTTGTAAGGGTTGCGGAAAAATCTGTGATCAGAAAGCCATAACGTTTTTTGAGGATAAAAAGTAAGGAGGAGAGAAATGGCTAAAAAAGGTTTAATTCTTTGTGTTTGTCAGGGCACCTGCCCATCATTTAAGAAAATGGACACTTTTGAAGTCTTAAATGCCATACGCAGGGAGAAAATTGTGGACTTTGTTTCTTTGCACCCTCAGCTATGCGCGGATGACGGTGATCAGTATCTTAAAGTTTTACTGGATAATAAGGACATAGATAAGTTGTATGTTGCGGGATGTGATCCCTTAATGCAGCAGAAGATGTTTCGTGACGCGTTTGATGCGGTCAGCTTCGATAAGTCAAAACATATTCCGCTGGACATCAGGAATAAAACGACTGAAGAAGCGATAGCCGCCATAAAGGAAGCGATAAAAAATAATCCATAACTAAAAGGAGATTAAATGCGAAAGATTTCTATATTGTTTTTTATTTTATCTGTTTTTCTTTGCGGTAGCTTTGCCAATGCGCAGGATGCTGGTAATAAACCAACCAGTCGCGTTATTGCTTATTATTTCCACGGGGATTTTCGCTGTTATACTTGCCATACGATGGAGAAATATTCAAGGGAAGCGATTGAGGTAAATTTTAAGGATGCACTTGCGTCAGGCAAACTTGAATTTAAGGTAGTCAATACGGATGAGCGCGGTAACGAACACTATGTGAATGACTATCAGCTTTACACAAAATCACTCGTATTGTCTTTAGTTAAAAACGGCAAAGTGATAAAATCGAAAAATCTTACCAAAATATGGGAGTATGTCCGCGATAAACAAAGATTCTACGACTACGTCAGCGCAGAAGTGAAAAATTTTCTAAAGGAAGCAAAGTGACAGAAATCTTGATTAGTTTTGGAACGGCATTGTGGCTGGGTATATTGACTTCAATAAGCCCTTGTCCTTTAGCTACCAATGTAGCAGCTATATCGTTTCTAGCTAAAAAGATAACCCATCCTTTCTTTGTTTTACTCTCTGGTGCGGCTTATACCCTAGGCAGAATGGTTACCTATGCGTTACTGGGGTTTATTCTGATCAATTCTATTATGGGTATCCCTCAGGTGGCGCAGTTTCTGCAAAAATATATGGGTAAGGCTCTGGGGCCTACCTTGATTGTTACGGGATTAATTTTACTAGATATAATTAAAATAAACTTTCCGGGGCTATCGCTTTCCCAGAAGCATCACAATAAACTTGTTGAAGCCGGTGTTCCGGGAGCGTTCTTATTAGGGGCGGTATTTGCTCTGGCGTTCTGTCCGGTTTCCGCTGCTCTTTTCTTCGGCAGCCTTATTCCTCTTGCACTTCAGTCTAAGTTTGGAGTGACCTTGTCCTTCATTTATGGAATCGGCACAGGTTTGCCGGTGTTAGTGTTTGCTATCGCGATTTCCGCAGGCATTACCTCATTAAGTCACTGGTTTAATAAATTAACGAAGCTAGAGTTTTACATGAGAAAAATAACCGGGGCAATCTTTATTTTGGTGGGAGCATACTATATTGGTTTTTATGTGTTGAAATTTTTCTGAGGGCGTTTTGGAAATTGACAAAAACAAGGATTATGAGATCATTGTTTTTCCGAATCAAGACGAGGGGTTGAAAGCCCAACGAGTCTTGGTTTCTTCGGGTGCGGATTTTAAGCTTATCTCTACTCTGGCGGTTGTCGTCACGAAGGATTACCGTCAAGAAGCCTGTCGATTGATTGTGGCTAAAGATGTGATGATCAGCGGGTATTATCCTTTTTTATATCGGGATTACGAAGAAGATTTCTTCAAGAAGGCGCAAGAATATAAGGCTTTGGAATCAAGCGAAGAGTTTTTGAAGAGCATTACTCTGTGTTATGTGGCGCCCTGCATGGCGGATGAGAAGAAAATACGGCTGATCGGTTATTTTAATAGGGACATAACAGAGGTTTTGCCTTATATAAACGCTGTTATTAAAGGCGCTTCGTATAATCAGGGCGCTTCGACTTTGACTTATGCGAAAGTGCGGCGGCTGATTAATCTTTATAACATTAAGATTACGATTGCTAAAGCAGACGATATTATTGATGCGTGGATAGTCTTGGATGAAGTCAAGGATTTAATAAATAAGACATATCAGAACCGGGATAATATTAAGCCGAATTATGAAGAGAAAGTCAAAGTAACAGCTCTGCAGATTTACGGATGGCTTCCGAAGACTAATTGTAAGGTGTGTGGAGAGGCAACGTGCCTTGCATTTGCGGTTAAGTTGCTTCTTGGGGAGCAGAAGTTGGGAAATTGCAAATCTTTACTAACTGATCCTAAATTCACAGAGAATAAGCAAATTATGCAAGAAATGGCAGAGGCGTTAGGCGTTGCTTGATGAAGCAATGGGGGGCAAGTATGAGCGAAAGCATTGTTAAGAAACTATCATTTTTAGACAGATTTCTGACGCTATGGATATTTCTGGCTATGGCAGTTGGTGTTTTATCGGGATATTTCTATCCTTCGATCGTGGGTTTTTGGAACAAGTTCCAGGTCGGCACGACCAATATTCCAATCGCCATCGGTTTGATCCTAATGATGTACTCGCCTCTGGCGAAAGTAAAATATGAGGAGATGGGCAGTGTTTTTAAGAATGTCAAGATCCTCACCTTGTCGCTTATTCAGAACTGGGTCATCGGTCCGGTATTAATGTTTTTTTTGGCTGTTTTGTTTTTAAGGAATTATCCGCAATACATGGTCGGCTTGATCATGATCGGGCTTGCCCGCTGTATCGCGATGGTGATTGTTTGGAATGACCTGGCAAAAGGCGATACCGAGTATTGCGCAGGCCTTGTAGCTTTTAATTCACTGTTCCAGGTCATATTCTATTCAGCCTATGCTTGGTTTTTTATTACCGTGCTGCTACCCTATTTTGGGCTAAAGGGGATGCAAGTAAATATCAGCATAGCCCAAATTGCTAATAGCGTTTTCATTTATCTTGGCATACCATTCCTTGCAGGGATTATTACGCGAATTACTTTGCTAAAATTAAAAAGTAAAAAATGGTATGAAGATAAATTTATTCCCAAGATCAGCCCCATAACTTTGATAGCGTTGTTGTTTACTATAATAGTCATGTTTTCGCTCAAGGGAGAATATATTATCAAGATACCTTTTGATGTGGTAAGAATAGCGATTCCGCTTTTGATTTATTTTGTGCTGATGTTCCTGGTATCTTTTTATATGGGCAAAAAAGCTCATGCCGGATATGCAAAGACAGCGACATTGTCATTTACCGCGGCAAGCAATAATTTTGAGCTGGCGATCGCCGTGGCGGTAGCGGTTTTCGGTATAAACTCGGGAGCAGCGTTTGCCGCGGTTATCGGCCCGTTAGTGGAGGTGCCGGTGTTGATCAGTCTTGTGAATGTGGCGCTTTATTTTAAAAAGAAACATTTTTATGAATAAATGATAGCTTGTGCGAATGGGGAGCTTGATTTTATTTTGAAAAGTGGTAATATAAATAGTGAAGCAAAAGGAATTCCGAGTTTGAAGGTGGGTCTGGACTAAAGAAATAACGAGAAACCTTTGTGAACCGTGTCAGTCGGTGAGCGAAGGTTTTTTTCTTTTTTGTAGGAGCCCTTCGGAACAAAAATGATAAACTTCTTTCCACAGCAACTATTTTTATTTGATCCGCTTGCGGTGTTTTTTCTCATCGTTATCGGCTTAGTCTGTGTTCCTTCGGCGATATTCTCCATAGGGTATTTGCGCGCAGAGACGCTTAAAAGGAAGATCCTTTCCTGGGTATTGTTGATAATATTTGCTTTCTCAATGTGTTCGGTGGTATCGTCCGGGAACATGCTCTCATTCCTTATATGCTGGGAAGTGATGTCGCTTGTCTCTTACTTCTTGGTAGTTTTTGACTTTAAGCAGGAAAAATCTATCCGCGCCGGAATCATTTATCTGGTCATGACCCATGCCGGTACTGCCTGTCTTATGGCGGCATTTCTTATCCTGTATAATCACGCAGGTTCTTTTGACTATGCCGCGGTAAAGCAATCTTTTGTGCTATTGACTCCACAGCTACGTAATATCATTTTCCTGCTTTTGTTCATTGGTTTTGCGACAAAAGCAGGGGTCGTGCCGCTGCATATCTGGCTTCCTTACGCGCACCCGCAGGCTCCGGCGCATATTTCTAGCATCATGTCAGGGGTGATGATAAAGATAGGGATATACGGCATGATGCGTTTTTTCATAACGCTTTTAGGCCCCGGACCAGCCTGGTGGGGAGCATTTATTCTGGCGCTTGGCATAATTTCTTGTTTGGTAGGGGTTATTTATGCGTTAATGGACCACGATCTTAAGAAATTACTCGCCTACCACAGCGTTGAAAATATCGGTATAATCCTTTTAGGCCTAGGGACGGCGATGTTTTTTGCAAGCCAGGGTAAAACTGTAGTCGCGGTGTTAGCTATGTGCGCAGGGATGTACCACTTGATCAATCACGCTTTGTTTAAGGGGCTTTTGTTTCTTTGCTCGGGGAGTGTTTTTAAGGCATCTGGGCTACGCGATATGGAAAAGATGGGTGGCCTTATCAAGAAAATGCCTATGACCGCATTATTTTTTCTTATCGGAGCAATGGGCATTTCCGCGTTCCCGCCATTAAACGGTTTTGTCAGCGAGTGGCTTACTTTTCAGGCTTTTTTCTCCGGGGTTTTAGAGTCGCAAGGATGGGTGAAGATCTTTATGGTCTTATCCGCGGCGGCATTGGCGATGACCAGCGGATTGGCTGCCGCTTGTTTTGTTAAGGCGTTCGGCATATCTTTTCTTGGGTCACCGCGTAGTGTCCGCGCTCAGGATGCAAAAGATTGTAGTTTTTCGATGAAAGCCGGCATGGCTTTATTGGCTATTCCGGTGATTTTATTCGGAGTCGGATCAGGATTTATTGTGCCGGTTTTGTTGAACATCTCGCGCGCATCACAAGGCGCAGAAAAAGCGGATATTTCAGTTAGCCTTTTATCAGTTTTGCCTGCGATGATCGCGGTAATCTTACTTGTGATCGGCAGCGCGGTATTTCTTTGGTTTAGATTCGGGTTACGCAATAAGCAGGTCAGCTATAATACCTGGGATTGCGGGTATTACTCCCTGGATAGCCGCAATGAATATACGGCGACCGCTTTTTCAAAACCTTTCCGGATCGCTTTCAGTTTTTTTCTCTTGCCTTACCGTAAAAGCGAGAAGATCAGAGATTCTTTTTATCATGTGCGCAAGTTTACTTATGAAACGCATACAACTTCAGTGTTCAAGCGTTTTCTTTATGAACCGTTGTTACGGTTGATTTATTCAACAGCGTTTAAAATGCGCAAGCTTCAACCGGGAAGTATCCATCTATATATATTTTATATTTTTGCCACTTTGGTGGGTTTGATAACTATTGCCGCTATATTTTAACTATGATGCCGATAAAAAACCTAATTTTGGTTACGGGGCAAGTGATTTTACTGGTTTTGTTCGCTCCTCTGGTAAGCGGATTTATCAGGAAAATAAAGAATAATCTGCGCATGCGTAAAGGCCCAAGCGTACTTCAGCCTTACTACAATGTGCAAAAGCTGATCTCTAAGGATGAGGTCATTTCAAGGCATGCTTCTTGGATTTTTCTTGCTGCTCCGGTTATAGTGTTCGCCAGCATCATATGTGCGCTTTTTCTAGTTTTGTTGGCGCAGCCAGGGACTTTTGCGAATAATAATATGGCTATCCTGATCGCCGCTTTTTTTGTGTTGGGATTAGGTCGTTTCTTCTTGGCTTTGGCAGGGCTTGATACAGCCAGCTCATTCGGCGGCATGGGCTCATCGCGGGAGATGTTTATCTCAAGCTTTGCCGAGCCCACTGCTTTTGTGGCGGTATTCGTGCTGTGTATGTCCGGAGCAGATGCCTTCAGGATTTCGACTTTATTAGCCGGATTTGCGATTTTGATGGTTACGTTAGCTGAGACATCGCGCGTGCCTGTAGACAACCAGGAAACGCATCTTGAACTGACTATGGTGCACGAAGCAATGGTTCTTGAATATTCGGGAAGGTCTTTAGCATTGATCGAATTAGCCAGTCACACCAAGCAGATCATTTTCTTTATTTTGCTTTCGTGGTATTTTTTCCCGTCAATGACAGGCGGAGCCTGGGGGTGGGTAATATTCCCGGGAAAAATCGCCATTATCAGCCTGGCTATCGCGGTTATCGAATTATCAGTAGCAAAGATGCGGCTATTCAGGGTAGTGGATTTCTTAAGTTTTTCTTTTTTTATCGTGCTTCTTGCTTCAATAGCCGCGGGCCTGGGGATATAGACTATGATGCTAAGTATTATCTTAAGCGGGTTTTTAGTGGCTACTTTTCTTCTGGTGGTTGCCAAAAGGATCACTGCCTTGATCCGGTCATTCAGGATCCAGGCTATTTTTCTGTCCCTTTATACGCTTTATATGGGGTTAAGCCATCGACACCTTGAGATGTTCATAGTTTGCGGGCTGATCTTTGTGCTTAAGGCAATTGTCATACCCTTTGTGCTTCTTCGCATCATCCGCCGCATTAACGTAGAAGAGGACCTTGGGCTTCTGGTAAATCCTCAACTTTCCTTGATCATTGCGCTAGGCTTTACGTATTTATCCTACCTATTTGCCCACAATGCTATGGTGTTTACGGATCCGGTTGAGTCAGCCGCGCTTGCGATTTCAATCACCGCAGTATGCATAGGTTTTTTTATTATGGTCAGCCGGATGAAGGCCATCGCTCAAATCATCGGGCTTTTAGTCATGGAAAACGGCATATTCCTGGCGGCCAGCGCGATATCCGGTGGTATGCCGTTTTTCGTGGAGATAGCGTTCTTTTTTGACATCTTTGTTTTTGTGATCATCATCGAGGTATTTGTATATAAGGTAAACAGGCTTTTTACGCATATCGATACATCAAAGATGAAGTCGCTTAAAGGATAATTATGTTGATAGCTTCGATAATCCTTATACCGGTTATTTTAATAGTCGTATCATCGTTTGTCAGGCAAGTGAAAACGTTTGGCGTGATCAACGCGCTTGGTTACGCGGCGCTTTTTGTTGTCTGCGCTTTGTTTTTAATTGGTTTTCTGGCTCACGGGAGCTCTCCTGTAAATTTATGGGGATGGGTTTACATTGACTCATTAAGCGTTTTCTTTCTGCTGATCACTTCTATAGTCAGTTTCGCAGCAAGCGTATATTCCGTAGGATATATCCTGGCAGAGGTAGAAGAGGGAAAGATCTCTACTCGTAAGGCCATCGCTTATTTCCAGTTGTTTAATCTCTTTTGTCTTACAATGCTGGTGGTCCCGCTATTAAACAACCTGGCTTTAGTCTGGATCGCTATCGAAATGACCACATTGATTTCAGCGTTTCTGGTGGGTTTTCATAACGTAAAAGAATCAATCGAGGCTGCCTGGAAGTATATTATTATCTGTTCAGTAGGGATCACCTTCGCGCTTTTGGGAGTGATATTCTTTTATTATACCTCTTCAAAAGATGCGGGGGTCAAGAGCCTGGAGTGGGTGAGCATGCTCTCTGGTTCGGGCATGTTTGATCCGAAGATCGTGAGGCTTGCGCTTATTTTCATACTCGTTGGCTATGGGACCAAGGCCGGCCTTGCGCCGATGCATAACTGGCTGCCTGATGCGCACAGCCAGGCGCTTTCTCCTATAAGCGGATTGTTATCTGGAGTACTGTTAAAGATATCTTTATATGCGATTTTACGTTTTGTAATGCTGGCAAATCTTTCTGTTGGTTACGCATTCAGCGCAAAGCTTTTTGTTTTGTTTGGTTTGCTCTCAGTCGCAGTCGCAGGGATTTTTATACTAGTGCAAAAAGATTTTAAGCGGCTCCTTGCTTATAGTAGCGTAGAAAATATAGGTTTAGTGTCTTTAGGGCTTGGTTTTGGAGCTTTTGGCGGGATTTTTGCCGGATTGCTTCATGCTTTTAACCACGCGGTGACCAAAGCGCTGATGTTTTTTTGCGCAGGCAATGCGGTGCGCGCCTATCGCAGTAATAATATGGATAAGATGCAGGGATTGATCAAGGTCATGCCTTTTACGGGAATAGTTTTGTTTTTGGGATTGTTTGCGCTGGTGGGGATGCCGCCATTTTCCATATTTATCAGTAAATTACTGATCTTGATCGCCGCCTTTCAGGCAAAGTATTATTTTGTAGCCATGATTATACTTGTTTTTGTCGGACTTGCTTTTGCGGGCCTGCTTTATCATATAAGCAGGGTAGTTTTAGGTAATGCCCCTCAGGGATTGCCTGCTCAAAAAGAGCCGCTAAGCTTGAAACTTGCTTTAATATTCCTGGGTATTTTTATATTGGGATTAGGATTAAAGATCCCTAAGGCGTTTGTCGATCTGCTTGTCAACTGCCAGCAACTTATTTTAGGTAAATAAGATGACGCGGACTGATTACATAAAAAGTATTTTCGCTTTTGAGGATATAAATATCATTAATCTGGATTTTCTCTATCCGGATGAATTGTATATTACTGTAAGCCCATTTGATTTTACTAAATCCTGCAATCTATTGCACAAGCATCTTGGGTTAGCAGTTGCGACGTTTTTTGCCGAAGATTTACGGACAGGATCAAATGCGTTTAGGCTTTATTGCGGATTTTTAAGCATTCAAATACATGCCTGGGTGTTTGTTTGTCAAGATGTCGCGTCTAGTAATCCAAAATTTGCTTCTATTGCAAAGGATATTTATTCTGCCAGTCTTTTTGAGCGCGAGATAAAAGAGATGTTTGGCATTGAAGCAGATGGCAATCCAGACTTAAGAAGCCTTAAGCTGCACGATGAGGTCTGGCCTAAAGGATATTATCCGCTGCGCAAGGATTTTTTCCGGCCGCAGGAGAATTCCGGCACAGGTTCGCGGTATCAATTTAAGCGCGTAGAGGGTGAGGGTATTTTTGAGGTTCCGGTCGGGCCGGTCCATGCCGGTGTCATCGGACCCGGGCATTTCAGGTTTAGCGTGGCGGGTGAGCCGATCATAAACCTGGAGATCCGTCTTGGCTGGACGCATAGGGGAATAGAGAAACTTCTGGAAGGTAAAGGTGTCGATCAAGCCGTGAGTATGTTTGAGCGTATAAGCGGGGATACCGCGTTTGGATATAGTATGGCTTTTTGCCGCAGCGTAGAGAAGATCCTGGGCGTAAATGTCCCTATCCGGGCACAGTTGCTGCGCGTTTTATATTTAGAACTTGAGAGGCTATACAACCATGCCAATGATATGGGGGGGATCGCTTTAGATGTGGGTTTTAGTTTTCCTGCACAATTTGCCAGCTTGATCAAAGAAACGATTTTGCAGCTTAACGATGGGCTGTGCGGTTTTCGGTATCTTAAGGGGGTCAACATCGTAGGCGGAGTGCAGCAGGATATTGATAATGCTAAGGTTGAAATGATCCGCATAGCGTTAGCAAAGATCCAAAAAGATTTCCTGGCTCTTGAAGAAATACTTTTTTCAAGCGTATCTTTTATGGACCGGGTTGATGCGACCGGGATCTTGCGCGCTAAGACGGCGCGCGACCTTGGTATAACAGGGCTCGCGGCCAGGGCAAGCGGTATTGCCCAGGATTTAAGAAAGAACTTTCCTGATGCCTACGGCAATTTATCTTTTAAAATGATCAAAGAACAGGCAGGTGATGCGGCAGCGCGCCTTAAGGTCAGGTGTGGTGAAGTAAAAGAGTCCATGAGCATCATACAGCAATGCCTAGAAAAACTTAATGGCTGTGATCCTCAGATCAATGTCACTGCGGGAGAGAAGGAAGGTATGGCGTTAGGTTATGTTGAGGCTTGGCGCGGACCGGTATTAGTCTGGACCAGATTAAACGCCAAAGGCAAGATTGAACGTTGCAAGATCGTAGATCCGTCTTTTCATAACTGGGAGGGGCTAAGCTTTGCCGTTCTCGGTAATATTGTTCCGGATTTTCCTTTATGTAATAAGAGCTTTGACTTGTCGTATTCGGGTAATGACCTATGAGCTTCAATATTCTTAAAAATAGCTTAGAAAAAGGTAAGGTTACAATAGAGATCGATCCAGCCGGATTGGTGCTGCCGCCTGAAATAGAGAAGATGGGTGAGGAGCTTAAGAAAACAATTCACGCTAAGTTCGGTAGGTCATTTCATATCCGCGAAGTGGATACCGGCTCATGCGGCGCCTGCGAATCAGAGATAATCGCCTGTTCCAATCCTTTATATGACATACAGCGTTTTGGCATAGATTTTGTAGCTTCTCCCAGGCATGCGGACGCGCTTTTGGTCACAGGCCCGGTTTCTAAGAATATGGAGCTTGCGCTCAAAAAGACTTATGAAGCTATGCCTGAACCAAAATTTGTGATCACTTTGGGAGAGTGCGCAAAAGACGGAGGCTTTTTCAAGGATTCTTACTATACCTGCGCCGGAGTAGAGAGCGTTTTGCCGGTTACTTTGCATATCCCAGGTTGCCCTCCAAGCCCCGTAACAATCATAAAATCCTTGCTGGCATTCTTAAATAACCCTTGACATACCATACCCCCCTATGGTATACTTAAATCGAAAGGGGGGGTTAACACATGAATAAATATCCGGATCACACAGGTAACATCCTTGCTTTAAAACGGATCGAAGGTCAGGTCCGCGGGGTCCAGAAGATGATCGAGGAGCGTAAGTACTGCGTGGACATCCTTAATCAGATACACGCGGTGATGAGGGCCCTTGCGGTTGTCGAGGATAAGGTCCTGGAGCTCCACCTTGGCGGATGTGTCAGCGAGGCCATACGAGGTAAATCAGGCACGGAGCGCGCCAAGAAGCTGAAAGAGATGCTTGAGCTGATCAGGCAATTCAGGAAGCTGTAATGATTTGTTAAAAGAGTTTCTATAAAGAAACGAAACTTTTCACTTGATTTTTTTTGATTTTCTTATACTATTATAATAGTAGTCTAATAATCAATCTATTATAGTCTATGATAAGCAGAAATATCAGAAATCTAAGGGTTAAGAGGGGGATATCGCAAGATAGGCTTTCTAAGCTTGCGGATCTTTCCCTCAATACCGTGGTCAAGGTGGAATCGGGAAGGAGCCCGAATCCCACTATCGGTACTTTGCTTAAGATCGCGCGGTCATTGGATGTCGGGATCAATGACCTGATCAAATAAATTATGAAGAAGAGAGTATTTATAATTCTGGTTTGTTTAGCGGTAGCGGTGCCTTGCGGCTTATCTAGGGCAGAGGAGGCAGGTAAGGAAATCTCTTTGTCACTAGATACTGCGATTTATATCGCTTTTGCCAATAACAAGGATATCCGGATACAGGAGCAGGAGTTGGATGTCTCAAAGGCTAGAATTCTGGGTGCCCGCAGTGAATTTCTTCCTACGGTCAATGTAGGGACAGGTTACACTCATAATGGTGCGGTGCTTAAATATACTACTACCGCCAACCCTAAGAAAGACCCAGGTATCTTTACCGGCTACGAGAACAATAGCCTTCTAGCGGCTACGGTAAACCAGACTGTTTATAATGGCGGAGCCAATGTCGCTAACTTCAAGCAGTCACTTTTGGGATTAGATATTAGTGAAGTAACCTTACGCGCCAAGAAGCTCGACGTAGAATTTGAGGCTAAGCGCCTGTATTATGGCTTGCTGCTTGCCTATGAGACAGAGCGTATCGCGCAGGAGCTAGTGGACCAGGCGCAGGCTCATTATGAGGATGTGCAGCATATGTATGAACAGGGCACAGCTTCGCGCTTTGACCTGCTACAGTCAAAAGTGGCGGTTTCAAAGTTGGTGCCGGAGCTAGTCAAGGCCAAGAATTCTATAGACTTGATCAAAGCCGATCTTAAGAAGCTGCTTGGGTTTAAAATGCAGGATAATATTAGCGTAGATGAGCGGTTACATTATGAACAAATTGAAATTAAGGAGGGGGAATTTCTGAAAGAGGCGTATTTGAACCAGCCGGAAATGATTCTCAAGTCATTGGGTATAGATATCGATAAATGGTCCATTCAGATGGCCAAGGCTGGCTGGCGGCCGCAGGTCAATGCTTTTGGTGGATATAACTATCAATCCAACGATTGGTCAGACATGGTCAATAATCGCCACGGCAATTGGCAGGCAGGAGTTTCGGTTAATATGCCGATATTTGACGCCTGGTCCAGTAAGGCAAAAGTCGATGAGGCCAAGGCTAAATACCGTCAGGCGATACTGGCAAAGGCCAATGTGTCTGATCAGATCGCGCTAGATATCCGCCAAGCCTGCCTTGACCTGAGGCAGTCTGAGGCGATTATTGAGTCGCAAAGAGAGAATGTAGATGAAGCTAAAGAGGCGTTGCGTATCTCTATTGTAAGTTTCGACAATGGCGTGGGGACGAATCTGGATGTACTGGATTCCCAGACTTCCCTGGCTCAGGTGCAACAGAATCTTTCACAGGGAATTTATGATTATCTGATGGCGGAGGCGTTTTTAGACCGCACAAGGGCAAAAAGTTTTATTGTGGAGGTAAGAAATGAAAATAAAGAATAAGATCATAGTCATTATTGCTTTAGTGTTTGCCGTCGCAGCTGGTGGGTTTATATTTAGTCGCGTGGAAAAGAAAATAATGGAGAAGTCGATTAAAGTCTCAGGCAATATAGAAGGGGATGAGGTGCGTCTATCTTTTCGGGTAGCTGGGAAGATCAGCCAGCTTCTGGTGGATGAGGGCTCGATTGTAAAAGCAGGGGATATCGTGGCGCGCCTGGATACCGATGAGCTGACTAAAATACGCGATCAGGCCCAGGGACAGCTGCAAGCGGCGCAGTATCAATATAGCTTGGACAAAATAGACTATGATCGGGCGGAAAATCTTTTGAAGGCAGGTTCTATTCCCACTCAAAAGCGCGATGCGGCAAAAACGCAGATGGATGCGGATACGGCGAATATTGATGCGCTTAAGGCGGCATGGGAGCTGGCAGTCACGCGACTGGGATTTGCGGATCTGGCAACGCCTATCAATAGTTATATCCTGGTCAAGAGCGCTTTGGCAGGAGAGGTGGTCCAGATTGGCGCTCCGGTCTTTACCGTCGTTGACCTGAATAATCTCTGGGTCACTGCTTATATTAATGAGCGGGATTTGGGAAGGGTAAAGCTTAATCAGAAAACAGAGGTCAAGACCGACACCTTCCCGAATAAAATATACAGCGGCTGGGTATCGTTTATTTCCAGCGTAGCTGAATTCACTCCCAAGTTCATCCAGACTACCGAGGAACGCGTGAAGCTGGTTTACCGGATCAAGGTCAGGGTTGATAACTCCTCACTTGAGCTTAAGCCCGGCATGCCGGCAGACGCCTATATCTTACTCGAGTAATCATGCAAGCAATTAAAACTACAAATCTTACCAAAAGGTTCGATAACATCACTGCTGTTGATAATCTTAATCTTGCTATTGAGGAGGGAGAGATCTTTGGCCTGGTCGGCCCTGATGGTGCCGGGAAAACTACGACCATGAGGCTTTTGACCGGGATCCTTGATCCTAGCGCAGGGGAAGGCTGGGTAGCGGGTAAGCATATTGTCAAAGACGCCGAGAGTTTAAAGGAAAATATCGCTTACATGTCTCAGCGCTTTGGTCTTTATGAAGACCTGACCGTAATGGAAAATATCAATTTCTACGCCGATGTTTTTTGCGTCCTGGGGAAAGAAAGGGCGGCTAAGATCGATCAACTGCTGGGTTTTTCGAACCTTGCGCCATTCAAATCCCGTTTAGCCGGCAAGCTTTCCGGAGGTATGAAGCAGAAGCTTGGACTGGTTTGCGCTTTGATCCATACACCGCGGGTATTATTTCTGGATGAGCCGACTAACGGAGTTGATCCTGTATCGCGCAGGGATTTCTGGAAGATACTTTATCAGCTTTTAAAAGAGAAAGTCACCATATTTATCTCTACTTCGTATCTCGATGAAGCGGAGCGCTGCGGCCGGGTGGCGTTAATCCACAAAGGTAAGATCCTTAAATGCGACGGCCCGGCAGTGATAAAAAAAGAGCGCAATGCCAAGACATTAGAGGAAGCTTTTATTCAGACCATAAATGATCGCGAATCCCAATCAAAATAAAACAGGCGATATCACGGTATCCGTTGAGGACTTAGAGAAGCGCTTCGGAAACTTTACCGCGGTGAACCGGATCAATTTTCAAGTAAGCCGCGGAGAGATCTTCGGATTTCTGGGGCCTAATGGCGCGGGAAAATCCACTACCATCAGGATGCTTTGTGGGATCATTACTCCTACCTCGGGAAGCGGGCAGGTGGGAGGTTTCAATATTCTTAAGGAGCAGGAGCAGATCAAGCAGAATATCGGCTACATGTCGCAGAAGTTCTCCCTTTATGACGATCTGACCGTTGAAGAAAATATTGACTTCTATAGCGGAATATATAAAGTTCCGAAAGCGGATAAAGTTAAGCGCAAGGATAATATCATCAAATGGGCCGGCTTGACAGATCTGCGCGGCCATCTTACTAGGATACTTTCCGGAGGGTGGAAGCAGAGGCTGGCTTTTGGATGTTCCATGATCCATCAGCCGAATATTATTTTTCTGGATGAGCCGACTTCGGGGGTCGACCCCATTGCCCGCGCGGATTTCTGGCGCCTGATCAAAGAGCTGGCTAAGGAGGGAAAGACCGTATTTGTCACCACACATTACATGGATGAAGCGGAGAATTGCGACCGTATGTGCCTGATTTATAAGGGCACGATCATCGCTATGGGTACGCCCATGGAGCTAAAGACTAAGTATATGAAGAATGATGTTTTAGAGATCGTGGTGCAGAATTCCGAGAAGTGGATGGAGGAGATGACAGGTTTGCCGGGAGTAAAAGATGCGGCTTTGTTCGGAACGGCGATACATGTGGTTACTTTGGATACTGCAGTAGCTTTAGCTGAAATAGAGAAGCTATTCAAAGGCGGCAAGGAAACAGGTTACAAGATTACCAATATTCAGGCTTCTTTAGAAGATGTGTTTGTTTCTTTGGTAGAAGCCTACGATAAAGAAAGCGAAAAAGTTGAATTTAAGAAGAGTTAGGGCGATATCCAGGAAAGAGTTTATCCAGGTCCTGCGCGACCCGCGGTCGCTGGGCCTAGCGATCATTATTCCGGTGGTCCTGTTGGTATTATTTGGTTTTGCCCTGACCCTGGACGTAGATAATGTGCCTCTGGCCATCTGGAACCAGGATGGCTCAAAGACCTCCCGGGATTTTATCCTTAATTTCAGGAACTCCCGCTATTTTAAGATCATCGGTTATTATAACAATTACCGCGACCTGCAGTCTTTGCTTGATCACAGCACGGCGATGATGGCGATGGTCATCCCTAAAGATTTCTCCCGCTATCTGGATTCTGCCCAAGCGGCACCTGTGCAGCTTCTGGTAGACGGCTCTGACTCCAATACCGCGACCATTGCCATGGGATATGTGCGTAGCGTTGTTGCCGGCTATAATGTCAGGCTGATCACTACCTCGTTGGATAAGCTGGGATTGAACTTAGTTACACCGGCAGAGTTTAGGCCGCGTATCTGGTTTAATCCCAATCTACTAAGCAAGTATTTCATCATTCCCGGTCTGATCGCTATTATCATAATGATCATTTCAGCGCTCTTGACTTCTCTGACTGTCTCCCGTGAGTGGGAGAGGGGCACGATGGAGCAGCTGATATCTACGCCGGTTAAGCCCATAGAGCTGATCTTTGGAAAGTTCATTCCTTATTTTGTAATCGGGTTTTTTGATCTCATACTGGCTGTGGTGATGTCATTATATCTATTTATGGTGCCTTTTTGCGGAAGCATGCTCTTGTTGTTTGTATCAAGCTCGATTTTCCTGGTGGCGGCACTTATGACGGGGATCATGATCTCTATCACCTCAAAGAGTCAGCTTATGGCCAGTCAGATAGCAATCCTTAGCACTTTCATCCCTACATTCTTGCTCTCAGGATTTATGTATCCGATTTACAATATGCCTAAGGCCATACAGTTGGTCACTTATTTTATTCCGGCGCGCTACTATATCACTATCATCCGCGGGATCTATTTAAAAGGAAACGGGATTTCTGTGCTCTGGCCTCAGGTCTTGGTCTTGTGTGTTTTTGCTTGCGTCGTAGTAATTATTGCGGTGCGAAAATTTAAAAAGAAGGTTGTTTAATTTATGTTTGAACGCATTAAAGCTATACTGATCAAGGAATTTAAGCAGATATTCCGCGACCCGCGGATGAAGACAACTATATTCTTGGGCCCGGTGATACAGCTTTTGATCTTTGGCTACGCCGCGACTACTGATATTACCTATATTCCGACGGCGATTTATGACCTGGACAATACCAGGGAAAGCCGCGACCTGACCCGGGAATTTACCTATTCTAAGTATTTTGTGGTGCAGAATAATATCATTACTGATCAGGAGCAAAGGGATTTGATTGATAAGGCAAAAGTCAACGTGGTCATACGCTATAACCGGGGATTTGCCCGGGATTTAAATTCCGGTAAGGGCGCCACAGTGCAGATGATCGTAGATGGCTCTGATTCCAATACTGCCGGAGTGATTCTTAGTTACGCTAATACCATTATTCAGCGCTACTCATACAAGGTCCTAAAGAATGAAGCGGCAATATATCTTAAGCAGGCGGAATTTCCCAGTGTAGACCTGCGCGACCGGGCCTGGTTCAATGATAACCTCGTCTCAAGAAATTATTATCTGCCGGGAGTCATTGCCATGATCGTCACTATCATGACTCTGCTTTTATCCTCGATGGCTATCGTGCGCGAAAAGGAGATCGGCACCATGGAGCAGCTGATCGTCAGCCCGATACGGCCATTTGAGCTGATCCTGGGAAAACTGGCGCCTTTTGCGGTCATCGCCCTGGCGCAGGTGATCATGATCACTACGGTCGGTGTGCTGTGGTTTCACGTACCCATACGGGGAAGCCTGGTATTTTTATTTATTTCTACCCTGATATATTTACTGACTAGCTTGGGGTTCGGCTTGCTGATTTCTACTGTCTCAGCTACTCAGCAGGAAGCGATGATGTCGGTATTTTTGTTTTATTTCCCGGCGCTGCTATTATCCGGATTCGCCTATCCTATAGCTAATATGCCGCAGATCATCCAGTATATTACGGTTTTAAATCCATTGAGATATTTTCTGGTGATACTGCGGGGGATATTCTTAAAAGGCGCAGGCATCGAGATCCTTTGGCCGCAGTTAGCCGCGCTTTTAGTCATGGGCGTCTGCGTTCTCACCATAAGTTCCATGCGTTTCCAGAAAAGGCTTGGTTAGTCGTTATATATGAGGTATAGTAGAAAATCATGAATAAGCAAAATTTAGCGCTAACAACTTTTCTCTTGAGCGTTTTCTTGTTTTGCGGTTGCGGGGGAGAGAAGGGGCAAGGCCTTTTTAGCAATGCCAGGAAGGTGACCAGCCAGGAGTTCGGGGAGTTGCTGCAGAGCAAAAATCCCGGATATACCGGAAAGGGCAGGCTCCTGCTTGACGATAAGGGCTTTGTCGCGGCTATCGAGTTAAGAGACTCCGGAATTACCGACTTATCATTTCTAAAAGGCATCAAGTTTGACGCTCTTGATCTGCGCGGCCTACCGATTGCCGATATTTCTGACCTTGCCGGTTTACCGATCACCAAATTGTTCCTGGAAGATACGTTTGTCTGCGATATTTCGGCTTTGCGCGGTATGCCGCTTCAAGCGCTTTATTTAAGCAATACTAAGGTCAGTGATATCAGCCCGTTGGCCGGCGCCCCTCTTGAGGAGCTTAATCTTTTTGGCTGTCCGGTCTCGGATATTTCGGCGCTAAGCAAGATGCCGCTTAAGACCTTATGGCTTAACTCAACCAAAGTTACGGATATTTCGCCTCTGGCTAATTCCTCGCTCATCAGCTTGACTTTGCATAATACCGATATTTCGGATTTGATGCCCCTGGTAAGTACAAAAATAGAGCGCTTACATATAGGTGAGACTAAAGTCACTGACTTAACTGCGCTTAAAGGCCTGGCTTTGACGCGCCTGGTTTTTTCTCCCATAAAAGTGACTAAAGGCCTGGAGTATATCCGCGCCATGCCCTCAATCAGGGAAATCGGTTCATCTTATGAGACTATAATGCCGCCTGAGGATTTTTGGGCGGTATATGATGAAGTCAGGCAGCAGCAATGATAGTGTTTGACAAGTCCGGATTTTGCGCTATAATCAAGCATAAGTAGTAATCCGAAGAGTTTAGAAAATCTTAAGCCGTAAAGGGGAAGACTACTGACCTTTACGGCTTTTTCTTCTAGGAGGAGATATCAAGAAAGTACGTACTTCACTAAAAGGCAGAAAGTGCCACTATCCGCACTGCAAGCATATCTTGAGTATTTATAACCACGAAGCTTACTGCCACGTGCATCTGGCCCTAGCTCTGCATGAGAACAGGCCTAAAGGCGCTAAATAATCATGATGCATAAGGCAGCCAACCAGAATCAGGATTTCTACGGGATGGGTATCGCTCCCAAGATCCTGGATATTCTTGAACATATAAAATTCAAAGTCCCTACCCCCATTCAGCTTAAAGCTATTCCTTTGGCAATGGAAGGCAAGGATGTCGTCGGTATTGCTCAGACCGGGACCGGCAAAACCCATGCATTTGCTATTCCCATGGTCCAGCTTCTGGCGCAGAAGAAGGGAGTCGGCCTGGTGTTGGCCCCTACCAGAGAGCTGGCGATCCAGATCGATGAGGCTTTTCAGGATCTCGCCTATCCTTTTGGGATAAAGACTGCTTGTCTTATCGGGGGCGCACCCATGTATGATCAGGTCATGGCATTACGCAGATCTGCGCGTGTGGTGATTGCTACTCCGGGAAGATTACTGGACCATATGGGGCAGTGGAACTTTATGCCGGAGGAAGTGGTGATGCTGGTTCTGGATGAGGCGGATCGCATGCTGGATATGGGATTTGCTCCGCAGGTGGAAAAGATCCTGAAGTTTCTTCCCAAAGAGCGCCAGACCATGCTATTTTCCGCGACCATCCCCAAAGAAATAATGCAGATTGCCGCAAAGCACATGAAGCTTCCGGTAAGCTTGGAGATAGCGCCTTCTGGGACAACCGTAGAAAAAGTCACACAGGAGCTCTTTATTATAAGGAAAGAGGAGAAACTTAGGCTTTTAAGCAAATTACTGCCGCAGTATCACGGCGCGGTGCTTTTATTTTCCCGCACCAAGCATAACGCCCGTAAGATCACCCGTTCTATCCGGGATATGGGCTATAACGCGGCGGAGATCCATTCCAACCGTTCGCTGAACCAGCGCCGGGAGGCATTGGACGGTTTTAAGTCGGGAAAATACAAAGTGCTGGTGGCTACCGATATCGCGGCCCGCGGCATTGATGTCACCGGAATAGAACTGGTGATAAATTATGATCTTCCGGAGGATGCGGAGAATTACGTGCATCGCATCGGCCGCACCGCGCGCGCCGGGCATAAAGGCCATGCCATCTCCTTTGCTACCCCTGATCAAAGCGGCAATGTCCGCGATATTGAGAAGTTGATCAAAAAGCTTTTGCCTGTTTCAAAGCACCCCGGGCTTTCTCATGAGCAATTCAGCCCGGGAGCGCAATCTGCGCCTTCCAGGTACTCAAGGCCGAGCCACGGACGCAGTCGTAACGATAGCCACGGGCATAGTCGTAATAGCAGCCAGGGGCGCAAGCCCAGATTTCATAGATAGAGTAAAAAAATATTTGTTTAGCCTTGATCTGCCTAAAAGCCGATTGAGGCTTTTTTGTTAATAAGCAGACAATTTACGGAACGAGCGAAGCGAGTGAGGTAAGGCCCTTCCTTAGCCCCTTCCTTAAAAGGTATTAGGAAGGGCTACCCCTCTGGGGTTAAAAGGTATAGGAAGGCCTACCCCTCTGGGGTAAATTGTAGCCCCGAAGGGGCGTCTGCGAATTAACCCCTGCAGCTGCAAGAAAATTTTAGGAGCGAAGCGACACAAATTTTCGAAGCGTCTTGCTGCAGGGGTATGTGCTTGCGCGTCTGATCAGCCGTGTTTGATAAAAGTGCGGTTCAGTGTGTCTTTGAGTTTGCCTTGTTGCTGCTCTTTGATGATTATGCTGGCAAACAGGCGGGGGAAGATAAAGAACAGAAGCGCGACTTCTCTTAGGGTAAAGAACCTGGTGACGAAGATGTTTTTCCAGAGGATTTTTACGTAGCGGGAAGGAGTGTAAAAGGAAAATTTGATTTTTTTGCCGATTTTCTTTAAAGCCGCGTGGCTGTACATATCGGAATAAAGCTCTCCGCGTTCGGTAACGTGGTAACCGGGGGTATTTTGGGCAAGCTCTTTCAGGGGGGAGAACTTTTCTATTCTTAGCTTGTTTGTAGAGATCACGTCCACGCCGATTTCTTTGGCGAACTGCGCGATATAAAGCATTTCTTCTTCTTTTTCTCCGATATTACCATAAATAAAGTAGCCGTTATAAAGAATCGGGTACTTGGTAAGCACAGCGAAGGCTTTGCGGATAGTCTCTTGGTTAAATCCTTTATTTAGTTGGTCCAGTATCCAGTCATGGGGAGACTCTATTCCCAGTAGCAGCGCCTTGAATCCTGCCTGGACCATTTTTTTCAGAAGTGTGGGATGGCGGGCGATATCAATGCGCGCCTGAGCGATGAAACGTTTTTTGATCTTGCGTTTAATGATCTCATCGCAGATCTGCTCTGCGCGTTTGGGGATGGCAAAGAGATTGTCGTCGCTAAAGAGTATTACTTGTGCTTCTAGGCCTTCCAGTTCTTCGATGACGGAGGCCACGCTTCGGGCGGCATAGTCGCGTTTTTGCCCTAAGGGGTTGAGGCTGAAGGTGCAGAATTTGCAGTCAAAGGGGCAGCCGCGCGCGCTAAGAATAGAGTCAAATTTGATGCCGCATATTTTTATGCCGTTGACCGTGAGAGAGTATTCGTTATGCCTTAAGGAGCGGTCTGGGGCCGGCAGGCTGTCTACGGCAGGAAAGGGGCGGTTTGGGTTGTGGATGACTGCGCCATTCTCCCGAAAGGATATGCCCAATATTCCTTTAAGCGGCACGCCTTTTAAAATCTCTCTAATTGATTCTTCGCCTTCTCCGCGAACAATAATATCAATAGTAGGGCAGGCCTGGAAAAGCTCTTCCACTTTTTCCGTAGCTTTGTAACCGCCTACGACCAGCGGGATATCCTTTGGGATACGGTTTAATAATTGGCATATTTCATCAAATTGGCGGTCCCATCCGATGCTTACGCAGACAATATCTATGTTGGCAGATATGAAGGAGAGAAGATTATCCGTATCTGTCAGCTCTAATTCATAGCGCAGGTCAAGAAGGGTGATCTTGTCCACGAAGCCCTTGGCGCTGGTGGCCACGTATTCCAGGCCGGTAGGCGGAAAAAGCATCATCGTGTTGTTGGCGCTGCGTTCGATGTAGGGGTTTAGGAATAAGGCGTGTTTGTATTTGATGGCGGTCTCTTTTGTTTGGTTTCTGTATTGATAGGATATTACTCTATCATAAATGATGTTTTATGCAATACCTTACTGACGGATAAGATGTTTGTTGACTTTTTTTTCTTTGTGCTATAATAAAGAAATTCTCAGGGGAAAATCAATAAATTAATAATCAAACACCTGGCTTTAAAAGATAGGCCAGTGTCCCACTTTCCGTGGAAGGAGAGTAGAAATGTTCCGTAATTTCTTGCCTAAAGAGGTTAATTTCTTTGAACTGTTTGAAAAGCAGGTCGGCTTTGCCCTGGACGCCGCGGTCTATTTTAAGGAGCTGGTTTCAAAAGGTGCTATAGATGAGGAGTCTTTAAAGAATATGCATGAGATCGAGCATAAGGCGGATGACGTCGCTCACGATATTATAGAGCACCTGAACAAGACTTTTATCACCCCTTTTGACCGTGAGGATATCTTTGCTTTAGCAAAGCAGCTGGATGATATCGTGGACATGATCTACACTATTACCAGCAGGTCAAGGGTCTATAAGCTTACCGGGGTGAATAAGAATCTTGTTGAGTTTGCTTCGGTGATAGGGGATTCCGTACGAGCGGTTACCTGCGCGGTAAAGGGTTTACGCAGCATGAAGAATCTAAAGTCTATTAACGAGGCATGTGTCGAGATCAACCGCCTGGAGAATGTCGGCGACGCCATGAGGGATAAGGTGTTTATGGAGCTTTTTGAAACCGAGAAGGACCCGATCATGGTGATCAAACTCAAAGAGATCTATCAAGACGCTGAGACCGTCCTGGATATTTGCGAAGACGTAACCCATGTTGTGGGCGCGATACTGGTAAAGCAGGCTTAAATCTATGACCCTGAGCATTATCCTTTTGATTTTTCTTGCTCTCGCCTTTGATTTTTTAAACGGTTTCCATGATTCCGCCAACTCTATAGCCACTATTGTTTCTACCC
The DNA here is from genome assembly GCA_964354795.1 of uncultured Planctomycetales bacterium. Lineage (GTDB taxonomy): Bacteria > Omnitrophota > Gorgyraeia > Gygaellales > Profunditerraquicolaceae > JAPLLR01. The sequence continues at coordinate 7,960 of CAYHBB010000041.1, read as the reverse complement.
GCGTACTCTCTCCGCGTTATGCTGTTATTTGGGCGGCATTTTTTAACTTCCTCGCTTTCTTTATTTTTGGACTGCATGTCGCTAATACCATTGGTAAAGGGATCATCGATATAGCTATCATCGATAAAGCCATAATCTTCGGGACATTGGTGGGAGCCTGCGGCTGGAATATCATCACCTGGTTTTTAGGCCTGCCCACAAGCTCATCGCATGCGCTTATCGGTGGGATGATAGGTGCTGCGTTAGTAAAGGCTGGCCCGGGGGCGCTGGTATGGAAGGGGATCGCCAAGACCGTTAGTTTTATATTTATTTCTCCGGTGGCAGGGCTATTGCTGGGCCTGGGGATAGGGATTGCGGTTTACTGGATATTTCGCAAAAGCACGCCCTCGAAAGTAGACCATTTTTTCCGTAAAGGCCAGCTAGTTTCCGCCGCATTCTACAGTATGGGCCATGGCGGTAATGACGCGCAGAAGACCATGGGCATTATCGCAAGCTTGCTTTTCAGCGCCGGGCTTTTGGGCGAGAAATTCTATGTTCCAGCATGGGTGATGATCGCCTGTTATATGGCTATTGCGGCAGGCACGATGTTTGGCGGATGGCGCATTGTCAAGACCATGGGCCAGAAGATAGCCAAGCTTAAGCCGGTGGACGGTTTCTGCGCTGAGTTGGGTGCTGCCGTGACTTTATTTATCTCCACTTCTTTCGGTATCCCCGTAAGCACTACTCACACAATAACCGGTTCTATCATGGGTATTGGTTCACTGAAACGTCTGAGCGCGGTCAAATGGGGAGTCGCGGGCACAATCGTCTGGGCGTGGATACTGACTATTCCCTGTTCCGCCGCGATATCTGCTTTGGCTTATTCACTCGTCCGCGCCGTTCATTAATTGCGTATATTCTTTTGTTTATGTGTTATAATAATTTTATGATGAGCCTGAAAAATTTACTTTTGTTTTTTACTGTAACTTTAATTGCTGTAGGTTGCGCTCAGGAAAAAAAGCCTTCGGTTGCGCAGGTGATGAATGAGGAGAAGGGTGAGGCAATGCGCAAGGCTAATCTAATCAATGAGATTCCGGTTGAGCCGGAAATGAAAGAAGGCAAGTTGGTCCCGCCGCTTTCTGTATCCCGCGAAAGCCTGGAAGATATACTCTCAAGCCGCTCCTGGGGATTCTCGGTGTATGACCCCAGATCCGGCAATGTTGATTATTACACGCCTACAGGCAGGTTCCTGGGCCGGGTCAGCCTTTAGCCCATGTATCAATTCGTCAATATTCCCGCCCGCGTTTTATCTATGACTTCAGCTAAATATGCGTAAGATCATTATCGTAGTTATAATCCTGGTGGTAATCCATTTGGGTGTTGGATTGTTCATCAGTCCGCTTTTAAAGCCCTATCTTGTAAATAAAATCAATCAGTATAGCAAGGCACGGGTGAGCATTGGAAGTTTTAGCTTTTGGCCGTTTACTCTGTCAGTTACTTTAAAAGATTTGAAAGTATCTGATCCTGATGATGCAACTGAAAGTATTCTCCGGGCATCTGGCGTTTCGGCCTACGTAAGCCCGTTGGGGCTGCTTAAGAAACAGTTCATTCTTTCCCGCGTGTTTTTGAGCGATGCCAGTATAAGCCTGAAGAAGGCTTGGATCTCTAAAGGATCCAGGTTTTTAAGAAAGGGATTCTCAGGAGAGGTGTCTGCAGAGAATAGCGCTGGTATGAATAGTAAAGAAGGAAATACCATTGTGATTGATAACGCCCGCATTGAAATGTGGGATGTTAGGATTGTTTCGGCAGGCTTACCGCGCCTGGGTAGGTTTAATATTTCAGGCGATATTAAAAGTGGCGGGATTGAAGCTGGAAATCTCAGGTTGGATCTCCGTAATATTTATTCTAAAGATAATCCGAGCATAGCTTTTGACCTTATGCTCAAAGATGTGGATTTGAATGCTTTGCGGTTTATTTATCAGGATTCGCTGCCTGTGCAGGTCATCCGGGGCACGCTTGACCTGGAATCAAAGACTGTGCTTACCGGTGAGGCGATTGACTCAAAGAACTCGCTTGCCTTAAGAAATCATGAGCTGGTTGCCAAGGATACGCAGGAAGAGTCCAAAGGATTCATGCCTACATCTATGATCTGCGGCACGCTCAATCAGATCAATCCGGTGAAGCTGGATTTTGATATAGGCGGAACGTTGGAGAAGCCGGAGTTTAAGAATTTCCAGAAATCGCTGATGAATCTGGTGATGTCTAATACTAAGGCGATCCAGTTTCAGCTGCAGGATAAGGCTTTTGAAGCTATCGGAGATTATTTTAAGAAGCGCAAGAAGAAGAAAGAGGAGGGAGCGCAAGCCCCTGCGATAGTGTCCGAGTCACAGGGAGCGCAAGCCCCTGCGATAGTGTCCGAGTCACAGGGAGGTGCGCCAGCGCCAGCGCCTGAAGTTGCGCCGCAACCTCAACCATCAGCTGCTCCCGAAGCCGCAGCTGTGCCGGCTCAGGACACTTTGCCAAGTAGTACTCCAGCGCAGGTATTACCATCTAGCGAAGATTTTAAATAATACACTTGGCCTAATAGGATAGGCCAGTGTTCCGCTTTCTGCGGAAGGAGGATCAAATGAATAAGTTGTTTTCTTATGTAGTCTTTTTAGCGATATTTGTCTTGGCGGGTTGCGCAAGCACGCCGAAGAATACTACTCCGGGGTTCTCGACCTATACGGCCAGCCTTTCCGGAGATGGCGGAATGCAGATTATAGATGTGCAAGACAAGGCTGAGGCCGGCACCGGCAGCGGTATTGATGTGACCGTTTATAGCAAAGGTAGGGGTAAGGAAAAGACTAAAATCGACGGTATAGAGCTTTCCGGAAAACTAAGCAAGGTAGATCTTATTGAGCTTAATTCTGATGGCCAGAAACAGTTAGCTATTTACACTAGAATTGACGGCAATATGACTAATCTGGTGGTCTACTGTTTACAGAATAATATTCTGACTAAGATGTTTGATACCAGTTCTGAATTCGGCATAAAGATAGATTCTTTAGGGGTTATCACCCGCATCAAGATCGGCAAGGCGCAGTCGCGGCCGCAGCCGAACTCCCCCAACTGCCTTAATGAGTGGCAAAGCTGGGTCTGGGCAGGGGACAAGTTTGTGAAGGAATGATTTAACATATAGGTAAGGGTTCCTTGAATTTGGCCTCTACATATGTTATATTTTAATAGGAAGATAGCAAAAGTGTAATTTGACAATTTAGCTGTTTTGCTACTGATAAAGGCAAAGTCAGGGTAACCTGGCGACGCAAAGCTACCTGTCCAAATGACAGGGACGGTTCTCCTTTGAGTTGAGAACCGTCCCTGAAATGGAAAGAGGGGCTGCCAAAGAGCGGGTTAGTATCTTTATTAGCCCTGGTTTGCCTTTTATAGGTGAACCAGGGCTTTCTATTGCCGCAGAAAGCGGCATAGGCGCAAAATGAAAAAGTCTACTTTTAAAAGATTTTATCTGACAAGTTCGATTTTCTTGTTTATCTTCATATCTTTTGGATTATTTACCTCATCAAATCTATATTCGCAAAGCACTACTATTAGATTAAAAAATATCACTCCGTTAGGAAAGTGGATCGATGTCAGGGAGCAAAATACTTATTATGCAAGCTTTGGCTCATTGATCAAGGATTCAGAAGGTTTGCATCTATTTTTTGCCGGTTCAGGTAAAGATTATGTGGAAGGAGAATGGCCGGAGTGGCAGAAAGACACTCTTTATTCCACTGATAAGATCTACTATAGTAAATCTACAGATGGCGGCAGAACATGGTCTAAGGCTATACCTGTTATTCAGGCAGCTAAAGATCCTCATACAGGCATGGAAATACGAGAGCAGGGAGCCTGTGCCAATTCAGTAGTATATTTAAATGGTTATTATTATTTGTATTTCGAAGCTTATACTCCGCCGACTTATATGATTGCAATACATGTGGCTCGGTCAAGAAACATAGGCGGACCATACGAAATTTGGACAGATGACGGGACAGGCAATGGCCATTGGAGCAGGACTGATCTTGATCCAAGCAGGCCCGGTTCTACCACAGAGGCCTGGAAGCCCGTAATCAAACCTAAACTGCTGCGGCTTGCCGGTGGGAAAAATTATGCCGAAGATGTGTTATCCCTATCTACAAGCAACTCATATGGGAACGATTATTACGGGGCCGGCATAGTGTCAGGCGCTGTTGTAAGAGATAACAAGATATACCTTTTTTATCTTGATACGACTTATGATGCATATATTAACAGCAAGGAGGCAATCTTATTTTCCTATGAGCTTGGGTATAATTGCTACGAATACGGCCTTGACGGTAAACTGGTATTGCATGATCCAACTAAACCCTTACAGCTTTATCCGGTTAACCTTATGTGCACAAGCACAGACGGCGTAACTTTTAACGAAAATGATGAAAAGGTTCTATGGGATCCCTCGACTAATTGGCGCCTTTGGCCCATGGATACAGTCGTATATTGCCCTCAGGATAGAAATTTTATTATGATTTCTACCACCGGGGAACCGAATGCAGAAAAAGTTTTATCATCTCGTACTTCCACAGATGGAATAAATTGGAGTCCCGCTACAGTTTTAGCTAAACTCCCAAATTCTTATAATGGTCATGATGCTAGGATTGCAGTCAATCCTGCCGGACAAATAAATGCCGATGGTTATGCAAGCCCGAATCTTTCCGATACTTATTTAAAACTTCAAAGGAAGTATCTGCTCCAAAACAGAATTTTGCTTTCCGATTATCTTTACTACGAAGGCGGGGATAATTTATACGGTTTTAAACTTAGCTTAACGACGGATCCATCCCAAGCGAGAGTCGGTAATATACTTGAAACGCCTCAGAGACCGCCTATAGGCTTTGATCAGAAAGCCGTTTACATTACAGAGACCAATCGTTATGCAAACTACTCTGGCCCGGGAAGCGGATTTTACGCTGCCGGAACGGGTTTCAAAAATAACGTTTATGCTGAAGTGCGCTGGATCAGCCCCCATGACCCTTCCGGGAAACTCGGAATTTCTATATGGTATACCAAGAAGTCTCCTACACACTGGATTACTAGCTGGCATAACGATCCTGTGCCTGTTGGAAGGTGGCACGATTATTATACTGAACGCTACTGTGTCTTTATTCCTGTGTCAGCGGCTATACAAGATCTTTTTAATCAGGGGTGGCAAGCTTTTTTTACCCTTTACAACGCTGATACCGGAAGGTCTGCTACAATAAATATGACTCCACCGGGGCGGAATCGTTTTCCACTATCGCTTGTTGATTGCGTTCAAAACAAAAACCAGCTCGTCTTTTCCGGAATAGGTATTAGGCCCGATATTACCTGGGCATCGGTAAGCTGGGTTTACAAAGGCAACCGGATATACCCGGCGTATTATTTCCTTTTAAATCCTTCGAAAAATACAGGAAACCAATATGTAGATCCTTTGACAAAACTGCGCTCTGTTTCTATCCCTCTGGGTGATGACTGGCGCTATTTTCTTTCAGGAGTAACAGATGTGATCATCACATTAGGGCAGGGAGATGAAAAGAATAATCAGGTGGTAAGAATTCCTTACGATAGGATCAGGAAGGATTTTAGCCGTTAAATGAAATAGGCTAAGACCATAATTTTGCATTGAAGTAAGGGGGTGTATGACAGTGCCAAAAGATTTCCGTACTCTCAAGCATAAAGTAATTACTATGCTCGATCGTAAAGAAGTCGAGTTTCTCGATAAACTCAAAAACGACGCGCTTTTTTCCACGGGACACAAGCTTACTTATAATGATATCTTGAAAGGATTAGTGGATCTAGCCATAGACACGCATCTGAGCGCTGAGAATGTAGACTCAGTAGAAAAGTTAGAAGAGAAGATGATGCAGAAAATAAAAGAAACGCTGGAGAAGATAAAAGATAAGGCGCAAGATGAAAAATAAAACTCTGAAAATTCTTGGATCGGGGATGCTGTTGCTTGCTATGGGACTTCTGCCGCAATGCGGGTTTGCCGCTGACTATGACGGTGACGGGAAGGCGGATTTTGCCTGGTTTGTGCCTGAGACGCAGAACTGGAGGATATACAAAAGTTCTGTTAACTACAGCGAAGAAATCCTGCCAAGGCCGAATATCGGAGGCGGAAAAAATGACGTGCCCCTAGTTGCTGATTTTGATGGCGACGGAAAAACTGACCTGGTTTTGTTTAGAGTGGAGACTGGAAAGATATTGATAAAAGAATCTGGTACCGGGAGAAAATGGATCTCAGCGCAAGGAAGTCCCGGCTGGATCCCCGCAATAGCTGATTATGATGGCGACGGTAAGGCTGATCTATCCTGGTTCATCCCCTCAACCCAAGCTTGGAGAATTTATGAGAGTTCAAACAACTACCAGGAAAGACTGCCCCGGCAAAAAATAGGTGGCCCAAAGGATATTCCTGTGCCGGCAGATTTTGACGGTGACGGGAAGGCGGACCTGGTTTTATTCAGGACTGCGACCGGAAAAATTTTGGTCAAAGGATCTTCTACCGGTAAGCTTTGGGCTTCTGAATATGGAAGTCCTTCATGGATCCCCGCAATAGCCGATTACGACGGAGACCGTAAGGCGGATCTGGCTTGGTTTATCCCAGCAACTCAGGCCTGGAGGATTTATGAGAGCTCAAACAACTATCAGGAAAGGCTACCTCGGCAAATGATAGGCTCTCCTAAAGATATTCCTGTCCCGGCAGATTTTGACGGCGATGGTAAGGCAGATCTGGCTGTGTTTAGAAATGTCAGTGGAAAGTTATGGGTGAAGGATCTGCTTCGTCAAGTTGTGTCGTCCTCAAGCGATGGCAGCCCGAAATGGATACCGCCGCTGGGATATTTCAATATGAAAACTTACCTTGAATATTGGTTTATACCAAGAAAAATGGATGGCAGGCCATGGATAAGCGATGCGGGGCAGAGGATGCCCAGCGCTGTTTCAACATGCACTATCAAGCGTTCCGAAGAGGAATATTTCAGATATTACAACGATGATTCTTCAGGTTCTATAGGATTGGCATATTCCCCAGACGGCCTTAATTTCCGGGTGCATGGGGTAGTGGTCAATAATGCTTGCGATCCCACAGTGATCGAATTACCCAAAGGAGGGTTAAGGATGTTTTATGTCCGAGATTGGCAGCTTTTGAGCGCCCAATCTTTAGATGGAGTAGAATGGGTTGAGGAAGGAGTTCTGCTTACTCCTGACGCCACAGACAACGGTCAGATTAGCGTGCCCGATGCTGTGCTTTTGCCGAATGGAGAGCTCTGGTTATATTATTGTTATGATCTTTTTAATGCCAACAGCACTCGGGCGGTAGTTTATAATGGCCCTACTTTGAAGAAAGAAGATCTTTATAACCAGAATTACTGGAAACGGAAGGATTTAAGGGGATTAGGGGTGCATCCTGTTGATCCGGATGTGGTTATTGATTCAAAATACCCTTTATTGCTTAGGTTATTCTTCGCAAGGATGGTGGTCGAAGGTTCTAAGAGTGATGCAGTGATACCGGGAATCGCCAGCGCTATTTCTATTGATGGCATAAATTGGATCCTAGAGGAAGGGGCCAGGGTTTCTGCGATCAATGGTATAGTGGGAGATCCTGATGTTGTTTATACCGGAAAGAATTACCGGATGTATTATTATTCCGGAAATCCACAGCAGGCGGTAAGTTCGTTAAGTGTTACTTCACCTGAATAAAGAAAGAGCCGGATCAGCAGGGGTCAGTGAAATTATCATGGAGGTCTGGCTCTATAAATAGGGATGCCTTGGCTGGGGCATCCCTATTTTTAGTAGTTTCTCGAGTTTATGGCAATAGTTAGTTAGATTTAGAGGCAAATTTTGCTCTTTGACATATGCATGGTAGTCTACTTAAGAATCTTTAAGGAGGGCTACCATGATAACCGATTCGTTAAAAATAAGGCTAATC
>CAYHBB010000040.1:0-162689 GCA_964354795.1 uncultured Planctomycetales bacterium | reverse complement strand
TTAAGGACAAAGAAGGATGTCAAGGATGCGTACCTTAGATTATTGGAAGCCGAGAACAAAGAGGCCTTTGATGAGTATAAGAGGATAAGCAGGCCGGTAGAGTTTTATCAGAACGCTTACAATAAGAGCAGGGAAGAGCTGGTGGAGGCATTCAAAAAATATGCCCCTGCGAAAGAGGAATCGAAAGTCATCAAGACCATCCTCATCGCCACCGGAGTCTTGGCCTTATTGACGATAGGCGCCGCGATCGCCTATTTAATTATCGGGCTTTTCCATCCGGCTGCCGGTGCGTCACACAATCAGGGATTAGGCATCGGAAATGCCACCAACGATGATAATAATTTCTTTGGGGTGGACACTAACGCGGCAAGCGCTTCAAACGTGGTCATCGCCATAAGGCAGGAAATAATCGCCGCTTCGAACAATGCGGATAAAGCTACCATCGCCTCAACCAATCTGCTTTCTGGGTCAGAAGTTCAGCCTCCGATGGTGAATATCGAAGATCGCGATGTTAATAGCAATAGCATCCCTGAATCCGTGAGGGAGCTCGCCAGGTATTTTGATGACATTGTCACCAATGCTCCTGTAATGCCGCAGGAAAATATCAATGTTGTGCCTGTTGTTAATACGCCGAAGCCCGCGGATGATCCCGTTGCTCCCAGACCTGAGCCGCCGACTACAGCAGTCGTTACCAATAGCCAGAACAACCTTTCCGCGGCCGACCTGATTCATTCTTTTCCCGAAGCGCCCAATCTTTACCAGTTTGGAGAAAAAACCGAAGCCGGGCAGGAAGAGCCAAGAGAAGACAAGGCAGTGGATCTGCCCCGCGCCACCAGCCCTCCGGCTGCTCGGCCCGCAGAAAAAACTACCGATGCAATAACCTCGCCGCTCTCCTCTTTACGCGACGGCTCACCGGTTTACGGGACCGGCGATCAAGCCTTTAACATCGATCTCGTGGATAACAACCTCTTTAGCCTTGGCTACAACACCGGATGGCAAAGCCCTACGTGGCTGGATTTTGCTGATGAAGGAAAACTCAGCCTTAAGGCCGGTGTCCTCGGAATGTATCCGCAGCAGTTACCGTATTCCGCATTAAGATTATCTCCTTTTGCCGGGCTGGAATTCAGCCTGCGCAATGAGGATCTAAACACCATCTTCACCCCCACGCCGTGGAATATTTCCTTGGGATATTCATTCCTGAACCTGAACAGCGAACAATATGCCGGAGAAGGATATCTGGATAATCAATCGCCAGAAAAATTCAGCCAGAACGCTTCAGTGTTAAGCTGCCTGGCAGATATGGGCAAGGTATTTACCTTAAGAGACAACCTTGTTTCCAGTATCTATACCGGCATTGATGCCTGGTATGTCAATGATCCGGAATTCATACAGATCGGGGCAAGCTTAGGCGCAAATACCATATACTATCCGACAGTCCATAATCGCTTGCGCCTGTTTGGGGATATCCGCTTTGACGGCGTATTTGATGATTTTTATAGACAGAGTCCCTCCGCTGCTTATGGCGGCTACACGGCAGGCCTGGATTACAGCTGGATGGGCGAGGAAAACACCATAGGCATCGGCCTGTTAAATGACGTCGATGGCCTGCGTTCAAGATTAGGCCTGCCGATAACTTACACGCACAATGATTCCGCTACCGCCTTGAGCATTATGCCTTATAGGGATGATAGCCGCACAGAACTTATGCCTAGCGCAAATGGCGTGGAGTTGGCTGCGTCCCGTCCGTTCGGGAACTTCCTTGTGACTGCCGCAGGGTCATGGGAAAGAAGCGAGGCCGGCGGCGAAGAAAACTGGCAGGCCACAATCGGTATTGCCTGGCCTTTTGGCGCTGGAAGCAGGTCCAGGGATATCCCTATGGCCGTACAGATAAGCGAGACCGTTGATTCCGCAAAGGACGATCTTGAAATATCAAGGTATGATCCCGCAGGAAAGAGCTCTGGCAATGCCCTTGTCACAGTGCTCTGTACTGCAACCGACCCTGCCAAGAATATTTATTCCGGAGCTGTTTCACAAAATAATGAAGCTGGGGCTGGAGTCAGCGCAGTCACAGATATCAGCGCCGGGCAGTTCCTTTCCGCTCCTACCTTCAGTGATTTTATCAAGTCTGTCAGCTCCGGCGTAAAGACCAAAGAAGAATTGATGGCAGTGGTCCTGGATATACATGATGTAATGGGAGAGTATTTACATTCTGAATCAGTCCTTCGGGATGATCCGGCCTATGAGGCTAAGCTTTCTCCTGAAGAAATGTACCAAGCCTTAAGGCAGAGTTATTCTGACCATAACAATCGTCCTGTCAATGTTTGTTCTGGCATAGCCCAGTTCTGCGCCGAGACCCTCAATGCTGCCAGCCGCGCTAATAATCTGGGGCTTTATGCTGCAGCGGTAGGCGTAAATCGCGAGAGCGGTGAAGGCCATGTCGTACTTGTGGTCAGATCTAGCGATGGGTATATCATTTCTGATTACGGTGATGCTTTTCTAGTAAAGACCTCCAGCCTTGAGCAGGCCTTAAGGGTCTATCAGGGCGTGAAAGGGCAAGTGGGGATCGGCCACTATATTGCAGATCCGGATAAGAACAGGACTGTGGGTGTGATTATGAGCCGTGAAGGAAAGCTGATCCGCCAGGCGACTACGGTCTTCGGCAATACCGAACCAAGGCACTCCCATGCCAGCCGTTTCCTGGATACGGCAGAGAAATTTATTGACCGCGGCTCGCCGCGCCCCGGATCCGCTAAAGTCGAAGCTACCTATTCTGCATCCGTAAAGGCTGTCGAGCCTGTGGCAAGCCAGGAAGCCATGACTAAGCCTGTTGTTCCGGAAGTCAAGAAAGAGCTGCCGGTCATCCCTGCTTCTCCTGCGCCAGCGGTTATGAATACTAATACATTTGTCCGCCAAGCGCAGCCTATCTCCGGTACGAATAACGTAGAAACCAGGTTGACAAGATCTGAACAAGAGGTTGCCGCAGTAAAGGCAGAGCTGGCAGCATTAAAAGCAGAGCTCGCTGGATTGAAACAGCCTACGCCTGCCGCTGTTGTCTCATCTAACGCAATACCCGCATTAAAAACCACCTCTACTAATGGCCTGCCGCAGGCGGCGGCCGGCTCGGTTACAAACATTAACATCAATGCCGCAACAGATAGGATCAATAAGCTTGAACAGGCGATAGCCGTATTTGAGAAACAGGCCCGGTCTGACCTTGCCAAGGCTAAAGACGGTAATGCCGAGGAAAGGATAAAGGCCAAAGAGGCCAGTGAAGAATTGTTTACTACCGTCGACCAACTGCGCAGCCAGATCAAGATCCGGGAATTGGTGAAATACCTTCACGTAAGCTATCCGGATGACCCCAGGCTCAACGAAGTCCTTTACCTTTACGATATCTCACTCGAAGGTTTTAACCACATCGCGCAGGGAGATTACGACGGAGCCGGGAAGATCGTCGACCTCTGGAATAAGTATTTCTTTAGGGCCGGCGAAGGCCTGCCCCGGGCGATCAGCGTCAGAAAAGGCATTGTCCATGAGCAGGAGCAGGATGCCGGAGCCAATGCCTGGTTTGTGATGATGGATACGCAACTGCTTTATGGTAAGGATCAGCGCGAAGCTTTGGACAGCCGCAGGCTTTATACCGCCTTAAGTATTGCCGATTACCTCTTGAGCCTGCAGAATAATGACCGACAGATGGTCATTAATGGCAAGCAGGAAGAAAACCCTGCCTTTGGCGGGATCCGCACTTCCAAGGAAAGCCTTTATTATTCCACAGAACAGAACCTCTCAGTCCGCGCTGCCTTAAGCATGCTTGCCCGGCTGTTAAGGGAAAAATCAGAAACATTCGGTATTGACAGAGTAAAGGCCGATGCCAAGGCTCAGCAGTTCGAGGAGGCAGTCTCGAGGATCGAGAGATTCTTGCGTAATTCCGTAATAGAGGAGGATATTGAGGATTCATATCTGAATATCCAGCTTTGGAGAATCAAATTACTCAGTATCGGCGCCAACAATAGATTACTGGGTATCCCGCTTTACCAGTCCCGGAATCATTACTTAGCCAGAGGCTACAACGAAGAAGTGACGGCTGATCCCGCCATCGTAGAAGCTCATCCTAAAGGTTGGGATAAGGTATTTGCTACAGACCTTGCGCTCTGGTCTGCCCTAAGCATGACTAAGCAGGATGCCAAGAGGATTTACGGCGTAGATATTGATACTCTGGTTTTGGATACCATCGCTAAGTCAGCCGTAGATATCCAGTATAAGAATAATGAGCTTTGGCTCTTAGACTTTACAGATGCTAAGAACCGCGCTGATTGGGCCAGAGCCGGCAGGTCTGCTAGGACCATTGAGAAGCTGACCGGAAGAAGCGAAGGGATAGTCAAGGATGACCGGCGTATGGGCTGGTTAGAAGGAAGCGCATTTGGCTCACTTGCTTTAAGAAGGATAGGCGAGGAGGGGATGTCGGGTAAATTATTGCGGATGATTGAGAAGGCCAAAGAAGACGGAACGCTTCCTTACGCAACCCGTTTCGGTGAAGATACCAGCCATGGATGGGTGACTGCCTTGGGCAAGAAGGCATTATCTTCTTCAGCCTGGTTTAACCTGGCTGCCAATGATGTAAATCCCATGGTTCTTGAAAAAGCCACTGGATTTACGTCGCAAGTCGATTTAACCAAATTTAATTTCGTTTTTGATGAAAGTGTTTTGATCGAGCATATGAATAGATTCATCGCCAGGTCCATGAGCGAGCGTCAGGAGCAGTTTGAGCAGATCGCCAAGATCAAAGACCCGCGCACAAAGATACAGATTTTGAATGCCATTCCGACCATACACTACATGGGCGGTTCTCTCGGGGCCACCTGGCAAGAGAACTGGATGGGTGATTGGTCTGGCGGCGTAAGCGCTGGCGGCTGGGCCGGTGACAGCTGGACGCTATATGAGACCATCAAGGCTGCTTCCGAAGGAACTGCCTATGCCCCGATAGCCTACTACGTCGGAGCGGATAAGGCCCTGGAACTTATTTACGACATGTCCTTGAAGAAATATATCGCTGACAACGGGGCAGTCATACATAATCCTGCCAACAGCGATAAAGGCGTGGATATCAAACTTCTTGCTCCCAGGCAGCTGGCCAGGGTGAATATCCTGAATAGCCTTGGCCTTGGGCTTGATTGCCCGCTGATCGAAGTAAACGGCAATTACATACCTAAGCTTGACCTGGCCCTTCCGCTTGAGAACATCTTCAAACGTTATTATCCCGCGGTGGTCATTCCTTCTGATGCCATAAAATTTGCTAATTATGAAGCAGTGTTCTATCCGAAAGCAAACTGTAATTATTTCACCGCTAGGATCGGCGAAACCAAGTATATGCTGCGTTACAATTACGGGGAAAATATCTTAGAGGTGCTTGCCCTGCAGAAGAGGTTCTTTGTGGATGAGGCCAAACAGTACCTGAACGATTTCGGCTTGTGGGTCCCGGATAACCGGATCATACCGCTCAGTAGCATCTATGCCGTAAATCAGTCTTCGCAATACCTACGGGGCATGATATACGAGCTAGGAAATAAGGTTGATGTCAATACCGGCGAGCCTGTGAATATTACCTCTACCCGCCAGATAGGCCTGGCAGTGCCGGTTGATACCGGTACGCCTTATCCGATATTCTACGAGCCGGTGACCGGAAAGTTGATCATTCCCGGATTAAAAGGAACGCTTCTTGAGTGTGCTTTGCGTAAACAATCTCCCATAAGGATACCTGTCGGCCGGGACGTGTTTGTCGAGGTGACGAAAGTCCCGCGCGCGCGCATCGTGGCGTTTGACGCTTCATATTATATCTTTAGCTATGAGGAGCTGACAAGGCTTCCGACCAGAGTCTTGAAGAATGATTATGTCGTTGAGTTTGGCAAGGAGAGGCTCATGATTAAGAAGAATACCGTGGTCACCTTTTATGAGCCTTTTGCCCACCGCCTGCCTAACGGCAGGATCTTTCCTGCGGTTGTGGAATATGGAGAGGATAAGAATGCAGCGAATGCCTATAGCATATTAGAGCCTGGTAAGGAGATTCCCACCTATGATGATAACTTCCCGATCATTACTTACAGGAGCGAGGTAGAGAAGGGGTATTGGGATAACTGGATCGCCCAGTACGACTTGATGATGGAAGGCGTGGTGAAGATCCCGGCCAGGTTAGTGGATATCCCTGAAATAAAACTTGAAGCCAAGAAACTGCCGCAGGGGGCAGGGGTGTACTGCGAACCGTACGAATACACCTTAAGTATCGCATATCCGGGCAATGCCGCCAGAGACCCCAACGATCCAAAGCATCTGGAAGATTGGGATTTCCTGCATAATTTCAACATGAAATCCTTCAACATTTCTCTTGGCACGCTTCTTGATCTCGGCGTGCATATCAAACCGGATCTTGAATTCGAGGAAGAGGGTATGGTCTTCGGTCATATCAAGGTTACGGACCCGGCAAGGAGGCTTAAGATCGACCCGACTGCTGTCAGGCCGGCAAATCCCAAAGACTTAAAGGCGCTTTTCGATAAATACCTGCTTGCCCCGCAGACGTTGGAGAGCATCAGGATTAAGGATTTATATACTGGCCAGGAGCAGGATTTCAGCAGGGAATCCAGCGTCTGGCCTATGCCTGAACCCATGATAACCAGGGGCCTGTGGAAAGACAAGATGGGTAGCGTCTTAAGCTGGAAACCGCTTACCCCTGAGCAGGCTCGGGCCTTAGAGTCAGGCATGGGTGTCTGCTATGACGTGGATGCCAAGAGGGTGCATCTTTTGAGCCGCGAGGATTTTGGCAAGGTACGCTGGCTTAAGGAATCGCTGAATGAAATCAATAACGGCCTTGCGCAGCACGGTATCCGGATCGATCCTACGGAAAAAGGCTATGCGGCAGTGAATATCAAGTCCGGGACAGTGCTCGCTGAACTGCCTGCTAATATCGCCAAGGCATTAGTCCTTGTTGATGCAGGCAGAGTCGGATTTGTGCAGCCCGGAAACGTCTATTACCAGATACGCGAAAGGATACTTAACGGTATCGGCGCAGTTCAGGACGCTAAAGAAGGATTCACCGAGATAAGCGCAATGGAATTGGCCAGGGTCTTGAACAGTGGTTATGTCAAAGCAGAGCAGGTGATGGAGAATAACGCGGTATTGAAAGATGCTTCCGGAAGGACGTTCTATGCTTTTAGCGTGGTCAATTTCAAGGATGACGAGGGCAGGGTGCTCAACGGCCGCCTGCACTTGGGAAATAAGGGCGCGGAATTCATGCTGGAGCTTTCCAAGATACTTTATTCTGTTCTGCTTAGCGGAAAGAACGGCAATGTGGCTATGCTTACAGAAGCCCAGACGGCTAAATTAAGAGACGAAAACAAAATCCAGCCACGGTTCTATAACGGCGAGTGGGTCATGGCTGTGTTGTATCAGGAAGGTATGGCCGCAGAGAAGGCTAATATCGCCGGACAGAATTACGCGCTTATCGGCGTGCCGCTGGAAGCAATGTACCTGGACTACGCCTTAAGCGTCAGAGAAGCTGAGTTAGGTAGCGACGGAAATGTCTATTTCAGTTATGGTACTAATGCCTATCAGTTGGCAAACGGCGAATACAGCTTGTTATCCGCAGGCAAGCCGCAGGGCGTGATTTATCAGAAGATCGCCATTACTTCTTACCAGACCGGCAACGGCCTGAACACCTACTTAACCGAAGTAGACTTAGTGAAACTTTACAGCCGCGAAGGTTTAAACGGCAGGCATGTCTATACCTCCCACCAGGCCTTCGCAGGAAAGTATCCTTATATCAATGCTGAAGGAAGGACGCAGTGGTTCGCCATAGGCGAAAATGTCGATACCGATACCTGGAAGCCGGCCTACACCCTGACCATAGGAGGCAAAGACGGCAGTAGGACGAACATGCAGCTCTCCGCCGTGGGCAAGGAGCTCTTCGCAAAGTTGAATGCCGAGAATTACTTCGTGATCAATAAGGCCGAAGGTTATGGTTACCTGATCACATCTTCTGACTTGATGAAGAACAGGGATGAGCTGGTCGATCTTATCAGGCAGGATAAGGCCCAGATCGTAAGGCTCAATGCCTATGGCCGGGAAACCTTGCGCATCCACTTAAAGGTAAATGAGGCGGAAAGGATCAACAGCGCCGTCAGCTCCACTATCTTTAGATTAGAGGCCAATGGTGCATTTGATCTTACTAAGCCTATTGCCCAGGTCAATAGAGTTACCACGATTGTCCTGCCCAACGATCGCCGCACACATATCCTGGCGCGTAGCGGCGACAAGCCAAGAAAATACGGCGTTGATGCTTCAAGCGGCAGGGAGACTGTCAGTTTTTACATCAAGCCAAGGGCCATAAATAACGTCAAGGTCGAAGGCGAGGCCGTAGTTGACTTAGGAGAAAAGACTAAAGACGGCTTATCTCTGAAGCGCAAATATTATTACAATGAAAATTATCAATTCTTAACCGGCGAAAAATATCTCGATGCTAAGAATCTGGTCCAGGCCGCCAAGCCCGAAATTTTAACCACCGACAATTCTGGCAGGGTAGTCGGCTGGTCAGTAAAGACAAATGATAAAATTAAAGGTTACGAAGATTGTACGGTTAATAAAGAATTTACCTTGGATGGTAAGCTTGTAGCCATAAGAGTCATAGATAAAGACGGTAAAGAAAAACTGGTGATCACTTTTGATGCTAAAAAGACACGCGAAGGAGAATCAGTCTTAAAGGTGGCATACCTAGTCAATGAGTCAACTGCTAGCCGATCACTTGACTTACCGTCTTTAAGACAGGACATCAATGGCTTCGACTTTGTAAGTATGGATGTAGTTGTTGGATTAGAAAAAATGAAAATAACCGATATTATCCTTCGCGATAAGGCGGATCGTGTTGTCAAGGTTTCAGCCGAAAAAGCTGCGGTCGCGCAAGGGGCGATAGCGTTTAAATATCTCGAGAATAATCAAATAACCCTGGTTTCCGTAAAGGACTTGCAAAGGAAAGGATTGGACACTAAGAGCCTTTCATCTATTCAGCTCAATTACAGTGATGGCCGTCTGGTGCGTGGCTCAGGCAAAGAGACAGTTGTTACTACTCCTGTTGCAAAGAACGAATACATTACGCAGATCATTCCTCCGGACCATAGCCTTATTGCTAAGGGCTATACCCGTCATGAGATAAGAGTGGAAGAATCTTTTGATGTAGTAACGGTATTTGATAATACTAACCCTGACGCGCCGGCCCCTCTTTATACATTCTCTCCGGTAGATGGTAAATTCCTTGAATATTACATAGTCCAGGAAAAGCCCGATGCAACAGAAAGTTATTCTGTTATTCCGGGATTTGCTTCTCCGAAGAGCGAGGTGCACAAGCGGGAGGCCCTTGAAGACGAGTATTCTCCTTCGGAAACATATTATGGCGTGGGTAAATATATGAAGGTCAAAGCGAATAGGGGCGATATGCGTAACAGGATATGTACCAGTATCTATAGAAGTACCATTGACATGGCGAAGAAGAAACTAGGCCGCAAGAATGGTAATGGCATTCCTAGTCCTACCGCTGTCGAGCAAGCAGAGGCAATAAAGAGTATGCCGCTTTTTACTACAGCATTTTTAGCCAGGGAATTACCGTTAAACAATACTCAGACTAACGCAGTGGTTTTAAATATTGACACTAATAGAGTAAGAGCCTCAATTATAATTTTAAGCAGCAAACCACACGGTTTAATTATTACTTCGCCTAATACAATTGCTGATCGTTATGTGGATACAGTAAAAGAGGCTAATATCATTAGGGCATTGGTTAGATTAGGCGAATCAAAGAAAGCAAAAGAATTGGTGGAAGTTTACATTGCCAGATCTCAATACGGAACCTGGCTTATACCTTGCTCTTTACGTAGCGATACATTAGAGGCGCAGGTGTATGATCCTGCCCATAAAGGATTCTTATCTAGCGAGCCGACGGCAGAGGCAAATATTGCAATGGCTGAGGCGTCTTTGGATTTATACTTGGCCACCGGAAATATTACGTATTATGATTTTAGCAAAGCGCTGGTAGAAGCTGTCTTGGCCAACTTTAAGTCTGGTGAGCCTTCAATGGCCCTTAGCGAAACTATATCTTTGAAGCGTGAAGGTAACGGCGCGCTATGGGGACGCGCAAAAGAATACCGTACCACCTCAAATTTAAAGGCATATGCGTTATTCGCAAAATTAGAGAATATGCTTGCCGGTAACAAGAGCCAGGATAGTTTCAGGGCAGAGGTAGAGCGTGCGCGTAGAGATTTAGGTATCTGGATTAATGAATATCTGATGCCCAGGATCAATAAAGACGGGGTGGTGCTGAATGGTTCATTTGAGATCCAGAGCATATTAGACGGCACTATTGCCGAAAGCCAGCAGCCGTGGGATTCTCTGAGTGGGTGGCTTACCTTTATTGAGGTTGCTCATGAAATGAAACTTATGAATGATGAGCGATTACGAGGCCTTCTTTATAATCTGGCCAGATCTCACGGCGTGCAGATAGATGGAAAGTGGGGCCTGGATTATAGTATTCCAACCGGCAGGCCGGAGGTAATTGCCACAGCTGAAACCATTAGATTTGTGCGCGTGGCGCAGGTGATAGGATACCCGCAGTTAGCTGATCTTGCGGCTACAAACGCAGCCGCTATCTTAAAAGATGCTAACCTGCCTGAAATCATCACTGATCCCGGGGTCAAAGAGCAAAAAGAAATTCGCGAGAAAGGCCTGAATTCCAATCAGGGATTTAGGGTCATCTTAGATAAAGAAAATAAGTGGCCTTTATCAACCGAAGTCTTGGCGCAGGCAGCGTATTTCAATAATGGCGCTAAAATTACCGCAGATGCGCAGCTAAAAGTCCCGGAGATCAGGGCTTCGGCGTTAGGTGCCCAGAAACAGATAGCTGCTTCTGAAAAACCATGGTTCTTCTATGGCAGCATCATAGCCACGGGGGTATTTATCTTATTAGGCCTATTCAATATTATCAGCGGCGTGATAAAGGTGTTGTTTCAGGCTTTGTGGCGCAGGCTTACGATAAATCGCTACATGATCAGCAGGCAGGATATATTTGAAGCAGAGCAGTTTATGTGCAGGGCAGTGGGCATAACAGGCTACACTCCAAATCAGCGTGTATATTCTATCCCCTACGGCGATCCTCTTGGAAATGCAGCCATAAGGTCTTACACCCTGGATTTTATGGCATTAGGCAACTTGACTATGTTTGTTGCATTAGTACATAACCGGGCCGGGGCAGTTTATGATGCTCAACTCATTGATATTATTAAGGCTTATTCAGCTGGTGTTCCATATGAGATGCGCATGTTGGATTATTTCTTCGGGAAAAGAAATATAAAGAGTATCGGGCGCTGGGGATGGCGCGCAGTTGCATATTGGTGGCGTAGGTTATTCAGAATAAATGTTTTTTCAAACCAATTCATTAATAATGATCCGCGTATTGCGATTTGGGATCCGAATGCAAGAGTAGATATTATTATTAATAATTGTATCAGAGAGTATCAGCAATTCTTATACACCGATCCAAGATATAAGCCGGTAGCTTTTATGAATTATTATTTAAGCGAGTGGCTGAATAGATTAAGAGCCTGCAATAATGCGCAGGTAGGCAATATCGTGGATGAATTGTATCAACGCGTTCAGGCGCCTGTGGCAAGATTAGATGCCATAGCAGCCAGAGGCGCTGCCGGTACTCCGATTGAACAGCGCTATGCCTGTCTTGCTGAACTTTCAGAAGCAACCCTTCCGCTTAATTGGATAAGAGAGCAGATGAGGACGCTATATCATCCTTTCATTCAGCAGTTAGGCAGAACCTTGCTTCCTTTGACCCTTGTTTTTGTGCTTACCGCGGTATTCCATGCGGAATTCTTCCATCCTTTTGTCCAGACGGTATTAGGGCCATTAGCGAAGATCATTAATTACGGCCCTTATGTATCTCAGGGCAGCGGTGCGTTATTAGCTTATATTATTACCCAGTTAACAGGAAATATCTGGTTCCTGGCTATCGGTATCGGACTTATGCTGATCGCGTCTTTACTCATCCGGTCCAATTCAATCTCAGGATTAAGAATAAGAAGAATCATTGGTGCTTTGGGCGCTGCCTCTGCGTTGTTCGCGATGGTGCACGGGTTTGCTCCCATTAGCATTGAATACGGCATAATCGCCTTTACCTGGGTCATGCTCTTTGGCTCGGAATTAATCTCAAGGCTGATCTTTGATAATTCTGTGCTTGGGTTTAACTTCAGGTATTGGTTTGCTCCCGCGGGATGGTGGGACGGTTTTAGGGCAAATCTCTTCCATGTCGCATGGAAGACATCGGCTATATTTGTAGGCGTATTAACCGGATTAAGCATCCATACTTGGTTTGAAGAAAGGATCGGTTTTATTACTACCAGCTGGAATGCCTTTGGCCAGGTTATAGTTGCGGCTATAAACTTTGCCGCTAATTTTAAGCTCAGCGAATACTCTATTATGCTCTTATTGATGATCGCGGTAAGTGGCCTTATCATGGCGTTTAGGTATGCGGCAAAGTGGTTCACCGGGACTGAGTATTTAAGAAGGACTTCATCTGGGGCTGAAATGACCAGGCCGGTGCTCTTTAAATTTATAGCAAGAGAGAATATGATGCCGCCGGCAGTCAATTCTTATTTAACGGATTGGTGCCGCATGAGAGAGCATTATCCTTATGATGTAAGGAATATTCAAGCAGAATTAGAAACAGCCGGAATTAATTTAGACCTCAGAGATGAGGCAATTGTAAGGAGATGCCTTCAGGCAATAGCTGGTGTTGATGCAGGGCTTGCTGTCCGCACAGGATGCGCCAATGATGTTGCTGTGCTGCGTCCCGAAGATATTCCTGCAGGCGATGTCGATGCCCTGGCCGGATTTATTATCAGAAGGTATATTTCCGCAAGGTTTGCAACTTCGGGAGCAAGTTATCATTGTGCTCTATATCTGGTAGAAGCGGCAAAATCCTTAGGCGAAAGGATAAGGCCTGTTCAATTAATGCTTATTGATAGTAATAATGTGAACCATGTTGGTAGACCTGAAGAAAGAATTCGCCAGAGAATTTCAGAATTGTGGGATGAATACCGCAGGCCAGCAGCAGGCGCTCCTTGTTCAGCAGCCGTCCTCAACGATGGGGGTATCAATAAAATCAGCTCAGAAACACACTCAGAACCATATGTCTCAGAAGGGACAATTGGCGAAATAATCGTAGATAGGGATGCGTTTACCCGCAGGCCGGAGCGCTTATTTGACCAGTTATACCAGTTTGAAAGAACATCTAAAAAGGTGTTAGGCATATTTGGAGGAAATAAAGTTTGTGTTACCTGTGTCGGAGAGAGAGGGACTTCTGATACGCAGGAGACTGCCACAGCAGCAATGTTAGAGCAGGCAGAAACATCTTTCGGGAATTCAGTCTGTCAGGCAGAAGCAGCATTAAATTCTCCGGGCGGCTATGGCTGGGGCGGCGCGCAGAGCTATACCTTTAAGGAAGCCATGGCAGATTATTTGACTAACGGCAGGTTGACCGCTCCATTAGCGCCTTATGTTTTGGATGAAATCAGCGAAGACATCTTAAGGCCTTGGTTTGAAGGAGTCAATGCCATGATCAGGGGAAAAGTCCCTGTAGTCGCCTGGACCGGTGAAGTTTACTATAAGAAAATGCGCGAGATTACCTATGGTCAGTTATTCGGTTCATGGATCAGGTGGGCAAGCGGTTTTGTTTCCTTGCTTTGGAATATCGCTGTGCAAAGAGAGTTTATTCTCGGCAGCGTACCGCTTGCCACTAAGGAGCTTAGATTTGGAATAGGCGATTTCTTCTTATTGGCTCCGCTGGCGTTAATCAACATACTTTTACTGCCTTTCCTGATAGCATGGGGCGCATGCGCTTTTATGGGGATAAATATCGCTTTCTATGCCTGGTCAATATTAATGAACCAGATATTAATACTTCATTCTTGGTTGATGCGTATCAGGTCGCAAGGCTTATTGGTCGGCACAGGCAGATGGCTGGAATTAAGGCCGGGTGATTTAGCGCGCTTCGGAGGCTCGCAGATCTGGGTAAGCACTATTTCCGTAGGTAAGGGCCATGCTGGTGTCAGCAATTTCTTCGCTACCATGCCCACAGGAGACCCTAGCGATGAAGGCTTGGCAAAGCTATTTAATTATGTTGATACTACTCAAAAAGATGGTCTTAGTAAATGGGTTAACTGGAGATCGGGTTTCTTTAATTGTTATTCTTGGGTTGTGGGATTAGGAATAATTTCCTTAGTATCTTTCTGGTGGAAAGGTTTACCGGGTATGGATGTAGTTGCTTTGTTAATGGTCTATGTGAGCCTTATTCTCTATGTTTCCGCCCTGACCGGTCCGTTTATTTACCAGAATAAGCGCGGAAGGAGTTTCTTGAACGGTTACGGCGATCATATCGCCAAGGGTTTGGGTATTATCCTTAGTGTAGCCACGGCATTCATCTTTGCCGCTGCAGTTGATGCAAGTGTTGCAGCTGGCATAACGGTTGCCTTGTCGTTGTTCGGCTTGTTTGTTTTAGTTCCGTTCATACTCCACTGGGCGTATTTCAATAGGCCCACGAATGATCAGGCGTTAAGAAATGCTGCCGCTGGAGCGAGAAGGCAGTCCTGGGTATTAAGGGCGATTTCAGAATTCCTGCGCGCATACTGGCAAGCAAATTTCTGGCAAATCTTCTTAATTGTTGTTCCTATGTCAGGGTTAATCGTCTGCGAAATGGGCGGATATAAAATGTATTTTGCCTTGCCCGGCATACTTAAAGTCGCTATCTATGCGGCTGTTTCCATCCTTTCATTGATTGCGGTAGGCAGGATTTGGGGTGTGATATTAAGGACATTTGAGAATTGGCGCCATAAAGTGTTTGCAAGAAGTATAGCCAGAGGCACGTGGACGCAGGAGCAGAAATCAAAGCTTGATTTATTGCTGGAAGAGCATCGCCAGAATATCGGAGATAAGCATTATCGTTGGGCATCGCAGGCGCGCGCGGAAATGAATAGAATTATGATGCCGGCGACCCGCTATTTGAAACCGTTAATAAGAATATTAGAATTGGCCGCGGTTTGGATAGCGGTAAAGAATTGGCAGAATATCGCTCCTGTTGTAATGCCGCTTCTGAATACCTTATTACACAAGGCAGGCGTGCTTGCTACAGCTGGTTTAGTAAAAGCCCAAGCCTTGCCAGCACTGGCCAAGCTTGCCGTAACAACGCATCCTTATATTTCTTTATGGATTGCTATATTTGCAGTGGTCACAATTATCGGCTTAGTTTTAAGAAGCGCATATTTTGATTTGAGGGCATTCAGCCAAAGGCGTAGGCCTCAGGTTCCTAATCCTCCGGCAAATCCAGTCCAGCCGCAGGCGCCTGCGCAAGGACAGAATCTTCCTGTGCAACCAGCTGCGAATCAACAAGTTGCTGTGGCGCCAGCGACTGCACAAGTAGCCACATCCGCTCAAGCAGCTACGCCAGCTCTTGCACAAGCGCCTGCGCAGGTTCCTGCCCAAGCACCTGTTCCTGAACCAGCTGTTACACCTGCGGCTGGAACGACTCCTGTGCCAACGGCAACCGATGAAGTAAAGGAAGCAGTTGTTCCTATCCCGGCAGTTACTGACACCACTTCCGTGGAAGAAGAGGCTATTGTCCAGGAAGCCAGCGAAAGGCTATCTCCTGATGCCCAGGCTCCTCCGTCCGAGGCTGTCCTCAAGATAAACGAATCAAGGGCTCAGGTTAGCCATAAGATAGAAGCCTTGGAGTCAAAGGCCCAGGCGGACCGTGAATCAGTGCGCCTTAACCAGCAGACCCCGTACCATCAGGAGGTAATTGTCCTTGCTCGCTCCTGGGGCCCGAACAATGATCCCGTGCACCAGTATTTCGAAGCCCTGAAGCAGCTGCGCAACCACTATGACGCGGAATCAGTCGTTAACCGCGGGCTCCTTAACGATATCGATACCGTAGCCCAGAAAGTGGACACTGACGCCGAGCTGGACGCAAAGACCCATGCCCTCGCCTATCAATTATCCTGCACCAGCACCGTTGTCCCCGAAGCCAAAGATATTTCCTTAGGAAATAAATATTATCCTGTTGGAATCGATCTTGAAAGTATCCCGCAAGAGTTAAGAAACTCACCAAGAATAGTTATCATAGCTACGGTCAGCGATGATCCTAACGGCGAAGTAGTGATAGCATTAAAGTACGCCAAAGGCAGCCAGAAGTTTTCATCCGGCGAAGAGCACAGGTTTACCTCTTTGCTTAGGTCAGGTGCCCGCCACTTTAATTTATCCGAGGCTAAACAGCTGACTTTTGTTTTTAGTTATGATATCCGTCAGGTGGCATGGTTAAACGGCAAGGATAGGATAGAGGTCAACCGCTGGATCATTGATCCAAGTATCCAACAGCATGTTACCGGCGGGTTCCTGGAAGGCGTTATTCATCATGAGCTTTATCATATTTTCAATCCCGCTGATTATGAAGACCGTGCGGTCAATGCCAGCATCAGCCATTTCATGCTCTATCCGCAGCTTTTAGAGGAGACTATCTCTACTCTGGAGAGCGCTTCCAAAATCTGCCTTCGTGGTGAAGCCTGGTTGAAACTCTTAAGGGCGGTGAAAAATAATATTGACTTACCTGAGGAAGAACGCATCGACTTAACGCCCCTTATAAAAGAAATGGTCATTTTAAGAGAAACAGAATACTTTCTGGCTTCTGACCAGACCCAGAGGATCTATCAGAAAAAGATAAAAGACGGCCTTACTCCCGAAGAGAACAATCCTCTTAAGGGTGAAATGATACCTCCGGCAGGGAGGGAAGAAGAGCTGGTCTTTTTTGACGAAAACGATACTAAGGCGATGCAGGAGCTGGAAGGGCTGGGCGCGCCATTGCCTTGCGCTGTTGCTTCGTCTATGGCAGGGGTGTCTGCCCGTTCAGGCGGCATGATGCATGCTGCCTGGAGATTCCCCGAATCTTTCCCTGTTTTAGGCGGCAAGACCTTTATGGATGTAAAGTTGGAGATGGCTAAAAAGGCGCAAAGAGAACTCAGGCTTGCTAAGAGTGACCCCAAGATACATCAGCCCGTAATCATTCTGGGTAACGAAATGCGGATCAACGAGATCGCCGTGGCGCTGGATATAAATCCTTCGGCTATCAAGCAGGGGATGCGTAAAGAAGGGTTCTATAGGTTTATCCGCGAAGAAGATGACTTGGTAATATACATCTTCAGCCAGACGCTTCAGCCGTTGATCGCCTCCGATGGTTCTGTCCTTGTTAGGGAAGACAGGACAAGCGTCCTGGTTCCTTCCGGGCATTGGGATTTTATCCGCATGCTGGCCATGTCCGGGGTGTTAGGAGAATTATATAGCAACGGTATTCCTTTTATCTTCCATTCGAATATGAATAATCCCGCGGCAAGAATAACTGATGCCTTGAAGGGGGCTTTCTTAAAGGAGATAAAGGAGGCTGAGGCGCAGGGCAGGACTGTCCCTGTAAGCATGTGGCTGTTGGGAGAAAACCGCAACGAAAAAGGCGGCCTCCTTGCCCAGGTTAATTATGCTGATGGCAGAAGGGCTTTTCAGTTAGTAGAGGCGCGCGCGCTGCCGCTTAAAACCAAGGAATTAATTGAGACCTTGACTAAAAAGGACGAAGAGCTGACCCTGTGGGATATGGAAAGCCTAAAGAGTATGGGTATTAAAGAGGCAGATGCCGCATCCCGTCTTAGGCATTTAAGAGAAATATTCCCTTATTATAATACTGCCTCCTTTATACTTTCTGTCGAGGGGCTGCTAGAGCTTTTTAATCTTACTCCCAACTATCGCAAGATCCTGCCCTTTGAGGAGATGGTAAAAAGGGTGGATGCTGTTACCTTCAAGCTGCCCGTGTATATGGAGGCTAAAAAAGAAGGCGATCTGGTGGGGTATCAATTAGAGCGGATTTTTGGCGATTTAACCGGCGTGTCGCAGTGGGTGCCCCTGATAGTGGATCGCGATAGGCACTTCATCCCTGTTAAGTCAAGGAGCGATATCGCAGACCAGCAAAAAATGGCCAGGCTTGCGCTTCTGGCTAGGGATTTATTCCAGGCAAAATCCGAAAAGATCGGCTGGATCAGGCGGCATATCAGGACGCCTCCTAAAGAGAAAGGATCAAATTATCCCGTGGCTGTAGATATCGAAAGTATAGACCCAAAATCAAGGGGCCTTGCTGATGTAAGATTGACCATTAAATTAAACGGAGGCGGTGCGCTTAAGGTCAAATATGAATCTAATAATAGGCTTTCTGGTCAAGAGGAGGAAAGGCTGATCAGGGCTATTGCTGAGCACTCTTCATCTTATACCTTGTGGGCAGAGAATGTTTTTGTCATCTCGTATAATTTCAGGCAGGTAGGGCGCAGGGATCAGTTAAGAGACACAGTTTCAATAAATCGCGTTTTACTCGACCCTTCCTCAGAATTCGCCAAGCAATCATTTGGATTCCTGAAAGGGCTCATGCACCATGAGGTATACCATATTCTGCATCCCCAAGATTTCGAAAATCGCGCCCTGGAATCGTCCGTAGACTATTTATTACTGAACAAGGATATCCTGGACGCAACCATATACGCATTAAGCAATCCTGAACAAACCCATCTTTATGGTCGGGAATGGCTGAACATCATCCAGGCTTCGCTCGCTCCCGAAGAGAGCCGCATCGATATAACCGCGCTTATCGAACAACTCTCGGAAATGGACCTGGTGGAATACTTTTCGACCGAAGAATACGCTGTGCGCAAGCTGGAGAAAAGAATAAAAACAGACCACCTCCAACCCGAAACCAATAATCCTATCAAAGGCAAATTGATCAAGCCCACGCTTGAACAATATTTAGTTTATCCCGAGAATAACGATGCAAGGATCAGTGAGTTGGAAGATAAAGGTAGGGATATCCGTTGCGCACTCGGCATTTCTGCCGGAGGGTTATCGACGCGTTCAGGAGGGCTGATGAACGCAGCCCATATCTTTGAAAAGAAACGCCCGATCATCGGAGACGGCACATTCATCGATGTCAAGCTGACGGTTGCCAGGGAAGAACATGATATGATACAAAAGAGGCACGCAAAGAAACTGACCCCTATTGTTATTATGACCAGCCAGATGCGAATCTATGAATTATGCGAGGCCCTGCATATAGATGAGATGGTTTTACGCAGAGATATCTGGAAGAAAGGCTACCATTCTTACGCAAGAGAAGATGATGGCCTTTCATTTTATATATTCAGCCAGACCCTCCAGCCGCGTTTTGATATAAAGTCCGGAGAGCCGCTGAAGCTGTCAAACGGAAAATATATTTTACATCCTCCCGGACACTGGAATTTTATCCGAATGCTGGCTATATCAGGCGTGTTGGCGGAGTTAAAAAGGCAGGGCATACCTTTCCTATTCCATTCAAATATGAATAATCCCGGCGCGCGCCTATATCCGGCCCTGAAGGGGATATTTAAAGAGCAGATTGCCATAGCCGAAGCTCATGGTAAGGTTGCCCCTGTGGCGATGTTTCTTTTGGCTGAAAACAGAGGAGATAAAGGCGGGTTTTTTCTAAAGGTCGATTACGATGATGGAAGAAATATCTCGCAATTAGTGGAGGGCTCAGCCTTACCGCTGGAGGTAAAGAGTGTTATTGAAGCGCTGACTAAAGAAGAGGGAAAATTCGACGATAAAGATAAAAAATTGCTGGGGGAAAAGATCGGCCTCGGCTTCTTTGATAGAAAGAGCCGCCTGCAGAAGTTAAGGGAGCTGTATCCTTATTTCAATACCGCTTCATTTTTCATTAATATTGATGCGTTAATGCGCTTCTTTAAGCTGCCGGACAATTATGATAAAGATTTAAGTTTTGAGGAGATCGTCCGCCTGGTAGACAGCGTAGAGGTGCCTATGTATATGGATAAAAAGGAAGAAAAAGAAAGGAGCCAGTCGGGCAATGTTTATATTCATGAAGGCTATCAATTTGAGCGTATTTATGGAGACATAACCACGCTTGTCTCCTGGATTCCTTTGGTTGTGGATAGGGACAGGCATTTTGTCCCGATTAAAGAGCCCAAAGACCTGGACGACGTGGGCAAGATGCAGACCTTGATAAAGATCTTTAGGGACTTGTTTCCCGAAAAACTCAGGAAGATCAGCTACCACACCTTATTTTCAGGATTTGGCCATGAAAGTATCAATAATTACATCAGGGAATGCCAGTATGCAGGTAAGGGCATTCTTCTTCAGGGTAATATCGTCGGCTGGAGAATCCCTTCTGCGCAGGGAAGTGAGAAAATAAGCAGGGCTGTAAAATTGACTCAGGGCCTGGTCATCGATCAGGATAAGTTAGCTAAGATCGAAAAAAGCATAAAAGATAAATTTAAAGGGGAAAATATAAGCGCCATACCGGTTTACCAGGAATTCATCCAGAGAGCCGGGAATATAGATATCCACCGCGCTTTGACCGGCACTAATGTTGTATTGATTGAAACCATGGTAAAACTTCCCGGAGGCCGCGCCGGGCACACGGGCATAGAGCGTAACTGTATTTACTTGTTGCTTTCTCTGGAAGATGCTACTGAAATCCAGCTGGCCCGGCTGCTGGCGCATAAAACAATAGAGCTGCAGGTCAAAAAGTTTGTTTTGGAGCATTATCAGAAACACGTTCTCGGGGCCCCAAGCTTTGCCCACGACCTGCATTTCCTGGCTTTGGAGGTGGAAGACGAGATCAACCCCGATGCCTCTATCTCCTCAACCGGCGACATGAGCCCTGAGGCGCATAGGGATGTGAATAAGTGTATTGCCAAAATACCATTTACCTCAATTAAAGACTATCCATGGGTATTGCTGGCGATAAAAGCCGCAAAAGGATTGGAAGTCGAATTACCGAGAGGGTTAGGTAAGGTCGATGTCTCTGAAGTGCTTAAGGCCGCGAATATCTTCTGGGTGACATCCGCTGCCCGTTCACCTCCCTTGGAGGGCCATGCCGGCGCGCGCAGAAACTCGATTTATCTCATCACTCCTTCCTTAGAAAACATTTCCGACACGCAACTTTCCCGCATACTTTGCGAAGAAGCCATTGAAATGGCTGCTAAGCAAAGGGCTCTTGCCCGTGGCTTGGCCTGGACAGAGGAATTGGCAAAAGAAGTCCATACCTTAGCCAGCGCCGCGGTAGAAGGTAATTTCGCGGATGATATTTCTGCTGAAATCAAGCAAGCAATCTCCTGGTCAGCCAGATGTTTAGAAGCTTTGCGGGCGAAAGATGCCCAAAGCTTGATCAAACTATCCACCGATGATTATTACTGGGTGAGGGTAGTCTCGTCAGCATGCCTTTTGAATAGTCCCCAGGCAGAAATTCACCGGGCAATAGATGAAATTGATTCCTTGCCTTATGAAGAGAAGAGGGAGCTTGGCACAATAGTGGATTTATATTATGGATTAGGAGGCTCATCCGGGATACTTGATAGATCAAGAAGGTTAGTTGAACAGGAAAAAGCGGATCTGACCGCCTTCCTGCGAGGCGCCAAAGAGGTTTCGCTGACGGACCTGGCGAGAATGTTAGAAGGCGTAAGGAGCTCAGGCATAGAGAAAAGGGAAGGCCTGATCGGCGGACAGTTTATTGATGTCGTGCACAGGGAAGGCGAAGAGGTCAGGGTCGCAGCTGATGGCGGGCTGGAGATCGGTTTGGCGCGCAAAGGCCAGGGCAAAACCAGGGCGATACTTATCTGGCAGTTTATTTTTGATGTTGCTGTGGCACAGGAGGCCTTGCCGCGCTGGCAGCAGGATGCAACAGGTTTGGCTTTTATATCCGACCTTTTTGATATACCCGCTTTGAACAAAGAATTGAAAGCGCGCAAGGTCGAAGATTATTCTGACGGTTTAGATATGGCGTTGAGAATCGCGAATATTCCTGCAAATATGAGTTCGGGGACTAAGACCGGGGCAGCGATCGTCAAGAACGGTAAGATCGTCGGCTTAGGATATAACGGCTCCCCGAGCATCTTTTCATCCGATACGCTGATCATCGGCACAGACCTGGTGAACACGGAATTGTCCTCGGCGCAATTTGAAAATAATGTCTGCCGCCATTTGAAGGGTGCGTACAAACATACCTTATGCGCTGAACAGCGGGCAGTTGCGCAGGCTATATTCAACGGCCGTAAGAAAGAGCTTAAGGGTGCCGACTGCTTTACACTTTTGAAGACCTGTCCGGTCTGCGCTACAGTTGCGGTAAGGTCGGGAATAGAAAAAGTAGTTTACTGGGGCCATTACAGAAGCCCGATCACCGACAAGATCCTTTCTTCTGTGGCAAGCCAGAACAATGGAAAAGCGATTGAAGTCATAAAAGCGGATAGCACCATGTATCGCCGGTTAGGCAATGCGGAAGATATCCTGTTGCTTGTTCCGCTTAGATTCTCGCTTGCTGCCAGTGCGGATGATTGGGAGCAGCTTGGCAGATTATTGATCCCCACAGAGAGATTGCTTAAGATCTTGGCAAATAATCCCGATTTCTTTATGCAGTCTTTAGTCCACAGGCATCGTAAGATGGCTCGTAACAATGTATCCGACAGCGCAAGCTTAAGAGAGCTGGAATTTCCTAACGAAGACAATAGCCGCGGCGCGCTGGTGAAAACAAAAAGCTCTACCGTACTTGTCACCGGAGGCGCGGGTTACCTGGGAAGCATATTGGTTAAGGCATTGCTTGCCGAGGGCAGGAAAGTCATAGTCTACGATAATTTAATAAACGGCCATAGAAAAGCAGTAGCTGAGGGAGTGGACTTTGAGGAGGGGGACCTTACTGATCAAGCAAGGCTAGAAGCGGTGTTTGCCAAATATAAACCGGAAACAGTCTTCCATCTGGCATCCCTTAAGGTAATACCCGAATCATTCTTAAGGCCCCTAGACTATTATTACCACAATATACAGGCTACGCTTAATCTCTTGGAAGTAATGAGGTCTTATAAGGCGAAAAATATTATCTTTGCCTCAAGTGTAGCCATATACGGAGAAACACATCTGGCAGCAGGAGAGGAATTCAGCGAGACGAGCGAGGTGTTTCCTGTCAGCCCCTACGCAAGGACAAAATACTTAGGTGAGCAGATTATCCGCAGCTATGCTGAAAACTGTGGTTTTAAGTTTGTAATTTTACGCTGCGCAAATATCGCCGGAGCATTAGCGGATGGCTCCATGGGAGAGGACACTTTGCAGCCTACGAACCTGATTCCGACGTTGATTTCTGTAGCGGAAGATGCCGCCAGAAGAGTCTTATGGTCTGCCCAAGACCCTGACCGCTGCCTGGCAAATACTCCTGACGGCACAGCCATAAGAGAGTATGTGCATGTAGAGGATGCCGTGGCTGCTTATCTTGCGGCTTTGGGATATTTAGAGGATGGCAAAGGATCAGACACCTTCAATTTAGGGACAGGAAAAGGCATATCTGCTAAGGAAGTAGTATCTATGGTCAGGGAAGTTGCCAGGCCGGAACATCGCGATGTGGACAGCCGCATCGTTATTGAGGGAAAAAGAAGATTCGACGTTGATAGAATCGTGGTCTCCCCCAGGAAGGCCACTGAATTGCTTGGTTGGAAGCCGCGCCATAGATTGCAGGATATGGTTGGGCATTTCTATTTATGGCGTAAGACCCACCCGCAAGGTTATGCGGATGTTCAAGTCCAAGCGCAATCAAAAGAGGCTATTGAGATGTGGGAGGAATTAAAAAGCCGCATAGACACAGATCCGGTCCTGTCCCGTTCTTTAATAAATGAAATCCTTACCGCGATGCTGATAGATATGGGCCTTCCCAGCAATGAACAGAGGATCTCTAGTCTCGCCTCTGCCTATCCAGTGCCCCGTGCGGTAAAGGAAAATCCCGGGCATCCCAAAGACGATCTTTGTATAGGCAACACCAGCGGTAAGCCTACGGTTCTGGTCACCGGAGCAGCAGGATTCATCGGTTCTGTATTCGTGCGTTATTTCTTGTCAGTCCACCCGAATTACCGGGTAATTGTGCTGGATAAGTTTACCTATGCCGCCAGATGGGAGAACCTAGAGGATATCATGCGGGATAAGGATTTGGGCCCCAGGCTTGAAGTCGTGAAGGGGGATGTAAGGGACAGAGAATGTGTGCAGGCGCTGATAAGAAGAGTGGATGCTGTAGTCAACTTTGCCGCAGAAAGCCACGTGGATAGGTCAAATTATAGCGCGATGCCATTCGTGGACAGCAATGTAGGCGGGACATTGAATATGCTGGAAACAGTGCGTGATGAGAATAAGGCGCGTAAAGAATCCGGCCGCAATGAAGTGGTGATGCTGCACATTTCCACCGATGAGGTTTATGGCGGGGCGAGGCTGGAGCAGCGCAGGCGCTTCAAAGAAAATACAAAATTTGCTCCCGGCAACCCCTATGGCGTTTCCAAGGCCGGAGCAGACCTTATGGTCCAGGTATTCAACCACGCCTGGAACCTCGGGGCAAAGATGATCCGCGGGACTAACAACTATGGCCCTTATCAATATCCGGAGAAACTCCTGCCCTTTACGATCATCCATAAGATGCTGGGATTAAAGATCCCTCTCTTTAATAAGGGCGAGGGTAAGAGAGACTGGCTTTCTGTTTGGGATATGTCCCGGGCGATCGACGCCGTGCTCCATCGGGGAGAACCCGGAGGAATTTACAATATAGCGGGAAGAAATCAGAAACGTAATCTCTGGATGGTCTACCAGATTTTGCAAGCCATGGGCGTTGCCAACAAAAGAAAGGACCTTGATGAGTATATTTATGCTATTCCTCCCAGGCCCGGGCATGACCCCTGGTATCCTGTGGATGACAGCAAGATACGCACTAAATTAGGATGGCAGCCGGTTATTTCCTTAAAAGATGGCGTTCAGGAAGTGGTTTCTTGGTACACCCAGCATCCGGAATGGTGGATTCCAATTGTCTTCTCCCGGGAGTTCCAGGACTTTTATAAGAGGATTTATGCCAAGGACGAAGCAACGCAAAAAATAGTAGCCGAGAGGATCAGCGCTTTTATGCAAGAGTTTACTAAAAATAGAAATAAGCCCGAGGCCGTTGTGCTCGTTGTCGGCGGCGCAGGATACGTGGGGAGTTTTGTGATCAGGGAATTAATAAGCCGCGGTTATCGCGTTGTGGTCTTTGATAATCTGCGTAAGGGGCACCAGAAAGCCGCCGTGCAAAGCAAGGCGATATTCGAGGAGGGAGATTTAGCGGATACTGCCAGGTTAGAAGAGGTGATCGCGAAATATAAACCATGCGCCGTATTCAATCTTGCCGCCAACACCATGGGCTATGAATCATTAAAGAGGCCGCTGGATTATTATTACAACAATGTGATCAATGAGATCAGGCTGCTTGAGGCCATGGCCAGGCACGGGATCAAATATATCGTCCAGGCCTCCAGCGGAGCTGTTTATGGAGACTCGAACTTAAGTGAAAACGAAGCCTTTGATGAGCATTCACAAGTTTCACCTTCAGATCCCTACAACAGGACAAAAGTCCTTGTAGAAAAGGTACTAGAGGAATACAGCAGGCAAAAAGGCATACAATACGTGACTTTACGCTATGCCAATGTGGCAGGCGGAAGCTTGAATATCGGCGAAGACCATGATCCCGAAACCCATATAATCCCCAGATTGCTCCTTGTCGCTTTAGGTAAAAGAAACAATGTCGATTGGCATATCTATAGCGAGCCTGAGCTTAAGGCGAATCCCCTGATAAGGCGGCGTGTAATGGCCGCTACCAAAGACGGCACGCCTATCCGCGATTTTGTTTTTGTCGGTGATGTCGCGCGCTTGTTCGCGGCTTCATTTGAGCGCTTATGTGAAACTGGCCGGTCTGATACCTTTGCCTTCGGAAGCGGCACAGGATTCAGCATAAAGGAAATTCAGCAGGCGGTGATCGAGATTGCTTCGCAGTCCTGCCCCGATATCGCCCAAAAGATCATCATTGAAGGAAAACCCGAGGGAGAAGTTGACAGGCTGGTTATTAGTCACACGAAAGCTACGCAAGAGCTCGGTATCACCCCGACAATGGGGATTAAAGACATAATCAGAAGCGCCTGGGAGTGGCACAATAATAATCCTGATGGTTTCAATGACAATCGCGCGCAACCTAGCGAGGCCTCAGAAGCAGTCAAGGCAGCGCAGGTCAAAGAAGTCTTGAGAAAGAACAGCGTCCTGAGCGAGGAATTAAAGACCCAGATAATCCTGAATCTTTACCAGGATATGGTCTTTCGTGAATCCGAGCAAAGAGTGAGCGATTGGCAGAAGGAATTTATCAGGGCTATCGATGAAATTTCTCAAGGGCAGGCGAGCTGGATACTGGGAAGGCTGATTGTGGAGGGAGTATTAGATTTTGATACTACGGTTCAGGAGCTTTGGGATATAAGGGCGCATCAGCCCGGGGTATTCGCGTATGACCCTTACATTACCGAGACCAGGGAAGTAGGCAGGTGGATGATGAGGTTCAATTCCGGACGCGCAGATTACGATAATGCGAAGAAGGCGCGCAATACCGGAAAGAGCAGCTCTAACATTGATGTTTTAAAGTTCGATCCCAATAAGAATTTTAATAAATTCCTGAAGGAAGAGGGCCCTGTAAGGAGGCTCCTGGATTTAGTGATAGACGCAAGGCATATCGCTGTAGATATCAATAAGAATGCTTCCTTTAAGTACCACATTGTAATCGTTCCTGAGCCCGAAAAAGAATTTCCGCAGCAGGTCAGCGAGGCGGCCCTTGAGACAATGCTGGCAATAAGGAGATTATCCCGCTCCCCAAGATTAAAATTGGGCATAAATCCCGGGAAATTAGCTTCTGTCTTCCATCTGCACATACAGGCAAATTATTATGATTGTTCTCTGCCCGTGGAAAGCGCTGCCAGAAAAGCCGCCTTCGAGGCTCAGGGAGCCGAGGTATATGTACTCACTGATTATCCTTTATCTGTGATCTGCATGAAGGCAGATGGCACGGAAAGATTCAAATCCGCCTTTATGAAGTGCGTATCCGCGCTTCAATCTCAAAATATTGAACATTCAGTTTCCATGCTGGGGGATTTCATTTATATCTGGCCTACGGTGATAAGGACGCAGGAATACAGGCTTTCCCCTGTCCTGGGGACCCATGAGCTGGACGGGTTTGCTCTGGCTGATAACAGGGAAAAATATGAACGGGCCACTGCTGAAGACATAGAGCACGATATGGGTAAGAGTAATATCGAAGAAAGCGCCTTTAAGAATTTATTGGAAGGTTTAAGGAGCGATTGTTCGGGCGCTGCTTTTGCCTGTCTAGGATTACCGATTCCGCTGCTGTCAGCTTCCCTGAATGGAAATTTGAATGGTGTTCTTGATAGATTGAATATCACCCTCTTTACCGTAAAAGGAGTCCCCGTAAGAGCGCACTGGAGCCTTTATCTGGGCCTGTTCCTTGCGATTAACGCATGGGGATTGCCGGGACTGGTTCTTTACGCTGCCATATTCAGCTTAGTGACTTTGCATGAGTTTGGGCATATCTTGAAGGCGCGCAAATACCATATCAGGACCAACGATGTCCTCTTGACGATCATCGGCGGATTCGCCCGCATGCAGGGGGTTGGCCGCACTCCCAGGGAGCAGATGAGCATCGCGTTTGCCGGTCCATTGGTGAATATCTTACTGGCGCCGTTATTGTTCGCGCTCAGTTTCTGGCTTGTGCCCGGGGGCCTTACCTTTACTATAGGGGTCAGCAGCTGGGCACAGATCTTAAGCAGCATTGCCTACATTAATTTGATTTTAGCGGCCCTGAACCTTCTTCCTGTATTTCCTACAGACGGGGGAAGGATACTGAGAGCCGTTTTGGTTTCTAAGCTGCATCTCGGCAGTTATATGGCTACGCGGATAACATTGGGGATAAGCAGGGCATGCGCTTTAGGCTTTATTCTCTTCGGTTGGTTATTGACCGGCCAGGCCATCTCGAACCTTACATTTATCGGATGTTTCATCCTGTTTTCTGCTCCGGGCCAGGCCAAGGCCGCATTAAGGAGCGATTCAGGATTCTACGGATTATTTACACCGGGTTTAGGATTTTTATTAATCAGGGCGCTAAAGACTTGTCATGCTCCGTTGCAAAGAATTGAAAAAGGCAATCTTCTACCTTCCGTGGCTGGTGGGGAAGATTTGTCGTTTTGCAACGGGGCTTTACTTAAATCCTTGGCAGCGGCCAAAAATAATAAGGAGGTAACAAAATGGTCAATTTACAGGAATTGGAAATCATCCGCATCTTGCCTGATACAAAAAATCTCTTCGTATTTGTTAAACATCCTCTCTGGTGGTCTGAATTTTGTTTCCTTGTCGAGCCCGACGGAACAGTCAGGGGGAAAACCGCAGACGGCGTCTGGCTACGGGCCAGCCAGGAACTCAAGGATATCCTCATGGCCAAGGTCAAGTCAATACTTATTGATAAGCGCGATCTTATCTACCAATAAGACTTGGGAGGAGAGCTGCTATTCGCTTCCTCCCGGATCTTACCGTAGCCTTTTATTTTTAAATCTCAGGAAAGCGCTTTCAAAGTGGGTGTTTATGTTGGCCGTCGGAGCCATGCTTGCCCTGAGTCTTGCCGAAGGGCAAGCTGTCTTTGTCCAGCCTGTATCGCTACTTATGTTAGGCCTATTGGGGATGGCGGTAAATAATCCAGATTTTGATGTCATGGAAACAGACGAGAAGATCGCGGAGCTGTTTGAGAAAGTAAGAGACCCTTGCCTTAAGGAAATGAGCGGCCAGATAAACGAGGATGTAGTAGGCAACATTAACAGCCAGATAAGCGGGGGCATTAGATCAATTAAAGAAATCATGCCTTTGTTGGCAAATCAAGTTGAAATAGTGGTCAATGCTTCTCGCGGAGGAAACCCTATTTTTGTGCAGAATGCCGCCAAAGCCTTGGCAAATATCGCAGATATGATCGTCTTTTTTGAGCAGCATCCTGGTAACGTTTTACACCTTCCTCAAGAGACAAGGGTATCTGTTGAGGAATTGACCGGTTCACTCAAGGAGCTGCGCGATAAATTTGAAGCGATAAAAATGGGCAATGAAAGGATCATGGGCAATGAAGAATTGATCGGATATTTAAAAGGCGCGGGCAAGGAGATCGAGAAAGATATAGTTAAGAATTGGCTGAAAGCCTGGATGGGCAATTTTGTCTTTGATAAAGGCCGGCAAATAGCCAGATTCTTCACGCATAGCGGCCCTGAAAGGAAAGAGCTGATCGTCAGCATATTAATGGACCTGGCTATCGAAGATAGCCTCGGTGGCAACGGCAATCAATGTAGCTGCAACTGCGCCCTTCATTACGACTATGTGGGTATTATCAGCAGCTTGCCTCTCTCCGATGATCTATCCGAGTCAACGGAGCTAAAAGTAAAGATTTGGGTCAAGAAGATCAGGTCCGATAGGTATTCAGGTTTTGAAATATATCTTTTAGCCAGCATTATGGTAAGCGACAGGGGGTTGGAGACTCAATATCCTGAAGTCATAAATATGTTGGTCTGGGAAGACGAAAAATCTTCATTCAGAGAAAAATTAAATGTTCCCCATCACTACGCGCGGAATCTTTATCAGAAGATGGGAAAAATATCCGGGAAAAAAGAGCACATAGCTATGTTTAAGCTGGGGCCGGCCAAGGTAGATGTCAGAGGTCTGGAAATAAGTATTGTCTGTTCAATAGAGGGGGAGCTTGAGCTCCACAGGCATATGGCCGACATTGCCGACAGCAACGCATCGCATTATTTTGATTATATTTACCTTAATACAAATAGGGGCCAGGAGAATAGAGCCGAAAACTATAAGGAAATGGGGCATTTGGACCTGGTATTGCCCAGAGCCAAAGAAGGGGAAGCAAGTTTTGACCTTCTTATTTTTGGAAGGGCCATAGGATACGGCCGGGTAGCAAGGAGGCAGGGGCTGGGCAGCAGAGTTTTTAAATGGATGATAGGTGAACTAAGAGGCAAGGTCTCAAGCATAAATTTCAGCCATCCTACAGTAGCCTTGCTTAGTTCCGTGGTCAGCTACCTGAAAGACACAGAAGCGGTGGTGTTAGAGGCTTCTTTAGTGGAGGGTGCCTGGCAGCAAAATTTAGCTCCAAAGGAAATCATCGCTTTATTAAAGGAAGGCGCGCATGTAAAGGTCCGCCTGAGGTTTGTTTTACCTTCTGAAGGCAATCCCTTATCCTCAAAGCTCTACTCTTTCCCTGGCATGCTCTTTGATGCAGATTTCTACCGGGGCCTGCGCAGAATTATTGCCAGCGCTGTTAGCGCGTTCAGGAGATTTGCAGAGAGCCGCGGCAAGGAAAGCCGCGCAGGCCCGGAAAAAACAAACGCCCGGGAAGCTGTCTGGAAGCTGATACCGGACGGCGAAGTAAAAACCATCCTTTATCTTGCCTGCGGCTGGGACTACTCCCTGCCTTATGAAATCATCAGGAACATCCCGACAGTAACAGATGTGCATCTGGTGGATAATGAAGACCAGTATTCAATGGAAACTATTACCGGGTTCTTCCATAACCATATCCCCAATTTCACCGGCGACAGTTTCAATTACTCTTTCACCTACAAATATCCTACCCTAGATATAATAGAAGTCGAGATTAGGTATAGATCCGGATTATTTGCGAGAAAAGTCACTGTGCATTTCCATCGTAAAGATTGCACCCAGCCGCTTGATTTCTTAAAAGGAGCAAGCGACCTTACTATCGTGAAATTCCCCGGCCTGGGAGGGAAGCTCGCCAGGGACGGATCCGCGGATAAGTATTACGGCAATATCTTTTCTTGCACAAGAGAGGGCGGATACCTTTACATGCAGGATGTGACTTTGCCAAGTAAGGGCTTCCTTGATTATTTGCGCCTGGTTAAGACCAATACCTCGCCCGAGAAATTAAAAGATAATGAGTTGACCGAAGGCGCCTATATGCTTTATCAAAAGGGAGATGTTTCTTTTGCCAGGGATTCGGCGGCTGACAACCGGCAAACCAAAACGTCGGGGAAGATCAGCAATAAACTATTGATCGTAATGGGGGCGGTCGCCTTATTCTTAGTAGCAGCGGTCTTTGCCTTGAAGAATACGGCGCCGAATAAGGCTGCTGGATTCAGTAAAACATGGATGCGCTTATATGAAACGGTCTGGCACGAGACTGCTAAAGGAAATAATAATTCGACATTCTCCGGCAGAGTCACTTCTAAATTACATGACGCTGCAATCGACCGTCTTATCACGGAATATGAAAAGCGCATTGAAAGGTTAAAAGTCTTGGTAACGCAGGATGCCAAAGAAAGATTCGGCCTGTCTGATAACGATATTGTAAACGTAAATATACGCCTTACTAAACCGCGCGCGATCCAAGTGCACACCTCCGGCAAAGTATACAGCTACCGTTTTAATGAAGACCTGTCGGTTTCTACTAACGGAGTTTTATTCTGGCTTGAAACTAATGCTCCTTCAGCTCTCGTATTGCGTTCTGTCTTACCCATTATTTTCTTCTTCAGTATTGCTGCTTTAGCTGCATTGGTTCATCCCACATCATTTATCCTTCTTGGCCTGTTGGGCATGGTTGTGGTATCGGGCCGCTCTGATAATGAAAGGGCCCGCGCTTTAGAGCGGGAGTTGTTGCTCGACATAGAAGAGAGGACTCCCGCGCACGTAAAGAATAATTCCCGGATAGATTTATCAAATCCCGGTGAGTTTAAGGTTACGTTAACCAAAGCGCATTTATCTGATTTTGATGAGAAGAATAATCCTGAAGGATTGGGCTTAAAAAGATGGTTAACGAAATACAAGGATGAGGCGGAGAAATCTACTGCCGGCATCCGCGGAAACCAGAATATTGTCTATCCGCAGGACACCCGCCCGCAATACCCCTTGCATCTTTTCGCGATCCTCCTGGCTACTTTGGCCAAGGCCAGGGTCGCCAATAATAAATATAGCGCAGTAGAACTGCATAAGATAGCCGCTTCAGAAGTAAGATATAATTCCCTCGCGTTTGTAGAATTGATTTCCAGAATACAAGCGCATGAAGGCATAACTACACATACTGTAGCAGGATATCAGACCATGCCGATCTGGATGATCTCATTCCTGGCATTCATGCTTGATTTCATCGGCGCTGAATACGTAACTGCCAGCCACGCCATCGCCACCTTTATCGCTACCAAGGACATAAATAATCAGGGCAGCCAGTACCTGCCCGAAGAATCCATGGAGTTCGTTGCGGAGATCGAGAGGATATTCAAGGTAATCGAAGAGCAGGGTAGTTATACGGTCGCCATCGCGGCCAAAGATAATCCACTGATCGACACCGGGCTATTATCCCGGCTTGAAGACGGTATGCAGCTTTACGTCGAATATTTAAGAAGAGGCGTTGCTACTGCGGCAAACCTCGAAAAGATAAAGGGGATGAGGGATCCCGTAGTCATCGATTGCGTCGGCGGATGCATGTACCGGACAATGTCCGGAATATTCAGACATCTGGGCATCGACCATAAAATAAGGTGGCTGCATACTGCCGAAGATTCCTTCTTCCACGGAGTCGGCAAGCTTGATACTAACCCTAAGAACGGAAACCGCGAATTCTATGATTTGTCGTGCGATCTGGCGATGACTAAATTTGATAAAAAGACACAGCAGGTGATCATGCCGGTGGTACAAATGACCGGCTACAGCGAATTACTCAAAGATTACCCCGTAGGAACAACGGTGTTGATGACTGACCCGGACGGCGATAGGCTGGTTACCGCGCAAATCGAATCCAGCGAGAATATTGCTTCTTTGCAGCGTTTAGGGATAGCATATATTGATATGGGCAATTCCAGGGTGTTGGCTGTATATACGCCGAACCAGTCGTTTTTGCTGACTATTGCCTATCAAAAGAAAGCATTAGAAGATGCGGGCCTGTGGAATAAATACAACTGGTTTATGGTAAAGACCACTCCTTCTTCCAGGACCTGGCTTGAGTGGGCGCAAAAGAACGGGGTTGCGGTAGTAGAGGTTCCGGTGGGTTTCAAAGAAATTGCCTCGATATTGCGAAAGGCGGAATTTCAGCTCAGGACGCGCCCAGGCGAGGACGTCATTATTACCGATATTTACGGAAACAATATCAATATAGGAAAGAATCCGCGCGCGCTTTTTGCGGGCGAAGAATCCGGCGGTGAGATCTTCGGGCCTGCGGAATTGATCAGGAGCACCAATGGAAGGTCCGCCATCGCTATGAGAGAGAAGTCTGCGGGAGAAGCCATGATTGTCACTGCAGCGCTCGCCGCATACTCAGAAAGCCGCAACAAAATGCTTTCCGATTATCTGGAAGAGATCTATGAGGATAACCGGATAACTTCCAGGTTTGATTACCGAGCGGACGTTATCTATTATAATCCTAATGAGAAAGATTCGAAAAAGCTTGATGACGAAATAAGGGAGGGGCTAGGGATTAGGACGAAAAATGACACTTATTTTTTAAGCATTACCCTTGCGTTGCGGGCTGGCATGATAGGCATTGAAGACGCCCGGGCAATTCTGCAGGAAGCGTTTAGCGAGCTTAATTTTAGCAACTTAGAGAACATCCTTTTTGTCGGCGATGGTACTTATTTGGCCTTCAGCGATAAATGGGTCGAGATAAGGCCTTCCGGTACCGAGGCAAAGAATAAGGGGTATGCCGGAGGGATAAACCTGGCTGACTGCGTAGATTACGCTGAAGGGTTAGCAAATTATAACGGAGACAGGAATCCCCGGCATGCGCAGTTTATTAGCGGGGAATTCTATAGTTCGATAAAAAGCAGGGCAAAAGAGATTCTCCAGGCTTTCACGCAGAAAGATGCTGATACGCAGGTATTCCAGCCGCCGCTCGATACAAGATATCTTGTTCCAGCCGTTTCAGCAGCCGACCATTCGGAAAACGGAAGGCCCGCTGCAGAAGTGGAAAGAAATTTGCATAATTCTTTCTGGAGGGTTTTGCCTAAGGGTCAGTCTGGGGATGATTTGCCGAAGACGTACGCCTCAATGAGCGAGATCGCGTCAGCTCCGATAAAGAAAATATTGGATAGGATCATTAGCAATAATCCCTTGGTTAAAGAGTTTTTCGTTTCGGGAACAAAATGGAGATTAGAGTTTAAGGTAAATGCGTCCGCTCTCAGCGCTTGCAGGTCGGATGCAAGCGCGGGTGAGGCAGTGCTATTGCTGAATAGCTGCCTGTGGAAAGATAAGGGCGACTATAGCGAAGCGGAAGAGCTGATCATAGAATCGCAGATTT
Source organism: uncultured Planctomycetales bacterium (assembly GCA_964354795.1). Lineage (GTDB taxonomy): Bacteria > Omnitrophota > Gorgyraeia > Gygaellales > Profunditerraquicolaceae > JAPLLR01. The sequence continues at coordinate 128,356 of CAYHBB010000040.1, read as the reverse complement.
ATCATCAGGTCCTGGCTTTGTGGCTGGAGAAATCAGGCCGGCATTGCAATGGGGTGTCTAAAGATAATCATGGTGATGAGTTTGTGCACAAAGCCTTTCTTTTGATTTCCGAGATGCGGTATATTTTTCGTGATGAAAGGATGGAATCACTTCTTAGTAATACGGCCACATTGCCCTCTAGAATCGCCAGAGACCACCTTTCATTCCTGCGGGAATACACAGACATGAGGATGTCGATAGACAAGACGCCTAATTTGATAGGCAAGGAGGTATCCTTAACCGTTGAATATCTGAGGCGCCTGGGATGCCTTGGGGGGTTTGAATACGGGCCAAAGGATATTCGCAGCAGGATCGCGGATCTGTTCGTGGCTCTGGGCGACACCTACTTCTCCTCAGGAACGGAAAATAAGTTTAAATATACTTTTGCTATCAGGAATTATTCTTACGCGATAGTGTATCTTCTTGAAATCAATCCTATCCTTTGCAATAGTGTCCGTGATGATAAGTTGCTTGTTGCCCTGAGAAGTTCGACCGCAAGTATAACAGAGGTAGAGCGCGAGAACTTTATCAGGCTCTGGGATGAATTTGAGATCCGGCAACCGAGCATCTCGCTTCTTTGGCAAAGGCTGCAGGAAATGCTTTTTATGGATGAGCTCAAGGATGTCCCCGAGACAAAAGACGAGAAAGGAAGAGTCAGGAACCGCTATGAAAGAGTCGTCGCTTCTATCCGGTTTCTTGATCAAATCGATAATGTGGCAAGGGGGGCGTTGCGTATAGAAGACCTGACCTCGTATCTTAGAAAATACAGCCTTTCCGAAAGCCTCGCGCCTTTGGCAGAAGATGTTGAAAGTTTTATCGTTACGTACAAGGCTATTATTTCCCAGCCTTCTATGAAGAAGATATTATGGGTCTCTGTCATACTTCTTCTCTACACCCGTCTTTTATACCGGGATGAATCGTTGGATAACTGGGAGTTCCTGCCTCATTTTCTTAAAACCCTATCGAGTTCGGATGTCTACGGAAAAGAGCGCGGAATAAAATCAGATGAAATGCAGACGATCATGGGCCTGACTACATTGCACAGGGATTTCGGGACTTTATTCTTTGGCGAAGGCTCTCCTATATATATGGAGCAGCACTTTAGCAGGCTCAAGGCGGAATTAGAAAAAAGGCTTAAGCCCACTGCGCCAGCCGTAAAACCTGTAGATCCGAAGGCCGCCGGCCAAAAGCCGGGCCCTGCCCCGGGCAAAGAAGGGCAGGCTTGCGTTTTATGGGACGAAAAAGACGTGACAGCTTTCATTCAAGTGCTTGATAGCCGCGATGTCGCATTTGCGCAAAATCGGGAAGTAATAGAAAAACTGTTCCCGAAGATGATCGAGCTTAAGAAGGGGATAAAATTCCAGAGCGGTAGTTTTAAGCAGAATATCTTTGAGCATTCTTTAGGCGCGGCCGTATTCATTAACGCGCTGGACAAAGGCGAGAATGATGATCTGGCCGCGATCAACAAAGATAAAGAAGGGGATCTTGTTTTCGAATCGTCTTTTAGGATGTTCCGTGACGCGCTTAAAGAGATCTTTGCCGCAGGCAATGCGTTGACAATGCGCAGGCTGGTATATTTGATCGCTTTGTTGCATGATATCGGAGAGCCCTCAAAGAGTCCGCATCACGCAGAAGCAGGGGCTCCTATTGTCTCGGGGATCATTAATGCGATAAACGGTTTTCTCCCTCAGGAGGATAGGTTCTCCGACGAACAGATAAAACTGGCGGCATGGGCAATATTTCATCACGTTGATCTGGGGACCATACATTTCGGCGAAAGGACGTATAGGGTGCTTTCCCGGGACAGCCTTAATTACGAGCCGGACTCCCTGGCAATAAAAGTCCTGTCTCTTCTTAATCTTGCTGATATCTATGCTTCAGGAAAGGGCATGGGGCTTTCTGGCGACAAGACAAAGTTTTTTAGCGGGCTAATGGGCGCTAAAAATGCGAAAGATTATTTGTCCGAAGAATTCGGCAGGCAGCTTCTTGATTACAGGTTAAAGATATTCTCTTCCACAAGAGAAGGCCTTCCGCCATCTTCGGCTAAGTACGAGAAAGCGAAGGCGCTGCTGGAAGATATAAAACAGAAGCAGCCGGATAGTTTCGCTTTGATACGTAAATATTTTGACAATCCCGAGCATACGCCTGTGAGGGTGATTGATTCTTGCATATTCTTTTTGCAGTCACTTGACCCGGATTCGCTGGTCAAAATGATATTTCTTTTAAGCCGCGTCTTGGCCAGGGCCGAAGAACACCTTGCAGGCAATAAGGAAGAAGGAGAGATCGAGTGGATAAGATTTAGTGCTCCTTCCGCGTTGGCTCCTTTTAGTTCCGAACCGATAGCTGAAATATTCCGAAATACATCGTTTGACGAAATAAACAGGCTCACAGATGAGCGTATGCGCTTCGAAGAGATCCTGCGTAATCTGAAAGAACGAGGGTTAAATATTTCACTGAGTGAAAATAAAGCTGAGAAGCGATGGGAGCTTAGTCTTGATAATGCGTATCTTGCCAACTGGTACAGATTCACAAAGCTGGCATCTATAGTTTCCGCCACATGGGTCGTCTCAAAGGCGAAAAATACGGTAAGCGCCGGGCACATACGCAGCATCGTTTTTCTTTCCAGCCTCGGACGGTTCTCCACATATTCAAGGATGAAAGAAAACTGGGCAAAGATAAGGCTTTTTGCCGGGCTTACAGGACAAGGCGGGGTGGCCGCTGATCTAGGCACATTTGACGGCGAGGAGTGGCGGGGTTCTTTATCTGAGATCGCCAGGCATAAGAATCTCCCTGAGGATGTGGTGAAGTTCCTCAGCGATGGTGAATTCATCGCTTTCTTAAGCCGGGTGAGTATCCGCCGCGGCGTATGGGATCTGCGGTGGCTCGCCGAAGACGGGAATATGGTTGTGGCGCTCAGGTTCATTTACGGATTGTGGAAATATATCAGCCGAGATCCGGATATGAAAGAAAAGATCGATATCATAAATTTCCTTTATGACCTTGATAGGGAAAGGGCGGAAGACAATACCACTATATTAAATATACGCAGGAGCTTGTCCGTTCCTCTGGAAGAGCAGGAGGATATTCAAACCCGCTTTTCCGAGATAAAGATCCATAGGAGCGAAAACACTCTCTGTGTGATCCTTTCTCAAAGTTACTCAGCAAGGGTAAACGATGAGTGCGTAATAGATCAGCGGCCTGTTGACCGCTCGGAAAACGGCCTTGATGCCGCGCTCGTCGATGCTTACGCGCATAAATTCGGCATTGATTCTATTCGCGCAGGGATATACAAAGATAGCGATATTCTTGAGGATGCGCGTAATTTGTTTGCAAAACGTTTTGGCATTAATCGTAGCAGATTCGACGAACTGGAGCAGGCCCGCGGCATCCATTATGCCCGTGCGCCTGACGGCTGGGATATCGGTGCCTGCATTGTGCTTTTGGATACCCCTGTCGGAACAAAGCCGCTTATTGTTCATCCTGTAAATGCCTCAGTTCAAACCATCGCTCACGAAATCCAGGCAGTGTTATTCCCAATAACCCATGAAGAGAACCTAAGCTTAGATAGATTGCGTTTAGGCGACCCGGATGTCTTTAGATCATTATCGCTAAATTTACCCGCCCGGATTGTAGCTGTCCTTAATTTCGAGATTTTTGGCGGGATCCGGGACCGTAGATCTGGCAAAGATGCTATTTTTGTGATCCCCGAGAACGCAAAAGACACTGAGTTAGGCCGGATGTTGGATTCATTGAATAAGGCGGATAATTCAGTCGGCAGCGCAGGAGTAAATAGCGCAGTATTAATCGATCCGGTGTTAAGGCATATGGTCTCCGGACTGATCCGTAGTCAAGATAGGCTCGATGACACAGCAGGATTTTCCGTAGATTGGCAGTGGGCAGAAGATTTCAAAGAGCAGGCCCTTTGCGATGCCGTTAACAATCTTCAGGGCAGGGATATCTGGGTGCTCCAAATGGAGTATGAGCTTTCTGAGAAATTCCTGAAGGCGTTTGAGGAATACCTTATAGACGTCTGGGGATGCACTCCTGAGGAGGCGGCGTACAACACCGGAGAAATCGCCAAGATCATCATGGCCGGCGGCCTGGGAAGCTTTAAGCCTGATTTAGTCAGGGGATGGTATCAGGTTTTGAGTAAATATTGGGGTGAGATTGAGGCCTCAAAGAGGATCCATGTCATGGGTGTTCTTTACGCAAATGCCATTAAAGGCAAGGTTGAGGACCGCGGCAGGATCATGCCGCGCGGGCCGGTAGTCTACCACAGGCAGCTGTATGAAAAATATAAGATCAATCCTGAAGAAGGGCTGATCGGGATCCTGAAGCACTGCCTTGAGCCGGTGAAGACTTACCATATCAATCTGGATGTGGATGTTCACGAAGGAACGCATATCCACCATATCGGGCCGGTAAAGGTAGAGCTTTACCGTAATCGTTTCCAGAGGGAATCCGAATTAAGGGAATACTGGATGTATTGCCCCGAGATATTTAATGAGGCCTATCCCGGAGATAGCGATGACGATTGGCGCGCTGTGCAGACACTTCTCTACCGTAAGGTACTCCTGCAGTTTATCATCGATAGTTATAAGAAAGGCCATATACAAGACAAGCTTCTTTTCTCAACCAGCGAAGTGAATACCACATTAGCCATCCCCGCCGCAGTCAAAGATGATTACAACCCGGAAATCATCGCTTTACGTAAAGATAAACTGAGCGCTAATGAGGGAATAGCGCTGCACCTTTTCAAGGACTTGCCCGTACACCATTATAATCATACGATTGTCGCAGCCGGCTTGCCGGTTTACCATGCGTATATGTTTAACCGCCTGCAGATAGCGGACAAGTTTTGTTCAGTCCTGCACGACGGTATAGTAGATTTGGTTAAGCTCACGGCGCTGGTCAGCGACATTATCACTGGATGTTCTACCGCCCACACGCGGATACTGGAAACCGATCCGCTTCTATTTGAAGCGGTCGCGGATAAGGTAGTTGAAGATGCGCTTTTTGGGAATAGCGAAGGTTCAGATATTGAGCGTTGGCAGGGTAAGCCCATAAAATGGATGCTAAGGCGATATATGGAAAACCTGGCGCGCAGAGTCGCGAATACCCAGGATATTGACATAAGTACTTACCGTGGATTATTCGCTTTTCTTGATAGCATGGAGAATTATCGCAAAATGTTCGTAAAGGGTTTACAAGAAGCTAAGAAGATCCAAAAGAGGCATCTGATCGATGAGCTGTTTAAGGAGACCTTTGGAGAGCTCAATCAGCAGCTTAAGGATGAGGCAGAAGCGGCAAAGCAAAAACTTATGGATATGCCAATCTTTAGTTTTGTGCGCAGGATGGTGCCTTATAAATGCGCAGATCTTATCTTAGATATCATTGCCGGTTACAGTGATCTGCGGTCAAGTAGGATCATTGTGGATAAACTCAGCCGCAACCCTGATCTTAGAGAACGAATCATCAAAGCCAGAGTTGTCCTACTTATCGGCGGAAGAAGGTTCTGTGGTTTCGGCGACTGCTTAAAGGCCAGGACAGAAGAATTGCTTAAGAAATATCCTGAACTAAAGTACCATATTATCTTTATTTCCAACCACAACGTGCATACCTCATGGATCATCCAGCAGGGTGTTGATTTTGGTGGGATGCTTTCTTTTAAGGATAAAGAGGCTGGCCCGACTAGCTTCGGCAATGCCCAGCAAAACGGCGCTCCTACTTTTGCCACTGCGGATGGGGTAATTCCTGAGCGGGTAAAACCGGTAGTGCGTGACGCACAAGGAAAAGTTTTAAGCGGCACAGGTTACATAGTTGAATACGAAAAAACCTCCTGTGTTGACGGCGATTCGCACGGAGAGACCATCCCCGATATCGAATCACTAGTGGTAAAACTTGAGGAAGCAGTTGCTGTTTATCGCATTAAAGATAATTATGGTCAGCTCTCATATAATGCTTTGAAGATGGGCCTTACTCAGGGAGATATCCGCAATCAGGCCAAGGGCCTGATCTGCGTCTGGGCTGACCTGGTCGCAGGAAAAATGCGCGCGCGCGATAACGCGGCATTCAGCAGCAGCAGGGACGCAAGCAGTATTATCCAGTTCCATGAAAAGACGGTCCAGGATACGGTGGGCGCTGTTTCCGAGCGCAATCAAAAACTATTCGTAAATTGCGGCGCCATGGCCGATACAGAAATAGATGAAGTAAGGGGCATATTAAGGGCCCAGGGGCTGGGTTCTTTGGCGGAATATAGCATGGGCGCGCATTTTGTGCGCGGCCCTCCTGAACTGTTTCAGGAGATGGAAAAGTTGATCAAATCCCTGACCTGCTTTGATATTTCAATAGACGCCTTTAATTTTGTCGATACATATGGGCGTATCTGGATAGTAGTCAAGCCCTGCCTTACTCCCGCCCGCTTGAAGCAGGTTGTCGCTCACGAGATCGGAGCGATATTCGGCGTATCCCACCTTTATAACTTCAGCTTGCTTGAAAAGATGGCTCTTGGCATGCATGGTAGCCAGATACAATACTGGTCTACATTTGAAGCTATGGTAGAGCTTAATCGTTACCGCCTCGAGCGCGGTGAGAGAATCACGCCTTGCGACAATTGCGCCTACCGCTATTTTTATCCTCGGACTATAGTTCTGCCTTCTAAGAAAGCGCGCGCGATTATTCAGGCGTTTCAGAACGGGCGGGATCCGGAAGAAGTATTAAAGGAAATGAATGTATCTGAAAGGATGGGGCCCGTAAAGACTTGTCATGCCCCGTTGCAAAGAATTGAAAAAGGCGATCTTCTACCTTCCGTGGCTGGCTGCCGAGCCCCGGAAGGGGCGAAGGCGTCCCTTGCGAGCGAAAGCGAGCAAAGGGATGGGGATTGTATAGATTTGCCTTGCTCCGCTGGAAAGGATAACAATGACCTAGCTCTACCTTCCGTGGCTGGTGGGGAGCAAAAGTCGCTTTCCAGCGGGGCTTCAAATAAGGCCTCCGCAGCGGCCGAACAAAAAGCACGCAGCGCGCAAGATTCTTCATCGACCCGCACCTTGCAGATAATCCTTGCGGTTTTTGCTTTAGGGGCGGTTATCGCGGGATTGGTTCATCCTGCATCTTTGCTTGTTTTTGGTTTGCTGGGCGCTCTGATACAGGCATCTAGCAACGAAGGGGAGAAAAAGACAATCAGCAAGCCGCTTGCGCAGATCCCTTCTGAAGAAATCAAGAAGATTCTTGTTTTTGCTGACTTTAAGACGCTGATCATATCTGATCTCGAAGAGGAGACTATCACTCTCTGGCCGCTGGTGACCGGATTGATGAAGAAGTTTCCGGATGCCACTATATATCTGGCCTCAGACCTGCCGGATATTTTCATAGCCAGGCAATTTACCGGTAAGATCCAGCTGATACCTTCGTCGCGAGAAATAAGGGAGCAATGCAAAAAGGACAATAAGCCTTTTGACGTAGAGTTAAAAACCGTCTTACTTGATCATGAGATCGATATGGTGATCGACATTATAGATATCGGCAGAGGGGAAGGAAATTTTAATTGGCTTGCGGGATCCGGCAATTCAATCAATAGAAAATCTCCTTATGTCGTCAGGCTGTTCGCTCCGCTGTCGAATATTTCGTCTTTGAACCCTGGCCTGATGAGCCCCGCTATCTACGGGTATTATCATCCGACATTTTTAGACCGCGAAGGCTGTCTTTATAATGTATCGGGGATGGAAGAGCTGATCGGGAAAGTCGCCAGTAAATCCGGGATCAGTAATGATGTGGCGTCTGAATGGCTGCTGAAGCCAACTGGCATCTGGCTTCTTCCTATTGAGACTTACGGTATCCTGGGCCTGGATGTAACCGTAGAAAATATGCCCGCAATACAATACGGCATCGAAGAGTCGATCATCGCCCTGGATTGGATGAAGAGATTATTTGACGAATGCAATAGTGGTGGCTCATTAGGAGCTTTTGACCCTACGAAAAAAGTGGTCATCATAAACTTATATGCGGCCGATATATCCAAGCGCAGCTTACTAGAACCCGAAGAATGGATGGGTGTGATTATCGCGCTTGCGCGCGATATAAAAGGCGCTTATCTTGTGTTTACCTGCGGCTGGGGAAGGCAGGCAGAAGCCTGCAATGATTATTTGCAAAAAGTTGTAGAGGGAGCCCGGAATGAGATGCGTAATAAGAACACGGCTGCCCAAAGCCAGATCCTTGTGCCCAAAAAAGAGGGGATCCAGCCTTACATACATAATATTTTAGGTATAGCCACTACAGTCCTTGCTCAGGATGCCTGTTTCAGTCATCTGGCTAACGGTGTTTACGGCATCCCTGTTACTTCTATTACAGCGGAAAGTATCCTGCACTGTTCTGCGCCCCGAAAGAATGCTCATTCGATTATTCTGCCATCGGAATACTTGCAGGGCCCCTTGCACGAAAAGATAGAGCACGATCCCGTGGTTTATGAGAAAAAGATCACAACCCTTAAATTTGGGATCCTTAGTTTTATCAAGATGGTGAACAGCCATCCCGAGCGCCATGAGGCAAAGGCCGCTAAGGCTTGTGCGTTATCGCCGTTTCAGCGAGCCAGGCTTGACAGGCAATTGCTGAATAATACTTTCTTCAGCGAACCGGTTGATACATTAAGCCTGACAGGCTACGTCAGAAGCTGTTTGGGTGTTTTAGCTGAGTCTGTTGATGAAGTTCCTTTGCCGGAAATCCTGGCTGTGGATACTTCTGCCCAATTAGGAAGCGTATATCCGCGCTTTAAGGCGAAATTATTCACTTCGGATGAAGGCAAAGTCTATCTTTTCATTGATAAGAGCGCTTTGGAGAAAAGAGACGCCGGGTGGGTAATAAAAGAGGAGATAAAGGAATTCGATATCATTCATGAGATCATCGGCCACATGTGGGCGCGCGCTATCTTTCAGGATTTTGCTGCTATGCACCCTGCTGATCCCGTAAGGCATGACGAAAAGGCGCTTCTTAAAAGCAGGGTACAGGAAGAGATCGTCGCCTGGGCCATGGCTATGCTTTCTCTTCAGAGATTGATCGTATCCGATCCCTATTTTAATCTTGTCTCGCTTGCCACAAGAAATAAAATAATGAATATGGGCATTGATATTGCCAAGCCTGATATCCAGGCTTATACGCAAGCCGTAATGCACCATGTGAAAAACAGGAGCGACGACTTAAGCGCTTACCGTTATATAAAGATACTGGAGAAAGACGAAGCCCGCATACGCTCTACGCTTGAGAAAGATTATCTTCCTGCGGTAGCCCAAATGTTCAACCTGGATCACGGCAATACGGGGGAAACATCTAAACTGGAGTCTTCCGCTAGCGTTGATAGTAAGGATCTATCCTGCGCGGATAAAGAATTAAGCGCGCAGGAAGTAAGGCGGCTGTTTACGCTTTGCGGCGTTTACCGGAGGGAGGAAACCGGCAGAGAATTGATAGACCAGACAGTATCGTCCCTGGTTAGTGCCTTAAAGTCACAGCGTATCAATATAGAGGAAGCTTTTGTTAAAAAGGCGATCGAAGGTTATGCGATTTATCAGGTCTCTGTCCGTGGCGGGCAGGGGATGAGCGTAGACGCAGAGACTCTTTACCTGGGCACCCAGATCAGGGCAGTAATCCATCCGGATAAAAAAGAGGTCATTATATTGACAAAAGCAGATGAATATGCCGATCCTTTGGAACTCCAGGCGCGCCTGGCGCATGAGTTTGCGTCTTTGGCCTTGCGGACCCAGCACGATACAAACACCGAGATCGAGGAGTTAATCCGCAAAGTAATGCATAGAGGTAAATCTTTGCCTGAGCGTAAAAAGTTTTCCGAAGGCGCAAAGCTAGAAATAGAAGCAAACCTTACCCGAATAAGTAATAAAGAAGAACTGTCGCTTCTTGATTTTTGCAATATGCAGGCTGATAGAGAACAACTCATCCAGTCTATCATTAATATCTTTAAGCTAGGAGAAAAATTAGACCTGACCGCGGAAGAGATAGAGGCAAATGTCATTGTAGACACGACTGATGACGCGTACAGGAAAGAAAAAAACTTACCTATCGCCATCGCGCTCAAAGGCGAAATCTTCAGGAATTGCCCGTTGGACAAAAACCCGCTGCTTATTGTTTTCGTCGGCCGCGGAGTCTTAAAAGAGGTCAATATTATCCTTGATCCGCGTAGTAAGCTCGGGCTCGCCCATGAAGGCTCCCAGCTGGCCAATTCCATGGAATATAAGAATGCAATCTGGGAAATCCCTTATCACGGAAAGAAGACTACCTTCGCTATCCAGGATAAGGATAATTGGATAGGTATGCCTGTGCTTTACGGCCCGCAGGATATTTATGATATGGGATTATTGATGGGTAAGGGCGGAGACCGCATCACGCGTTTAGGCCCCAGCGTTTCTTCGCAGCCCGGCCAAAGCGATGAAGAGAAGGCAAGGATCCTTGCTGAAGAAGATAAGGTCTTTGAAGAATATACCAGGGCTATGGTTATTGCGCGCCTTTTAGGATTTGCGATTATCGACGGGCCCGATATGATGCGCGATGTGGACAGGCGCATGGGTATTATGGTCAGGACTGCAAAAGAAACCGTCCGGGATATCAATGCCAATGCCCAGCGTTTAGGCATAAAGCCTATCGATGAAAAAGAGGTTTTGAAGCCTACAACCAGCAACCCGGAATCAGAAGGCGGATTTTCTCATACCGCCTGGATGGTCACCAGCCGTGGGGTGGTGCAGGGTACGGTCACCGCATTAAGGATGTTAAAGCATATTTTGGATGCCAGCGCTTATTATCCTGCGGAAGTGATTGAATTCATCAGGAACCTGAAAATAGATTTTAATTGTATCAGCTGGATCATTCAGGGATTTGGCGATGTAGGCAGCGGCGTGGCCAAGCTTCTTATGACTCTTTTTTCCATATTCAATTTCAAGATACGCGGTTTCTCCAATAAGTTCTTTGCTATTTACCGCGAGGAGGGTTTGCCGAGAGATTTTCTCCTTGAGGCGCGCAGCATTGCCGAAGCTGACCCGGATAAGCTGACGCTGAAGAATTTATTGGGGATGCGGAATCTCGACGGATTGGAGCACTCGACAATCTGGATAGCCAATCCCCTTAATCCCAAAACGGGCAAAAACGTCTTTAGCGATGCCGAAATCAAAGAGCTGACAGAGGGGTTAGTTTCTCGTGGAGTAAAAGCGGTATTCGGGGACGCCACGATTGTAAATGAGCTTATATACCAGAAGACGACTATATTGTGTCTGGCGGCGGCAGCCAATGTTATTTGTGATATCGCGCAGATTTCCAAATTGCAGTGTCTGATTATTTCCGAAGGAGCGAATAACGCCATTAAGCGTTCTTTGCAGGCGGAATTAAAGAAACACGGGATAATCTACCTTCCAGGAGAGTTGCTTAACGGCGGAGGCATCTGTTGTTCACGCGAAGACATCCGCCATAATCACGCTAACGGTGTCGCTGCTATCCTACGGGACTCTGATTTCTACCGTATCCATGTCACTGATGAAATAGATATTCTGGTATTGCACCGGGTAATGGCGCTTTTAGAGGATTGGCTTGAGTCAGAGGCTGATTTTTCTTTTGACCTGATCGACTTGGTACGTAAACACGCTTCCGCTATCTTTGAAAGGGCCGATTCTTTGGTCCGCAAAAAAGACCCATACCTGATGAAGTTTACCCAGATAGACCAGGAGCGTACGCAGGGAAAACTGCCTTACCGCCATTCCCTCTATGAGATCGCTATTGAGATGGCTCCTATGGGATTGTTTTATCACCGCAGAGACATACCTATATATATCGATAAGCTGGAGAGTCTCGTAGGATGCGAGCAGGGTGTACGCGAAGACGGCAGGTTGGATAACTTTACGCTTTGCGAACTTCGCTTTCAGCTTTTTGCCCTTGGCCGCCTGTCTTACTATATTACAGATGCAGAAAAAGACAGATTGGCGAATATCTTGTTCAAGGTCATCATCAATAAAGATAACGATGCGCTGGTGCGAAAAGACGCGGTCGTATGTTTATCTATTGTTTTGAAGTGGCATCAAGAAAGCTCCCGCCAGTATCTCCATTGGTCGCGTACGCTGTTTGAAAACATCATGAAGGATCCGCAGGAACCCTTGCAGTTACAGGTATGGGCGAAATTTGCGCTGTATAGGATCATGGGTATCGGGCATTTGGAAGAGGTCGTTTCCCACCCCATCACCGCCGCGGGACAGGGCTTTGGGGCAAAATTATATCCGCAATATCGCCACGAGTTTACGCTTCTCTCGCAAATGGCTTTGGATATCGCAACTCAATATATCGAGGATTCAGGCAAAGAGCAGGGGCCTCCGGAAGAATTTGAGATAGCTGATAACGTTTTAGGCTGGCTTATCGAAGGCCAGGAAGATACGGTAAGGGGGATCCTTAAGAACAAAGGTTATCCCAAAGAGGTGATAGATTTCTTCATTAAAGAAGTCTCCGATATCCACGAAAGACAATCTACAGAACTTGAGGCTCTCAAGGCCCAGGTAGGATCTTTCCGTAATAAATCCATACTTACTCCGGAAGTCCGCGCTTATATTAAGGTTTATAGCCAGCAGGAGATGATGCCTTTGGGTTCTTTTGATGCGGTGTTGGAGAATATTCCTGATTTCTCCACCCAAAGAAGAGCTGCTTTGGAGCGCGCGCTGGAAGTTGTGTTGCCTACTCTTACCGCCAGGGAAGAGATCGTAATGCGTAATTATCTTGGCATGAGCGCAAGACTATCTGACAAGGAGCTGGCAGATGAATTATGTGTAAGTGAAGGAAGGATAAAGCAGTTGAAAGCCAAGGCGATTAGAAAATTAAGCCATCCTATAAGGGCGGGAAAGATCCTGGATATAATCATGCCTTTAATGAAGGCTGATCCGGAGTTAAGGATGCTTCAGGCTTATCAGGCGGAAGAAGAAGATCCTTCCAGCTTTCTTCGGGCGCTGCATTTACGTAAAGGCAACGGTTTGGTCGAGTATTTATTCGGCAAAACCATTTGCATGCTCCTTTTGTCTGGAATATGTGCTAGCGGTGTTTTTGCCCAGGGCCCAGACACCAATACAGTCAGCAAATATGCTTTTATTGATTCGGATAGGGTTTCTTTGCAGAAAGCCGGTTATAACGACGATAAATTAGAAGCAGTGTTTAGCGGATGGATCGATAAAGCTAACCAGGAATCTAAGTTCGCGCGGGAAGCTTATGAGCAATTTGTCATTTTATATAATCAGGCATATAAAACAAATTTCACTGCAGTAACTCTGTCACAGATCGGGCAGCTGCTTAAGAACGAGCAGGTACGTAAAGACTACGCTAAAGATTGGGTGAACATAGAGATGCAGACGGCAAAATGGCTTATTCATGTCATCAGGTCAAATCTTTCCTATACAGATGAGAGCCTGCTTATCGGGGAAGCGCTCGAGCAAAAGAAGGCGATCTGCGCGACATATGCGCGCCTTTTTGAGGTGATGGCCAGGGTTTGCGGCCTAGACGCCGGGACGGTTCCCTGCACAGCAAAGAATGAGTCTGGCCAAGAATACCACCATGTGGCGAATATTGTAAGATTAAGCGATGGCACCTTTGCCTTAGTGGATGTGACTAATTCCACGAAAGATTTTTGTTTCTGTTTCGGCTCATCTGAAGAAAAATTTGATAGCTTTATTGCGAAACTATTCGGGAGTTTCACGGTAATGCAGGATGGGGTTTTGGTCGATCTTACGGCTAGCGAGTTCACAAATAACCCGAAAGCGCGATTCTCTGGATTAGACGAAAAAGCGCTGGATGAGGATACGTTGCTTAACCAGGATTACCGCAGGGAAATAGCGCAAGGGCAGGTGATAATCGCTAAGAATAATGAAGAGACGCGTAAAATTGAAGAACAGCTTGAACAGGAGTCAAAGAAGTGCGGCAAGATAGCTGTTGTGTCTCTTGCAATCTTGGCTGCTATAGCTTCATTGATGCCGTGGATTAAGCGCAAGGCGGATGAAGAAAAGAGGAATAATTCCGCAATGATGGGGATCGCGGCCTTGCCGCTGGCTGTTATTCCGGTATCGGCTTATGTGGCCATTGGTATTGTCGGTATCATAATATTGGGAGTAATAATATTCTTATCTGTAAAGTCAGGCTCAAAAGACAATACAGAGGAAATATTGAATATTTACCTGGATGATATGCTGAATAAGCTTAAGAAGCAGGGAAAAGATGGGGTGCGCGAGCTCGTGATTAAATATGATTTTCTTTTGCAAAAGAAGGAATATCAGGATAATAAAGAAAAATTTCGGGATGCGTTATTGCATGAAGCAATTTCTATACTTAGTAGGGTCGGTGAAGGCCGTAAAAAGGTAGAGAACCTTGCTCATCTGCTTATTAAAAGGGCCCTGAGCGAAAGGGCAAAACAGAATAAGAAGATGGCAGGACGCCTTGGCTCGCATGCCTATCCGGCGACCCTCTGCGGCCAGATCAAGGGCAACGGCAAGGCCAATTTAAAGGAAATTTATAAATATATTAAGAAATATTTTACGCGTTTCAGGCCTGACCGGGAATTTGAAGTCGGATTCAGCGATAGTACCGCTTCCGGAAATATTGCTGAAGTGGAAGGCGGCTCAGCTAAAATAACCGTACTTGATGAGATCGCCGCGCGCGCTCCGCCGTATGATCGATACGATCCCCGCTGCGTTATTTTCGAGGTATTTTTCAGCGATATATTGCGCCATGAGACAGCGAAATTCTTATATGGAAATCACGGAGAAGCCTGCCGCGCGAGCTTCGAATATTTTAAAACTCGTAAGAAAGAGCTTGAACTCTTGTTGCAAGCCGAAGAATTATTTGAAATACGCTTTGAGGATACCTATAAATCCGCGCTTCAGGGGCTTTTAAACAGCGCCTTAAACTGCGAAGAGAATAACGATCAACCCCCGACAGCCGAAGAGGTCGTAGCGCTTAATATTGAGACCAAGGATATTCAGGGCCTATTCGACCGCCTTACAGCAATAAAGAAAGCCCACGAGAGTTACGGTGCTTTTTCTCATTCCAAAGGCAAGCAGTTGGCAGAAGATATGCAGGCTGCGCTGGCGCGGACCGATATCCATCTAGGGAAACTTACCCAAAAGAAACAGGTTGATAGCGCCATAGGCCTCATCCGGCATGTGCTTGCCTGGATGAATGATAATTTTGGCGATCTCAACGAACAGCGCAGGCCGCAGGAAGAGGATTCTTATGCCTCAAGCTTTATGGGTGTTATCTGCAGGTGGTGGCATAACATTATTGATTCCTGCAAGAATGACCGGCCGCATATGCAAAGCGTCTTTGAGGGCATTATTGCTTTCGCAGGTCCCTGTCTGTATGTTGAATCAGTAAGAAGGCTCGTACTTATCGGCCTTGAAGGACTAATAAGTATTTCTGATCAAAGGATGACTATCCCCGCCGCTCTAATAGAGCAGAAGCGCGATTTTGAATGCATAGAAAAAGTTATCGCGCTCTTCCGCAGTTACCGCTATCATCAACGGACACCGGAGTATGTCTTTGCGCTTGCGATGGCATTTAAAGACGCATATCAAAATCACGCCTTTAGCAAGGCCCAAGGATTCCTGAAAGAATATGAATGCCTGCAGGCAGGAAACAGCCTGGATCCCCAGATATTCAAACTGGTCGGCGAAGATCTGGCCAGCGCAAAAGCTGATTTTATTGCTGATGAGTTTAGCGCAAACGCAAACCGGATGATCAATTTCAAAAGCCAGCTGTATAAGCTCGTTCAGTCCCGAGAAGCCTTTGTAAATAATAAAAAGCAGGAGAAGGAACCTGTGCGGATAAACGACTGGGAGTCGCTGGCAATGTTTTATAAGTTATCCGGCAATAACCTTAAGGTGCTGGTGAATATTTCGGACCTCATGGCATCAATGATATCGCAGCAATCCGCTATGTTTGAGGCTGTTATCCTGCATGCAATCCTCATGGCTTTTACCGCAAAGTCGCTTGAGGATGCCGGAGATGATTTCGGAACCGAAAAGGCCGCTTCCATGGCAGAAAGTATCCGTAAGGCATTCGCCAAGCAGCAAAATTTACCCGATATCGGGAAGGCCTTGATTGCGGCGTTTGACGATATATTCAAAGATGATTTTATGAGCCTCAAAGAAAGAGTTGCCGATATTACTAAGCTGCCTGTGAGTTATTTCCCGCTCTATTGCGCTTTAAGCGTTTGCCGTTTTTATGCCCTGGCTCGCAGCGGCCAGGAAGACTCCATCAGGCGAGAAATGCTTATGTTTTTGCGCCTTGATCCCGATCCCCAGGTAGTCGACACATTGCTCTTCGCTTTTTCCAGGGTTTTTATCTTTCTTCCTGAGTCCGCCAAAGAAAGGATTACCCAATCACTGCTTCCCATGCTTTGCGAGGTTTCTATTGCTCAGGAAGAAAAGAAGCTGATTATCTTGTTTCTTGTGATGAATCGTAGTAAACCATTTGTCGATTATCTGTGCGCTGCCTTGCCTTGCCTGCTTGAGGGGAAAGATTCCAACGGTATGAGACTAGAAGAGGTATTGCACCTATTGGGATATTTTTACTCGAATGGACTTTATCGTTTTGTAAGCGAGATAGACGCTGAAAGGATAAGCAATAAGGCTATCCGCCGCTCCTTCGCGGGCTTTAAAACGGAAATCAATAACCTTGCCGCGCAAGACGCGGATATCGTGCTCTTACGTTTGGAACAGCTTTTTCAGACGGGCTCTTATCCGCAAGTGATCTCTGATGCGAAGGCGTATCTGGGCATAGAAGGAGAGCTGGCGCTGAAGAGAGGCGAATGTGTCTGGTTTATCGAACGCTCAGAGAGGATACTTAGCCTCATGGTAGAAGCACGTCAGGCATACAGTACTTTTGACTATCAGCGGGCGCTGAATTGGCTTAATACTGCTCTTGGCCTTAACGCCCAGGATACCGCCGCGCATGCTTTCTACTTAACAGTGAACACGATGTCAGAGGCGCAGGAACAGTATTCTGCTGGTAATCTTGCCGAAGCGCGCAGGCTAGCACAGGCGCTTAATCCTGCAACAGGTTCGGATAAAGACCAGACAATCACCAGATTCCTTCAGAAGATTGAGCTTTTTGAGCGCGCGCAAAGCCTGTGCGGCCGTAATCCCGATGAAGCGCTGAAGTCGGCCGAGAAAATCCTGAAGATTTGCCCTGATGACCATCGGGCCGCAAAACTAATCGAAGAGGCCAGGTCTCTTATTGAAAAAAGAGAAGCTATCTTGAAAGAGGCGCGCAAAACTCTGCAAGAGAATGATTTTGTCAGGACTAAAGATATGTATTTAGCCGCTTTTTCACTCGGCCCAGAAGTAAGGATGGTGTGCGCTGAGATCCTGGGAGTCCTCGAGGGGATGAATAAACAGGGCGAGTTTGAGACCGTTTTTACCTTTGCTTCGGAATTGATAAAGAAAAATTCCGGCTACGAAGATTTTGCGAAAGCGCAGAGCGTTGCCCTCGGGAATATTACCTTAAGACTTCTTATTCCCCATTATAGAATCATCTCAGCGCTCCTGACTGCTGTCGAACACAGGCAGCGCAGGATCAAAAATGTTTACGGCTCCTTCAAATATTTGTATTCTTCCTGCGCCTTACCTAAGGGAGAGTTCGAAGATACATTCACTGTGCGGGGGCTTCGTCTGAAGACCGATAACCGGGTTGCGGCTCTCGAAGGGATAACCGTACGCTCAAAAGATGTGGCTCGCATAGGCGACAGCTTTGTCTTTCTTGATTTTGAAGGCGAGACCGTTACCGATGACTATTTTGAAGTCGTCGGAGTAAATGCGGAAGATAATAGTATCGTCTTTAAATTTGATAACATCGAGCAGAAAGAGCGCGCCCTAATTTGCATCAGGTCAAAAGGCTTCATCAAGAGAGTCGAAGACACCTCTCTTTTAAGGCAGAAGGAAGATTTTGACAGCGTCATAGGAGAATTACAGTCGTCAATTGCGCGCGGCAAGGCTACCACGGCTAATCCTTACCTAGATATACTCTTTGGGTTGAAAAAGGATAAGCCGGGAGATTTCCGGGATAGAAACATCGACTCGGTGAGCGAATTGATACGTAGCGATGTCTCTCAGAGAAACGCGGTACTTTCCGGCATAAGTCTTGAGCCTTCTGTCACACTTATTCAGGGCCCTCCCGGTACAGGCAAGACTACCACCATAACTGACATTGTAAGATATTATATTAAATACGGAAAGCGGGTGCTTGTGGTATCTCAGTCTAACGCTGCTGTGAACAATATCGGCGAGCGCCTGAGCAGGGCGCAAATACCCTTTGTACGCGTCGGCAATCAGGAGGAGAAGATAAGCGATGAGATAAAAGCCAACTGGAAGAACCGCGAGAGGTGCCTGCGTGAGTTTGAGCAGGGGTATGCTAAGAAGAAATCCGGTTTTGTCATCCTTGGGACGAATAACGGGTTCCTTAATGACAAATTTATCCGCCAGAACGGTTTCTTCAGAAGGTTTGATATCGTGATCATCGAAGAAGCCGGCCGCGCCACTATCGCCGAAACGATCGTTCCTGTGTTGATGGCAGGAGAAAAGATCGTCCTGGTCGGAGACCACATGCAGCTTCCCGCTTTCGGAGTCAGCCAGGATATGGAGGCGATGGTGCACGAAGAGGCGGCGATCATGCGCCAGGAAGGTAAGACCCTCGAGCAGCGATTCAGCCTGCCGCCGCTTGAAGAAATATTCTTGCCTGACAACCTCTGGAGTTTCAAGATTTCTCTTTTCCAGCGCGCATTTGAACTTCAGCGTGACCGCGGAATTTCCCTTGATCACCACCTGCTTAGAGTGAACAGACGTTCGCATCCGTTGATCACCGGGCTGGTGAATATCTTTTACGATGGCCAGTTGTTTGCGCGCGACCATGAGGCGCAGGATAAGGAGATAGCTGAGGAAGATACGCTTAAGCTCATTGATATCGCAGGCCGCGAGGCACAGCTTAACTTCTCCTCTTATAATATCCGCGAAGTAAGCACGGTTTTGCGCGAGTTGGAATTGATCTTAAATCAGGTAAAGTCGGATGAGAGCTGGCGCTACGGTTTCGAGGACGTCACGATTATCTCACCCTATGCTGCGCAAAATGAAGAGATAGTCCTGGCTCTTCGTTTAAAGTCAGTAATCGATAAAATACGTTCCAGTGGCCAATCTAAAGTTAATCTTACGGATGAGGATAAAAGTGTTTTGAGGGAAAGCTTGAGGGTTGATATAGAGGCCATGTCTAATCCGCGCGGCCGCAGCTTTATCGTAAATTTCATCAAGGACCCCTATCCCTCGAGTCTGTATTCGTTCCTTAAGTTTGTGAAATTCGATCTTTCTTTACAGGGCCGCAGGCTATTCAGCGAAGAAGATGTGCACAAGATACACGTTATGGTCAATACTATCGATGCTATCCAGGGACAGGAGAACAAGGTAGTGATAGTTTCTATGGTGCGTAGTAAATATGGCAGCGAAGGGGAGCTTAAGAATATCGGTTTTCTTGAGACCATGGACGGCTTGCAGCGGATAAACGTATCACTTTCCCGGGCAAAGGAGAAAATGATCGTTATCGGAGATTTTACGAACACTCTCTGCCGGGCGCAGGGTCTTAGCGCCAGGGAAATATTCACTAAGATAGTAGATTATGTAAGCCGGGGCGAGGGCTCATATGTGAAGATCGGAGCTGCGCAGTCGCGCGTCAACACAGATTTAAATGGCAATTGCGGCAGTAGTCGGGAAGAAGGGCGGTCCGATGGTCAAAAGCACGGATTTTTCGGGAATTTATGCGATGATGAAGTAAAGGGGTGTAAGGCCCTGATCCGTAAACGCGCGTTCGCTTCGCTTCCTGAATTCAACGGATTCTCTGCGGCCATATGCATCACGCCGGTCAAGTTCTTCTATTTCACCAGTCAGAACCCGCGCGCGCCGCCGCTTAAGAAATTCATCTGGGAGCGTAGATACAAAGGTGCCCTCGAAATATATTTCTCTTCCAAAGAATTTGCCGATGATTTCTCCGAGAAATTCAACGGCAACCTCGCCACTGCGCTTGAGGCAGTCTCCTACCATGGATACCAAGAAGCCGTAATAAAGAAAACGCACAGGGAAGCTAAGAAGCTTACTGAAACAAAACCGGAATTCACCGAAGCCTCTAAGCAGCTTGAAATACTGGATTTCTCCGTAGGTCAGGAAGTGGAATATGAACGGATCATGGCCAGAGAAGGAACTGTTGCCTGCAAGGCGCGCCTTTTTGTGAACGCCGTCAGATTTAGTTCAGGAACATTAGAACTAACCGAAGATTTACATCTTCCTGCCATCAGAAAAGTATTTGTCCATTTTGACTCTTCGCCTTCTCTTTTTGTGGAGAGAATAAAGATTATAAAGGAAGCGGCGGTGGCCAACGGGCCGGATAACGATTCCTGCCGCGCAGTAAACAGTATTTTCGCGGCGTTCATCATTCTATTCACATCGGTTTTGTGCTCAGCAGCCAGCACCAATAATGTTTATTTTGCGAAAGGCAGTAATTTCGTAACGCTTGGGGGTAGCTTGATCGAACAGGTCGCCTGCCCTCAGGCAGCGCGAAATCTTATTGAAAATGCGCAGAAAAACGTCGAGAGAGATAGGAAGATAAATATAGAGGAGGAAGGCAAACCCGGAGTGCCGGATATCATTCAGATAATCTGGGAGAAGATCCGGGAAAATCTCGCCGTAATATTAGCTTCCCTGATACCTATTGTATGGTTGCTTAAGCGTAAGTTTTATAAGTCAGATAATAATCCCGGCGCAATGGGATTTACAATTTTGCCGTTTGCCGTAATCCATCCTTGCGTCTATTTTGTCGCTGGTATTTTAATTGCGTTTATCTGTGTAATACTGATCAGTCAATACCTGCATAAAAAGGCCTTAAATGAACGCCTGGATAAAATAGTCAGAGAACTAAAGGATAAGGAGATAGATGTAATAGGCAGCCTGGCGTATAAATATTTCCTTTACTCAAACCATGCTGAATTCAGGCATGATAAAGATAAGCTAAAAAGACGCATGTTATCGGAAGCATCTTCAATACTGAGAACGCTTAATCCGCAATGCGACAATATCGAACTGTTCGCAGAATTGTTGTTAGGGAGGGTTATTCAAGAAACGATAAAGAGCAAATCTTTACTTCGCGTAGACTTGATCATATCTGGGTTGTTTATTTTTATTGGGCTTGGCTTGGTTGCTAGCGCTTTATTAGTGTCGGAGATTGTTGTAAATTCCGGGATAATAGCGGTATTTGGCTTATCTATGATGGGTATGATCTCCTCAGGCGCCTTCAGTGATGAAGAAATGGCGAGGATCGCGCATAAGGCTTTATGCATCAGGAATCCTAAAGAGGGCCATGAATATGACGTGGATGGCTCGCGCTTCAGCTTTATTGATGACGGAGGGATGTTCGCGGTCTTTAAATACCTGAAAGCTGGGATCCATCTTAAAAGATGCGCTGTGCTGGTTTCTAAGCCGAAGACTTCCCCCCATGCGTTTTCGTTTGAACCGCAGGAATCCCCGCAGGCAGAAATCTATTACCGGCTGCATAGATTCGGGATAAGAAACGATTTTCCGCACTTATTTGCCGAGCTGCCCGCTGAAGACCGCACGGTCTTGATCATGAAGCTTTTCCCCGAGGGGTCTTCGATGGAGAAGGCCGATTTTTCGGACTGGACGGGAATCCAGAAAAAGCGCCTCGCGCTTTCGATTGCCAGGAGCCTGCAATACGTGCATGATCAGGGGATCCTTCACCGAGATTTCGGCCCTAGGAACATCTGGATACCCGCTGCCTTAGCCAGAAATCCTGATGCTATTGCGCACCATGGGCCGATCATATATGACTTTTCCTGCGCCATATTGAAAGATAATGTACTAAATAAATCAATAATACTCACTCCCGGTTTTTCGTATCTTGGCCCGCACTCAAAGAGCGACAGGCTCGAAAACAGCGTCCATAAAGACTGGTTTGGTTTTGGCACTGTCCTTGCCCAGATCTTGGGTATAGATACTTTTGACGTCCTGGGAGGCAAAGATTCTGGGCTAGCGAGAAGACGAAAGATATTCCTGCAGGGAAAAGAGCTCTTCAGGCAAAAAGAAATACTGGTAAGGGGTTTGTCTGCGGAAGATTTAAAGAGAGAGCTACGGCGAGTCATATGCGCAGCTGGCCTGGCTGACAGAGAGCTGGAGATACTGCTTTTTTGGCTCTTTAAGGTCGATGGCACGCATTTGAAACCCGAAGTTTTATTGAGAAAGCTTGAGGCAGCCTCGTTTGCTTCCGGTAATACCTCGCTGCATTATAGGCACAGATTTCTTCGCGCTGCCGCGCCCATTCTTACTTCGCTTATTCTTTTTGGATTTAGTTTGATTATCGCTGTCGCCATAGGCCATTCAGGGTTATCTTTGGCTTCAGCTTTTATTTCAGTATTGTCTTTAGGCCTTTTCTGCGGGTGTATCGAGGATCTAAGAAGGAATAATATCGAAGTCGATTTAGAGCATGATACAATCTGCGGCCTTCCTATGAGGGATTGGATAAAGGAGCATTATCTATATTTAGAAAACCATCCAAACTTGGTAGCCGGATACGGGCAAGACGATGATTATAGGACTCAAATGAGGATTTTCAGGACCCGGCGTAGACTCAATCAAGTCGAAAGGTATATTATGAATTACGCGGCAAGGACGCATGAGAGATTTATCGCGCCTACGCAAAGATGGATAAATAACCTTAAGGCAGCGGCTCTAAGAAACGGCAGTCCGCAGGTAGATTATCTTTTGACTAACAAAGGTCCTTTGGCTTGGGCATTACGAGGAGACTGTTTTAAGAAAGAGCAGCAAAAAAGACTGAACAGGCTTTTTACCAGGATCGATTTTAGCAATATGAGGCTGATAGACCTTCCGGTGTGGCCGGTTGATGAGAGAGGGAATATCCTAAAAGACCTGATCCAATGGATGTCGATCAGGGGCCGGGCGCCGCCATCTGAATATTACGAATCCACCAAAGCCTCCTTAAGGCAGCTTATTCCTGCGTCCCCGCAGGCTCCTCGACAGCTTGAATTATTTTCTCCCGCTGCATTCTTAAGGTTGAAGAATACGGTTCCTGTGATCGAAGGCGATAGCGAAGACATCAGGGATTTCCTCTCTTTGATCTGTGATAATCAGGCGCTTTTATTTAAAGTGCATGAGCTATGGCGGCAGGGCGCAAAGGTAAATGTGGCTAGGATCCGCGGTGCGTTAGCCCTGCGCAGGAATGGTTCAGTAAGCCTATCTGAAGAATTATTCTCACCCCAGCACCCCGTTCCCGCAATGCTTATTTATATGCTGCTGTGCCATGAGGAACAGGCACACCACACTATCAGTGAAGAGGCGGCGGCTATCCGCAGAGAGGTTTCGGCCTGGAAAGCGTTACGCGATTCCGAGCAGGAAGAAATAAAGGCCTGGGCTAAAGCTTATTTGAAGAGGCATGCGTTAAGTCAGGATGGGGCAATCTATGATGATTTTATCGCGCTGGCAGATCAGGTTGCGAAAGATCCTGATGACGATTCTGCGCTTCTCAATTTTGCTGTCGCCAAGTATGGAGACATCCTTCTTCAGAAGCGGTCCGAGACGTCTATCATCACCGTCAAGTGCGTTTTGGTCGGATTGATCACGGCCGTATTCATGTTGGCCTTGTTTGGGGGCGCGCCTTGGCAGCGCGTGGCGTTGGGAGCTGTCTCGGTTTTATTGGTTTATCTTTTCGTTGGACATCTGGGCACTGAACTGCGTTTTTACCGGAATTTCGACCCTAATACAAATATATTAAATAGCGTGGAAGACGGGGAAGAAGACGAGGCGGATAATATATATAATCTTTTCTATCGTATCATCCGTGATTACAAGCTGAACCTTACGCGCCACCTGGTCAGGCAGCGTAAGCTACTCCTAAAAACAGATATCCTCAGCAATATTATATCTCCTAGCATCGGAAGTGAAGGAATCCGTCAGTCTGTCTTACGCAGCGCCATCGCCAAAAAGCTGGTACTAGAGGAGATCTTTGCTTCGACTGACCGGACCGTGTATGAACCGTGCCTTGTGGCTATGGTCGAGTTGATAGTAAAGCATAAGAAATTTTGCTTTGACCGTTTTTATCAAGTCATCAAAGATTCCGGAAAACTTCCGGACTGCGCCAAAGCCTTCATCTCCATCCTGGTAAAGGCTGAACACGGTAAGATCGTCTTAGGGGCAGATGAAGCAGAGCCGGCCTGGATGTTTGAAGCCGTGCTTTTCGCGGCATTGAGAGATCCCCGCAGGATACCGGATTTATGGAAGCAATTCAGGAATGTTTTGAACGATCTTTTTAAGCCTAAGAAGCAGGGGCAGATCGATAAGGAGGCGTTTTTTGTCGTCCTGAAGGATATTATCAAGCGTCTTGCCCAGGAATCCCCGCTGCTTAAAAAACAGATCATTGCTTATCTTCTTGAGCTTACTGCGGCCAGTAAGAATGAGTTACCGTTGGCGCTTAGCCTACTTAAGGATCTTGGTTTCCATATCGTGACTTCGCGTGATTTTGCCCGGACTGCCGCGGGCCTTGTCGCTAACGAAATAAACAGGGTGCAGGCCGAGCGCGGGCTGGTCAATGTGATCTTTCCCGGCGGCAGGACCGTCAATAGCTATATCGCAAACGGAGGATTAAGGAAGGGCTTCTTACGGGCGCTTGCTGACCAGGAATACTGCATCTATTGGCAGGGATTGAACGCTTTTCAGTTAGCTGAATACCAGGGCCTTGATGTGGACAGCCTTTATTCCTACGCGCACACGCTTGAGAAAGAACTATTTTCGCTGGTTTTCACTACGCCTGAATCAAGAAAAAATATTCATTATATCGGAGCCGGCCCTGATCCCAAAGCCTATATGAATGAGCTTAATGAGCATTTCGGGGGAGCGGATATTATTGTTGTAGGCGTAGGTTCGGATGGGCATATCGGCCTTAACTCACAAGGTTCGCATCTGGATATCAGAGAGCAGGGCAGGCTCAAAAAAGTGCGTCTTACCGAGGAAATCATCCGCGCCAACAGAGAGGACTATCCCGGTATCGAAGTGAACCCTTACGCCAATACGATGAGCTTGTATGATATAGTTTTAGGCGGAAAATCGGATAAGAAGGTTTTTCTCCTTGCTCTCGGTAAACGCAAGGCAAAGATATTAAAACAGGCGCTTATGGAAAGCGGGACTCCGGTGAGCATGCTTCTTGAGAACGCCGATACCACGGTAATCGTCGATCAGGGCGCAGTCGAGGATATCGCCCCGCGTTTCCTGAGCGAAGCAGTGCGCAAACTTAAAAATCTTTATCGTCCCGAAGAATACGCTAAATTTCTCTCTTCACCTGTGCCTTCCCACATGATCAATGAGAATGGAGAGATTGTCTGGGTGAACGAGGCTGAAGTGAAGTTCCTGGGATTAAATAGCGCCGAAGATATGGCCGGCCGTTATGTCTGGGAATTCGTGGCGCCGAAGTGCCAGGAGGAGGTACACGCGGTAGTCGCTAAAAAGCTTAAAGAGCCGGAAACTCTGCCGCCTTTTGAGCGGGAATATCAGTTTGCCGACGGAAGCGTACGTAGCGTTTGGATCACTGAGCAGCAGGTGCTTAATAAGAAAGGCAGGGTTATCGGCATCATCTCCTCGCTTCATGAAATGAATGGGCATAACGGAAAGCAGGCTTTGACTAAAATATTAGTTGCTTTGGGTATTCTTTGCCCGTTTATTATTTCTTTCATCTTTATTTCTATCCCCGCGTTTTCTCTTATCATGTTCTTAAGCACTTTTCTAAAGTCTTTTGCTTTTCTTGGAGTATTTGCTTGCTTAGGTGCAGTAATCAATTCTTCGGGGAACAAAAGGCTTTTATTAGTAGATGACGAAGCCAGCATACTCAGTGGACTTAAAAGGCTGCTTTATTTTTGCTCCGGGTTGTCTGAGACGATCACCGCTAATGACGCAAAGCAAGCGCTTGAGATTATCAAAGCCCAGGGAGAGTTCGGTATTATTATAACTGATTTAGAGATGAAGTTTATGGATGGACTGTCCTTTGCGCGCACAATGAGAGAGAATGGTTCCAAATCATATATTGTCCTGCAAAGCGGAAGGGGCCTAGAGGAGAGGCCGCAAATAAAAGAGGCATTGGAGAAAGGCATAATCGACTACTATGTCCGTAAAGGCTCGGAAAACGATACAGATGAATTACGGGCTTCCTTCAATTGCGTGACAATGGCCCTTAGTTCATACAAACTAAGGAATAAATTCTTAAGATCGATTCTTAATAAGAATGCTCAAGGTGAATGCATCAAAGACAATCTTCTGCGCTTGTCAGTTGTCCAAAGAGTGTTAGGTTCAAAGGCTAAGCTTAAGGCTGCGGCAGAGGGTATTTATGCTATTAAGCCTGCAGAGAACCAGTATCACGCTATCCAGGGAAAAGCCGAAGGCGCCTTACCTATATTAGAGGTAAAAGCTGATCCTGAAGACTGGGTGGGAGCGATGTCTAGCCTGAGTGTCTTTGCTGCGGCAGCGGGAGCAACTTCTCTTGCGCTTGTCTTGATCAAGGTTATTTGCCGGCAGCTGAAGCATCAGGCGCAAAGGTTTGCTTTAACAGACCCGGCGGAGGACTTAAAAGGCAATTGTTTTGATCAGTATCTCAGGGGCCGTGGCCAAGATCAGGCAGCAGACAAACTGATCGATACCGCTTTGCGCACGCCCTTTATTCTCTGCCGGGAATTCCGCAATTGGCCGAAAAGAGATATTGTCTTGAAAGCCCCGGCATATCGTTCGGATTTTCTGCACACGGAATTGGGGCCGTTGTATATACAGGACGCAAGACTTAATTTACTGTACGATTTGCAGGACGCTTTTCATACAAAGATCTACCATGTGTCTACAGATGGAACCACCCCGCTTTCTGCGGTAAATGACGAAAACTCCTGGATCGGGGCCAAAGAGCTGCAAGATGAATTCCATAGTCCGGAATTTATTGAAATACTAAGAAATTTACCCACCCATGACAAAAAGACTGTTTTTGAGCGCGCGGCCGAAGACAATAAGGAAGGTTTACCCGAAGATTCACTGCAGTTTTTATTTAAGGCGATACAGTTATATTTCAACGACGCCTTCCCTAATCACCTTTCTTGGTTCAATTATTTTTTTCTGCGCGCCAAAGAAGAAAATAAAATCGACACACAGCAGCGCGAGGCATTATCGAATCACCAGGCTAGGCTCGGCAGGGTGATGCGCGCGTACCAGTCGCTTATTGCTGTAAGCAAAAATGACCTTGAGAACGCTCATCTTCTGGATAAGATGATCGGCAATTTTATTTCTGAAAAAGAAGCTTTCTTGAAAGTAATAGGCTATTTGGCAGGCGCAACCCTGAAATATTCTCCTTTGGCCCCGGCGTTGACAGATTCAGTCATGTATGTGCGGCAGATGACGGCTCAGTTCTTCGGGGAGTTGAAAAAACGAAGGGAAAAGCTGAATGACGATCATTATAATATATTTGAAGAGCAGGCTGAGAAAATTGACTGGCCGCAAAGGCCATTGACAACAAAAGACGATCACCTTGTCAGCGCTTTAGAATGGGTGCAATATTTTAAAGAAATATTGGAGTTCGTTACTTTTTTAGATTCTTCATTAACATACACATCCAGGCAGGAGATGGTATTTTCAATAGGTTTTAACAGTTGGATCCAGCACGATCTAAATTCCTCGCTGACGGTATTACTGGGAGGACTGGAGCAAAACATCAAGGATGGCAAGGGAGAATTGATCTTGCCGAAGAAAACATTTGTTGAGGAAAGCAAAAAACTTGCAGGGAATTTAGCCATTCTTGAAATGCTAAATGCGGAGAAATATCTGGGCCGCGTAAACCCGCCGGAAAATAAAGGCACAATAAACGACCCTATCCTGTGGAGTACCCTGGGGCGTTATTTCTATAACTGTGTTTTTCTTGGAGAAAACCGTAAGAGGAATATATTTGTTTTAGGAAAAGCCGTAAAGCTATTGCGCGAGGCAGCGCAGGAGATCCAAGATAACATCGACAAAATCGAAGAAAGAGCAGGAAGCGAAAACAGTGATCCCGCTTCAGGCATCATTCTTAGCGAATACCTTATGCCCCTGGGGCTATTTCTCTTATGCGCCGTTACCCTGCCTTTGTGGCTTGCCGGGTTCATGGGCCATGCTATTTGTGCTCCGCCGTTATTAATCATGCTTTGCGCACTCGGCACGTGCGCGTCCTATAATATAGCCATTCCTTATCCGGGGACAAAGGTTTTTAATGATGGCTCAATAAGGCTGGTCAGTGGTTTTGACGGAAAGACTAACTTTCCTTTCCGCCATCCTGATCAAGGTAGTACTTGGAATTGCACCGAAACGGATGTGGCTAGCGCAAAAGATATAGGAGAGCAATATAATTTTCTTAAACAAGCCTGCCTTTCTCTGGACTCCAGTTTGTATAACTTTATTTCATTGTTCAAATATTTGCCATTAATCTTCATTCTGATAGGGGTTACCGCTATTTTACTGGCTAAGCCAGTGTTTATAATCGGGGCCATTGCTTGCTGCGGATTTTTAGGCATGACTTTAGATGGGCATGAGGCCAGGTTAAAAGCCGGACACCAAAGAATCAAGGATCTGCACCATCGCACTTTACGCTTAGGAACGCGTAGGGCGGGAGCTGAAGAGGTGGCGAGAAATATTGCCCAGCTTAAAATTGTTATCCGAAACAGCGGTATAGAGAGAGCGGATGAAATAGTGGGCCTGATCGAAAAAGGCAATGAGCCGGCAGCCTGCGCGATCTTAAGCGCTTTATCCAGAAAAACCGCAGAGCAAAGAAAAGAAATTCTGGATGAGCGCATACGCGCAAACTGTCAGGAAGTAAAAGAGAAGATTGTCGAAGAAAAAGAAGGAAAAAAGAACGGAAAATTCACCATATTGATGGGCAGGCTTCTCAGCGAAGAGGGAACGACTTTGGTCAGGCAGCGCCCGCAGACATTTACGCTTTACCGCTGGCACAGGATACTGGATAAGATCTTTGCTTCTTTGGCCCGCGATTACCGGAAGATGAAAGATTTCTCTTACAGGATTGAAGATATTTCAAGGAAATCATCAGAGCTTGTCAATTATCCCGGAGCCAGGGATACTGCTATGGAGTTGGTAAGGGAAATCGCTTTTCTCGCCGATGAGCTTAAGGGCGTAAAGGTAGAATCTAAGAAAGAGTGCCGTAGTGATCTGGAGACTGCAGCGCAGTTGCTTGAGAAAGGATATTTCAAGCTGGCGGCGGAAAGCCTGAGCGCAGCATTGCCTTTTATCGGGCTTCGCCTGCATGCCATAGAAGGTATGTTTTCAAATCTTGAATCATTGCGTCTTGAACTGCGCCAGTGTGGAGAAAGGCGTTTTAACAGGGTGATCGACAGGGCGAAAGATATTAAGTCACTGTTCCAAGGGGGAGGGCGGGAAAACGCAAAAGCAGAGTTGGAGAGATTACTGCGCTGGCCGTTCTTCAGAGAAGTCGAATTTACAGGCCTTACTAACGCGATTAAGCGCGCCTCCATATTGATTGCTGCCGCCACTACAGAGAAAAAGGCAGCTAGAGCAGTAGGGCAATTAGATTTGATCATTTCTATAACCGAAGATTCTTTGCTGGTTTCGCGTTTTATGAGGGCTTATCAGAATTTTCTCAATGATGTGCATATGAATAAAGTTAAAGGATACGCTAATGACGAGGCTGTCTTCAGCAGGGTTTTCCGCGAATGGCACGCAAAGAATAACCTTATCACGGGATCTCCGCGCTACTGGAGGGCCCGCCTGTACAAGAGCGCTTTCATTTCCGAGAAATCACCGGTTTTTACTGCCTGCGATACACTTCTTTTCATTACCAAAGTAAGTAATTTCGGTTGCCTTATCCCTAGCTTGAAGAAACATAAACGAGATAATATCTTAGGCGTAGTGGTGCCTTATCTTAAAAGAGAGCCAAAGGCCGCCTGTGCGAAACAGGTGCCTCTAGAAGAGCAAACCCTCTTTGCCTCTGACCTTATTCAGGCAGCAATAAAGGATTTTAAATTGAAAGAAAAAGCCACTGCCGAAGAGATCGCCCTGCTCTATAAGGCCTTCCTGGTCAGTCCTCAACCTAACAAGAAGCCTACTTCCGGCCAAGGCCTGATCGCGCTTCTTGGGCTGGTGGTGCTCGTTTATATTTTAGTGCCGGTTTTAATCGCAGGATTAATTCATGCGCCGCCGGCAGCTGCGATTGTACTGCCTCTGGCACTCATCGGCGCGATCATCCAGCCCAAAAACCCCGAAACGCCCCCCAGTTTTACTATCAGAGCATCGATAAGCGATAACACGCATTATATTTATGAGGCAGATAAAGATGGCACGCTTCCCTTCAGGGAGGCTTCAGTGCAAGGTTCTATCGGCTGTTCCTTGCCACAACATAAAGTTGGGGTGATATTGATTGGTGCCGGTAGGTATGCTTTAAGTGCTCATTTACGCGCGTTAGAGGGTTATCGGGAAAAATGCCACTTATTGGCTGTTGTTGATTTTAGAATAGAAAATGGCACAAGGGGTAGAGATGCGGAGGAAGTAGTTTATAGCGGGCATGAAGAGGAGCTCAAGAGATATTATCAACGTATGGGCTTAAAGCAGCCTGAGAT
This sequence comes from uncultured Planctomycetales bacterium, assembly GCA_964354795.1. Taxonomy (GTDB): domain Bacteria; phylum Omnitrophota; class Gorgyraeia; order Gygaellales; family Profunditerraquicolaceae; genus JAPLLR01. The sequence goes on along the minus strand of CAYHBB010000040.1, from coordinate 97,602 downwards.
AGAGCGATATGTCCCCGACGAATGGAGAAAAAGGGTTCCTGCAGAGGAAGAAGTCAAACGGTTCTTTGATACACAGGAAAGCCTGAAGGATAAATTAAAGGATTATGAAAGAATAGCAGTGATTGTTTCAACTCATCCAGTCTCGCATAAAGCCTACGTTTCCTGGGCGCTGAATGCTGGTTACCATGTCCTTGTGGATAAACCTCTGACTACTCCATCAGGCTGCAGCATTGACGAAGCCGGGGCTAGCCAGATATTTGCTGATTATGAAGAGCTGATGCGAATAGCCAAGAGTAAGCCCGGGTTGCTTTTTATGGCGGCTACACAGAAAAGATACTCCGATGTATTCAATAAAATAGCCGCAAGAATTTCTGCGAACCGTATCGACGGGATAACCGTGCCGATTACAAGCATTAATTACGAGACAAATGACGGTTACTGGATATTTGCAAAAGACGAGCATGAAGCGAGTCTTGGGTCTTACGGAAGCAATCAATGGGCGTATAAGTCTGCCGGAGGCAAGATTTCGCATTCAGGCTACCATTTCCTTGATATTATCCCGTGGTTGATCCGCCATACTAATCCGAAGGATATTGATAGCGCGGTAGTTTACGCTGATTTGTGGCGTCCGATGGATTCATTTACTACCTTTCCGGTTTTCCGGCACAGGGACGGCCAAATAAAGCTGCTTTCCGAAATCGATCCGGGAGTTATAGAAAACTTGAGAGGGCTTTCGGAAATCAACGCAAACATTCTTATCACATTTAAACATGGAGATGAAAAAAGATGTCAGGTTAGTATAAAGTTTCTCCATGAAGGGGTAACCATAATCTCAAAAGACCGTTTCAGGGTCAAATATGAGTTGTTAAGTCTTCATCAGGGCCCGGTTGCAGCAGTGCAGTATAGAAGAATCGCTAAATTCGGGATTTCGGATAAAGCAGCTATCGGAGGAGACAGCCATGCCGAACTTCTATTCTTAACTAACCCGGTAGTCACAGGAAGCGCTAAGAGTATCGAGGTTATGCCGGTAGAGCCGGAAGACGATAGTTTGCCAGCGAAAGAGTTCTTGTCCGTGCTGGCAGAAAGCAAAGATTTGACGCAGGCAATAGTCAGATCCTCGCTTGCCGATCACAGCATTGGTATTAAGTTAATGTCAGCAGTATACAGATCCGGGGTAAGGGGAGAGCCGGTTAAAGTCAAATTCGAACAGGGGGAATGGGAGTGTATTAGAGGGGACGTTTCCCCCTCTTTGGGCACGTTGCAGCGCAAGGATTTAGGGAAACAAATTCAGGGACAGTCCCCAAAAAGCGGGGACAGTCCCTGTCGGTCATCCAGCCAGAACTTAATCACACTATTTGTTGGCCTCTTGGCTCTGGGCGTGCTGGCGGCTATTATTGGTTTACTGAGTCATCCCGCCACCGCAGGGCCGTTTGCTGCGCTTTCCGCCGTCCCGCTATTAGCCGCAACAATCCAGCCTTCCGATAAGCAAATTCTTAATTCGCCTTCGCAACCCAATGAGAATAAAGCTGTTACAATAGGGGGAAACGTCCCCGCTTCCCCATCCGTGCCCCATCATGCCATTCCGTTGAGTCAAGAGTATATCCGAAGCGTTCGTTTTGAAAAAGAACAAATTTCGGCGGCTGAGGAAACCGCCCGCCGCGTCAAACTGCTTATAAAAGGTATGGCTGATTATAATTGTCCTGCGGGAATCGGCAGGGTAATGTTTCCGCAAAGCCTCGACCAGAATAGTTGCCAGGTTTTCAGATTTAAAAACATAGAAATCACGTTCTTCAGGGTCTTAAAACGGATCGGCGAGGATGGAAAATTCTCTTTAGAGGCACTACCACAGCAACACGTTTTTCTGATATCGCTACGGTCAGACCAATCCTGTGCCATAGGGCATGGGATTATAGACTGCCCTGTTGACCCGCCCCAGGAAAGATGGTTCAGGTATGCAATACACGGCGGTCCTTTCAGTAAGGTTAATTTTAGGGACCATGATTACGGAATAGAGGCCTTAGTGTTGATTATGGCCATCTGTGTAAACAGCGATCTGATAAAGGGTCCTCTCGGGGCAATTACGGTTTATTTCGGCAGAGATGAGAGAGAGTTTTATCGCGACCCGGAAGAAGTTGCCAAAACAGAGAAATGCTTAAAGAAGGCAGGATTTTCTCTGGTTGAGACCGATGAATATATCCTTTGGAAGTTCTACATTGGCCCAAGAGATGCCCTCCGCGAAGACCTCCGCAACGACAGCGATGGAATCAGCGCGGCTGGCCAAATAACGAACTCCGGGCACTCTGGTTTTAATTGGAAAATAAGCACCGAGGAACACGAGAAGACTCCTTATCGGCGGTGGGTAAAGCGGTTAAGGGCTATGGATATGATTGTTGGGATATCGTTGTTGCCGGTTCTTTGTATTGCAACGATTATTATCGCACCGTTAATAAAACTCACATCGAAGGGCCCCGTTTTTTATACTGAGGAACGTATAGGATATAAAGGCCGCCCTTTTAGAATCTATAAATTTAGAACCCTCACTCATACAAACATACCAGAAGAGAGAAGACATACACCATTGGGATGGTTCCTTCGGAAGAACCTGTTTGATGAATTGCCTCAAGTGGTAAATATTATCAAAGGCGAAATGTCTTTGTTGGGTCCGCGCCCTCTTTCGATGGAAAACCTAAGAGATTATCCAGATTATGTCGATGTTTTTACCTATAGAAGGCCGGGCGGCTTGTGCTTATTTGGTCCGCATAGAGGCTTCGGAAAGGGCCCTAAGACAGTTCAGGAATTACAAGAGGCGATGCAGGTCAATAGTCATGAGATTCGCAATTGGTCTTTGCGATTAATACGGCAGATTGTAATAGAGACGATAGCAGCTTTTATGGACGACCGCGACCACAGAGACGTTGTGAATGGCCAGCAGGCACAAGATGATTATGTAGCTCGAGGCACGCACCGGCGCGTTTACAGGCAGGGTAACTTTGTTTTTAAGATCCTTATGCCCGAAGTGAGGATACGCACATTATTACGGCATTTATTTATCCTGGATTTTAACAGTTATGAATACAAAATGTATAGACGTATTGCGCCGTCTATCCCTTATGATCTACGGGATAGCTTTGCTAAAATTTACGGATTCGCTAAATACAGGGGAAAAACTGCGCTAAAAACAGAATGTATTTTGGATGCCACTGGCCGTATTTCTCCCCGCCTTGAAGATTACGGGGTGGTCAAAAGCGCTGACTTTTGGAATAAGATGGCAAGGATTGAAGAGTTTATGCAGAGTAGCAGACTTAATTTCGCGGATTTATCCTCTGCTAACGTGGTTGTTAGAACATTAGCAGACGGACAAACGGCCCCTGTGGTTATTGATATTAAATTATCCGGTTTTCGGTCCTATCTTATATTCCGTCCTCGGATGTTGAATAGTGTAGAAAAAAGGCGAATAATAGCGAAGAAGTTTGCCACGATGAGAGAAAAATATAGTAAAGGGGACGCTTCCACCTCCGTGGAGGCCTTGTTGCACAAGAGGATAGGAGAACAAAGCCAAAAATCCAGATCCGGCTTCAGCCTGCCTGCAAATAAAGGGGACGGTTCTATTTTCTCTGACTCCGGCCAAAGCCTGATCGCGCTCCTCGGGCTGGTGGCGCTGGTGTTTATCTTAGCGTCAATACTTATTGCCGGCCTGATTCATGCCCCGTCGGCACTAGCGCTTGGCATTTTTGCTCTTGGCGCAGTGCTTTCCCAAGAAAATAATCCTGGCTTCGTTTCTGTCGAGGAAGATTTAGAGAAATTGAGCAACTTCGTGAACCGGGACTTTTCGTTTGCAAATTTCCGCAGGAAAGTTACGCAGTTATTAGAATACAATGGGCAGGCAGCTGAGATGATCCATGGATTTGTCCGGGCAGCGGTCAAGGATATGGCTAAGTGGCCGCAGGCAGGTGAAGGTTGGCGCTACCGCGTGCTGGGATGGGCTGGCGAGATATCGGGGTTATACGAGGTTGTCATAAACAGGCAGAGCACATTAAAGAACCTTAGCCCCGGAAGGCTGAAGGCAATTGACAGGGTGCTAATCAGGGATAAAATCCAGGTAAAAGAATTTGATGCAATAAGCGAAAACGCGGTTTTTGAATTTAAGTTTCACCTTACCCTGCGCAAGCTCTACCAGCAGGTAATCGGCATTAGTTCTGCACAACAGCCGCACCTGCGGGAGCTTGTGGTTAACCCAGAGTTTGCCTCGATCAGGAACCTGGTGTATTTTGGCGAGGCAGACTACGGTTATGTCGCCAGGGCCTTAAAAGAATTTATCCGCAACCGGCCAGAGGTGGCTTCCAGGGTGGTTATGACCGAAAAGGGTGTATCGATCAGGTTAACCCTTCCCGAGATAAAGAGCTTCCTGTGTTCAAAGGCGACAATGCAGTTTGCAATGAACGAGCAGAAGAACTTCAAAGAGAAAATCAGCCTGCGCACCCTGAAGCGCAAACGCCGCTTTATAAATAAATTAATCAGCAGAAAGGTGGAGCAGCTTAGGGGTGAGCATTTTGACTTAATTATTGCCATGAGCAATGCCGCGGAAAAAGACTTACGCGGGTTAAGAGAAATATTGAATAAAATAAATAAAATCGGGGACGTTTCCCCATCTTCTCAATCCGGCTTTAGCCTACCTTTGCTCCTCGGGCTGGTGGCGTTGGGCGCGCTGGCGGTTGCCGGCCTTATGCATCCGGCAGGAGCGCTGGGCGCAGTGATGGTGGCGGCGTGTGTTCAGGATGGGGGACAGTTCTGCCGTAAGTTAAATGACGACAAGGGTCCGGGAAGAAACAGTCTTAAGGGTGTTTCTAAAAAGGGATTGTCGCAAACAGAAAAAGACAGGTTGCTGAGCGAGCTCTTTGAGAGGATAAAAGCAAATCCTGATTTCCAATGGGGATATAAGTTTTGCGATGGCAGAAACCTTATGGTACTTGCGCGTTGTGATTTAACAGAATCAGATTTTGATTACCGGATATTGCCGTTTGCAGATATATTCCCGCAAAAAGGTTTTATCGACGGACATCCTGAGCTTTCTGCCCTGGTCGAATTCCCGCCTACGAATTACGATGCCTACCTTCCCCTGGATGGCTCTTTTGGAAGGTTGAGGTTGGGAATAATAGATTTTTACTGCGACGGCAGGCCTGCTCTTTTTATTGAAGAAGTGCATCCCAGCAGAGGCGTACGGCAGATAAAACTCAAAGAGAATCCTTACCGGGCGTGGAACAGCGCTGCCATAAAGCATGTTATGAAGGTAGCCCGATCTATGGGCATTGATGAGTTTTACGCCTCAACCCGGGAACGGATAAAGAAAAAATATCCACATATTTGTCAAGGAAACTTAAGACAAAATTACTGGATTCCCTATAGGTATGATTGGATGATTGTCAGGGTGAGGCATAATGGGGAAACAGCGAAGCTCTGGAAAAACCAAGGGGAAACTGTTTCCGACACAATTGCGACAGCATGTATCAATAACCAATCTGGACAAAGCTTAATTGGAATTCTTGGGCTAGTGGTGCTGGCGTTTATCTTGGCGCCGATACTTATCACTGGGCCGATCCATGCGTCGGCATTAGGGCTTGGCATATTTAACCTCGGCGCCTGCGCGCTGGGAGTGGTGGTTTCTGCGAATGGGAAGCAACCACAAGATCAAAGGGCAGCGCCTCGGGGAACGCCTCAAGAAACAGTTGTTAAACTAGTGCGTAGAGAAGCAAAAAGTATTAAAGAAGAAGTGTGGCCTCACTTGGAAATGGCAGAAGAGATTGCTAACGCCATGGAAAAGCCATCAATTAGTAAGTTAGAAAAGGTTTGTCATGAGCTCGACTGCATTTATGAAATATTGTGTAAGCGTATTGATCTATTTAAAGGAACTGCTGATTCGCGCCTAAAGAGGCTTTTATTGGCAGTACCATTTTCTCTGTGTGAGGCATTCGGACAGTATAAATGTGTGATTGATCTCTATGTTGTTAGAGGCAGGTTAAAGAAATTTGATCGTGGGATAGTTGATGAATTACGAACGCATATTCAAAAAGTAAAAATGGTTTTCTTGTCTTTAGCCAGAGTATCTGAAGTAAGGATTGATAAAAGTTATAATATATTTATTCCTGGATATCAAAATAAAAATCGCTATCCACATATCATAAGAAAAATTTATTCTATTGACCACTACCGTTCCAATGATCCATTGAATCCGCCGACTGAGGAGCAGGGTAATTCCGGCCAAAGCCTGATTGCGCTATTTGGGCTGGTGGCGATTGGCGCGCTGATAACGTTTTTTATCGCGCCGCATTGGGCCGCGATTAAGTTTGCGCTGGCAGGCATCGGCACAAGCGTTCTCGCCACTATTACGTTTTTTGTCTTGGGAGGGATGTGCGTTCAACTTAGTCAAAACCGCGAAAAAAGATATACCCTGCGGCATTCCAAGCTCACAATAAAAGAATTATTTGACCTGGGGTTAAAATACTGCGAAGAAGAAAGGTATCACGAAGCCATTCCCTTTTTCAAGGATGTCCTGGTTAGTAACCCAAATATCGCTGCGGCGCATGGAAATCTCGGCTACATCCATTATTTTCTTGGTAATGAAAAAACAGCGATCACACATTGGGCAAAGGCAGCTATCCTCGATGATTCTATCTATACTCAGCTACCACAGGAGTTAAGAATAGAAGTCTTTAAGGCAACCGAGTCAATGGATAGGCCCAGCTGTTGGCATATTGATTTCAAAAAGATATTCAGTCTATTTGGACGGTGGGTATTCTGGGGTATATTTGGCGCTGCTGTGCTTTGGTATTTGGCATTTCTGGCTCAGATCATATCAATTTCTAATTTTGATTTTGATTTATGGGAAGCGGCCCAAAACCACTGGTTCAATTTATTCGCTTCAGTGTCTATTGCCGCGCCGTTTTTGCTTGGCATGGCCCGGTCCGATTACCTGTCTTCACCTAATGCATTTGGCTTAAGACAGGGTTTGGTTGTCTTAAAGCAGCGCATTCAAGAGGAGCTGGCAAAGGGCCGCAAGAGGCCGGTGGTTGTCCTGATCAAGGGCAAGCCCGGAAGCGGTAAGACCCTAATAAGAAATACACTGCTTGATTGGTTGAAATCAAACGGAATGAACAAAAAAACTGCCTTCAAAGAACAAAAAAGGACCCCTCTGGAATCATGGGCAGAGATGACATTCGCTGGTTTATGCAAGGATAACTCAAATGTAGATGTGTTTATAGTGGAAGGGGTCAACAGGATACCGCAGGATAACGGTTTTCTCGACGTATTTGCCGAAGTGATAGTTACGGATGAGAAAGTAAGGAGGGGCCGGCTTAAGGTCAGGGCGCGCGGACGTTTTCCGGAATGGTGGCAGATAATGCAGCGATTCAGGCACGTGAATAAATATATGTACACAAAGGAAACCAATGGGCCGCGTAATCCCGATATTATTATTGATACCCTCGAGCCTTATAATTATTACTACCAGTATCCAATAATGTTCGTACTCTTTGGTTTCTTTGGTTTTTCCGCGCTCGTTTTCACGGGGATTGGTTCTGCTATTTCCTGTTATCTGCCGGCGGCGTTAATGCTTAGTGCCTGCACCATCGGAGTGGCAACGGAGGAAGATAAAAAAGGATTGACTCAAATAGAAAAAGACAGATTAACGGGTGAGCTCTTTGAGAGGATAAAGGTAGATCCTGATTTCCAATGGGAATATAAGTTTTGCGATGGCAGCAACCTTATGATACCTGCGCGCTGTGATTTAACAGAATCAGATTTTGATTACCGGATATTGCCGTTTGCAGATATATTCCCGCAAGAAGGTTTTATCGACGGACATCCTGAGCTTTCTGCCCTGGTCGAATTCCCGCCTACGGAGTACGATGCCTATCTTCCTCTGGATGGCTCTTTTGGAAGGCTGAGGGTGGGAATAATAGATCTTTACTGCGACGGCAGGCCCGCTCTTTTTATTGAAGAAGTGCATCCCAGCAGAGGCGTGCGGCAGATAAAACTTAAAGAGAATCCTTACCGGGTGTGGAACAACGCTGCCATAAGGCATGTCATGAAGGTAGCCCGATCTATGGGCATTGATGAGTTTTATGTTTCAACCTGGGAACGGATAAAGAGAAAGTACCCGCATATCCTTCAGGGAAACTTAAGACAGAATTACTGGAATCCCTTTAGGGCTGATTGGAAGATTATAATGGTGAGACATAATGGGGAAACAGCGAAGCTCTGGAAAAACCAGGCGGAAACAGTTTTCGACGCTGAATTGCCCGGAGAGGATGAAAATAATCGCGGTAAAACTGGAGCCTTAAAACGTAAGGATCTAAAAAGAATTGAGAAAGTCTTCGGGCAGAATAAAATAATCAAAGTTGATATGCCTTGGGTGAATGCGTATTTAACCGGGCAGCAGGAGGGGATAGGCAAAATACTTGCTCAAGCTAAAGATATCCGCGCCGGGCCCGTAGTCCAAAGTATTGATCGTATCGCGGTAGTCAGGCATCGGGAAATAGGGATAGATAAGGATTTTGGCGCAGTCATCATCAGCATTGACGGAAAAATCACCCTGATCGTTACCGAAGAAAGCCTGAGTTCTTTCCAGAAAGAAACCCAAGAAGCAAAAGAAGACTTAATCCACGAAGTCATAGAGCATTCCTTAAAAGACCGGCCCAGCCCCCATCAGGAAGCAGGGCGGTTGATCAATGCGGCAAAAATCGCCGACCGAAGCCGCGTGTTCGCTTTCTTCAGAAAACCTAAAGTAACGGTAATCGCTTCTGTTTTGGCGCTTGTCGCAGCATTGCTTGGAGTAAAATTGGTTGTTAAGCTCTCTGTCAATGGGCTTGGTATGAAGGATGATTTTGGCAGAAGAATATTGAGCCCTAAGGATGCTAAGCTGGAAGAATTAAAGTTGTTGGAAAAAGTATCCGCTCAGGCGATCGAAGAAGAGAAACTGGATCTGATCAAGGTCGCGATGGCTATGGTTGGCGCTTTCTCCGGGGAAGCTGATTTGACCTTGGTGTTGGAGCTTTGGAAAACCGATAGGCTGCGTATATGCAGGGCCTCGGATGAGCAAATGGTCCAGCTTTATAAATTCAGCAAAGGGTATATCCCGCAGGGATTTGAAGGGCGAGCTCCTGCAGGGTTACATATTGAGATATTCAGCAAAAGAACGAATTCAAACAGCTATATGATCATTCTTAATGAAAATGTTTTAAATGATCCGTCGGTGATGCTGGCTGATTTTGTCCATGAGGCTTACGGCCACATGCTTAATGAGATCAAGTATGGGGCGTTAAGATTCGAGGAGGATGAGATCAGGGCTTCACAAACACAGATTCTGGTCTTGCAGGCCTTCATCAAGTACAGGGACACTATTATTAAGGCGTCAGAAAAATCTGATATAAGTAAAGACGGGGTGGATTTTTTAAAAGAAGCGTTGGATCCCAAAAAGCAGGAGAAGAGGCTTAATAACGCTTTTTATTGGATAAAGCACTATCAGCAGAAGATCCTCGAACGCACTTCTTCCAATGGAAGATCGCATGGTTGGTTTGATCATAATTTAGCGTGTTTTATACTTTTTGGTTTCGCAGGGTTGGGCTTGCTGGCGGCCATCATTGGTCTTGCGAGCCATCCTGCCATTGCCGGGCCACTGGCTTCGATAGCTTTCCTCCCGTTCCTTGCCGCAGCGGTGTCTTCCACGCACACTTCCTCTTCAGTTTCTAAGAAATCCACAGATAGGTTAAGGTTTGTAGTCTTTGATATTGGAAACGTTGTTGTCTATTTTGATTTTAAAAGGGTAGCTGAGAGATTCGTAAAAGAAGGCTTTACCAATAAGACAGTAGAAGAGGTAACGGCTATTTTAAGGGATTCAGGCGTCTACCACAGCTACGAAAGAGGAGAGGTCTCGACAAGTAAGTTCGTAGCGCAGATGTCCGAAGAGCTTCAATTGGAGGGTGTTGATTTTGCGACGTTTAAGCGTATCTGGAACGGCTCATACGAGCTAAGGCAGGATACGGCTGACCTGATAAAAAAGCTCAAGGCTTGCGGAATCAAAGTGGCTTTCCTAAGCGATACCAATCATATGCATCTTGCATATTTGAAGCGGAAATATGAAGTGTTAAGCGCGGCAGACCGTATTTACGCCTCCTATGAGATGGGTATTAGAAAGGGAGACGGGGCGCAGATATTCCGTAAATTCTTACTGCTTACCGAGCAGGAATTTTATGTGCAGCCTTCGCAAATGCTTTATTTTGATGACAGGCAGGATTTTGTCGTAAACGCAGAATCCTGCGGTATACCTTCTAGGCACTTTACTTCTGCCAGCGAGGCGGAAAAAGAATTGTCCCTCATGATGCCTGCAGGATTGAAACTTGAAGCAATAAGCGATCCGCTTAGCGCTTTGCGCAGGGGGCTTTTCAGGTTCAGGCAGGATACTTTTGTCATTGATGATGCCGGAAATAAAGTGCCCTGTATCATACGCGGATTCCTTAATCTTGAATCGGAAGAGCTGGTATTGACCGCTAAGGAGAAAGTGGCCGGGATCCTTAAATTTGACAGGGAGGTGCTGGATTACTATGAGTATCCCGACAGGGATAACGCGCTTGCTATCGGTTCCGTTGACGTCAAGCCGCAACATCAAAGGTCATCCGGTAACAAAAATGGGCTGTCTTATGTAGGCACAAGGCTTGTGCAGGCTGCGGCAGCCTTAAGCCAGAAGATAGGCAACGGCGCCATTCACGCGGAAGCCTGCGAAGACAAACTTTGGTCAGCAGTAGGTTTCTTTGATAAATTGACCAAGTTTGGGTTAAAGAAAAAAGAGATTATGGATTCCGCCGCGGGACCATTGCACGCCTATACATTTTATTATCTTGAATCAAAGAAAAACAGGGCATTCTTAAAAGCGGTGGATGAGTATGTGGAAAGAAAGGCCGGCAGTGCTTCGATAAATAGATCACGCAGTGGCCAGGGCCTGATCGCGCTTCTTGGGCTGATGGCCTTTGGCGCGCTGACGGCTTTTGTCATCGCGCCACATTGGGCTGCGGTTAAGCTTGCCATCGCCGGCGCATTCATGCACCACGGCCCACCAATTGCGGCGCTTGGCCTCGGCCTCCTCTTTATCGCCGCAACTATTCAATCCGCACAACATATAAATATTCCAATTAAAATTTTAGTCATAGAACATGCTGAAGAAGATTTAGAATTGCTGGTCAGGCAATTAAGAAAGATCGATCCAGCATTCATCATTGTCTCGGCACATAGCGCAGAGGAGGCAATAGAAATATTCAAAAGCGGACAAGGCCCCTTTGATATAGCTATTACTGATTTGCATATGTGTACAATGGATGGGGATCAGCTTGCGTCGGAAATTAAAACTATAAAGCCCGATACTTTTGTTATTTTGAGGACCGATGGTTCAAAAGAGATTGTTCAGGAAAGACTAAAAGGAAAAGAAGGGGTAATTGTCCTATACATAAATAAAGGTGTCATCTGGGAGGATTCCTGTAGGTTTTTAGCCGAAGCAATGCAGAAGGCAATGCAGGAAAGACAGGGCCGGGTTTCATCTTCCGGCCAAAGCCCCCCGGCTAAGCTCGGGGCAATCCTGATTGCTCTCCTTGGGCTGGCCCCGTTAGAAATTTTGGTCAGCAAGGTAAGCGTTTTGGTATTTCTAACGGGTCTGGTGGCTCTCGGAGCGCTGGCACATTTTTTAGCTTTGCCAGTGGTCTCCGCAGGCAATTTAAGTTTTCTTGCATTAGCTCTGCTTTTATTGTGCTGCAGCCTCTCAGATTCTGAAGATGTTTTTGTCCCGGAATCTCTCGCCCGTCGATGGTCGAAAGAAGGAAGTTTCCAGAAGATCAGAATAAAAAGAAATAAGCCTTCCGCCAGGCCTAAGGATTTTCCGGTACCATTGAAAAGCAGGTATAGTTATCGTCAGAGGGAGAGTGTCTATGTAGCCGAACTTGATGGGTACGTAATTTCAGGGGGAGATGTCTACACCCCCAGCGGCATGCTGACAGGGGTGATCGCAAAGCGCTTAGGCAGGGACATCTCGGGCCAGCGCTGCCTTGATCTGGGCACGGGTTCAGGCATATTAGGATTGATCATGCTTAGCCGGGGAGCCGGCCATGTGACATTTACAGATGTAAAAGAGGCGGCGGTCGATTGCGCCCGGGCCAATGCCGAAAGCTTAGGTTACAATAACGCAAATCCGGGCAGGCTTGAGTTTGTCTGCGGAGATCTATTCCAGGGGCTGGAAGGAAGGAGATTTAACCTTATTGTCTTTACTCCTTCTCCAGTCGACGGTTGGGATAGGTCTGTTGACGGCGGGTACAGATATGTATATAAGGAACATGTTGAATGTTTCTTTGCGAATGTCCAGGAGTATCTCGTCGCGCAGGCAAGGGTTATTTTCCGGCATTCAGTATTCCCGGATGATCATTGTTCAGTTGAGGCTTCGCGCGTAATCGAAAGTAAAATAAAGGAGTTTTCCGGCAGGGAAAATCATTCTTATTTTAAGTTTGGGCCGTATAAGCGCCAAGTCAAGTCCCGCGAATGGAATGATATGGGCGAGGGAGCGCCTGTATTTATCCAAGAAGAGACCTTTGTGTATGTCCTGCGTTCTTCCTTCTGTCAAGATGGGGACACCCATGAACCCAATCAAGGGACACCCATCAAGCCAATCGAAAGGGTGTCCCCTGCGTCTGGCCAAGGCATGATTGCGTTGCTTGAGTTTGTGGCGCTGGGCGCGTTGGCGGCGTTTGTCGCGCCGAACAGCCTGCCGCTAATCCTTGGCGCCTGCATGCTGGGGGCGGTGGTGCGCGAGACGTTGGACGGGGGCAGGGTCGATAAAGGCGAAGCGGCTCCGGCGCCCGAAGCCGCAAGGATCACCTTTGACGATATGCGCAATAGAGCCATGTGGATGCCGCTTATAAGTTTCGGCGGAGTGAAATTTTTTAACGAACACGAGCGTAAAGACTATTCGGTAAAGGATCTTGCCACCGATCCGTCAAAGCAGGCTGAGGTTATACGGTTCGTCCAGGATTCTCTCAGGCTCGACGTAGTATTTACGATGATGGATCTTTCATCATGGCCGGAGGCCGTTTATCAGGCGAATAAAGAGAGCGGCGCGCTTCCGGTACGGTCCGTTTTCGGGCCGAAACATATCGACCAGGAAGGCAGGTTATTTGGGCCGGCGTTTACTCTGACGAAGGAGAATATCGCGAAACTGAAACTTCCGATGATCGACAGGGACGGCCGCACCGGCGTATTCATAAACGCCATGGCCGCGCTCAGCGTGGAATACGGCAACAAGGTCGCTAAGGTCGGCTACGTGATCGGGCCGTTCACTCTCGCCGCGCGCCTGGTGGGCGAAGCGGATGCCGCCATGGCGATGCTTGACGATCCCGAGACATTCGGGGCGCTCCTCGATTATTGCGTAAAGGTCTCTGCTCAGGAGGCCGAGGCGTATGCCGCGGCCGGCGCGGACGCTATCGTCATCCTTGAGCCTTCGACCGCCATCATGACGCCGTCGTATTACGACGATTGCATCACGCGGCGTGTGAACGCCGTAGCCGCCGCGGCGAAGGCGAAGGGCATCGGTGTCATTTTCCACGGTTGCGGCGATTCGACGCCGTTTTTGTCGAACATGACCGGCCTTAACGTCGACGCCTACAGCATCGACGAGGAGGTCGATCTCGAAAAGGCGTACGAAGTCCTTACCGCTTCCGGAAATTATCTTATCGGTAACATCATGGCTTCACAGATAACTCCCGCGAAAGATCCTGCCGAGCTGACGGCTGAAGTATCCTCCATTATGGATCGCTTTGCGCACCGCGACCGTTTTCTCCTCGGGTTAACATGCGAGATGCCGTTCGATACTACGATGGAGCAGATCTCCGGCATCATGAACGGCGTCATGAACCATTACGAAGAGCTGTACGGCGAAAGGGAGGAAGCGCAAAAAAGCAAAGAGGCCCTTCTTGGCGCCTGCGCGTTGGATCAAGTAAGAGAAAATCTTAAATCCTTGGGCGTTGAAGCAGAAAAGATCGAAGAAATTGTAAGAAGGCTGCGCCTGCCGCAGGAGGACCCTGCGTTTCTATATCCTAGCGGAAGAATAATCGATATTTTGGACCCTAACTCAACTACCGGCCAAGAAAAGGTAATCGGCCAGGCAGATAAGAATATCGCTGAAGCCGCCGGCCTTTGGCACAGGACCGCAAATGTCGCCCTGGTAACCCCGGATTTTGGCCTTATCCTGCAGCAGCGCGCAGGATTCAAGAAATACCCCCACTTATGGACAATATTCGGCGGGCATCTGGAGGCGGGTTTTAGTTATTTGGATTCAGTTGTCAATAAAGTCACAAAGCAGATGCATATATATGACCAAGAGGAGTTGACAGATACATTTAAGGAAAGATTAAAGCAGAGGCTTATTCCGGTGGGAGTCCCCGGGGAATTTATTTATGATTCAGAAACTGATTCCAATAAGGAAAGAAGGGCGTTTTTTATCCTGCCCATGACCGAAGAAGAAATGTCCAGGATAAAAGGAAGGGCGGAAACGCTGGCACAGATACATTATGAGCTACAGGGGAACGCGGATAGGATCGCCGAGGAAATGGCCAGGCTTGATAAGGCTAATCCCGGCTCTTGGGAAGTGGAAGATCTGAAATGGGAGAGTTTTGATGAGCTGTTCTTCTGGATGAAAAACAGGCCTGATGCGTTCACGGAGGACCTGTTTAGGTTCTTCTTTGAGGACAGGTCCCGCAGGAACAGGATGATCGCGGAACTAATGCGCATAGCGGTCAACAGGGAAAGGCCGGTAGGGATTGTTCTGGCCCCAGAACCATGCGAAGAGTTAGTGCTTAGCTTTGGGGAGGAAAATAAAAGATACCTTATCCTCGGTACTTTCGGACGGTTAGATACCCGGCGCCTGGACTTAGCTGTAGATGAGGATACCGCGAAATTAGTGGTTATTCGCAAGCTTGAAACAGAGCGGGAAGGTTGTTCCGACACGGCGCACTGTGACGGCATAGAGGAGGCTTTTGACAGGATAGGCGGCGATTACTCTCAAGTGTATCGTCCCCGCAGAATGACCGCAAGGCCGGAATTAAACCCCGGAAAGAGATTATGGATCAGCTCCGACGATTATGATACGTATATCTATTCTGAGGCGATAGTCTATCCTTATGTAGAAGGCAGGGATTTCTCGCATCATTTTCTTAAATATAAAGGCAGGCCGCTTAGCGAATATGTTGATGAGGTATTTAATATCGTGATAAAAATCACCGAGATCTGCATCTATCTTGAGGAAAAAGGGGTGCGCGGCATATGGGATATTAATGACAATAATGAAATTGTCACTGCTAATGGAGACGTTATTTTTATTGATTACAAAAAAACGGAATTATCTATTTATCCTAAGCTAGAATGCTTGCTTTTTAATGCGGCTTTGTGGGAGCAAGGAGGAAGGCTCATAGAGGAAATCATCCCCGGCCTAAGATTCTCTGATGACACAGCTGTTAATCAAAGGCTGATCGGCGAAGTTAGCGCTTTTCACCGGGAGGTAAGAAGCGGCGCGTATTCTTCACTAAAGCAATTCCGTGATGAGTTAATCAGGTTAAGGGGCCTCATGGCAAAAGGGACAGCCAGGGAGCCCTCGCCACAAAACGCGGCGAGTCCGCCAAGAATTTTGGCGGAAATCGGAAGGGTGTCCCCGAAGGAAGGCCAAGGCCCCTCGACTAAGCTCGGGGTAAGCCTGATCGCGCTCATTGGGTTGGTGGCGGTAGGCGCGCTGATAACGTTTTTTATCGCGCCGCATTGGGCCGCGATTAAGCTTGCCCTTGCCGGCATCGGCACAAGTATTCTAGCCACCGCCGGGCCGATTGCGGCACTTGCGATTCTACCAATACTTCTCGGTACAGTAATTTCCACTCCTCAAGCGGACACGCATAAGCCAATCGACTACAAAGGAAAGGTAATCGTGATCGGCGCGTCTCGCAGTGGATATGAAGCGATCGAAGAGATAATTGAAGGATTGCCGCAGGATCATCCCCCGGTCATAATTAACGAACACTTACGGCCCTGCTATGCCGCATTTACCGAATTTGTTCAGCAAAACAAGTCGAGAAAGATCATTTTGTGTGAACCAAGTGTGGATTCGCCAAAGAGGTTCTATTTAGAGCGCGGGATGATACTTGTTACTAGCCGGGATGCTTGGATTGAAAAAGATAACAACGGCTATCCGGTAGTTATGGTTTTATTCGATAGCGCGGCTAGTGGGGAGGTCATTAGGAGAAGTAAGGTTATTGCGTATTCTCCCATCGACCTGTTATTTAAATCGGCAGCAGCAGAATTCAATAAGGATGTTATTTGTGTTGTTTTATCAGGCTTGAGATCGGATGGAACGGCGGGAGCGAAAGAAATTGCGGGCAACGGAGGCATAGTTCTTGTCCAGCATATTACGCCAAGCGAAATTGCAAAAGATGGGAGCAGGTATTGTGAAGAGATGCCGGATAGCATAGCCAGAGCCGGAATACCGCACCAGAGAATCCCTATTTCTGCAATGTCTTCGAAGATAATGGAGTGCGCTGCTGACGAGGCCAGGCAAAGCTCTGCCGAGATAAGCGTTTTCAAACCCGCCTCGGAAGTCATCCCCAGCCTTCAGCCCGTGAATACGCAGAAGGAAGAAGAGGACTCAACGAGAAACGGGGCCATTCAGCTTTCTCAAGATATCACTGAATCCGGATCTGTCGCTAAGAAGAAAATACTGTTCGTGGATGATCAACCCATGATCTTGCGCACTTTTGATGCGGTGTTAAGTGGCGAAGGATATGATATTTTGACCGCCCTTAATGCCGAAGAGGCGCTTAAGATATTAGGGGTAGAAAATATTGACCTAGTCATAACTGATTTTCAAATGCCCGGCGGTAAAAACGGCGGAGAATTAGCTAAAGAGGTAAAGGCGAAGAATAAAAATATACCGGTTATATTGATCTCCGGTTATGTGATCAGGGGTTTGGATCTTACTGTTATAGATGCCATAATGCATAAGCCTTTTAGAAACTCGCAGTTAACCGCTCAGGTAGCTGATTTGTTAAAGAAATCCTCTATGCCTGATTCTTCATTACCAGCAGATCCTCAATCGTCCGCAGAAACCCATCCCCGCCCGGAAGGTATTTTTTCCATTGTGCCTTTGGATTTTGCGTTAGTTGCCTCAATAACTACTATTACTGCAACGATTCCGTCGAATATTCTGGGTTTTCCGTTTTGGTTAGTGGTAGGTTTTGGCGTATTAGTGGTAGCAGGGCTGATTTTCGTAGTTGCAGCAGCAAGAAAGTCCAAGGCGAAACCACAGGAAGGCGCGAATAAGATCAAAACGAATCTTCCCTTAAAAGATAAGCTTATGCAGCATTCCCTGATAATGCAGCTTGCCAGGGCTACGGGAGAATCAGAGGAAAGAATCGCTCAGGATTTTGTCAGTGGCGGGTTGACCGAAAAAGATTTAAGCGGGACAGATATACCATTGAAGAAGGCGCTGGAGATCATCATCAATGCCCACTACAAAATTGTCCATACTAATGCTGAATATAATTTTGTAGAGATAACTTTTCTCGTAGGAGAGAATACATACCGTTCTATTTTTATCGGAGCGTCCAAGGATATTCTTTTCTGGTCGGTGACCAAAGGGCTGGACAGTCCGGCACCACATGGTCCTGCAAGAGATAACCGGCTGCGCAATACCCTTAGCGATGGAACGATCCCTGAGCAACGCTATATTAGGGGCGCAAAGGTTGTCAGCGGCCAAACTTTTATTGAGCTGCTCGGTTTTCTATCGCTGGCTACAATCCTTACCTCAACTTTATTTGCATCTTTGGTAAACGCGGAATCCGTTGCTCAGCCACAAAAGAGGGCGGCTGATACTATCATTGTCAAGGAAGGCGACAGTTTATGGAATATCTGGAAGAATGATTATAGTGATAAATGCCCCTGGCACGTTTTTACCAATGCTGTTGTTACAGCCAATTCCCAAATAGCTGATCCTGCGGTTATCCATCCAGGCAACATATTGACCATCCCGCTTGAGGCGCCGGCTGTCGAGTTGCCGCCTATTGATACCAAAATAGAAGAGTCGGTTGTTGAGCAGAAAATCCCCGTAGTTTCTCCTGTCATAGCTGCTTCAAATATTGAAAATATCACAGTTACGCCTAAAATACAGCCTTTGAAACCAGGTTGTGGAACAAACGATAACCGAAATGCCCTAATGGTCGTTTTGTCTGTCTTAGGCGCCTTGTCTCTTTACATGGCCTATAGATGGCGTAAAGCCAGCCAGTTAATAGCCGGGCTTAAGCAAGAGAATAGTATCCTTATAAAACAACTCAAGCAGCCGCAAACCGCCAAGCCTAGGGTAGAAGCTCCCGTAGCCAGAGAAGAGCCAAAATCTGAAGCAGGGCCTGTTAGGTTGCTCAAACCGTATTCAGTGATGATCTTTGATATTGATAGGACCATTACCGACACTACCTCTGTCATCGACACTGGCATTTTAGAAGAGCTTTTCGGATTGCTAGAGCAGGGGACGCGGATAGCCTTGATTACTACACAGGGAATAGATGAGATCGCTAGATATATCCTTGAACCGATTTCTCAGAATTGGCAAGAGAAAAGACATTTACTGAAGAATCTTGTACTTTATCCGGCAGTAGGAGCAAAATGCTACAGATTCGATGATGAGGGAATGCTGCTTAGTCAGGCAATTTATGACGCTACAGAGAATACGGTTTTGTCCGTTGATCCTGAGGCCGTCAGGAAAGCTGTAGCCGCAAGGTTGGGGCAACATGTTCGCCTGACCGGCCCGGAACGCCAAGGGGTTATCACCATCGACCATGTCTTAGATAGGGGCAGGGCCATTGATGCGTTGACCGATCTATTCCTTGAACGTGGCTGGCATCTGGTTCCCAGGCTGGGGGGTAAGAGGACGATTCACGTGCTCATCGGCGGAGTCAGTAAGGCAAAAGCGGCAGAGCACTTCTTAAGGAGCATTGAAAAAGATATCAGGCAGAGTATCCCTTTAGAGCAAGTGCTTTTTATAGGGGATTCTTTTTCTGCCGGAGCGCTGGATGCGGATGTCATCAGCGCTTTGCCGCATGCAAGCATAGTCTCCGTAGGCAGAAAGCCGGAAGGCGAGGCGCTGCAGAATTTACAAAGGCTGGGAGTAAGATTCTCCGAAGATTTGGTGGGCGCGAGATCCTGGCAGGCTACCCTGAAAATATTAAAAGGGATCAGGAAGGCAGAAGCCCTGTCGCCGAACACATTCCTTGGCATTGTTCCCGTTTGTTTTCTGGGCATGCTGCCTGTTCATTATATTGCAATAGTTTTAGCAATAGCGATCCCGGTTTTATTGATAGCGCTGGGCGTAAAATTCGCAAAAACCATCCATATCTACTTACAAATAAAAAATACGCTGAGTTTTCTTAAAGGGCCAAGAAATAAGTTAATCATCCTCAGCGAAATCTACAGTAAAGTCAAAGAGGGCAAAGTCGAGGATAATGAGCCATATCAGGTTTTAATAGAGATCTTGCTTACGCTTAATAAGCGGATATTGGATATGCGGTTGATTGAACTTTTAAACAGCTCGGCGCGCCTGAAGAATGTAGGTATAAATCCCCGCCACGTGTTTAAATATAGCTTAAGCGCTATTCTCTCCAAAGGAAAAGAGAAAGATGTTTTCATCCAAGGCCTCGGTATTGCTGAGAAGTTCGCGCTTTCGATGAAAAATAAGCATTATGATTATCATGAGATCATGAAGGATACTTTGCCTTGCGTATCCAGAGTTACCCGAAACATAGAAGAGCTAAATGAAGCGCTATCCTTAGGGATAGCTTTAGTTGATTCCGGCAGGAACCCCACTTTTGCCTTGAACAAAATGTTACCTTTGGTAGTTGATTTAACCCGTAATCCTTCTGAATTCAGGATGGCCGTATACGCCTTAAAAGAGCTTTGCATAAAAGGTTTTGAACCTACAGAGTATCTGATGCGGGAGCTGATAAGGCAGGCTCAACAAAATAAGATCGACGAGGCCATAAAAGGCTGGGGTGAGGTCAGGCGCAAGTTTAAGTCCGCAGAGATGTCCTTTGACCCTCATGATGAATTAAGCGTCAACCTGGAATATACCACTTTCAGGGGCCTCGTGGACAGGACGCTCAAACAGCCGCACAGATACAGCTTTAAGGAATATTTAGTGATCCTGAAAAATTTTAACAACCGGGGGACAAAGGTGCAATTAAGCCATGTTGAGAAGGTAGAGGTAAAGTACGCGGCTTACGAAGCATTCAGGCTAAGGCAATTTATCATGGAGGTAAAGAAACAGGCAGATAAAATAGGCCGTCCGGTCTGGGTGGTCCCTAATTTAAGTTACGGCCGTTTTGCGGTCAGTCCGACCCTTAAAGATCTGGCTAAAGACGGCGTAGAAGTCCACTATGCCAGGATCGGCTCGACCGAATGCCATGAAAAGCCGTATTATATCAAGCCTGATCTTTTCAGCGCCGCCCTTTATGATCGGATATTGAACGAACAGCCGATTATTATCATGGTCGACGGGACACAACATTTATTGCCCCGTCCTAAAGATAAGAAGTCCGGGCGTTATCCGGATGCCTATGTCGGCTACAGGAATATGGTCATAACCGTAAATGATGTAATCACCGGCCGGCAGGAGCAGTTGTTTAAACATCTGGTTAAGACAAGAGGCAGGTTCATCAGAAATGAAGTGCGTAAGCACGGCAACTACCGGACTCTATACCGGCGCCTGTCCCGCATCTTGCGCCAAGACGTTAAGATCAAACGTTCTTTGTACGCGGTTGAGTACTGGAACCCCGGGGATTTAAAGCTGGCGATCAGGCAGGCGCGTCAAGAAGTAGGCAGGGTCAGTCCCGTAGACCCCGATGACATCAAAAGGCCGACATTGATAATCGCAAATTCAGTCTTATTAGACGGCGGAATCCCGGTATTTATACGCGATTGGGCGACGAAGGGCAAGCATGTTTCGCATACGCCAGCTTATTTTGACGATACCTCGCGCATACAAAATCTTATCTTTAATGTGGATAATTCCGGAGTAAGTTTATCAGACTCTCTTGAAGAAAGCATAAATAGGTCCTACAGAAGGATAAAATCAATTTATCATCCGGCACTTTCGATATCCGCTAGGCCGCAGAATCTGGGGAGGCTTCCTTTTAAAGCGGTGATTTCTGATCTAGACGGCACTCTGGCGCATACCCTGAAAGAAGTCCCGGAATCAGTAATGCAGAAACTGCTTTATCTTCTGCAGCTTGGCGTGCAGGTGGCCATAGTCACTACCCAAAGCTATAAAGAAGTGGAAAAATATCTTATTAAAGCCGTTCCTTTGCAGCATAGATCATTGTTGCATAATTTGACTGTTTATCCTGCCACAGGGAGCCAGGGTTTTGGCTTTGATCAAAACGGCCAGCCGCTTAAAGAAGCGCTTTACGATACCGCCAAAGCCATAATGAGCGACGCGCAGCTGGATAAATGGAGGGAGATCATCGATGATCTGCTGGCAGAATACGGATTGACCAAACCGGTCGCGGATGATAATGGCGAGATCATCTATAATTCGGTGAAAATCATCGATGCCGGCAGCCAGATCATCGTGCGCCTGAAAGAAAGGGCCTTTTTGCGCCGCCAGGTCTATAAACGCCTGGAAGAGCAGCTGGAGAAAGATAAGCTGTTAATAGAGCTTAAAGAAATCGGGCATTCCTCCATACGTATGACCATGAAAGAGGTAGATAAATCCCTCGCGGTGAAACATCATCTGACGAAGGTCTGCCTAAGGAGGTTCGGCGCCGTGCCAAAACCAAATGAGGTTGTGATCTTAGGCAATAGCTTTGATGAGTCCGGAGACGACAGGGAGATGATGGTAAAAGGCGCGAAAGTCTTCTCCGTCGGAGGTAGGATACATCACCGGCATCTGCGCGCTGGCATCGAGTTTTATCCTTTCCACGGCTGGCGGGGCGGAGATTATGTGCTGGGTGAGCTGATAAACTTGATCCGGATAAGGATGAAGATTGAGGATAAGGGTGAAGGTAAAGGCCAGGACAAGGGTGTCCTTTTGGAAAATAAACCGCAAGAAGAGCTTGGTGCCAAGACCGAGAAAGACAGGTCAGAGGAATTAGGCGTAAGGGCCGAAGCCATCAGGCGCGAATTCCCGGGCATAAAGATCGGGGTGATAGGCGCGACGATGCCTTCAAAAGGTTATTCTGCTGAAATAGGCCAGGAGCTAGGAAGAAAGTTGTCGCAATATCTGGGAGCCGAAGGTTTTGTGTTTACCGGCGGCGTGGGCGGAGTAGGCGCGGATGTATTTAAAGGCATGTGCAGCGAAAATAAAGCTGGGAGAGAGAGATTCTTTGCGTTATTGCCGGAAGGGCTTACGCCGGACAGGAAGTATCAGGAGGCGGCCGGGGATAAAGATGTAAAAGTGGCGCACATCGGCCGGGGAATGTTTGAGAGAAGGATCGGAGTGGGAAAGGTAGCGGATATAGTGATTGTTTTAAATGGATCCGGCGGCACTATGCATGAGGCGGTAACTACGCTACAGGCTAATAAAAAGCTCATTGTATTAAATCACGGAGGTATCGGAGCCAAGTTGTATGCCGCAAAGACAAATAACAGCTTAACTCTTGAATTGGCCACGGAAGGTTTTAGGCAGGAGGATTTGGAGAATATCGTGCTTGCGGATATAGCTAGCATCGCAGAAGCTTTGCGGAAGGCCTTAGGGGTTAACGAAGGCGCTTTCAGCCGCGGCCCGCCTCTGATAAATAAGGCTTTAAGCGCCATCCTCGTACCTATATTATTGGCCTTACCGTTCTTTGCCGCATTTTCCTCCACAGCCTCCTATGCAGAGGAAGTAAGAATAACGGAAACAGAAAAGAAAGCTGAGATCGAAAAACTAATAGAAGATTTACGTAGAAAAAACTATTGGCTTCCCAATGATGGTGCATTAGCGATATATAGATTAAAAGACATTGGTTTACCCGCCGTTCCCTATCTGATTGAAGCCCTGACTACCACGTATACGACAGATGATCCTATAATAAGAGCTTTGGCCAAAATCGGCTCACCAGCTGTGCCTGCCCTCATTGAAGCGTCAAAAAATGAAAATTATAAGGTTCGAAGTGGGGCAATAGAAGCTCTTGGTCAAATCGGCCCCACTGCTAAAGAGGCAATCCCGAACTTTATTCAAGCATTAAAAGATAAAGAGTGGTATGTCCGCGCATCCGCAGCCGAGGCCTTAGGTAAAATCGGCCCTGCTGCCAGAAATGCGATTCCTGGCCTTATAAAGGCAATGAAAGACGAAGAGAAGTATGTCCGCTCATCCGCAGCCGAAGCCTTGGGTGATATAGGGCCCGTTGCCAAAGACGCAGTCCCAGCACTTATTGAAGCATTGAAAGATCAAGAGAAGGATGTCCGCTCATCCGCAACCGAAGCCTTAGGCAAAATCGGACCCGCAGCCAAAGATGCAGTCCCCGCCCTTATCGAAACATTAAAAGACGCAGATTATTGGGTCTGCCATTGCGCAGCTGAAGCCCTAAAGAAAATCGGTCCTGAGGGCAAGGACGCAGTCAGGGCGCTTATTGAATTGTTAAACAATCAAAAGGCTTGCTATGAAGTTGCGGATGTCTTAAGCGGAATAGGACCCGCAGCCAAAGATGCGGTTCCATCTCTCATTAAATTACTTGAAGACAAGACGTATATTGGTTTTTGCTATAAAGCGGCAGAGGCCTTGGGTAATATCGGCTCGGAAGCAAAAGATGCGGTGCCGCATCTTATTAAAGCGCTTAATTCGTATGGAGAGCGCGAATCGGCTACCAACGCGTTAGTGAAGATCGGCAGCCCTGCAGTCCCATTCCTTATAGATGTGTTGAAAGACGAGAAAAGCGACTGCCGTAATCATGCTGCAAAGGTCCTATCTGATATCGGCGCTCCCGCGATCACTGCGCTTTTAGAAGAGCTAAAAAATAAAAATATCGACAAGGCCGTGGTGGCAAGGATACTCGATGAGTCTGGCTGGAAGCCGCAGAATCCGAAGGAAATGATCATGTATGCGGTTGCGAAGGGCGACCTGGAGGCTTTAGCAGATCTTCGTATCGGCCCCGAGACAAAAGAAGCGGTGCCTTATCTTATCGCGGCACTGAAAAACAATGATTATGACGACCATAAATACGCCGCGAGATTATTAGGCCGCATCGGCCCCGCGGCCAAAGATGCGGTCCCTGCTCTTGTCGAAGCCTTGAATGATTATGGCGCAGGAGAGGAGGCGGTAACGGCGCTGGGGAACATCGGCCCTGAAGCAAAAAGCGCCATTCCCGCTCTCGCCAAAGAATTAAAGGAACATTCTTTTTTACCCGCAGAAAAAGCCGAATCCATAGTCTCTGCTTTGGCTAAAATAGGCGATCCGGCAGCCGATTGCTTAATTGAGTCTTTAAATGGCTCTAATCAGTCTCTTGTTGAGGCCTCTGTCTTCGGACTACAAACGATTGCTAAGGATACTTCAGACATAACCCTATTGTTGCGCCTGATGGAAATCAGGCAGTCAGGCGTAAGTCTATCCGCACTTAACCGTATTTGCCAGGTGGGTGACATATCCATAGTGCAGAGACTGCAGTTTATCGCTTCCAACGAATTCAAGAACTCCAAAGAAGAGCGCCAGGCCGCCAAGGAAGCGCTGGAAGCCATAAAGGCGCGTACCTCTGCGGGAGAATGGGCAAAGGCATTTCCGGCAAAAGAGCCGCTTAAATTTAAGAAATACCTCAAGCCCGCAGGCATAATCGTAGGCGCGCTGGCAGCGCTCTACGTCATTGCCTCAGCTATAAGTTATATCCGCGCAAGGATAAGATCAGGCAGATCCAATTCCAAATTCACAGCTTTATTTTTAATATTCGCTTTATCTTCCTGCGTGTTTGCTCCCGCAGTGGTCTTTGCTCAGAATACTAATACGGACACACAACCCGTAATCACCCAGCCAGACGAAACCAAGCAAAAGAAAATAGAAGAATTGATAGGAAAGCTAGAGGATAAAGATTGGCGCGTTCGCGAAACAGCTATTAGGACCCTAGCTGAAATCAAAGACCCGGCAGCTGTTGAGCCTTTGATCAGGGTCTTGAGGGGGGTTAATTATGATCAAATTATTTTCATTCGTGATAGCGCGGCTTACGCCTTAGGCGAAATCGGGGATCCAAGGGCGATAGCTCCTTTAATGAGCGCCTTAGACGATGAAAGCGGGAATGTCGGTTTTATTGAAGCTCCGGTAGCTTTGGCTAAAATAGGTCAGCCGGCTGTAGAACCTTTATTGAAGGCAATGAAAGACAGCACCTGGAGGGTCCATCGAGGCGCAATTATAGCATTAGGTGAGCTTAAAGAAGCAAGGGCAGTAGATCTTCTTATCAAAGATTTGTTAGATCCTCAGGTTCGAAGTTATGCAGCAGAAAGTCTTCAGAAGATTATGGAATCCACGGATGATGCATCTGTTTTATTAAAAATATTGGAGATAAACACCTGGCGTGTCGGTAATTCTGAGAATTTTGGGTGTGGTTCCAGAAAAGAATATATTAAAGAGGCTAGGTCAGATGTAATACGGACTCGCTTAGCAGCAATCCGCAGGCTTTCAGTAACCGCAGATACAAATGCAGCCCTCATGCTCAGACTCGTCTCTCAAAACGAAATTAAATACTCCAAGGAAGAGCGCGAAGCAGCGAAAAAGGCTTTGGAGGTGATCAAGGCGCGCACGCCTGCCGGAGAGTGGGCGAAGGCGTTCCCGGTAAAAGAGCCGCATAGCTTTAAGAAATACCTCAAGCCCGCAGGCATAATCTCCGGCGCGCTGGTTGCACTCTATGCCATAGTCTCAATCATAAGTATTATCCGCGCGAGGATAATATCGAAAAAAGCGCAGAATCAGCCCGGCCAAGGTCAAAATACCACTACGTTGAATTCTGTACTCCCGATCCTTCCCTTAGCATCCATCGATAAGCTTATCCTGCTTAGTCCTTATCTTGTCTATACCAGCCTTGTTCTGGCAAGCTTAGCTATCCTGATTTATGCCCTCTACAAGCTTACCCAGAAGCAAAGAGCTCCTCCTGCCAAAGCACTAGCCTTTATTCTAGCCCTTCTAGCAACACTGACCGGCCAGCCCAATACTACAACTGCCCTTGCCCAGGAACCCGCCACCAACACCACTATAACCCAGTTCCAACCGGATGAGGCTACACAAAAGAGAATAGAAGAGTTGATACGGAAACTAAAAGATGTTCATGGCTATGATGCCGATGCCCTAGGCAAAATCGGTTCTTTAGCAGTCCCCGCCCTTATCGAGGTATTGAAGGATAAAGAACCGTTTGTCCGCCATAGGGCAGCCGAAGCCTTAGGTAAGATCGGCCCTGCGGCTAAAGATGCAATCCCTGCTTTGATAGCGGCATTGAAAGTTGGACGCCCGGGTGCCGGCACCGCAGCCGAAGCCTTAGGCCAAATTGGCCCTGACGCCAAAGACGCCATCCCGGCCCTCATTGAAATCTTAAAAGATAAGGGTTGGTGGGGTCGCGAATCCGCAGCCGAAGCCTTAGGCAAAATCGGCCCAGCAGCCATAGATGCAGTTCCGGCCCTTAGCGAAGCATTAAAAAGCGAAAAATTTATTGTTCGCTATGCGGCAACCAAAGCCTTAGGCCAAATTGGTCCTACCGCCAGAGACGCCATCCCAGCCCTAATTAACGCATTAAAAGATAAAAATGAATCTATCCGTTTATGCGCAGCAGAAGCTTTAGATCAAATTGGTCCTCCTGCCAAAGACGCAATGCCAAAACTTATTGAGGCATTAAAAGATGAATATGAAGATGATTCTGTCCGCCGGAAGGCAGCCGAAGCCTTAGGCCAAATTGGCCCTGACGCCAAAGATGCTATATTCTTACTTATTAAGGCGCTAAAAGATGAATCTATCCGTTTATCCGCAGCAGAAGCTCTCGTCAAAATTGGCCCTCCCGCAATCCCATCTCTTATTGAGGCATTAGAGGATGAGTATAGTAATGTCCGCTCCTGCGCAGCCGAAGCCTTAGGCAAAATCGGCCCTCCCGCAATCCCATCTCTTATTGAGGCATTGAAGCATGGGCGTTACGAGGTACGCTGGAGGGCAGCCGAAGCCTTAGGCCAAATTAGACCAGCAGCCAAAGACGCCGTTCCAGCCCTTATTGAGGCATTATTATATCAATCATCCGATAGTCGTGTCCGCGAAAAGGCAGCCAAGGCTCTTGAATCCATTACTGTATTCACCCAGGATGTCCCAACGCTGGTTAGGCTTTTAGATGAGGGAGGTTTTCGTATAGCTGCTATTACTCGGCTTGGCGAAGTAGGAGATATAACCGCACTTTTCAAACTTCAGTTAATTGCTCAGAATGAAATCAAATTTTCCAAAGCAGAGAGCCAGGCAGCCAAGGAAGCGCTGGAGGCGATAAAATTACGCGTCACGCCCGAAGAATGGGCCAAGGCCACAGCAAAACAACCTCTTAACCTCAAGAAATACCTTAAACCCGCAGCCATAATCGCAGGAATACTTATTTTGCTTTATCCCGTCATCTGCCTCATCAGCTTTATCCGCGCAAGAAAAAGGTCCCCCTTGACGCAGGGGCCGCAAGACAAAGCAAACACAAACTCGTTAAATTCCCTCATTCCCGCCCATGTTTTAGCCTTTATGACCAATATCATCCCAGCTGATGCCAACCTTATCTGCGTAGGTCTTCTTGTACTTGGCATAGTAATTTTATTTAGCCTCCGGAAACTCACCCAGAATACAAGAGCGCCTCCGGTTAGTAAGAATGTAAAAGCTCCAGCATTCTTATTGGTATTCCTTTCTTTTCTCCTTGGCATATCTTCTACCGCGACTACCTACGCACAGGATACAAATAATAATCCCGCAATCACCCAGACAGATGAAGCCACAAAGAAAAAGATAGAAGGACTGATAACAGCTTTGAAAGATGAAGATCGGCATGTCCGCGAATCCGCAATTGAAGCCCTGGGTGAAATCGGCGAGAAAGAAGCTTTCCCCGTTTTAATTGCAGCGCTAGATGGTTCTGAAATCGTCCACCAATCCGCAGTCAAAGCCTTGCGCTATTTTGACCAGGCTCTACCTGAATGGTACATCAGGAGATATGAAAAAATCGAATTATTAACAGTAGCCTTGACAAAAGGCAGAAAAGACACGCGGTTAGCTGCAGCTAAAGTCTTGGGTGAATTCAGAGACTCAACAGCGGTAGGGCTTTTAGTTGAAGCATTAAGAGATGCTGATGTCGATGTCAGCTCAGCTGCTGCTTCAAGCCTGAAATCAATTGCTGAATCCACCCAAGATGTCCCTGCCTTATTAAGAATATTAGATACCAGAAGGAATATATCAATAACAGGAGAATTTGAAGCCGTACGCATAATTACTATTAAACGGCTTGGTAATGTTGGCGGTTCTAATGTTATCCCCCGCATCCAACTTATCGTCCAGAACGAAATCAAGCACCCCAAAGAAGAGCGCCAAGCCGCTAAAGAAGCGTTGGGGGCGATCAAGGCGCGCACGCCTGCGGAAGAATGGGCAAAGGCATTTACGGCAAAAGAGCCGCTTAGCCTTAAGAAATACCTCAGGCCCGCAGGCATAACTTTAGCGGTGCTTATTTTGATCTATCCTGTTGTTTGCTTTATTAGCTATATTCGCGCCAGGATAAGCCTGAGGAAGATTCGAGCCGGAAAATCAAATCCTACTTTCTTAACCTTATTGTTTGCGTTTATCCTGCCATTTTCAGCACTTTATTCTTTAACTGTCAACGCACAAGATACCAAGGCAAATCCGGCAACTAATCAAATCGACAAAGCTATCCAAGAGATAACCAAAGAATTGATAGAAAAATTGATCGACCAAGATCCGCGTGTCCGCCAAGATGCGGCCGCAGCATTAACTAAGATTGGCCCTCCGGCTACACCAGCCCTGAATGAGTTACTGGAATTGTTAGCGGACACAGGGCATAATCTTCCAGTTTTCACAGGAGGCTTAAGCAGCCCCCGTGATGTTGCAATTAAAACTATAGTTAGGATGGATAAAAGATTGACAGTTCCGCTTTTGACAGAAGCTTTAAAAAATAAGTTTTCCTCGATCAGGGAGGGCGCGATAATTGCCCTTGGAGAGATTAGAGATAAACAAGCAATACCGGCCCTTATTGAAGCATTGAGTTCGTCAAGATATTTCACTTGTGGCATAGGATGGCCTTACCATAGTTTGTATGATCAAGGATTCGGCCCTATATTTCATACGTTAGCCCAATTCGATGAATCTATTGTCCCCGAGATTATTAAGATTTCAGGGAAGGCTTCTTCAGATTGCAAGATAAATCTAGAGGAAACAGTTTTTGGGTTCGGTCAGTCAGCAATACCATATCTGGAAGCGGCGTTGAGCAGTAAAGATTTCGAAACGCGGACTTTTGCTGTAAGAGTATTGGATAAATTATCGTGGACGCCTCGCGATAAAGAGCTAAAGATATTATATTTTGTAGCAAAGTGTGATCGGAAAGGATTATCTGAAACAGGCAATCAGGCAATTCCGTATATTATTGACGCAATAAGTTTAAAGCCGGGCTTTTCTTCATCCGATAACTTTATAAAAGTTTTGGTTGGGTTGAGAACTCCGGAATCATGGGAAGCCATTATTGGCTTAATAAGCGCAGGCAAAGGATTTGTTAATGATTCAGTCAGAGATTCGGTGAAAGACGAGATCAGGTCTTCTAAAAACAACGGATTGATCATGAAAATCCTAGCCGTTCCTGATTCGGAGATCCGCGTCGCGGCTATTGAAGCAATCGAGACGTTTGAAGACCTCCAAATCACAAAGATATTATTGAAGACTCTTTCTGATGAAGATGAGTCTGTGCGTATGGCATCAGAAAATACGATTATTAAATACATTTCAGGTTCTCCTTCTTTTGATATGCTAGTTGAGTTTGCCAGATCGGATAATCTTAGAGTAAGGGCCAAGGCATTAAGCGCTCTCGGACAATTGAAAGACAAGAAAGCCATTCGTGTCTTTAGCGAGAACATTTTCAATAAAGACAAAGAGCTCCAAAAACAAGTGATTTTCTGTATAGGTGAGTTGGGTCCAGATACGCGAGAGTTAGTCCCTGAGCTGCTGAAATTGCTGAAAGGAAAAGATTTGCCTGTTTTATTGACTACGATTGAAGCCCTAGGAAAGATTCAAGATTCCCGGGCAGTAGAGCCTTTAATCGAGTTGTTAAAAGACGGACATTCTGAAGGAGCTCGCGAGGTTGTTTATTCAAGCCTTACGAATATTATCGAGGTTACTCAAGATGTGTCTTTGTTGATTAAGCTTTTAGACAGTAAGGATGCAAAGATTTATTTGATTTCAATTCGAAGGCTTGGCCAGGTGGGGGGTATTGTAGCGTTACCCAGGATTCAATTCATCGCCGCTAACGAATTTAAGCATTCCCAACAAGAGCGCCAGGCCGCTAAGCAGGCGCTGGAAGCTATTAGGGCGCGCACGCCTGCCGAAGAATGGGCAAAGGCATTTCCGGTAAAAGAGCCGCGTAATATTAAGAAATACCTTAAGCCCGCAGGCATGATCGCAGGAATATCAGCGGCGCTTTACATTATTGTTTCGGCCATCAGTTATGTACGGGCCAGAATAAAGCGCGGCCTCATTCAGAAACAAAAAGGACAAGGCCCTACCAGCACAACTTGCCTGAATATTTTCCTTCCTTTGGCCTTTATGGACAAATTCGCTACAGTAAATACAGATTTAATTTATGCTGCTCTTGCTTTTATTGCCCTAGCAGGCATATTCTATGGCATATCGAAAATAGCCATAAAGAAGATAGGTGCTCAGGAAAGTCCTGTTGTTGGTTTGGCATGGGCGGGTAATTTTCTGGCCTACGCTTGTTTCGTAGCGCTATTTGTCTATAAATTTACAGCAGGAAATATTGTTGGCGGCTTGGCAGCGGCAATCATAGCCATGACCTTAGTAGCAAACATTTTGTTCCAATCATTTGTCCTGATAAAAGCTGTAAGTGAAACTAGGCAGGTTGAAAGGTATACTGCTATAAAATGCCATGCAAAAAGTGTCATTTTCTGGGGCGTATTATTCCTTACCTTGCATCTTATAAATGCGGCTCTTTTATCTTGGGGCGTCATTATTTGGGGTGCTCTACTTTGCCCATGCTTTGCCAAATGCCTAGAAGCAACCCGTTCTTTATGGACGGCTTCATCTTTCACTCTTGAAGGCAAGATCGGCCTTACTCCTTTCATCTGGATTGTTCCTGTCTTTATTAGTGTATATCTTTGCCTATATTGGTACCCCAAGTTCAATATGGCTGTTAGCGATACATCTTCTCTGTTGGAGAAATTAAGTAAAGGACAGCCGTACTTTATAATAGAGCCTAAGAAGGATGAACAGGATGGCTTTTCTAATTATGGGCTGCGTGATTTACCGGAAACAAGGCATTCTTACGTTTTAAGCCGGGACTATGAGCAAGAAAAGAAGCTCAGAAACGAATGGGCCGATGAGATATTGAGCAATAGGGGCCAATTTATACAGCAAATAGTGCAGTTGGGCGAAGCCGGGGATATAAATACGGTTTCTCAGCTTCAATTTATTATGCAAAACGAGATCAAATATTCCAAAGAAGAGCGCCAGGCCGCTAAGCAGGCGCTGGAAGCGATTAAGGCAAGAGTCACTCCTGAAGAATGGGCAAAGAAATCGGCTACACCCGAGAAAGAGCTTGTACTTAAAAAATACCTCAAACCCGCAGGCATAATTGCAGCAATAATTATTTTACTTTATCCTGTCGCTTGCCTCATAAGTTTTATTTACGCAAGGATAAAATCAAGAAAAACTAATCCCAAACTTTTGTCTATCTTAGCAGTATCCGCTTTACCTTATTTTGCCATCTTACCTGAGACTACCCATGCGCAGGACACGAATTCCACACAAATCCAGTCAGTCGCACAGACAGACGAAGCCAGCCAGAAAAAGATAAAAGAATTGATACGCAAATTAATGAATAATGAAGATCGGAATGTTCGCAAGGAAGCAGTAAGAGCTTTTGGCAAGATCGAAGATCCCGGAGCAGTTACTTCTATGATTGAAGCCTTGGGGGATGAATCTTATATTGTCCGTAAGACAGCAGCTGAAATATTAGGTGTTTTGAGGGATTCAAAGGCTGTTTCTCCTCTAATTAAGGCTTTGGGAGATGGATATACAAATGCGTATAGTAGAGCCCGTTATAGTTATCATAATGAGGTTGGTCAGGTTGCGGCAGATGCTTTAGCTAAAATTGGACAACCGGCAGTTGATTCTCTGATCGGCGCCTTAAAAAATGAGAATCTCTGGGTGCGCGAGAATGCTGTGCGGGGCTTAGGCCAAATTAAAGACCCTCGAGCATTCGAAGCGCTAGCTGAGGCTTTGGGAGATAAACACGGAGGATTTCGTAGTCACGTTATCGAAGCTTTAGGTAAGAGCAAAGATGTGCGAGCATCCGAAATTATTATTAAAGCTTTAACCGATGATTACCTATTCGTTCGTGAATCCGCAGCCAAGGTCTTAGGCGAGCTTAAAGACCCAAGAGCAGTTGAACAGCTAATCAAAGCTTTAAGAGATGAAGAAATGCCGGTGCGCGAAGCCGCAGCAAAAGCCCTGAGAGAAATCAATGACCCAAGGGCCGTCAAGCCGTTAATAGATGCTTTGAAAGACAAGGACGTTACCGTGCGCCAGATCGCATCAGAATCTTTAGTTAAAATAGGCCCCCCCGCAGTCGATTCTTTAACAAAAACATTGAAGGATAGAGATGTCATCCTTCGTGTATTAGCGGCAGAAATCTTAACAAAGATTAAAGACCCTCGGGCAATCGGGCCTTTAATCAACGCTTTACAAAATAAAGATACGCATGAAGTTGCGATAAATAGTCTGAAAATATTTTCTGAATCTACAGAGGATATAGCGGGATTGAGGGCGTTATTAAATGTTGAAGAATCAGATATCAATCTGCAAGCCATAAAGAAGCTTGCTGAAATTGGCGATATAGATGTAGCCAGCGAGCTTCAATTCATCGCCGGAAACGAATTTAAGCACTCAAAGCAAGAGCGAGAAATTGCCAAGCAGGCTCTTGAAGCAATCAAGGCGCGCACTCCTGCCGAAGAATGGACAAAGGCTACCGCCCAACAACCGCTTAACTTCAAGAAATACCTCAAGCCCGCAGCTATTGCTGGCGGAGTATTTGCTCTATTTTACATCATTACTTCAATTATAAGCTATGTTCTGGTAAGGACAAAATCCACAGGGTTGCAAAAAAAGAATGATTCAGTTAGAAAAGAAAAACAGATCAGACAGCAAAGCCAAAGTAAATATGCAAAAAGCAAAACAAAATCATTAATAACTATTTTAATCATTGTATTCTTGTCGAATATTTTACCTAATCAGAGAAAGGCATATGCCCAATATGATGACCAGAGGTCTATAGAAGAAATTCTTGATCTTTCATCAAAAATTCGGGTTTTGGGCGAGAGTAAGGATAAGCGAGCTGTCCAGGTTCTTATTAGAGCATTAAATGATGGAGATATTCTTATTAAGGCGGAGGCAGCAAAAGCGCTAGGCAAAATCGCTGACGAAGAAGCTATCCCAGCCCTTATTAAAGCATTAAAAGATCAGTATATCTCCAAAACTGCATCCGAAGCTTTAGCGGACATTGGATATCCCGCTGTTCCCGGTCTCATTGGAGCATTGAAAGATGAGGATCGCTTTATTTTTAAATCCGCAGGAGAAGCCTTAATGAAAATCGGCTCCCCTGCAGTCCCAGCTCTTATCCATATATTGAAAGAAAAAAGTTATTATGTTCGTAAACAGGCAGCTGATTCATTGATTTATATTGGCCCGTCTGTGATTAAACCTATTCTTCAAGAACTTCGTATATCTTCGAACGAATATCTTTCCAAAGCTGGTTCCGAAATCATAGTTGGAATCGGGCAACCCGCAATTCCTGAGCTTATTAGTGCATTAAATGATGAAAATTTGTCCTTTATTAGGGAGAAAATAGCAGAAATTCTAGATAAATTAAAATGGGAACCAAAAACTAATCAAGAAAAGATACCTTATTTTTTCGCAAAACATGATTGGGCAGGATTGGTAAAGATTGGCCCAGATGCAGTTGAGCCGCTTATTAAGATTATTGTAGATAAAGACTCGTATTTTAATATAGAAGCAGCAAAGGCTTTAAAAGAAATTGGCGATCCTCGTGCCATAGAACCCTTGAGAGCTTATACAAAAACCATTATAGAAAAACTAGAAAGAGGAAGTGGCTTTGGACGGGAATATTTGGTAAAAGCATTAGGTGAAATTGGCGGTCAAGAAGCAATAGGGGCCCTTATCAAAGCACTGAAAGATTACTCTGTCCGCGAAGAAGCCGTGAAAGCTTTAGGTAAATTAGGTGAAATCGGTGATCCAAAAGCAACAGAGGCCCTTATCAAAGCACTAGAAGATTATTCTGTCCGCGAAGAAGCTATGGAAGCCTTAGGTAAAATTGGAGATATCAGGGCAGTAAAGCCGCTTAACTCCATTGCCTTAAATGAAATCAAATATAACGAAGGCCAGAGGAACAACGCCAAGGCAGCATTAGAGCAGATAAAAAACAAAGTTTCCCCTCGGGAATGGGAGAAGGCCACTTCGAAATCTTATAAGTTTAAACAGTTCATGAAGACCGCCGGAGTTGTTTTGGGAGTGTCTGCTTTAATCTATATGATTGTCTTAAGTATCAGCTATATCCGCGCCAGGGAAAGATCAAGAAAGCTTCTATCCGGCAAATTCAATTCTTCGCTTTTAATTATGCTGCTGGCATTTATTTTATCTCCCGCGTTGTTCAGCTCTACAGCTTCCTATGCGCAGGGTACAAACACAAGCATTGAACCCGAAGTTACCCAAATAGATGTAGTTAATGAGAAAAAGATAGAAGAATTAATAGAAGTATTGAAAAATGACGGTGATGAATGGGTCCGCAACCACGCAGCAGACGCATTAGGTAAGATCGGTGACCGACAAGCAATCCCGGCCCTTATCGAGGCATTAAAGGATAGATCTGGCTCTGTGCGATGTTCAGCGGTGCAGGCTTTAGTTAAGATCGGCCTGCCTGCCGGCCCGGCTCTTATAGAGGAATTAAAGGTAACAAAAGACGAGGACCTGGATGTCCGCGAGTCAATAATAATAACTCTGGGAAGGATCGGCGAAAAACAGGCGCTACCCTATCTTATCGGGTTATTAAAAGACAAAACGCCGCGTATGCGCGACTGCGCAGTAACAGCCTTGGGCAGGATCGGCGATAAGCAGGCTCTCCCGTATCTTATCGAGGCATTAAGGCAGGAGAGTTGGGGAGTCCGTAGTTCTGCAGCTCAAGCATTAGGTAATCTCGGAGATAAAGAAGCAGTTTCTGTATTGCTTGAGGCGTTAAAGGATGATGAAGGATCGGTCCGTAGATATACCATAGAAGCTTTAGGCAAAGTCGGAGATATAGAGGTGGTCTCTAGGTTGCAAGCCATTGCTTTCAACGAAATCAAATACAATAAATATGAGCGCCAAGCTGCCAAAGAGGCGTTTGAGGCGATCAAGGCGCGCACAACTGCCGAAGAATGGGCTACGGTGGCAGGAGAGGCCAAAAAAGAGCCGCTTAACTTTAGGAAATACTTTAAGCCTGCAGGTATAATCGCAGGTACGCTCGCTTTAATCTATGTTTTAGCCTCGGCCATAAGTTATCTGATATCCAGATCCCGTTCCCGCGCGGCTGAGAATAAAATAAACGACAAGAATGGCTCAAGCAACCTCTATGGGGCCAACCTTATGCTAGCCCCCTTGTTTAATGACAGCGGCATAACCACCGTTTTAGTCTGCATAGCGGTTGCGGCAATTATAGCAGAAACTATATACCGTTCTTTACGCTGGCTGATGCATAGAAATTCGATAATAAAAGGTTATGATACATATGAAAAACCTCAATTAATGTTTTCAGCTATTGGATTCATCCTTGTCACCTTGGGGCTTACGGGGCTTTATGTTGTTCACAATAATTTAATATTTATACCTTTGGCGGGTAAGATTATTTTTACCGTGTTTGCCTTGAATTGTATATTAGCCTTAAGAGCCTCTTTACTGATGATGAAAGAAAAGGATGAAGATCTATTTGGCCGTGCTGTTCCTATCGGTTTCACGATCTTAAACGGCCTGTTGCTCGCCCTTTTCATCATTAATCCCGGGCTTATATCATTTTGGCTGATCGTCTCTTCTGTATTCGCCCTTTCGGTTCTTATCTCAATTTTAAGCCTAGATGAGTTCGGTTGGAGGGCAAGACTAGGCTACTTTGCTCTTTTTGTATTACCGGTAATTATCTACTATTCTTTCAAGATTCCCACTGCTTTTAAAGATAATGATGCGCTTATCCGCGAATACATAGAAAGAGAAGAAGCTGAAAGAACGGAGTCTTCCGGGCCATCAAATTTCCGTAACAAATACTGGACAATTCCCGTGCTGGCGGGTAGGAGCAGCCGGCAAATCAGCCCTTTAATGATCGAGCTGCTCACGGATCGCGATAAAAGAAAATCCGATCTTGCATTGACAGTGCTTGATGCAGCGAGGTGGAAGCCGGGAACTTATCATGAAAAAGTTGCTTATGCACTAGCCCAAAATAGGGGAAAAGACTCTTTTGTCGATGATATATCTTCCCTCGGCCCTCAGGCGATAAAACCTTTGATAGAATTACTTCCCCGGGGGGATAGCAAGATGCGCGAAGGTATGGTTGAGGTTTTAAGCAGGCTGGGTTGGCGGCCGAAAAATGATGTGGAAAAGATAAAATATTTTATTGCTAAAGAGGACTGGAAGGCATTAAGCAGCCTGAAGAATGAAGCAGCGCCTTTCTTGGTTTTTCTTCTTGAGGATGATTGCCTGCGTATAAGAGAGGGCGCCGTAGCAGTCTTGAAAGAAGCGGGTTGGTCAGCGGCAAGCGAAGAAGAAAAAATATTATATTTGATCGCAAATAAAGATTGGCCAGAGCTGGTCAGGATCGGGCCACCCGCAGTGGGAGCTTTAGGGAGGTTAAAGTGTAAAGAGTCGATTAGGGCGCTCGGTGAAATCGGCAACGAAGAAACTGCAAGGACCCTTATTGCGTTTGGAGTAGAGGATTCCGATGTAGAGGAAGCTTTGCTAAAGGTTGGAAAACAGGCTACGGGGCCGCTTATTGATGAGTTTTCGGCTGTAAGGTGGGATGCTAGAGCGTCGTCTCGGAAACGGGCCGTTATTGAGATGCTAGGCAGAATTCAAGACGCTGGAGCAGTCGCTGCCCTTGTTAAATTCCTAAACGAAAACGAAGAGGGCATGAAATGGGAGATCAGTAGCGCCCTTCAGCCTATAGCCGATTCAACCGAGGATATAGAGATATTAATAAAATTATTGGAGGCCAAGACTAGTGACATCCGCAAGTTCGCCGTCATAAAGACCAGATTGCTCATTGAATCGACAAAAGACGCTTCAGTAGCAATAAGATCATTAAAGCTTAAAGATTCCGATCTTCGCCTGGCCGCTATAAATCGCCTTGGCCAAATAGGCGCATTAGATGCAGTGGATGATTTAAGAGCCATCGCTTCAAATGAAATCAAGCATTCTAAGAAAGAACGCGATGCAGCCAAGCAGGCGCTGGAGGCAATTATGGCCCGCGTCTCTCTCGAAGAATTGGCAAAGGCTGCGTCTGCCCCAGAGAAAAAACCGCTTAACCTCAAGAAATACCTCAAGCCCGCCGGGATAATCGCCGGCGCGCTGGCTGCGTTCTATGCCATTATTTCGATAATAAGCTTTGTCTGCGCAAGAATAAGGTCCCGCCTGACGCAGAGGCCGCAGAATCAGAATAACACAACCTCATTAAATTCTTTTGCTCCCGTTATTCCTTTAGCCTTTGCTGGTTCCATCGCTACCATAAACTTAAGCCCGGTCATTTATGCAGTCCTGGGGATATTTGTCCTGGGGATCTTAGCCTATCTTATCCAGAGGCTCATCCAGGAGATCAGGGCTCCGCCTGCGCAGGGAAAAGCCGCTTTGCCTTTCCTTAAGACCATGTCCGAGGTGGTCAAGATCGGCAAGGAAGAGAGGATAGACAAAGATACATTAGCCAAGGTGGTAAGGTTTGGGACAGAGAGCAGGGGCGGCGCAGGATTTATTGTAGGAATAATTGCGGTAGTTATCTGCGTTACCTTGATCATATTTAATGTCATATACACCTATGCTGCAGCATTTGCTCTTTTTGCAGCCATACTGATCCCGGTTATCCTGCTGCAGTCTGATTCCGGAGTTGCCTTATTTGGCAAAGGTGTAGATTTAGTCAGGTTTTCCTTCAGGTTTTCAATATTCCCACTTAGATTTGAGTCAATATCCCGCGAATACGATTATTCCTCCGCTTTGAACCCCGAGCATTTCTATATCCTGCGCAGATTCAAGAAAGAGATCGGAGAAAGGCTATTCGATGACATAAGGAACCAGGCGAGAAAGCAGTTCGCCAAGGGTGAAGACCTCTTAGTCCTGGGCGCGGTGATCGAGATCGCTTACCGGATGCATCAGCAGAATAAGGATATCCGGCATCTGCTGGAGATCCCGGTCCCCGTAGCGATCGATGTCTCCGGGAATCTGTCCGAATTTAAAGTCAACCTGGATATTGTTGAGCAGATCCTTACCAAGCTAAGCGATGCCGCGCTTATACAGGACAAAGGCAGTTTCAGGGCCTACTTCGAGAAGTTCGACAAAGATCTGCGGCCGATCAATGCCGAGCAGACCGTCGAGTCGATCGGGTTGCTCGAGTATAGGTTGAAACAGCAGGGCTTTGACATCCAGAATTTCTACGACGAGGTCTTTAAGGGTATGAGCAAGGCTACATTAAGCGGCGCCCTGGATATAATCTTTGAGATCATCCGGCACGGCCTGTTCCCGACGGAGCAGCTGATCAATCTGGCCAAGAGCGCTGCGGACAGGATAGCGCTATACAGGGATTGGCAGGCAATGCTGACCCAGATAAAAGCCGGCAGGTTCGATATCAATAACCCCATGCATACGGAACTGGAGTATTCGAATTTCAGGCGCATTGTGGATAACAGCCGCATTATCGCAATGCAATTTAAGAATCTTTCTTACAAGGACTATATCCGTTTTTCCGGTACAGGTTGCCATGGCCTGTCAGGATTGCCCGATAGCGGCACAATAGAGCATGAGCTTGTCTATGCGGCTTACGAGGCGCTTAAACTCAAGGAGTTCATTGAGGCAGTCAAGGTCCAGTCCGCCTCTTTTGGCAGAGATGTCTGGATAATGCCGAATTTTACCCTGGGCAGATTTTCCGCGGCGTTCATCGAGGGCGATCTGAAACTGGATGACATTGATATAGTCTTTGCCAAGGTGGGCTCCAGCGAGACCCATACCAACCCCTATTATATCGACCCTAAATTTGTGCGCAGCCAGATATTGTACAGGATGCTTGCTGAGAGGCCGGTGGTCATTGTGGTGGACACTACCCAGCACAACCGTTATCCCGATGCCCACCAGGGCTACCTTAATCTTGCGATCGCGCTTAACGAGATCATTTCCGGGGAGGACGAATCAAGGTACGCACATCTGGTATACAGAGACGCGAAGTTTATCCGGGATTTAAGGGCAAATAACGATTTTAAAGCGATAAAGAAAATCATCCAGAAAGAGTTTGACAATATTTCTGAAAGGGGCCTAAAAGATACCAGCCTCTATGGTTTCCGTTTCTGGAATCCCAGGGGCGAGAAATTGCATATCAGGCAATACAGGCAGAATGCCGGATATCCCGATGTGCTGAATATCAGGGATTTAAAAAGTCCGGCATTCATTTTCGTAAATACGGTGGTGACGGATAAGGAGCTGCCTGACAGCGTAAAGAAAATGGCCGGAAATACCGGGCACACTCCGGGATATTTTGACGACAAGGAGTATTTAAGGATCGTGCATCTTTTCTTCAAATTCACTGAAGACGGCGTCCATTTAGCCGACCATTTGTATGAGCTGGAGATGAGGGACCTGGAAAGCCTGATGCCGAAATCGCAGAGGAAAAAAGCTGTGTTGCCCCGCAGTGTTCCCGTAGCTAAAACCGAGGCTGTGAAAATGGACGATGCCAAGGCCGACCCCGTCGCCACTACCAATAACTATAATGAAATAAAGGTTCGCCGTCTGATCGATGAGCTTACCGATAGAAACGCTAAAATCCGCGCCGATGCTGCCGGCGCTTTAGGCGATTATGCGGGGAACGAGACTATCGCGCAGGCATTAAGAAAGGCGCTGCTTAATGATAAGGGCAGGGAGGTAAGGTATTGGGCCGCTTCCTCATTAGGGGTCATTGGCCTCAAGGATTCAGGTAAGGACTTAATAGCGGCACTGCACAATGACTCTGCGGTTGAAGTGAGAAAGGTGTCAGCCAGGGCTTTGAAGAAATTCGCGGATCCCTCCACCATACCCGCATTAGCAAAGTCATTAGAGGATGAAAGGAGCGACGAGGTGCGGCAGGAGGTGATCCAGGCACTGCGCAATATCAAAGATAACGGAGTTTTGCTGGTGCTGCTGAAGACCATCAAAGAGGATAAGGATCCGATAATCAGGACGATGGCCGCAGAGGCATATCTTGATGTAGGAGGCAAGGCGGTGGTCAGCGAGGCCATTAAATACTTGAATGACAAGGATGAGACTTTAAGGGCGATTATTGCCGAAGGCTTAGGCGACCTGACGGATTCCCTGGCGGAAAAAACCGCGGAGGTCGTAGAGGTTTTAAGCGAACTGCTATTGGTCGATAAATCAGAAGAGGTAAGAGAAAAGACAGCATGGTCATTGGGACAACTGGGAGATCCCGGCGCCTTAGGCGCGGTGGAGAAGGCTTTAAAGGCTGAGGGCAGCAAGAAGGTCAGAGAAACGCTTTCCTGGGCCAGGGACAGGTTGATCAAGGCTAAGGCCAGCGGCATTGTCGTTACAGAGCGCAAAAAAGTTAAGGTTATAGAGCCGCAAATTGACAAACAGGAAAAGGCGCCGCAGGAAGTTTCAAGCGCGGTCGCGATCCAGGGAGTAAAAATCGATTTAAGCAAGATCAATGGTTTCATCTTCGGCTTGGAGGATTGTATAGCTACGCTTAAGCAGCCGGTCAGCCTGGCGATCAACGATCATCTTGTCAATCTTTTACGTTGCGGTAAGCATATTGCCATCATCACCGATGAAACAGAAGATAATCTGGAATCGCGAGTCTGGGCGCAGATCCCGAAGGAGCTGCTTAAAAACTTGCATTTATATTCCAACACCGGGACCAGGGGGTTTGGTTTTGACGAGCGGGGGAATAAAGTCGGTTATTACCGTTTTGAATTGAGCGCGAATGACCGGCAAACTATCTTGGAAGTAGTAAAAAATGCTCTCACAGGCCTTTCTTATAAGATCAAGCGGCAGGACTATAAAGTGAAAATAAAGATCAGCAGCAAATTAGCCAAGGAAAGGCGGAAATTCGCTTCAGAGATAGAGGAGGCGCTGCGGGCAAAAGGCCTTTCCGCAGAAATCATCTTCCAGGGCGAAGAAAGCCTAAATATCCTGCGATTTGGTCCTTTTGAAGCGGCAAGGGATTTTATTTCCCGCACAGGCCTGAGCGAAGAAAATCTTATTATTGTTGGAAATAAAGCAAGGAGTTTCGGCATGGAGAGAAGGCTTCTGGCATCTTTCCCGCGCGCAGTCTCTATTAACGTCGGATGCAACTCGCCTACAATAGCAGAGCAAAAACAAAATATTATTCAAACAGAGCTTAAGAACCTTATTGCTACGCAGTCAATTCTGGATACAATCGGGGGGAATGCCCGGACCGAGATCAAATCCAGCCCGCAAAAACCTCGCGCCCCGAATTCGCTCCTACGCAGATTCTGGATTTTGCCGTTCTTTTTCATCCTTTCGTTTCTAGCTATAACTAATCCGAATCTCGCATATGCGCAGGAAACTACTAATACCGCAATCCAAACTACCGCGCAGACAGATCAGACAACGCAACAGAAGATAGCAGAGTTAATAAAGCAGCTAAAAAGAAGGGCTTCCTCTGATGAATGTTGTTCCGCTGCCGACGCCTTAGGTAAAATCGGCCCTGCCGCTAAGGACGCGGTCCCAGCCCTTAGCGAAGCATTGAAAGATAAACTTTGGTATGTCCGCTCATCCATATCCGTAGCCAAAGCCCTCGGTGAAATCGGTCCTGCTGCTAAGGATGCCGTTCCAGCACTTATTAGAGTTTTACAATACCAGTATCCAGAAGTCCGTTCAGCCGCAGCTGAAGCCCTAGCCAAAATCGGCCCTGCCGCAGTTCCTGCTCTTGATGAGGCATTAAAAGATGAAGACTGGCTTGCCCGCTCCCCCGATGCCGAAGCCCTGGTAAAAATCGGTCAGCCGGCAGTAGAACCTTTGATTAAGGTTCTAAGTGGTAAGGACCCAAAGGCCCGTTCTCTCGCAGCCGAAGCCTTAGGTAAGATCGGCGATCGAACCGCGGTAGAGCCATTGATTAAAGCTTTGGGTGATGCAGGCTATACAGAATGGAGCTTTCGTTCATCCGCAGCCGAAGCTTTAGGTAAGATCGCAGACCAAAGAGCGGTAGAGCCGTTAATTAAAGCTTTGGGGCATACTTGTGAAGATGTTAATCGGTCAACGCTTGGGGCTCTTTTATCTCTCGCGGGCAACTTAAAAGATGTGCCCGCTTTACTAAGGTTAACAGAAGCAGGAGATAAGGAATCTAGAATTCGGCTTATCGCTATCCAGCGCCTTGGCCAGTTCAGCGACACAAGCGCAATCCGCAGGCTAAATTTAATCGCCTCAAATAAAATTAGGTTCAAGGAAGCAGAGCGCGAGGCAGCCAAGGGAGCTCTGAATGCAATCAAGGCGCGCGTCTCCACAGAAGAATGGGTCAAGGCAACTGGCGCAGCCGAGAAAAAGCCGCTTCAACTCAAAAAATACCTCAAGCCCGCGGGAATAATCTTAGGGGCGATTATTTTATTCTATCCTATTATCTGCCTTATTAGTTTCTTTCGCGCCAGGTTAAAATCAGGCAGGTTTAATTCCATGCTCCTGAGCCTTTTCTTAATGTTTACTTTATTTTCTTTAGTATTCCTTTTTGCAAATGCCTGCACAAAACAAACAAAAGAACTTAATGCATATGCCCAGAAGAGAGATGAGTTATTGACAGGATTATGGGACGATGACCAAAAGGTCAGAAAGCATTCTGTCGAAGAATTAGCTAAGATGCTGGAGGATGATAATGTTCTGAAGGGGTTGATACATTATTATAACCTTAGGAGTTGGAGAGGGCATGATGAAGTCGCCGAGGCGACAGTCAATGATGTTTTACAGAAAACTCTTGCGCCTATTGTTTGGAGGATTTTCTGTATTCCAAGTAATGATAGCCGCAGCGATAATGATATAAAAGAAGCTTGCGAAGCGATCAGGAAAGGAGAATTGGATTTAGAAAGCATTACTCGTCTGCTTCATAAAGATCTATGCGATGAGAAACCTATCGAGATCTTATGCGCATTGCAAGACCCAAGAACCATAGAGCCATTAATAGAGGAGTTGAAAGAAGGCGAGATATTTGGTCATACGGGAGATAATATTGTGAAAGTGCTGGGAGAAAAGAGGGACCCTCGGGCCATCCTTCCTTTATTAGAGTCACGTAGATTATGGGATAATAGTAATTTATCTGTTTATAGCGAGGAAGCCACGGCTTTAAAGAAAATATGCGAAGAAACAAAAAATAGAGACCTGCTTGCTACGCACTTAACTAATGCGGTTCCTGCAGTCAGGGCGCGGACTATCGTCGCTTTGGGCGCTTGCATTGTTGATAGCAAAGGTGACCACGAAGCATTGAAGAAATATTTTGATACTTTAATTAGAATGAAGGAAGACAAGAATGAGGAAGTCCAGCGCGCGATCGCCTATGCTCTAAAAGAATTTAAGGAAGTAAGGGAGACGATAGGGTCTCTTAACAGCGTTTCGGCATTATTAAGCTTATTGACAATCGACGATCCCGATGTCCTTCAGGTAGTGACAAATACCTTGATTAAAATCGGACAGCCAGCAGTCGAACCGCTTATCAAGCTTTTAAAAGACCAGGATCAAGCTAAGCATAAAATAGTAATTTCAGTCATGCGATCCATTGCTCAATCCACCCAAAATATACCTGTATTACTAAAGTTAATTGAAGTAAATGAAGGTGGAATCAATCTCTTGGCTATTCAGAGGCTGGGACAGTTTAGCGACATAGCTGTTATCCCTAATCTGCAATTTATCGCCCAAAACGAATTCAAGTATTCCAGTGGAGAGCGCCAGGCGGCCAAGGGAGCGCTGGAGGCGATTAAGGCGCGCGTCTCTTTAGAAGAATGGGCCAAGGCAACTGGCGCAGCCGAGAAAAAGCCGCTTCAACTCAAAAAATACCTCAATGCCGCAGGAATAATCGCCGGCGCGCTGGCTGCGCTCTATGCTATTATTGCATTTGCAAGCTATATCAGCGCCAGGATAAGATCCCGCCTGAACAGATCCAATCTCAAACTTTTAACCATATTATTGATGTTCGCTTTATCCTCTTCAATATTCTATTCTCCAGCTACCTATGCGCAGGATACAAATTCAAACCCCGCGACAACTAAGACAGATGAAGCTACAAAAAAAGAAATAGAAAGGTTGGTAGTATTCTTGGATTATGGCGATTGGGATATCCGATTCTCCGCAGCCAAAGC
The DNA here is from genome assembly GCA_964354795.1 of uncultured Planctomycetales bacterium. GTDB lineage: Bacteria > Omnitrophota > Gorgyraeia > Gygaellales > Profunditerraquicolaceae > JAPLLR01. The sequence continues at coordinate 52,722 of CAYHBB010000040.1, read as the reverse complement.
CTTAGCCGAACTTAAAGACCCAAGAGCAGTTAAGCCTCTTATCACAGCTTTAAAAGATGAGTATGGGCATGTCCGTCCATCCGTAGTCGAAGCCTTAGCTAAAATCGGCTCTTCCGCAGTTGAATTTCTCATCGCAGTTATGAAAAATGACGAGGTGTTTGACCGCCAATCCGCAGCCGAAACCCTTAAGCTCATCGTAGAATCTTCTTCTGATAACCCCGCATTATTAAGATTACTGAAGGTAAATGATTATGATTTTCGCCTACTTTCTCTCAAGCGTCTTGTTAAGGTGGGCGATCTAAGCGCAATCCCGAAACTCCAATTCATCTCCCAAAACGAAATCAAGTACTCCAAAGAAGAGCGCCAGGCAGCGCAAGAGGCAATGGAGGCGATTAAGGCACGGGTTTCCTCTGAAGAATGGGCCAAGGCAACAAGCAAGCAGTCCCTTAGCCTCAAGAAATACCTCAAGCCTGTAGGACTAATCTTAGGAGTATTTGCCTTGTTTTATATTTTTGCTTCAGCAGTAAGTTACGTGTTTTCCCGTAAAAACTCAACTGTAAGGCAGAAACTAAAGGGAAAGGATGTCAAAAAAATAACGCAAGCCAATTGCGCCATTCTGCCATTGGCATTGAGTACCCCCTTTGTAAATGACGGCATCGGCTTAGGAATAGTTGTAATAGTGATGTTGGCAGGCGTCTTTGTTCTTTATTATTTTATGCGTAAAATGGGAAACGAAAGGATATTCGACGAAAAACACCCTGCCGCCGTAAATTGGGGGGTGACCGGCATGATATTTAATATTCTTTCTTTCGGTTCGATAGCAATCTATCTACTTGTTTTAAAGCTTTGTTCCGCCGTAGCCACGCCCTTTTTCGCAAAAGTTATCCTTGCCGCGATGGTGATAAACCTATTGCTCTTCGCGATAAGCTTGATTTGCGAGCTCAGGGATGACGGCCTCAAGGGAAACTCTCCTTCTTTAGGTTTTATGCTGATAAATGCATTTTTTATCGTCCTTTACCTGCTTAATCCCGCGCTTATTACCGCGGGTACGCTTATATGGGGATTTTTTACAGCAGTAGCGTTCTTGCTGGTTTTGGACAAGCTTGAAAGAAGAGAGTGCCTTCCGGGATTTCTGATCATTTTCTTGCCGGGTATAATCTTTCTTTCTTTTAAAATCAATACTTCTATTAAGGAGACCCCCGTATTGATTGAAGAGTTTTCCAGTGAAAACGCAAGCCCTTTATTGGCATACAAGAGGGATAATTGGATCGTTCCGACGCTGGAAAATAGAAATGCGGCTGTCCCGCAAATGGTCGATCTCCTTACTGATGCAGATAACGAAAAAGTTTCTCTTGCCATAAAGGTTCTGGATATGGCTGGATGGAAACCCCGGACTTCGGACGAGAAGATCTCGTATACAACCGCGAAATATAATTATAACGAACTTTCCGCCAAGCTGTTTGAAATCGAAAGCCGAGCGCCGGGTTCAATCCTTATCCTTCTTACTGATCGCAGGGATTCTGTCCGATCTGCGGCAATAGCTGCGCTTAAAAAGAAGGATTGGTGTCCTCGCGGCGAAGCAGAGGAGATCGATTACGCTATTGCCTGTAAAGATTGGCAGAAGCTCATTAATATAGGAAAGCCGAGCCTCCCGCGCTTAGTAAAACATCTCTCCAATGACTACGCGCAGGAAAGAAAATCCGTAGTTTCAGTCTTAACTTCGCTGGAATGGGTTCCCGCATCAGAAGAAGATAAAATACGCTATATGGCCGCAAAGCAGGATTATGAAGGGCTGGTTAATAGCGCTCCGGCCGCAGCCGAATATTTGATCAGGGATATATTTGTCCAGGACCCGGAGATCAAGAAATTTGCTATCACTGTTTTGGTGAAAATAAGGCCGGAGAAAACGATAGGGCCCCTTATGCAGATGTTCGGCGGCTTTAGCGAAGATTCTTCTTTTGCCGAAGAGGCTTTGGTTAAAATCGGAGAACCGGCTGTTGAGCCGCTCGTTCAGTCTTTGAAAGACACAAGAAGATATGGCCGCCTGCCGGCTGCACGTACGTTGGCAAGAATTGATTCCGAGCGTAAAGTCTGTGCGTTAATCAGGCTGGTGGATGATAAAGACGAAGAAGTATCCAAAATCGCCACCGAAGGCCTTAGAGCCACTGTGGAAAATACCACAAATTTATCTGCTTTAAGCGAAGTTACAAAGGCAAAGCATCCGGAAATCAGTTCAGTTGCTATAAGGAGGCTTGGCGAGATAGGAGATACCAGCGTGATCGCAGCGCTTAGGGATATTAGCGTAAATGAGATCAAACAGTCAAAACAAATTCGTAATTCAGCCACAGCGGCGCTGGAGGCGATCAAGGCGCGCGCCACTCCCGAAGAATGGACCAAGGCCACGGCTGCGCCCGAGAAAAAACCGCTTAACCTCAAAAAATACCTTAAACCCGCAGGCATAATCTTGGGTGTCGGCGTCATATTCTACGTCTTCGTTTCGATCATAAGCTTTATTTACACCAGAATCAAATCAAGAAAAATCAATTCTACACTTTTTATCGTATTAGTTATGTCTGCTTTATCTTGGGCTGTATTTAGTTCCACTGCTATCTATGCGCAGGAAACAAATAACGCTGCAAAGCCGTTGATTGCTCAAACAGTCAAAGTCACACAAGAAAGAATAGAGGAGATAATATCCAGTTTAGAATATTACAGTTGGTCTAATAATAGGAGAGAAGACATTCAGTCCCGTATTACTGAGTTAGCGAGGATCGGAGAACCTGCAGTTCCTGTTTTGATCAAAGCCTTAAGAGGCAAAGCTAGCAGCCTGGTAGTTAAAGCTCTCATTGAAATCGGACAGCCCGCAGTCCCAGGCCTTATTGAGGCATTAAAAGATAAGGATAATTTGCAATGCCGCTTGTGTGCATTAGAAGCATTGGCTGGCTTAGGCAAGATTAACACATCCGTAGTTCCTGTCCTTATAGGATTATTAAGGGACAAAAAGGAAGAAATCAATATCCGCGGTACATCAGCGTGGGTCTTAGGCCAAATATCTGACAGACAAGCGATTCCGGCCCTGATCGAAGTGCTGAAAAACGAAAAGCAATTTCTCCGTGGCTGCAGCGCAAGATCATTAAGTAAGTTAGATTGGAAGCCGCAAGACTTACAGGAAAAGATTGCATATTTGATCGGCATGAAAGATTGGGGGGCCTTAGCTGATATCGGCCCTCCCGCATTCTCTGCCCTCGCTGAGGAATTTAAGGATTTATACAGCTTTGAGGATATGGAAGCTGCCGCAATCGCCTTAGGTAAAACCGGAGACAGACAAGCAGTCCCGGTTTTAATCGAAATATACAAAATATATGGTTCTGAATCTGTAGCCAAGATCCTGATTGGGATCGGCGATCAGCAAGCGGTATCAGCTTTTATCGAGAACTTAAACAGCAGATCTAACGATAGATTAAGATCCGTTGCAGCCTGTTCTTTGGGCGAGCTTAAAGATCTCAGGGCAATAGAGCCACTAATTAAAGCCTTGAGCGACGAAGATGAGGGGGTGCGTAATTCCGCAGCTTCAAGCCTTATATCTATTACCGAGTCTGTCTCGGACAGGGACACATTACTGAAATGCCTGAAGGTAAAGCATTTGAACATCCGTTTAGCTGCTATTCATAGGCTTAGCCGGTTTGGCGATATAAGCGCCGTGCCTTCACTTCGCTTTATATCTGCGAATGAAATCAAGCACTCCAAAGCAGAGCGCCAAGCGGCACAAGCGGCGCTGGAGGCGATAAGGGCGCGAGTTGCGCCCGAAGATTGGGCTAAGGTAACTGCTGTAACCGAGACAAAACCGCTTAGCCTCAAGAAATACCTCAAGCCGGTAGGAATAGTTTTGGGTATCGGAGTCATATCCTACATCTTTGTTTCAATCATAAGTTTTATCTGCGCCAGGATAAGGTCAGGCAGAGGGATAGATACTTCTGCAGGGAAATCCGGCTCAAGCCGCATTGAGTCGCTGTGGGGTATTTGTGCTATTTTTGCGTTTGCCGGACTGGTGCTGGCGCCGTTATTTGCCTTGCATGTGGCGGGACCGGCATTAGCCGCGCTTTTTGCCTTCCCGCTTTTATCCACAACTTTACAATCCGCTACAGACGATGCGAAATTCACTTTTGTAACCGAGAAAAGTATTCGTTCAGCGATATCATATTTACAGGCGCAAGGCTCTCCCGTTAGCCTACATGAGATCGCGATATTATTGCTGAGTAATGAGAATACAGTCAGAAGATTTGTTGACGAGCATCCGGATCTAAGGAGAGCTCTTTTGGTTGTCGGTTCATCATATGATAGAGAAATATCGCTTGCCATAGAGAGATTGAAAAGAAAAGGTATGCCTGTGAGCGTAAGAAGCCTCGCGCAAGAAACGCGCTACAAAGGCAAGATGGGGCTTGCGGAAAGCGCAATCGTCTGGCGGGCGAACAATGATCCAAAAGTCCAGGAGAAAATAAGAGAAGCCATTGGGAAAAGAGGCAGGTTAAAAGATGATGGCAAAGAATCGATAACGAGTGAGCGGGAAGACAGGATATTGTACTTAATTGACTTGATTTCTATTGATATCGGAGAAATTGCAGATTCTGTGCTGGAGAACTCAAGAGACCTGAAAGAGATCGATGATTTAATTGCGGTAGCAAGGGATAGGGTAAAGGAGTTGAGGGAGTTGTTTGAGGCAAATCCCGAGGAAATCATCAAACAAAGAAAGATTTTAATAAGTTTGATAGATGAAATAGCCGGTATTCAGGATGAGCTTGAAGAGAATGAATCGAAGATCAGCGAAGAAGCAGATAAGGCATTTCAAGAATGGCGCCTGGCGCTGCGAGAACTGGCCGCATGTCCGGTTCTAAAATGGCTGATGAGTTTCAAATTGCCGGGCTGGTTTAAAAAGTGGGTCTTTGAACCGGATATGCTCTTTGAGGCCCAAAAATATTGGTGGGGGGAGAAAAAAGGGCGCTTAAGCACCTTTAGCCATGAAGGGATAGATCTTTATTCGTATGAAGATTCACAAGGTAAGATTCAATATGTCCAACCGGGCCAAGGAGTGCCGCTTATCTACGGCGGAAAGATTGTGCGGATAATCGACGATTTTATCGGTAATACTATATTTGTCAACCATGAAGTCTATGATGGAGAGGGAAAACAACTCTATACCATTTACGGTCATGTCCAGCCAGAGCAGGGGATTGAGGAAGGTAGGATATGCCGGGCGCAGGATATCATCGTTAGAATCGCGGATCCTCGTCAAAAGTTGACCAGCGCGCCGGCTCATCTGCATCTGACAATGGCTTGGATAGCCAAAGAGATCAAACCCGCGGATCTTAATTGGCAAATCGTAAATGACCCCGAAAAGGCTACGCTTATCGAACCCTATAAAAGCAGAGACCTTTCTGATGATAAGGAAGGTCCTGATACGTTCGGCGCAAGCTCAATTTTGATAATGATCGGCGTCGCATCGGCGGCGATCGGCGCGCTGGCGGCACTCACCGCAGTGCACGGGCTGGCGCTAATTCTCGGCGCCTGCGTGCTGGGGGCGGTGGTTAGCGCAGCGGAAAAACCCCGCATCGGCGAAAATGTGATAGTTGCCCATAGCTCATCGAAGATTTATGAAGAAGCGATTAAGGAATGGGGCGTCATAAAAGCAGCGGACGGCACGGTCGATATATATTATATCCCCGGCAACTTTACGGCAAGGAAAAAGCCGGACGCTTTCGGCAACTATCCTGATTATTTCGTAACGATAAAGAACAGGCTTAGCGGTTTCGAATTCTCCATAGGAAGGGATGACATCGCGACTCATTTTCCTCCGGAAAAAGGGACTGTCGAAGCTGCCATAGCGAAAAAGCGAAAACAGGCGTCGCTATACGCAAAGAGGCTGGATGATATATCTCGTTTTGGCCAGGCGTTATCACCGGATGAGCGGGCGTCGCTTAACGAGCTTTTAGCCCGCTCTGGCGTGGGCGATGACGATTTCGGCATTATTGATACGCTTTACGCAAAACTCGAAAGCGCAATAAAGGTCCGGAAGGCGCTGGATAAGTTAAAGGTTATTATGAAACGTAAAGGTATGGCAGAATTTTACTTCACACCAAATGAGCGCGCGTTCCTCGATTCCGCGATCCAGAGGTATGAATCACAGGGCCCGATAGACCTCCTGACCCGGGAAGAAATAACCGCGCTCGATGAGATTTACAATAAACTCACCTGCGCCCAAACGGCCCTTGAGAAGGCGCGCCGCGCCTGGGCAAGAGGCGATACAAGACGCGCCAACGAAGCGGTAGACGATCATTTCATCAATGCCACGGTGGCGCATCTGGCGAACTTATATTTGGCAAACCGCTACGCGCGGGCAATAGGCGAAGGCAGGGTGCAAAATGTAATGGATATAGGTGCGGGCCGCTCCGCCTTTTATACAGTAATAAAGCAGATCGGCAAAGCCATGCCGATGGCGAAAATAGTAGATATTGAAAAGGACGTGGAATCTTACTCAGAAGGCCAAAATCCGAACAAGGTCCTGGTCGAAAGTGCCGCAACGCTTGATAGGCCGATTGATCTTTCGCAGGCTCCCTTAAGCGATTACTACCGTGCCGGCGCCTACGACGTTTTAGTGTCGAACTTTGTATTCGTTCATCTTACGCCAAAGGAGAGGCTCAAAGTTTTCGTTCATGCGAACAGGCTTTTGAGGGCATCCACATCAGAGGAACCGAATGAGCGGACCGGAGAGTTCGCGATCACACTTCCGTTGAACTGTCAGCCATGCGAAGGATTTTTCTCCATATTAACAGAACTCGGGTTTGAAATTGTAAGCGACTCTCCCATCAATAATACGCTCGACGACAGAATATATAACAGCTGTAAATCCGATATGGGAAAAGATGCAGCCGATGCCTTACGCAGCCTCGTCGAAAAGAAGTTCTACGTCTTGATCTTGAGGAAGGTAAAAGATGTAACCCGGGTTCCTGAAATAGAAGAAAAAGATCTTCTCTTTTCCAAATCAGAAATAAGGCCGCTTGGAAAAAATAAACCTGAAACGACCGAGGTTGACCCTGTCCAGCTCGAAGCCCTATATCTTGCAGCGAATTTATCAGCCGATGCCATAATATCGCCGTCATCAGACCGCGTCAGAAAAACGGATCTGGCCGGCAAAAATCCGGAACTAGAAGATATCCTATTTGAACTTAGGACATTAAAGCCATTTTTACCGGCGCGCACCCGGCACCAGCTGGAGCTACTCCTTGTCCAGTGGTACGATGCACAAGATCATGTCAGGTCAGATTTTGCGCAGAGGCTGTCGGAAATATCGGGACAGCTTGAGCCGTATTATTCGGTCGCAAAAATAAAAAGCCACCTGCCGGAAGTTAAAGCCTGGTATGAGGAGACAGGGGCTGATGAATTTGACGCCAGGCTTGAGGCTACCGATTATATGTCTAAAGATGATCTGATCAGATTAAAAAGGAGACGCGACAGAGCTGTAGGCCTAACCCCGGCAGAAATAGAGAAACACTTCCCGGGTTTTATAGATGCGCTTTTGACCTCGGCAGCGATGGACTTTCCGGGCGCAGTTAGTTTGCTTAAGCGTTGGCCCAAAGGCGGCAAATTCCTGCCTGAGGAAATAAATGAGGTGTATTACGAACAAGCAAAAGGAGAGACCCTTTTACTTAAAAAAGGCACGATCCATTGGACGAAGGTTCCTGTTCCCGTTCAGCGGTTCCTCATATGCGAACTCCTGAAGGCCAGCGGAAAGTCAAGGTTATCCCGGCTGGCAAGCAGTGATTTTGATATTAAGGTATTGGGTGCAAAAAATACGTTAAGGGGTTTTTACAACCATTATGGGAGCAGCGTCCAAAAGGTGGTCGATGCGCTTGGCGATGTGGAGCTTGAATTGACAAATGAGGAGATAGAAGAGGCGGCGAAAAAACTTTTCGAGAGGCAAAGAACCCTCTGGGAAAATGTCGATGTAAGGGTCCAGCAGTTCCTCATACGCGAGCTCCTGGAAGCCAGCGGAAAGTCACGGTTATCCCAGCTGACCCTGGATGCTTTCGCAAATGCCAAGATACTGGGTTCAAAAAAGGCATTAAGCGGTTTATGCTATCATTACGGAGGCAATATCCAACAGATGGTCGATGCGCTTGGCGATGTGGAGCTTGAATTGCAAGAAGAACAAATAGAGGAGATGGGGAAAAAACTTCTCGAAGAAAAAATAGCTTCTTGGAGTAATGTTGATGCCAGGATCCAGCGTTTCCTCATACGCAAGCTCATGGAGGCCTCGGGAAAGTCAAAATTATCCCTGCTGACCACAACTAACTTTAGCACTATCAAAATAATGGGCTCAGGAAAGACATTACGCGGTCTATTTTGTCATTATGGGAGTGATATTCAAAATATCATTGATGCCCTTGGTGATGTGGAGCTTGAATTGACAGAGGAAAAAATAGGGGAAGTAGCGAGAAACCTCCTGGAGAGGCAAAATATCCATTGGAGAAAAGTCGATGTCAGGATCCAGCGGTTCCTCATACACGAGCTTTTGGGAGAGACAGGAAAGTTAAAATTATCCCAGCTGAATGCGCCTGATTTTAAAGATACCAGGATAATGGGCACAGGAAAAAGGCTATGGGGTTTTTATATTTATTACGGAAGGGATGTCGCGAAAATCATCGATGCCCTCGGTGATGTGGAGCTTGAATTGACAGAGGGCCAAATAGAGGAGGCAGCGAGAAAACTTCTAGAGAAACAAAAAACCTTCTGGGAAAACGTTGATGTAAGGATCCAGCGGTTCCTCATACGCGAACTCCTGGAAGAGACAGGAAAGTCAAGATTATCCCAGCTGACCGTGCACGATTTTGATAACGAGGTATTGGGCTCGGGTAAAACGTTAACAGGTCTATACAATCATTACGGGCAAAATATCCAGAATATCATCGATGCCCTCGGCAATGTGGAGATTGAATTGCCAGCGGAACAAATAGTGGAGGCGGCGAAAAAACTCTTCGCGGGGCAAAATATCTTTTGGGAGAATGTCGATGTAAGGATCCAACGGTTCCTCATACGCGAACTCCTGGAAGAGACAGGAAAGTCAAGATTATCCCAGCTGAACGCGTATGATTTTTATATCGAGGTGCTGGGCTCAGGTAAAACATTAATAGGTCTGTGTTGTCATTACGGGGAAAATATCCAGAATATCATCGATGCCCTCGGCAATGTGGAGATTGAATTGCCAGCGGAACAAATAGTGGAGGCGGCGAAAAACCTTCTCGAGGAGGGAGTGGATCGCTGGAAAAATGTCGATGTAAGGATCCAGCGGTTCCTTATATGTGAACTCCTGCGCGCCTGCGTAAAGTCAAGATTATCCCAACTAACGGATATTGATTTTATGGAGACCGGGATAATGGGCACGGAAAAAACGTTAAGCGCTTTATACGCTTATTACGGGCGGAATATCCCGAGTATCATCGATACCCTTGGCGATGTGGAAGTGAAACTTAAATTGACAGATAAGAAAATAGAGGAAGCGGCAAGAAAGCTCCTCGAGAGGAAAGTATCTCGTTGGAAAAATGTCGATGTCAGGATCCAGCGGTTCCTCATGCGCAAACTTCTTGAAGCTGCCGGAAAGTCAAGATTATCCCAGTTGACTGTGCACGATTTTAATACACAGGTGATGGGCTCAGAAAAGACATTAGCAGGTTTATGCCGGCATTATGGGATGAATGTCCAAAAGATGGTAGATGCCCTTGGCGATGTAATGGTGGAGATTGGATCGACAGAGGAGAAAATGGAGGAAGCGGCAAGAAGGCTCTTCGATAGGCCAAAGACCTTTTGGAAAAATGTTGATGTCAGGATCCAGCGGTTCCTCATACGCAAACTTCTCGAAGCTGCCGGAAAGTCAAGATTATCCCAGCTGACCAAGGGTGATTTCAAGAACAAATTAGCGGGCATGGGAAAGACATTAGGAGGTTTATACACGCATTATGAAATGGATATCCAAAATATAATCGATGCCCTTGGTGACGTAACCCGGTCTGATGGCAAGGCCCATCCCCAAAAGCCGGATGTGGCCAGGCTTGCCAGCCGTATCAAGAAAGGAGACGGTTCTAATTTTAGTAGATCCGGCCAAACTTTAATTGCGTTCCTCGTGCTGGTGGCGCTTTGCTTTATCTTAGCCCCGATTTTAATCCCAGGATTAATTCATGCTCCGCCGGCATTAGCAGCGCTTTTCGTCATCCCGCTCTTAGCCGCAACGATCCAGTCAAAGAAAAACAGATTATACTCTAATCCCAAAGATAGCCGCTTATTAATACCCAGCTCAGAGTTTTATCCCGATGAAGGATATGTCTTCAGGCAGGCGGAGAGATATTCCCTGGAGTTGGCCCTTAAAGAGGGTAAGGATAGGGAGGTAGTAGAAAGGACCATAGAAAGAGACCGCAGAGAATACGGCAGGAGCGCTCCGGAAGGCGGGCCAAGGAAAGGCTTTATAAGGGTTCTTAACGATAAAGATATTCAGGATTCAGTCAGTCTGTTGCCGGCATTCTTGCTGGAAGGGATCACTTATCGTCGGGCCGAGAGCAGCATCCCGCTATTCATTACTATATTCGAACAGCGTAATGATCTTCAGGGTTTATTAAAAGGGGAGATCACGGTTGCGGATATGCCGGAAGGATCCCTTGGGGAGTTGGTGGATATGGCCAAGGCTACCGGCTTCTCACCGACGAGGCTTATATTTACGCGTGATGATAAAATCGCTTTCTTAAAGCAAGTCCTGAAGCTATCCATGGCTCATGAAGTCGGGGAATTATTTACCTGGGCTAATCAGGATTATTTGTATGCCTGGGAAAACAGCCCTGACAGGCATAACGGCAGCTTAAGAAGATATAGGGTAACGTCAGGCAGGAGGGTAGCTGATTTTCGCCATGAATTATGCGATTACTTTATGCCGTATTTCTGGCCGGATGACCCTCTGCTTACGAATTTCGCGTTGACGGAATCCGGTAGAGAGATCATTACTCAGATGCTGGTGCATGGCGAAAGCTCTTCTTGCAGCCCTTATTGCAGGATAAATAAAGTCCTTAAAGACGCGCAAAAAGGCGAAGGCGATATTTTTAAGGCTTGTGAAGATTCTATCCGCAACCCAAGCGGCGAAAAAACGCCTTTGCAGATTGTGCGTCAACTGGGATGGGTCCTGGATAGGATTTTGAGGAACGATATCGATAAGGCGCGATCGATAACATCCGGGTTTAAGTTGGAACATCTTACAGATGAAGGCTCAGAAGCAATAAAAGAATTACGTGCCGCAATAAGCCGTTCATTAGGCGCATGTAATGCTTTGATCAAGACGTTACACATCGCAGAAAATATGGCGAAAGATAAGGTTTCAAAAATGATCCTTCAGGCTGTTCTTCGGACGGTGATCCATAAATTCAATAACAGGGTTAATATAATACAGTCATATTTCGATCTTACGCTTAATGATAAGAGGGGTTTTGCCGCGGAAGGCCTTAAGGCCATAAAAGACTCCCTTGACTGTATCGGGAAACTGATCGAGAATTTGCCGAAAATTGACTCTGTGCGCGGGGCAGGTAATCCTGATGCCATCGGTGGCCTTATTGAGATCTTTGTCCCGGGTATATCCGATATCAGCGACTTCCCGTATCTTGTCCCTGAATCCCCGATCGCAATCGGAAAATTTGACCAGAAAAAAACAGCGGAGCTGATTAAATCCACCAAATTAGCAGGGGCCCAACAGGTGATAGTGGTTGAGGGTTCGCGCGCAGGAATGCGAGTTTTCTTAATGCCGGATGATGAAGCGGTAAAGCTTTCTCTATCCGGGCAGCTTATCGGCCGTAATGACGGTATATTTATTTATTCACGGATAGAAAATATCAGATTCCTGGTTAATCGCAACAGTGCCAATAAAATATCCGGGAAGCCGCTGAATGATCAAGAAACATTATTTCTTATTCAGGTAAAGGCGGAATATGTCGAGAAGAATTTTCCTTCTCTGGTATTGGATGATCCCAAGGCACTCCTTGAAAAAGCATCCCAGATGCAACTTAAGTTAAAAGAAAAAGCAAAGGCCTCTTCATGGGAAAAGAGGCCCGCGGTTTACCCTATGTATAAAGAACTATCAGAGCGACTGGCGTATTTCAAGAGTGAGGCATTAGAAAACATCAGATTATTCGCTATCAGAAAAGACTATGTAGATGTCGATACGGATAATGATGGAAACAGTCAGGATCTTGGCCAGGAGGAAAATTAAATTAGGGTTTTGACAAATTGTTAATTTTTGGTAAGATAAAGGCGTCGGGGCGCGCAGGCGCTGCGGGCGCAAAGGAGTAAGTCAGATGGAAGTACGCAGAAGATTCGCCAGATGGAAAGTAGGAATGCCGGCGCAGATGAGACTGGCCGGGGCCGAGAAATTCGTCAACTGTCATGTCGATGATATTAGCATGATGGGGGTCAAGTTTTCCCTGCCGCTTAAGCTTCCCGAAGACAAGTTTATTAAGCTAACCCTAGTGCTAACAGATACTTTTGTGCTGAATATTGAGGCCTGGGTAGGCTGGTATAAACATAGCGAAGGGGTGAATACTTACGGCCTGTATTTTACCAGGATCGCAGACAGCGACAAGGAAAAGATTTACCGCTATATAACCGAGAATCACCGCGAGGCGCTGGAAAAAACCTGGTGGCAGGATTTTGAGCCCGAAGAAAAGGCGGTAGAGTCTATGGAAGATAAAAGGATTTTCCAGAGATTTGTGGTGAAATTTCCTGTGCGGTTCCTGGATCTAAACAGCGGCAAAGAGGGCTTGGCTCTTACTCAGGATGTAAGCGCTAAGGGTATTGGCTTTAGCACCAAAGAAGAATTAATGCCGCGAACGACGGTTGAGATCTGGCTGCAGATACCTGACAAGGGAGAGCCTGTTTATACCAGAGGCGAGGTCATCTGGACAAAGCCTATCGGTGAGAATGAATATCGCGCCGGGGTGAGCCTTGAGAAAGCTGACCTGATGGGATTGTCACGGATTTTAAGGTCATAATCTCACTCGGGGCAAGCACAAATCTCCTTGACCTTGGTTGTGAAATATGTTACATTTTAGTATTATTTACTTGCCTCCGGAATCAACCCCCGGAACAAAACCCTATTCATATTATAGGTAAGGCCGGTTTTCAATTTACACCTGGCTTTATAGGATAAGCCAGTGTTCCGCTTTCTGCGGAAGGAGGAATCATGCTGTCTGAAAGAAAGCGTTTTCGGATTCTGTCATTATTCATCATTCCAACACTTTTGCTGTTAGGTTTTTCCGCAGGATGCTCCCCCGCAAATAAGTCCAACGCAAAAACCACTATCACTATCTGGCACTGGATGACCGACCGCGAGCCCGCCTTTCAGGAACTCGCCAAGAAATACGAAGCTCAGACCGGTGTAAAAATAGATTTTGAACTTTACGCCCCCTCGGACGCCTATACTCAGAAGATACGTGCTGCAGGCCAGGGTGCTAATCTTCCCGACATATTCGGCATACTCGGTGAGAAGCGGGATTTTGCTTCTTTTGTCAAGGCTGAATATGTGCTGGACCTTACTCCTTACATGCAGGCTAATAATTCTGAGTGGTTCAATAGTTTTTTCGCCAAGGCCCTTGGGGTAAATGAGTTTGCCGAGGGAAACAGCTACGGCGCAAAGGCCGGCATTTATGGCGTTCCTTTAGATATCATGACCATTCAGATGGTCTATAATAAAAATCTTTTGAAGTCCCTTGGAGTGCACCCCCCGCAGAATTTTGTCGATTTCCTGGCTCTTGGAAAGAAGATCAAAGTTGCCGGCCTGCAGGGCATGGTCTCCGGCTGGGGTGAATTATGGATGGCAGATTGTTTTGCCAATAATTATGCCTTTAATATTATGGGCAAAGATAAGGTCATTGCGACCATTAAGGGAGAGGTTGCCTATACCGATCCTGACTGGATCAAGGTGTTGACAGTGTTTAAGGATATGCGCGAAGCAGGGCTCATAGGCACAGGTGTTGTGACCATGGTGAATAAGACTGCTGAGCAGCTTTTTGCCAATGAGAAAGCGGTCTTCGCTTTTAACGGTTCCTGGTGCGTTAACGTATATAAAGGAATGAATCCCAAGATCGAGTATGGGGCAATGCTTCCTCCGCAGGTAACCGACAAATTTCCCATGGCTATCTGGGGAGGCGCCGGTTCATCGTTCATGGTCAATGCCAATTCCAAGAACAAGGATGAGGCGGTGAAATTCCTGCAGTGGCTTACCAGCCGCGATCAGCAGGCTTATCTTTCCGAATCAACCAATAATCTTCCCGCCAACAAGAACTGTCTGAACAAGATCCCCGAGGTCCTGGCTCAATTCGCTAAAGGCATGGATTATGCTACCCATCCTAATACTTGGGGAGTCTCTGAGTTCTCAGCGGTCATTGAGACCTGGGATATGGGTATTCAGTCTATCATCATTGGCGAAAAGACTCCGGAGCAGGTGGCTTTAGATACTCAGAAGATAAAAGAGCGGGAGATGGCTAAAAAGAAGGCCCGTTAACCATGCGCATCAAGTCGACTTTAGAGAATTACGTTTTTGTCCTCCCCGCGGTTTTGATTTTTTCTGTTTTTTATATTATTCCTTTTATTTATGTCTTTAAGCTGGGTTTTTATGACTGGGACGGGATCGTTCCGCTCGGCATGGCCCAGTTCGTCGGGATCAATAATTTCAAAGAGATTTTATTGCAGGATAGAAGCTGGTGGCAGTCGATGTTTAACGCCACCTGGATCACGGTTATCGCGCTGACCTTGCAGAATGCTTTTGCTTTTATGCTGGCTTTGGCATGTGACCGCGAGATCCGCATGAAGAATTTCTATCGGGTGATATTTTTTATCCCACCGGTATTATCCGAGATCGTGGTGGGCATGGTCTGGCGCTTCATTATTAACGACGTAGAAGGCGCCAATATGATCAACCGCATGCTGACAGGTATCGGCCTGCCGAATTTGGTGCACAGCTGGCTCAATGACCCGAATACCGCGCTGACTACCGTTGCATTGGTACATTGCTGGAAAGGTTTTGGTTGGGGATTTCTGATCTTTCTTGCCGGACTGCAGACCATACCGCGTGAATTATACGAAGCGGCTCGTGTGGACGGAGCCAATGCCTGGCAGTCTTTTAAGAATGTGACTATTCCTTTGATGGTCCCGGTCATCGTGCTGGTGGCGATACTTACGGTACTGGGGACTATGCAGATATTCGTCTTGATAATCGGCCTTGTCGGCGGAGAATTCGCCGGCCACACCTCGGTTCCGGTGTTAAGAATACTTGCTTCAATGCGCGGGTCATCGCGTTTTGGCTACGCCTGCGCTCAAGGTATCAGTTTCGGCGTGATCCTGGTGGCCATCTCATTTATCCAATACCGTTTCTCAAAGAAAGCCAGGCAATAAAGTATGCAGCCAAAAGCCGTTATGTACTATAAGACCAAGAAGACCACCATTAATGTGCTGATACATTTATTTTTGCTGGCTGTGGCAGTGACCTGCGTGTATCCTTTGCTTTGGATGATCGCTGCCAGCTTTAAAACTCAGGATACGATTTTTAAAGACGCGTCATTGATCCCGACGCACTTTAACTTTGCCAATTATTATCAGGCTTGGGTCGAGGGCGGATTCGGCCGGTATTTTTTGAACAGTATCATCTACACGGTGACGGTAGTTTGCGGTATAGTGATCATCTCTTCTATGGCGGCATACGCATTCTCCCGTCTTAAGTTTCCGGGGAAAAACATTTTATTTGTGATGTTCATGGCCGCGATGATGATACCGATTCCGGGAAGTTTTGTGGCGCTTTATGTTTTATTGAACAAGCTGCATCTGCGTAATACCCCTATTGGTTACATTCTGGCAATGATCAACGTCGGCTTATCCACTAGCATATTCATGCTCAAGACTTTCTTTGATAAAATGCCTAAGGAGCTTGAGGACGCCGCGCGTATTGACGGCTGTTCAAAGCTGGGTATCTGGTGGCACGTGGCTTTGCCGCTGGCTAAGCCGGTGTTGGCAGTAGTGGTAGTTTTCAACGCACTTGCGGTGTGGAATGAGTACGTTTTAGCTTTGATCATCTTTGATTCCAAAAGTTTTATGCCTCTTCAGGTGGCTCTGCAGGTATTTCAGGGTGAATTCGTGACCAATTATCCGCTGCTCATGGCTGGACTTACTATCGCCGCCTTACCTATTATTGTAGTTTATGTTCTGATGCAGAAATATATTATCAAGGGTGTCACTCAGGGAGCTATTGTAGGATAATGAAAGTCGCCAGATTATTGATTTTAATCTTTGCGGTTTGTGCTTTGAGGGTTTCTTATGCCCAGGAGGCTGAGCCTGTTGTACAAAAGCCTTCTTCCGGAGAATTGGTAGTCAAGGCCTGGACTGTGCACGGCAAGGGCGATGTCGAAGAAACTTTTAAATATACACAAGAGTGCATCGATCTTTATAAGGATGAGGCGGATAAGCAGCAGGCAATACTTACCGGCATCCCTAAGGGTAAGGATGAAATAGAGGCGGTGACCGTGCTTAATGATGTGGCTACCGCGTATTTTATCCAGGCAGAGTCTTATATGCGCCAGCAGAAGGTTGAAGATGCTAAAAAACTCTTTTTACTGATCATCGATAAATATCCTTATGCCCAGGCATGGGATCCCCGCGGATGGTACTGGAAGATAGCTGAGGCTTCCAAGCAGAGCATACAGAAGCTTGAGACCGGCACTAATGAGCTGGAGCAGCAGAAGAAGAAAGTCAGCCAGCTTCCGACAAAAGTCGTTTTATTCGATCCCGGCAAAGAAGATGTGGTCAATTACGAGAAGTACGGCGAGTTCAAGAATGCCGGTACCAAGGATTACGAGTATCTGATCAAGGACCAGGCCGGTTTGATCGCTGCTGTCGGGGAAGGGATCTATCCTAATACTTCATCTATCCGCCAGGATCCTGAATTTAAAAAAGCGGTGAAAGAAAAACGGCTTGAGGGAACGCATTGGGATTTTTCGCAGTCCCCGGATCTAGAAGCGGCGTTTTTAAAATGGGCTACCGCGGCAGAGCCCCCGGGAGTAAGGATGTTTTATACCGGCCTTGTGCTGGAAAAAGCCGGTTTGCTCAAACATGCTATTAAATGTTATTACGCCATAGTGGTACATTATCCGGCCAGTTACGGCTGGACCTACTGGCATACTCCCTGGTATGTGGGGCAGGCGGCTTTGGCTAAAATAAATTCCCTTTTACGCCGCAATCCGCAGCTAGGGCTTAAGCTGCAGGATGCGGATATCAAGGTGGTCAATGGTTTTGATAATGATGTCTCTAATGACGTGGTGATCGCCAGCCCGGGAAAGTTCGTCAAGATGGGCAAGCCTACTCTTTGGGATAAACTAAAGCCTAAACAGGCTACGGAGTTTTTAAGCATAAAGAAGCGCTTGGGGCACGGCAAGGTGCATTTGATCCAGTATGAGACAGGCGATTGGCAGATGATAGTGAACAATAAGCCTTTTGTGATCAGGGCGGTGACTTACGCTCCCACAAAAGTCGGGCAGTCTCCGGATGAGGGGACGCTTACCGATTGGATGTATGACGATTTTAATAAGAACGGAAAAATCGACGGGCCGTATGACGCCTTTGTGGATAAAAATAAAAATAATAAGCAGGATGCCAATGAGCCGTCAGTGGGAGATTTCAGGCTGATGAGAGAGATGGGTGTCAACTCTATCCGCGTGTATCATCATCCGCAAAAAGTGAGCAAAGAGCTTCTTCGCCAAATGTATAAAAAATACGGCATACGGGTGATCATGGGGGATTTTCTTGGTAAATACGCGCTTGGGTCAGGTGCGGCATGGAACCCGGGCACGGATTATGAGAATGAAGAACAAAAGAAAAAGATGATCGAGTCTGTCACTTCTATGATCAATGAATATAAGGATGAGCCGTTTATTCTGTTCTGGCTTCTGGGAAATGAGAATGTATACGGCTACGCCTGCAACGCCGACAAAAAGCCGGATGCCTATTTCGCTTTCGTCAATGAGGTGGCTAAGGTCATCAAGTCTATAGACCCAGAGCATCCGGTGGCGGTCTGCAGTGGGGATGTTTTATTCCTGGATAAATTCGGCAAGAACGCTCCTGATGTGGATATGTTCGGGACAAACGCTTATCGCGGGGATTACGGCTTCGGCCGTTTATGGCAAAGTGTCAAGGAAGAGGCGGATAGGCCAGCGTTTATCACTGAGTATGGGTGCCCGGCATATGCCGAAGGGAAAACTGCTGAGCAGGTCGAAGATTTGCAGGCGCAGTTTCACCGCGGCTCCTGGGAGGATATTGAGCATAATATGGCGTTCCACGGCGGAGCGGGCAACTCAGTCGGCGGGATCGCTTTTGAATATCTGGATGAGTGGTGGAAGGCGTATGAGCCGAAGATCCATGACACTAAGGGCCTGTGGGCCGGGCCTTTTCCGGATGGCTACATGCATGAAGAGTGGCTTGGTTTAGCCGGCCAGGGGGACGGGACAATAAGCCCGTTCCTGCGGCAGCTGCGCAAGTCATACTACATGTACAAGAAGGCCTGGAATAGGAAATAAAATAAAAAAAAGAGTAGTAGGTGTATAAAGGAAAGGAGAAGTTGCAATGAAGAAGTTATTGGCAGTAGTGGCAGCATTGGTTCTGGCGTTGCCGATGGTGGCAAGGGCACAGGAACGGGCAGCTGGCTCAAGTGAAACAGCAGGTGCGTCAGGGGCAAAGGAGTTTGTGGTTTACGCTGATAAGAACGCCAAGGGTAACCACTATATTCCTTCGGGCTGGATGGGAGATTTTGGCGATATCAAAATGAATGAGCAGTGCGCTAATAATCCTCATTCGGGTACCACCAGCATTGAGTTTACGTATTCTGCTAAAAAGACTCAAGGCAAAGGCTGGGCTGGTGTTTACTGGCAGAATCCCGCTCAGAACTGGGGCACCAAGAAGGGTGGTTTTGACCTGACCGGTATGACCAAGCTTACCTTTTGGGCGCGCGGTGCCAAGGGTGGAGAGGTCATCGACAAGGCAAAGATAGGTGGTATTGGTATTGACGACAAAAAGCCCTATCCGGATTCACTGAGCGTTGAGATGGGCCCTATTGAGCTTACAAGTGAGTGGAAGCAGTATACGGTAAATCTGTCCGGCAAAGACATGTCTTACGTCAGCGGCGGTTTCGCCTGGGTCATGAATTCGGACCTGAATCCTGACGGAGCAACTTTCTATATTGACGACGTAAAGTTTGAGGCGGATAGCTCCATGAAGCCGGAAGGTAAGAAGCAGGAGGCCATGCCTTTCTTTGTTTATTCTGACAGCCGCTCGGTTGGAAATCACTTTATTCCTTCCGGATGGATGCCCGGAGCAGAGACGGGAAAAGATATAAAGTTTGACGCAAGGTCCAAGGATGAGCCGCAGTCAGGCGAGACCTGCATCAAGGTCTCCTACAAAGACAACTCCGGAAACGGCTGGGCCGGTATCTACTGGCAGAACCCTGCGAACAACTGGGGCGATGTCGACGGTGGTTACGATCTTTCCAATGCGACCAAGGTGACTTTCTGGGCGCGCGGGGTTAAGGGTGGAGAAAACATCCAGACCTTTAAGGTGGGCGGTTTGATCAAAGAGTTCGCGGATTCAGACGCGGCTGAGATCGGGCCGGCGATCCTGACCAAGGAATGGAAGCAGTATACTATTGACTTAGCCGGCAAAGATATGTCCTACGTTTTCGGAGGTTTCTGTTGGTCCACCAACATGGAATCGCAGGCTCCCGAAGCGCTGGATGAAAACGGCGGCATAACGTTCTATCTGGATGAGATCAAGTACGAATAATAGCTCAAGCTCAAAAGTAAAGCACACAAGCCGCAAGGTAATCTTCCTTGCGGCTTGCGTGTTATTTTCCGCAAGCCTTGCCCTGGTTATGGGCATGGTTTTGCGCCCAAAGCCCAAAGTGTTTATTAAGAAGCTCAAGAACAACCACTACCAGCTTATGGTGGACAATAAGCCTTATCTTATTAAGGGTGTCTGCTATAACCCCATCACTATCGGCACAAACCACGAGTATGACTGGTGGAGCGACCCGGCTAAGCCCTGGATGGTCGATGGCAAACTGATGAAGGAAATGGGCATCAATACAATCCGTCTTTATCAAGCGCATGAGAATAAAGAAGAGGTACATCAGGTAATCAGGGACTTGTATAATAATTACGGCATCCGCACCATCCTCGGGCACTGGCTGGGTTTTTGGGAATATCCGTGCCCCTTTTACGGAGATAAAGAATTCCAGGATAGGATTAAAAAAGATGTTCTGGATATGGTGAAAGAGTATAAGGATGAGCCCGGGGTCCTACTTTGGATACTGGGAAATGAGAATAATTATTCCTGCCTTGGCCGGGTGAACCCATGGTCAAGTGAAGAAGTGGATAAAGAAACAGACCCGGTTAAGAAAAAAGATATCCGCTCCTGCATTTATTATTCCTATATCAATGATATTTCAAAAGAAATCCATAAAATCGACTTAAGCCGTCCGGTGGCTCTTGGTAACGGAGAGCTGGCCGGCCTGGATTACGCCAATAAATACTGCCAGGATGTGGACTTGGTAGCCTGCATCATATATAGAGGTAAGACTTTCGGTAATCTTTTCCGCTCGTTGAGAGCGACCTTTGACCGGCCGATCATGATCGCGGAGTTTGGAGCGGACTGCTATGACGCAAAATTAAAAAAAGAAGACCAGAATATGCAGGCTTATTTTTTGGAATCGCAGTGGCGCCAGATTTACGAGAATCTGGCTAATAACCCTAAGGGTTCTGGCAACTGTATTGGCGGCACTAGTTTCGAGTGGACTGATGAGTGGTGGAAGCACAACCAGGACTATGAAGAGGGTTGGAAGGTGCATGACACCGAGAGCAACTGGTCCAACGGCAGCTATTATTTTGATATTGATGCCGAAGGCAACAAAAATATGAACGAGGAGTGGTTTGGGATTGTAGCCATCTCCGAAAACCTGGAAAGCGGCCTGAACCAGCGTATCCCGCGCAAGGCCTATTACGTGGTGCGCGAGTTCTGGAAGAATCCCAACGTCGCGTTGCCTAAGAAGAATAAAAAATGAATTACATACTGAAAACTTTTGTCTGTTTTGCGGCCATGTTTTTTATGTTGAGTTTTTGTTTTGCTCAGAATTTACCTTGCGACAAAAAATGCAATCAGGACCCCCAGTCCAAATGCGACGTAGTTTTAAAGACCGATATTGCCGAGACAAAGCCGGTTACCGATATAACTAAAAGGTTTAATGATCTTGCGGATTGCTGCTGTTGCGAAGGTAAGTATAACGAGATAGCGGATTTTTTGAAGTCACTGCTGGCCAAGAAGCAGCTGGCTGCCGCGCCGTTACATTATTATGCCGCGCTCACCCGGTATTATCAGTTGGCCTACCTTGAAAAAAGCCAGGCTTGGGATGAGTATTTTAATCAGGGAAGCGCGTACCGCGAGGAATTAACGGCTAATGCCTTTGCCGCGGTCAAGGCTACCGCGGTCTATGACCCGGTGCACATTTATTCCCGCCTGCTTTTGTGGCAGTATTACAGCGCGCAGGAGGATGTCTCCAGTATGGATGCGCTTATTGCGTTGATGCAGTCAACCACCGAATACGCCAAAAGTGCCTTGGATCTAGAGCCGGTAAAGTTGTCCGCCGATAAATTGCTTGCCTCCGGAGAAAAGGCCCGGGCAAGAGAGCTTTACCGTATCTATATCAGCAGAGTGACCGGAGGCGAGGTTAAAAACGAAGACCTTGCGAAACTCGCGGATGGCTTCTATAAAGAGGGCAACCTGGATTTATCCGAAGAAGTGTACGACGCCTATGTCCAGCGGTTAAACAAAGAGGGAAACAAAGAGGCATTGGCTTCGGTTTTAAAAAATATTGCCAAGTCTTTTAGCTATAATGATACTTCCATGAGCGATTCGGAATATGCCGAGAAGATGTTCGCGAAGCTTGAGGCTGCCGCAGGCCCGCAGGCATTTGATGAAGAGTTGTTGTATATACGCGCCTGGAATCTTGAAAAAGGCAAGCTTTGGAAACAGGCTCGTGAAATGTATATCGAGTTGCTCAAGCGTTTCCCCCAGACTCCGCATGCTGATGAAGCATTGTATAAGATCGGCTTGATCAGCGCTTATGCCCTGCGCGATAAAGAAGGGGCAAAAGAATATTTCCAGAAGCTGGCCAATAAAGAAATTGTATCGCCTCAGGTGATCTCGGCGATGTACCAGTTGGGATTGTTGAGCCAGTGGCAGGAGGAATCGGCAAAGGCAAAAGACTATTACGCAAAAGCTCTGACTCTTGCCGCGGGACTTTACAAGGAGACTATTGCTTTGGTCAATGCCCGTCAGCAGGAGCTTAGCGGAAATTTGCCCATTGAATTAAATCTCAAGACTTTTCTTGATGCTTCTCTTAAGCCGGAGAACAACCGTTTTGATATGACCAAGGTGGGCCTGCGCTACGGGCCCTCAAAGGTAAAGGTAGAAGAAGAAGTGGATATTTCATCCAGCGCCGTATCTTACACTGCCGGATGCATGCAGGTGATCATGGAATATCATTGGTCAGGCAATACCGGCTCGACTAAGCCTGGCCTGGATAAGGTCGGATTTAAGACTACCTACAGCGAACCTGGAACAAAAGAGGTCTTCATAGTCCTTATCTCTCCCCCGGATATCATCGATCGCGATTTCAGTATGGTCGATGTGCGTTAATTCCCTAAATCAGTAAATTTACTTGACTTACGCAGTATTTAGTAGTATAAATAATTCAAGCCACAATATGTTTGTATTCATCGCAGGGTTACAAATATAAAGTTTAGCGTTAAAACCCTAGAATATTTGCCACGGGGAAAGACTTGAAAAAAGCCGGATGCGCGAGATAGATTTACAGAAAGAAGACTATACCGAGAAAGAGCGGCGTAATATTGACATACTGGAGATCGTACGCAAGCACGGGCCCATAAGCCGTCCCGATATCTCCAAAGAGATGGGCATAAATGTAGTCACCATCTCTAATTACATCGATGAGTTCATCAAGCGTAATGTGGTTTACGAGAAAGAGCTTGATGTTTCGGAAGGCGGTAGAAGGCCGGTATTGCTGGATCTGAATCCGCGCGCCGGATTCGTGGTCGGGGTAGGCTTAAACCTGATGAACATGGTCGGCCTGCTGGTGGATTTAAAAGGCAATATCGTCACCAAGACCCAGATCGCCCGAACAAATACGTCAGTCAGAGAGATCGGCGATTGCCTTTTAGAGATTGTCAGAGAAATTCTACGGCGCTCTAAAGATTATACGTCCGACATCATCGGCGTGGGTGTGGGCATCGCCGGACTGATCAATAAGGTAAGCGGCACCATACACTGGCCGCAGCGCGTAGGCGGGTATTATACTTACGAGTCGTTGGATCTGCCGCTGCGCGAATTGATGGAAAAGGAATTCGATCTGCCTGCTCTTATCGAGAATGACGCGACCAGCGCCTGTTTCGGAGAGCACTGGCATAATTTAGATAACAATATTAAAAACGTTCTTTATATGTTTTCGGGTGTGGGCTGCGGGATCATGATCAACGGTGAGGTTTACCGCGGGGCCCAGGGGTATGCCGGAGAGCTTTCGGTTTACAATTACAAAGAAGACAAAGCCTTTAATTGCGAGGCGGGAAATCCCTGTTTCCTGAAACGCTGGGATATAGATCTTGGGATCACCGCGGACATGAAGGCGGCCCTGGCGCACGAATTAATAAAGGCGCAGGATTTCTACAGCCTTACGTCGGCGACTTTCGAAACCCTGGATTTAAAAAGCATATTCATGGCGGCGCGGGCAAATGACGCGCTGGCAAGGGCAGTCCTTAAAAAAGCGGCGACGCGGATGGGGGTAAGGATCGCGTATCTGGTGAATCTGCTTAATCCGCAGGCAGTGATCATCGGCGGCGGGTTCGAGGAGGCTGGAGAGCCTTTCCTCAAAGACGTAGTCGCTACGGTTAAAGAGTGGGCCTTTAGCGAAACCACCGATGACCTAAGAATAGTTTATTCTCAGTTGCGGGAGAACGCGGTGGCGTTGGGCGCGGCAAGCCTTGTGATGCAAAAGGCGTTCGGAAGGCTTTGGTAATTTTTAGGGGATTATTTATAGGTTTACTTTGAAGGGAGGACCATGGAACAAAAAGCGAGATTTTTATTATTCGGATTGGTCGGTATTATCCTTATTTGCGCAGTTTTTCTTGCCCAAGCTTTAAAAGCCAAACAGGATCTGACTCGCGAGCGCGATGACCTGCAAAAAGAGAAGATCTCTCTTGAAAATAAAGTCGGCTCTTTTGAAACCAGCCTGCGCTCCTATGAAACCAAGATCACCTCTTTAAATAAAGACCTGATCATGGTCAAGAAGGAAAAAGAAGATTTGCAGGATAGGTATGAGGCTGTCAATAAGGCTAAAGAAGAGTTGGTAGAGAAATTTAAAGAACGCCGGACATCGGCACGGACAGGGTCCACGGCACCGGTATCTGGGCCTGTTTTGCAGGCTGATGAGGCATATTGGGGAAGCATCCTTCAGGCTAAACTAGACCTGGAGATGCAGCTTACCAATGTGCGTAATGAATTGAAATCCATATCCATCACTAATGAGCAGCTGCAGCGGGAAAAGAGCACTTTAGAGTTGCAGATAAAGAGCTTCAAGCGTGAAAGCGAAGACGTCAAGCGCCAGATGGATTACAACAAGAAGATCCTGGACCGTATCTCGACTGAGTTGGTCACGGAAAAGAACGACAAGATGAAGATCCAGGATAGCATGAAGATCGTTAAGAACGAGAACACCACGCTTCTTCGCCAGGTTGAAGGCCTGAATTCTCGCAAGATCGAATTGGAGCAAAAAATGCGCCAGATACAGGAAGACAAAGGCACTATGGAGCGCAAGTTCAAGGATGTAGAAGGCCTGCTTTCCGAGAATATTTCCCAAGTCAATGAGCTTAAAGATAGGTTAGAAAGCGGAGTGTCGGCGGAGGCTCCGGCGCGCGCTTCGGCTGCGCAGGTTCAGATGCAGAAAAGAAACGGTTCGGTGGAGTTGCCTGCGATAGTGGTGCGGCCGCAGGGTATGGGTGTGGCATCTAACCGCCAGGCAGGAAGAGTGTTGGCTATAAATAAGGAAGGTAATTTTGTCATCATCGATATGGGCGATGACGCCGGCTTAGAAAACGGCGACACGTTCTCGGTCTACCGCGAGGGCAATAAGATCGCGGCTTTGGAAGTCATCAGGACATCGAAGAGCGTGTCTGCCTGCGATATCAAGAAGCAGGATGTGCCCATCAAGATCGGCGATTTAATAAAATAAAGCTTCACTTGTCTTCATATATATGACTCGCACCAGAAACCCCGCAGCAAACAGAGCAATTTCCATCGAGGATGTAGCAAAACTCGCCGGCGTATCCATTACTACTGTCTCGCGCGTGATCAACAAGATGAACACGGTAAAGGAGAAAAACCGCGTGAGGGTGATGGATGCTGTTAAAGAGCTTAAATTCCAGCCTTCGATCTTCGCCCAGCGCCTGGCGACCGGAAAAAGCAATGTCGTGGCTTTGGTCGTGCCACGCTACGAAGGAGTGTTTTATTCTTTCTACGTTTTGGAGTTGATCCGCGGCGTGGGCACACTTTGTGATGCGCTGAAGCTGGATCTATTGCTGCACCTGACTGACACCAGGGCTCCCTTGAATCTTAAAGGCGTAGGCGGGATAATCTTCGCCGATATCATCGGTAACCGGCATCAGCTTGAAGAGGCTCTCCAAACTAAGATCCCTTGTGTCGTGATCAATAATTATATCGAGGATCTGGATGTGCCCTGTATCGCTATCGATAACGCCATAGGCGCTGAGAACGCGGTGAATTATCTGGTGTCGCTGGGGCACAGAAAAATCGCGCATATCGCAGGAGACACAGTCACACAGGCCGCTGCCCAGCGTTTCGAGGGCTATAAGAGCGCGCTGGCCAAGAACAAGATCCCCTATAACGAAAAGTTGGTATTCAAGACGGACTACTCTCGTGGACAAGCCAGACAGGCAGCTGAGAAATTGATCAAGATGCCGGATGCCGCGACCGCGGTTTTTGTGGCATCTGATGCCATGGCGCTTGAAGTCATGGCCGTGGTAAGGGAGGCGGGGAAGAATATTCCCGAGGACCTGTCTGTGGTGGGTTTTGACGATAATCCTTCCGGCCTGTATGGCCCGGTGGCATTGACTACCGTAAGGCAGCCGCTGATAAAAATGGCTGAGGAATCAGTGAAAGAGCTGAACCAGTTGATGAACGCCAAGAAAAAGAGCGCGTTTAAGAAAATATATTTGCCTGCTGAGTTAGTCATCCGCGAGTCCTGTAAAGCGCTGTAAGCTCCTCGATAAAACAGCTGTTCCTACACAATTTGTAGTATGCTTACCAAAAAGATACACAACCTGTTGTATTTTTGTCTTGACAATAAAATGTTGCCAAGTTATAATTTTTTGCTGATGTTTGGACTTTCGTCTTAATCTTTTTACTATTTTAGGAGGGGGAAATGGGATTGAAACTTAACGCAAACGCCCTGAAGGTGCTGGAGAGAAGGTACCTTTTGAAGGATGAACAGGGCAAGGTGATAGAGGCTCCTGAGGAGCTTTTTCACCGTGTCGCGGATGCTATTGCCAGCGCGGACAAGCTCTACGGCAAAACCGACAAAGAGGTCAGTGAGCTAGCGCAGTCTTTTTATAATACTTTGACTGAGCTTGAGTTCCTGCCGAACTCACCCTGTCTGATGAATGCCGGCAAGGACCTGGGACAGCTAAGCGCCTGCTTCACGCTGCCCATCCATGATTCCATGGAATCTATTTTTGAAACCCTTAAGATCACCAGCCTTATCCACAAATCAGGCGGTGGCACAGGGTTTTCTTTTTCTCGTCTTCGACCTAAGAATGCAGTAGTGAAATCTACGGGAGGAGTCGCCTCGGGCCCGATATCATTTATGAAGGTGTATGACTCCGCCACCGAAGCGGTCAAGCAGGGCGGGAGCCGCCGCGGCGCGAATATGGGGATCCTTCGGGTGGACCATCCGGATATTATGGAGTTTATCTGCTGCAAAGATGATTCCAAGAAGATCACTAACTTCAATATTTCGGTTGCGGTGACAGATGATTTTATGCAAAAACTTGCGGCAGGCGAAGATTACGACCTGATCGACCCGCATACCCATAAGCCGGTGGGCCGCCTTAGTCCCCGTGATGTCTTTGACCTGATCGTTAAGCAGGCGCATAAGAACGGAGAGCCGGGAATAATCTTTATCGACCGCATCAATCAGCATAATCCCACTCCTAAGCTGGGAGCCATTGAAAGCACAAATCCTTGCGGTGAGCAGCCATTGCTTCCTTATGAAAGCTGTGATCTGGGATCTATTAACTTAACGGTTTTATATAAGCAGATAGGAACGCGTTATGAAGTGGATTGGGATAGATTACGCGAGGTTACCCGCCTGGCAGTGCACTTCCTGGATAATCTTATTGACGTAAATAAGTTTCCTCTAGCTGAGATCGAGAAAGCCACCAAGGCTACGCGCAAGGTGGGCTTAGGCGTAATGGGTTGGGCCAGCCTGCTGATCCGCTTAGGAATTCCCTATAATAGCGATGAGGCAGTGGCTCTGGCGGAAAAGGTGATGTCTTTTATTCTTGATGAGTCAGTAAAGAAATCTTTAGAGTTAGGCAAAGATAAGGGCACTTTCCCGGCATTTAAAGGAAGCATCTATGATAAAAAGGATGGCTTGAAGCTGCGTAACGCCACTCTTACCACTATCGCTCCTACCGGAACTATCAGCATCATTGCCGGGCCGTGTTCATCGGGAATCGAACCTTTGTTTGCACTGTCTTTTTTCCGCAACGTCATGGATAATGACAAGTTGGTGGAAGTGGAGCCGTTATTCGAGGAAGTGGCCAAGGCGCGGGGCTTTTATAGCCGCGAGCTGATGGAGAAAATCGCTGACGGCACTCCTTTGCATGATTTAAAAGCGATACCTGAGGATGTGAAGAAAGTCTTTGTGACCGCTCACGATATAACTCCCGAGTGGCACGTGCGCATGCAAGCGGCGTTTCAGAAATACGTGCATAACGCCACCTCAAAGACCATCAACTTTCCGCATGAGGCGACTCTGGAAGGTGTCCGTCAGGCTTATGTTATGGCTTTTGAGTTAGGGTGCAAAGGTATCACAATTTATCGCGATAAGAGCCGCGAGGAGCAGGTCCTGAATATCGGCCGCGCCGAGTGCAAGAAAGATTCCGTGACTGTGGGCGGAAAAAAAGAGATCGCGCCCCGGCCGCGCCCGGAAGTAACTATCGGAACCACAACTAAAGTGGCTACAGGATGCGGAAATCTTTATATTACTATCAACGTGGATGAAGAGGGTAAGCCTTTTGAGCTTTTTACCCAGATGGGTAAGGCCGGCGGATGCGCTGCCAGCCAGCTTGAGGCTTTAGGCCGCCTGGTTTCATTGGGATTCCGCTCTGGGATCGAAGTCAAGTCTATAATCGAGCAGCTGCGCAATATCCGCTGTCCCTCTCCCAGCTGGGAAAAGGGCCAGAGGATATTCTCCTGCGCCGATGCTATCGCGCGCGTTGTAGAGAAGCGCCTGGTGAACGTCAGCCCGGTGAGCGCGACTATTGAGATATCGCAGGTAGCGATGAAACATTCTAGCTTTGATGAGTCGGCTGTGGCGGATCTGAATGACCTGGGCGATATAGTGGGAATGTGCCCTGATTGCGGAGGAGCCCTGCGCCACGAAGAAGGCTGTGTTAAATGCCAGGCCTGCGGCTATTCAAAGTGTTAGAGCCCTAATATATAGGTAAACCGGTTAGCCCGTTTGTCAGAAAATTTGACAAACGGGCTAAACGCTAAATAGGCTGTTAAGAATTTATGAAGAAAATAGTATATGTGGTGTTGGACGGCTTGGGAGACCTGCCTTTAAAAGAGCTTAAAAACAAGACTCCGCTTGAGGCGGCAGTTACGCCTAATATGGACCGGCTTGCGCAGAAAGGTATAACCGGCGTGGTTTATCCGGTGGCAAAGGGCATCGCTCCTGAGTCTGACATCGCGGTGATCAGCCTCTTAGGGTATGACGCGGCTAAGTTTTATACCGGCCGGGGGCCGCTTGAATCTTTTGCCGAAGGCGTGCCTACTAATGATGGGGATGTGGCTTTGCGGGTGAACTTTGCTACAGCTGGCGATGACGGGCGCACCATTCTTGACCGGCGCGTAGGCAGAGACTTGGCTACGGATGACGCGGCGATGCTGGCCAAAGAGATCAACCAAAAGGTGACCTTAAGTAGCGGGACTTTTGAGTTTAAGAGCACTATCGGCCATCGCGGGATACTGATCATCCGCGGCGTGCGCTCTAAATTGTCCGGTTTGGTGACTAACACTGACCCGGCTTATGGCAGGCAAGGTTTTTTTGGCGTGGCAAGGGAGAAGTTTGAGAATCTGGTTTTAGATTCAATCCCCATGCCCGGCCATGAAGGATCTATCGAGGCTCGGGAGACTGCAAAGCTGTTAAATGAGTTTACTGTAAAGTCTAACAAGGTCTTAAATGAGTCTTCGCTGAATAAGAAAAGGGTCTTGGAGGGGAAGCTAGCGGGAAATCTTATATTGATGCGCGATGCCGGAGATTCCTTGCCGAAATTTCCTTCCGTAGAAAAGAACTTCGGCCTTAAATTCGCTTCCTTTGTGCAGATGCCGGTAGAGAAGGGGATTGCCCTTTTGACCGGGATAGAAGTCATTGATGTGCCGCAGCCCACGGGTCACTTTGACGTAGATTATCCGGTATGGGGGAAGCTGGCAGTTGAGTGTATCAAGAGTTTTGATGGATTGTATATCCATATCAAGGGCCCGGATGACCCCTCGCATGACGGAGATTGTAAGCGTAAGATCGAGGTCATCGAAGCCATCGACAAGCATTTCTTCGGGCCCTTGCTGCAGGGCCTTGATTTGGAGAATTCTATAATCGCGGTGACCGCAGATCACTCTACCAGCTGCAAAGCTAGGGCTCACACCGCAGATCCTGTTCCTTTACTGGTCTGCGGGGGAAATATAAAGCCTGATGGCTCAATGAGCTTCTCAGAAAAAGCCGCAAAGCTTGGGAGCATCGGCCAGATCAACGGAACAGATATCATGCCCCTCCTGGTAAAACTCGCAAAAGAATAGCCAGGGACGGTTCTCAACTCAATCGAAAAGTGTCCCCCTATAAAGAGAATATGTTGTCTAAAAGAGTATTCTCTTTTTTCTTAAAAGCATAACTACTCCAGACATATTCTTCTATATTTGATGTTAGGTTTGCTCGCAGAGGATTTGCTTCAATATAATTAATACATTCTAGGAGATATGTATCTTTCTCGATAATTTTACTCTTAAAACGATCTTGCCAAAGATGCCCAACGGTCTTATATTTGAAATTAAAATATAAGGTGTAACTAAGATTTAGTCCTCGCATAATCTTGTTTAACTTCGAATTAACATCTACCTCGATAATTAAATGTACATGGTTAGGCATCAGGCAAAATGAATATAGCTTGAAGGCGTATTTCTTCTTATAGAATTCCAGCCGCGATAAATACTCCGTATAATCTCGTTGTTCTCTAAAAACCGTTTGTTTCTGATTGCCCCTTGTGATAATATGATACACAGCATTGTCCATAGCTATCCTGGCTATCCTAGTCATATTCACCACCTCCTAATATAATAGACGGACAAGGTGCCAATTTCTAACATAAATAAATAACAAAAAGGGACACTTTTGCTTTGTTTTGAGAACCGTCCCTGGGTATATTATGAATGATTTCGATATTATAGTGGTCGGTGCCGGACATGCCGGCGTGGAAGCGGCATTGGCAGGTGCGCGCCTGGGTTGCAAGACCCTGATGCTGAATCTTGATAAGAGCACGATTGGCGCCATGAGCTGTAATCCGGCTATCGGAGGCGTAGGTAAAGGCCAGCTGGTCAAGGAAATAGATGCCTTGGGCGGTGAAATGGGTTTAGCCGCAGATGCCTGCGGCATACAGTTTCGTATTCTTAATGCTTCTAAAGGCGCGGCAGTGCAGTCATCGCGGGCCCAGGTAGACATGTATCAGTATAATCGCTACATGGTAAGGCTTGCCGGAGAAACCGAAGGCCTGAGCGTGAAAGAAGCACAGGTAAAAGAATTGATAGTAGAAGGCGGCCGGGCATGCGGGGTCCTGACGCAGGATAATGAGAGGATTACCGCTCAGTGCGTGATTATCTGTGCCGGAACCTTTCTGGACGGCCTGATCCATATCGGCCTAAATCATCATCCCGGAGGCCGGATCAATGAGCCTGCTTCTGCAAGTCTGGCTCAAAATCTTAAAGAATTAAATTTTAACCTTTTACGTTTTAAAACCGGCACTTGCCCTCGTTTAAATAAGAGCTCAATAGATTTCTCCAAGCTTATTATCCAGGAGGGGGATAAGCCGCCAAAGCCATTCTCGTTTTTTACCTCTCGTCTGTCCCAGGAGCAGGTTCCCTGTCACATCACCCATACTAATCCGCGCACCCATGAAATTATTCGTGATAATCTGGACCGCTCTCCGCTTTACGCCGGCCTGATCAAGGCCACAGGTGTGCGCTATTGCCCGTCTATTGAGGATAAAGTCGTAAAATTCGCTGATAAAGATAGGCATCAGATATTCCTTGAACCGCAGGGAAGGGATTCTGACGAGATATATCCTAATGGCATCTCTACAAGCCTACCTGAAGATGTGCAGCTGGATTTGATCCATTCTATCGAAGGGCTAGAGAATGCCAAGGTTATCCGTTTTGGTTACGGGATTGAGCATGCGGTGGTTGAGCCCACACAGCTAAATCCAACCCTGGAGACTAAGCTGATTAAGGGTCTGTATTTAGCCGGGCAGATCAACGGCACAACTGGTTATGAAGAGGCGGCTGCGCAAGGATTAGTCGCCGGGATCAATGCAGTTTTACGGGTAAGAGGCAAAGAGCCGCTGGTCCTAGACCGTTCCAGCAGTTATATCGGCGTGCTGATCGATGATCTGACTACCAAGGGCACCAATGAGCCGTACCGTATGTTTACTTCTCGGGTCGAGTACCGGCTGATCATTCGCGAAGATAACGCGGACTTGCGTCTGAGCAAAATCGGATTTGACGTTGGTTTGTTGAGTGAAGAGAAATACCGGCAGGTAGAGGAGAAATCTAGATCAATAGAGGTCGGAATGCGCTATTTAAAGAGCACACGGATAAAACCGGGCATGCAAGTCAACAATCGGCTGGGAAAACTTAATACCGCGGCACTTATTAAAGACACTACGCTGGAAGAGCTTTTGAAGAGGCCGCAGGTGAGCGCGCCTGATTTGAAAGAGGTGGATCGAGGATGTTTAGAAATCTCAGATTTAGCCTTGCGTCATATTGAAATAGAGGTAAAATATTCAGGGTTCATTCAGAGGCAGCTTAAGGATGTGGAGAGGTTAAAGAATCTGGAGAAGATCCGGCTGCCCGAGGACCTGGATTATAAAAATCTATCAAGCCTTTCCCGGGAAATAAAGGAAAAACTGGGGAAGTTTAAGCCGATCAATTTAGGGCAGGCCTCGCGCATTTCAGGAGTCACTCCCGCGGCAATCTCGTTGTTGATGGTATATTTAAGAAAGTTAGAAAAATGAGTAAAGTAACCGCGTATAATTCGCTTAAAAAATACTGCCAGAATTTAGGCATAGAGCTTTTCGGGGTAGGGGATATATCCGGCATAAAAGAGCACATCAAGGTTTCTAAAGATGTTTTAAAAAAGCTGGATAAGGCAGTATGCCTGGGTGTCAGACTTTCCTCAAGTATCCTGGAAGAAATCACTAGCGCTCCTACTAGGCTTTATTTTCATCATTATCGTACAGTGAATGCTTTTTTGGATCAGTCCGCGCTCAAGGTAAGTAATTATATTCAGAGTAAAGGTTTCAGGGCACTACAAATCCCGGCATCCATTATTGTGGATTGGGAAAATCAGACCGCGCATCTATCCCACCGGCATTTGGGGGTTTTAGCCGGTCTGGGCTGGATAGGCAGGAATAATCTTTTGGTGAGCAAGAGGTTGGGCAGCCAGTTCCGCTTGGCCACTATTCTTACGGATATGCCGTTAAAGTTGGATAAACCGGCAAAAGACGGTTGCGATACCTGCAGGCTTTGCGTTTCAGCCTGTCCGGCTCAGGCGATAAAAGAAGAAAGCAGGGATTTTGATCGCGCAAAGTGTCTTGAGAAGCTCAAAGATTTTCAGAGGCAAAAGCTAGTTGACCAGTATATTTGCGGAGTATGCGTGAATGTTTGCAAAGGTAAAAATAAATGAAAGAAAAGATTCTTATTGTTGAAGATGATAAGGATATTTTGAAGATGGTAGAGTATAACCTTAAGAAAGAAGGATACCGAACTGTTTGCGCGCGCGACGGAGAAGATGCTATTGAAATGGCGCATTCCGAGCGACCGGATCTTATTTTACTGGACCTTATGCTTCCCGGGATTGACGGTCTGGAAGTCTGTAAGCAGCTTAAGAAGGAATCCAAGACTGCAAGTATTCCTGTGATCATGGTCACTGCTAAGAGTCAGGAGTCAGACAAGGTGGTTGGGTTAGAGCTAGGAGCGGATGATTACGTGACCAAGCCTTTTAGCGTTAGAGAGCTTCTTGCCCGGGTCAAGGCGGTTTTACGCCGGGCCCAGGAAAAAGATAAACTTCCGGAAGTCTTAAGGATAGGTGATCTGAGCATTGATTTCTCAAAGATAGAGGTCCGGGTGAAGGATAGGGTGGTAGCGCTTACGGCAAAAGAATTCGAACTTTTAAGGACTCTAATAAAAGCCAAGGGCAGGATGCTTTCGCGCGATTATTTATTGGATACAATCTGGGGGTATGACCACGCTATTGAGATCCAGACCCGCACCGTAGATGTGCATATTAGGTCGCTGCGCAAGAAGCTAAAATCAGAGTCCAGGTATATTATGACGGTAAAGAATTACGGTTACCGCTTTCAAGAGGAAGAATAATGTTTATTTTCTTGGTTGGCATCACTATTTTGATGGGCATTGCTGTTGGCTGGTCTATAGGGGCCAATGACGCCGCGAATTCCATGGGTACTGCAGTGGGCTCGCGCGTTATTAACCTGCGCCAGGCGATTGTTTTGATTGCGATATTCGGTTTTTTAGGTGCTTATTTTCAGGGGTCGAATGTCGTCAAGACCATCGGTAAAGGAATCGTACCGATGGATACACTGCAGAAAGATCTGTCGATTTATCTTGCGCTGGTAGCTTCTTTTGCGGCATGCGTTTGGGTAGTCCTGGCCACGTATTGGAAGATGCCTATTTCTACTAGTCACTCTATCGTTGGAGCTGTCGCAGGCGGAGGATTGGCGATAGGCGCTCCGGTAAAATGGAAGGTGATAGGAGATATTTTTGTCTGTTGGATTTTTACCCCTATTGGGGCTGCGGTCTTAGGATATATTTTTTATCGGATTTTTAAGAATATCTTCTACCGGATTATTCCGCGTAGATACTTAAGGTTTATTCTTTCGGCCTTGATCATTGTCAGCGGTTGTTACGTTGCTTTTACTTGGGGCGCAAATGATGTCGCCAACTCAGTAGGCGTTATCGCCGGCGCCGGTGTCCTTTCTGTCAATGCCAGTATTTTAATCGGGGGGTTAGCGATAGTATTAGGCATTATGACTTGGGGATACAAAGTCATCGAGACTATCGGATCGGGAATCACCAGCCTTCTGCCGATCATGGCTTTTTCCGCGCAACTCGCCAGCGCTATAAACGTACATGTGTATACGATTTTTGGTATACCGGTTTCCACAAGCCATTCTATTGTTGGGGCAATTTTTGGCGTAGGATTAGTCAAGGGTGTGAGAGTGGTAAATTTGTCGATTATGAAAGAAATCATCATCTGTTGGCTAGCGACTCCGTTTATCTCAGGCATAATCAGTTTCCTGGTACTTAAGGGACTTTACGTATTTTTTAAAATAGGAGGATAGAGATGAAAGAAATGAGGAATATTCTAGGTTGGTTAGGGATGGCAGAGGAGCTTTCGATCATCAAGGATGCGCAGAAGCATGTCGAGGAAACATGTAAGACAGTGAAATTTTTTGCTGAAGCGGTAAGCGCGTTTACAAAAGGGGATATCAGCGCTAAGGCGGTTGCCATTGGAAAAGTGCGTGAAGGCGAACATCAGGCTGACCTCTTGCGCTCTAAAATGGTAAAAGAGCTTTCCGAGAGTCTACTCAATCCTCCTGACCGGGAAGATCTTATGCATTTCGTCAAAACTCTTGATAAAATCGCCGACTGGACCAACGGCGCAGCCAGAATCCTCGGGTTTATCGAGCAGAAGCTTCCGGAGAATGTTCTCAAGAATATGACTACCGCGACTGGGACGATCATCGATTCGATTACTAAGCTGCAGGAGGCGATCAATGGGCTGGCCAAGAATGATCTTAAGAAGGCGCTTATAGATTGCGAGGAGATTGATCGCTTTGAGCATGAGGCGGATGACCAGAAGCAGCTTCTTATAGAGTCGATTATTCACGCAAAACTAGAGCCTATCAGCCTATTGTTGAGCTATCAGCTTGCTGAGTATCTTGAAGGGGTAACGGATAAAATTGAGGATGCGGCTGATTTCATAAAAGTCGTTGCCATCAGGTCAAGATAAAAAATCTATGTTTTTTCGCAGGTGCAGTTTTAAAAACAAGCTTTTTCTTTCCTATGTTTTTGTTATCATAGGGGCTTTTAGCTTGGTCGCTTTTTTCCTTGATAAGCGACTCGAAGAAAATTCTCTGCAGGAGATCAGGTCTTCCCTTATTAACCAGGCTTATCTTATCGAAGATCAGGTTAAGGCTAAGTTCCCGGGGTCTGATAATGCCGGTTCGCTGGATGCTTACATCAAAAAACTGCGTCAACAGGCAAAATGTCGTATTACTGTTATTGATAGTAAGGGGGTAGTTCTTAATGATTCCGAAGATCCGTTGCGGGATGGACAGTCATTAGAAAACCACTTATTCCGTCCGGAGGTCAGACAGGCGTTAAGCGGCGAGGTGGGGGATAGTATTCGTTACTCATCGACGCTTAAAATGGACATGTTTTATGTTGCTTTGCCAATTAAAGATAGCTACGGGATAAAAGGGGTCTTAAGATTATCGCTTCCTCTGACTAATATTCAAAACAACCTTTCTGCGGTTCGTAAAACTATTTTTGTTGGTATCCTTTTTGGCCTGATTCTTGCTCTTGTCTTCGGTACTTTATTAGCGCGTGCCTTGCTTGCTCCGATTAACAAGATTATTCTGGTTTCTCAAAAGTTCTCTCATGGAGATTTTAGTCGCAGGATACCTAATGGTTCGCATGATGAAATCGCAGAACTCGCCTTGACCTTAAACAAGATGGCCCAGGATATAGAGGATAAAATTAGCCAGATCACTAGGCAAAACCAGCATCTGGGAGCAATTTTAAATAGTATGATCGAGGGGGTAGTGGTTCTTGACAAAAATGGCCACATTGTCTCGCTCAATCATAGTATTGAGAAGATATTTAGCGTTTCCCGGCAGGAGGCCGAGAATAAGCTATTTCTGCAAGCAATCCCAAATAACGATATTTCTGAGATCATCAATGAGGTGTTAAAAGGCGGCAAAGCTCTGTCGCGAGAGCTTAATCTTGTTTGGCCGGTCCAGCGGATATTTCAGCTCAACGCCACGCCTATTTTTGAAAAGAATAGTGTGATTGGGTGTCTGGTGGTGATACACGATATAACCGAAATAAGAAAATTGGAGTCAATGCGCCGTGACTTTGTGGCTAACGTTTCCCATGAGCTCAAGACTCCGCTTACTTCGATTAAGGGATTTGTAGAGACGCTATTAGAGGGGGCCATGGATGACCAAGAGCATGGCCGGCAGTTCTTAAAGATAATCCAGAATCATGCGGATAGGTTGAATAACCTGATCAACGACTTATTGGATTTATCTTCTATGGAATCAAGGGAAATCGTTTTAAGAAAGGAAGATTTTAATCTTAGGGAACTGGTTGGGCAGGTAGTATTCGGATTTAACTCGCAGCTTAAGAAGAAAAATATTGAGATTACTAACGGTTTGCCTGCGTTTTTGATGGTGCGGGCAGATCGTAATAGAGTGGAACAGGTGATAACGAATCTATTGGATAATGCCTTAAAGTTTAATAAAGATGGCGGTAATATTAAGATTTATGCTGATGACAGTCAGGATGTACTTAAGGTTTTTGTGGAAGATACCGGCATAGGTATTCCCGCAAAAGATATCCCACGAATCTTTGAGCGTTTTTACCGGGTGGATAAGGCGCGTTCTCGGGAGATGGGTGGAACTGGTCTTGGGCTATCAATAGTCAAGCATATCGCTGAACTCCACGGCGGAAGCGTGGGTGTCGAGAGCATTGAGGGGCTGGGTTCCAAATTTTGGTTTACTATTAGTAAAGGAATGCACCTGGCTTTATAGGATAAGCCAGTGTTTTGTTTCCTACAAAAGGGGTTTAAAAGATGAGCGAAATATATTTGACTAAGAAAGGCCATCAGAAGCTAATGGAAGAGCTAGAGCATTTAAAGACTACTAAGCGCAGGGAGTTATCTAAGGCAATAGGTTTAGCCCGTGCGCAGGGTGATATTTCGGAAAATGCCGAATATGACGCTGCCAAGGATGCCCAAGGCATGAATGAGAAGCGTATTGTAGAGCTAGAGAATAAGTTAGCGGGTGCGCGCATACTCGATGATCATGAGATGTCAAGCGATGAAGTTTTAATAGGTGCTACTGTTAAGCTTAAGGATATGGATACTGATGAAGAGCTGGAGTATATGCTAGTTTCTGGCGAAGAAGCGGATTACGCTCAAAATAAGATTTCGATTGCCTCTCCCGTTGGCAGCGGTCTGTTGAATCATAAGGTCGGCGATGTAGTCGATATCAAGATCCCTGCCGGAACGCTTAAGTATAGGATTTTAGGTATTTCTCGAGTATAACCCTCTTTTAGCCCCATTTACCCCCGTTTTTTCGTAAGAAGAAGCGGGGTTTTCTTTTACTTTGATTTTACATCCCCTTCAAGCCGATTTAATCGCTATTCGTTATACTTTAGCTGATGATACAACCCAGTCTTAGAAAATAAGTTCCACTTACTGCGAAACACCTGGCTTTATAGCACCTTGGCATAAGTGATTGCCAAGTGCGTCCCTTGTGGGACGGAAAAGTTGGTGCTCCATTTTCTATGGAGGGAGGTGATTTTACATAGATTTTACATAGGCTTAACGTCGGTATCACAGAGATAGTATATTATTAATTACAAGATATTAAGAATGGAGGAATTGATGGTAAAAAAAGTTTTTCTAATCGCTGCTATAAGTTTACTATTTTTCGGCTGGGCGCATGCTTATGACAACCATGATTTTCAGGTATGGAATACCGATACCGAAGAGCTCAAGATCAGCGATAATTCCAAGATAGGCCTGGAGCAGGAGTTGCGCTGGGGGGACAACGCCAACCAGTTCTTTTACCAGCATTACGATATAGGATATTTTTACAAGCTTAAGAAATGGCTGCAGTTGGGAGCAGGTTACCGCCAGGTGCTGGAGCTAAAAAGCGGCAAATGGAAAGGGGAGAATCAGCCATTTGTAACCGGGACCGTTTACTGGAATTTCGCGGGGTGCGCAATGGATTCCCGTAGCCGCCTGGAATATAAGCATTATGTGTATCAGCATGATTCCTGGTCATACCGCAACAAGTTAACCATGAAGCTACCCTGGAAATTCACGAAACTTGAGATTCAGCCGTATATGGCGGAAGAGATCTTTGTGAGATTTGCCGGATGGAGCGGGTTCAATCAGAACAGGCTCTCAGGTGGGTTGACTATGAAGATATTCAAGAACTTAAGCGGCGACATTTATTATATGCTGCAGAGTTCGAAAAGCGCCGGCGTTTGGAAAGAGAATAACGTTTTAGGCACAAAATTTAAACTATCTTTTTAATAAGGAGGAACTATGAAAAAACTTTTCTTAATACTTGTTCTTATGATGTTCGCTGGAGCTTCATTTGCTGCAGGACCGAAGAATTCTATACAAATCAAGGGTTCAGACACCATGGTTAATCTCGGTCAGGCTTGGGCTGAGAAATACATGGAAGAAAATCCTGGCGCTTTTGTGGCAGTCACCGGTGGCGGATCGGGCACCGGGTTATCCAGCTTGATCAGCGGTACATGCGATATTGCCATGAGCTCTCGTAACATCAAGTCCAAAGAAATAGATTTGGCTAAGGCTAAGGGCATTAACCCTTATGAGATTAAAGTCGGCCTTGATGGCTTGGCAGTGGTGGTGAATCCTCAGAATTCAGTGAGTAGCTTGACTGCACAGCAGTTGGCGGATATTTTTACAGGAAAAATAACTAATTGGAAGGATGTCGGAGGCAAGGACCTCAAGATTGTCATACTTTCCCGCGAAGTTAATTCCGGTACGCATGTTTATTTTAAGGAGCACGTTTTAAGGAAGAATGATCCTGCCAGCAAGGAGGAGTTTGCTCCTCAGGCGTTGATGCTTTCCTCTTCTCAGGCTATTGCAGATGAGGTAGCGGGAAATCCTTCGGCTATCGGCTATTACGGAATGGGGTATGTTTCTGTTAAGCAGAAAGCTATTTTAGTTGCTAAAGATGATAAATCTGAATTCGTTAAACCGATCATCGAAAATGTCATCAGCGGAAAGTACCCCATATCCAGGCCTTTGTTAATGTATAGCAACGGAGAACCAAAGGATGCGGTGAAAAAGTTTGTGGATTACGCGCTTTCCAAAGAGGGTCAGGAGATCGTTTTGAAAACGGATTTTGTTCCCATAAAATGACTTCCCGTAAGTTTAAAGAGTTCATTATTGAGAAGCTGATCCTTATCTGCGGATTGGCTTCTATCTTCTTTGTGGTGCTGATATTTCTTTTTTTGCTCAAGGAGGGGCTGGCTGTGTTTAAGATAGTCAGCCCTTTGGCTTTTTTATTTGGTAAAAGCTGGTACCCTATTTCTGAACCGGCACAATTGGGCATATTGCCGTTAATACTAGGTTCGCTGTTGGTCACGGTAGGAGCTGCGATTATTTCAATTCCTATAGGTGTGGGTTGCGCGATTTACATCGCTGAGATCGCTCCTTCGAAGACAAAAGAAATTCTTAAGGCTGGCATAGAGCTGTTGGCCGCTATCCCAAGCGTTGTCTTAGGTTTTATCGGTATGGTCACGCTTGTGCCGCTGGTAAAAAATGTTTTTCAAATACCTACTGGTTTAACTGCTCTATCTGGATCGATCATGCTTGCATTTATGGCTATGCCGACTATCGTATCTATTGCCGAAGACGCGTTGTATTCAGTGCCGAAAAACTATAAAGAGGGGGCATTTGCCTTAGGTGCAACCCATTGGCAGACTATTTGGCGGGTGATGTTGCCGGCGGCATCCAGCGGTATACTTGCTGCGGTTATGCTGGGTATCGGTCGGGTGATCGGTGAGACCATGGCAGTGATGATGATCACCGGAAATTCCGCGGTGATCCCTCAAAGCATACTACAGCCGGTGCGTACTTTGACCGCCACAATTGCCGCGGAAATGGGTGAGGCGGTGGTGGGAAGTGAGCACTATTTCGCGTTGTTTGCTATCGGTATAGTTTTATTTGTTATCAGCTTTGGGATTAATGTGACCGCAGATTTGTTTCTGCATAAAAGAGAATAATGAGAAACCCTTATAGAACGCAGAATATCGCTTTCTTTTTACTTTTACTGGCAACGCTTTTGATTGTTGTTCCGGTGGGGTTGATCGTAGTTATAATCATCCAGAAAGGAATGCCCGCGATCAATTGGCAGTTTCTTACTGATATCCCGCGACAGGGGATGCGCGCCGGGGGGATATTTCCCGCCATAGTCGGGACTTTGTATCTGGTAACAGGCGCCATTCTTTTTGCTCTTCCGATAGGGCTACTTGCTGCAATATACTTAAGTGAGTATTCAAAGGATAATATTCTAAGCCGTATGGTCAAGCTCTCAATCGTAAATTTAGCGGGTGTTCCTTCGGTGGTTTATGGTTTATTTGGCCTGGCTATGTTTGTGGTATTCTTGAAATTTGGGGCTTCTATACTTTCCGGATCGCTGACTTTGGGGATAATGATCCTACCGATTATTATTACTACTTCTCGTGAAGCACTGGAAAGCGTACCGCAATCTTTTCGCGAGGTAAGTTTGTCTTTGGGGGCTAGTAAATGGCAGACTATACGTAATATTGTTTTGCCTAATGCTATCCCTGGTATTTTGACAGGGACAATTTTGGGTCTGGGCAGGGCAGCTGGTGAGACTGCGCCGATTTTATTTACCGTAGCTGCATTTTATCTGCCGCAGTTGCCAAAGTCTGTCTTTGAGCAGGCTATGGCCCTGCCGTATCATTTGTATGTTATTTCTACGCAGGTTCCTAATGTTGATGAAAAAGTCAGGTATGGCACTGCCCTTGTCCTGCTTACGATTGTTTTGGCGATGAACCTGATCGCGATAGTCATCCGCTATCAATTTAGAAAGAGGAAGAAATGGTAACGAGTAAATTCAAAGTAAGTAAGCTGCATATCTGGTTTGGGCAGGTGCTTGCGCTTAAGAATGTATCTTTGG
This sequence comes from uncultured Planctomycetales bacterium, assembly GCA_964354795.1. Lineage (GTDB taxonomy): Bacteria > Omnitrophota > Gorgyraeia > Gygaellales > Profunditerraquicolaceae > JAPLLR01. The sequence goes on along the minus strand of CAYHBB010000040.1, from coordinate 10,978 downwards.
AGATATTCCCACATGAGATATTAAGCATTATTGGGCCTTCTAACAGTGGTAAGACTACGTTCTTACGTATGCTTAACCGGATGAATGAGCTGCAACCGAATTTCAGGACGACGGGAAGAATTGATTTTGATGATTCGGACCTATGCGTTCTTGATATAGAGGATGTGCGTCGCAGGGTGGGAATAGTTTTTGCCCTACCTTTGCCTCTTCCGATGTCTATTTTTGATAATGTAGCTTATGGTGTAAGGATGCATAATAGAATTGGGGGGAAGAAATTGGCGGATAAAGTCGAATGGGCCCTGAAAGAAGCTTATCTTTGGGAAGAGGCAAAAGATAGGCTTGAGACTTCCGCTTTTAAGCTCTCCGGAGGTCAGCAGCAGAGGCTTTGTATTGCTCGCACCTTGGCGGTAGAACCCGAAGTTATTTTGTATGACGAGCCGTGTTCCGGGCTAGATCCGACCTCAACCGCGAAAGTGGAAGAGGCGATGTTGCAGTTGAAAGAAAAATATACTATAGTCTTGGTGACGAATAATGTCAAACAGGCGGCGCGTGTGGGAGACAGGACTGCGTTCTTCTTAAACGGAGAGCTAATAGAGCTTAACAAGACTGGCATTATGTTTACTACGCCAACTGATCAGCGCACGGATGATTATATAAGGGGGAAGTTCGGATAATGGCCGCGATAACCGTAAAAAACCTGAATTTGTGGTACGGGGATTTTCAGGCGCTTAAAAAAGTAAGCGCGGGTTTCGGCGAAAAGAAGATCACCGCAATAATCGGCCCTTCCGGCTGCGGAAAGTCTACGATGCTGCGCGTATTTAACCGGATGAACGATTTGATCGAAGGGGTGCGTACCTCGGGAGAAGTTTTAATTGACGGTATTAACGCTATAGACCCTAAGACGGACCTGGTGGTTTTGCGAAAGAAAGTGGGGATGGTCTTTCAGCGGCCTAATCCGTTTCCATTATCGATTTATGAAAACATTGCTTTTGGCCAGAAGGTGCACGGAGGGCTTCGAGATAAAAATGAATTAAATGAAATCGTAGAGGAGAGCCTGCGCAGCGTATTTCTCTGGGATGACCTGAAGGATAAATTGCATAAGTCAGCACTTCGCCTTTCTCTTGAGCAGCGGCAACGCCTTTGTATCGCCCGGCTTATCGCGGTCAAACCGGAAATACTTTTAATGGATGAGCCATGCTCTACGCTTGATCCTCAGGCAACGGCAAGGGTAGAAGAATTGATGCGTGAACTTAAGAATAATTATACTATAATTATAGTGACTCATAACATGCAGCAGGCGGCACGGGTTTCTGATGATACCGGATTCATGCTTTTAGGGGAGTTGATTGAATTCGGCAGGACTACCGATATTTTTACCGCTCCCAGGGATAAACGCACAGAAGATTATATTACCGGCAGATACGGATAACGCCCGGCTTTCTGCTATACCCAACTTTATAGGAAAAGTTGGTATTCCACTTTCTGTGGAAGGAGGGTTATATGCAAAGACATTTCGACGATGAATTAAAAGAACTGCATAAAGATATTCTAAAGATGGGGGTATATGCTCAGGAGGCAATTTTTAAATCTATCGAGGCCTTGAAAAATCGCGATAAGGCCATGGCCCAGGAAGTCATCGATAATGATTCTAAGATCGATGAGCTGGAGCTGGCTATTGACGATAAATGTATTGATTTGATAGCTTGCCACCAGCCTATGGCCGGGGATCTGCGATTCCTCACTACCGGAATGAAGATCAACGCTGAGCTTGAGCGTATCGCTGATCTTGCGGTGGATATCAGCCAGCGGGTATTAGCTCTTGTAGATAAGCCGCTTCTTAAGCCTTTAGTGGATATACCAAAGCTTTCCTCAATAGCCCAGGGAATGGTGCGCGATTCCATTGATGCTTTTGTTAACCGCGATATAGAGATGGCAAAAAGAGTGGTGCGATCCGATACTGAAGCGGATAAACTGAGAAACCTTGTATCCGATGAGCTGGTTAATGATTACATGGCGAAAGATCCCTCCACAGTTGATCGTGCGGTGCCTCTTTTGCTGATCGCCCGCCACCTTGAGCGTATCTGCGACCACACTACTAATATCGCGGAAGATGTGATATATATGGTGGGAGGCAAAGTGGTAAAACACCATCCTGAAGAGCTAAGCTAGCCGGATATCCCCTTGATTCCCCCGCAGTTTGTGGTATTATAAATCCAGCCATGAAAACTAGGATTGTTAATTGGATTAGGCAGCAGGTCAAAGACTCCGGCGCCAAAGGCGTTGTTTTGGGCCTTTCCGGGGGTATTGACTCCTGCGTGGTAGCGGCTTTAGCTAAGGAAGCGGTTGGTAAAGATAAGGTGTTGGGACTTTTTATGCCCTGCCACAGCCAGCCGCAGGATTTGGCAGATGCTAAAATAATCGCTCAGCAGCTGGGTATTAAGACCAAGCTCGTAGATTTGACCCGCGCATACGACACTTTGTTAATGATCCTGCCTTCTGCCGGAACCATGGCTAAGGCAAATTTGCGGCCCCGCCTGCGCATGTTGACGCTATATTATTTCGCTAATAAATTCAATTATATGGTCAGCGGCACAGGCAATAGGTCTGAGCTGATGGCTGGGTATTTTACCAAGTACGGCGACGGAGGCGTGGATATACTGCCTATCGCCAGTCTCTTAAAGCGCGACGTACGTAAGTTGGCTAAAGAGCTAAATATTCCGCAGCATATCATCGTCAAGCCGCCGACTGCCGGGCTTTGGCCGGGGCAGACTGATGAAGGAGAGATGGGGATTACTTATCCCATGCTGGATGATATCCTGCAGCGTTTTGCGGATAAGAAAAAGCAGATTGCGCCCAGAAATTTGGTCAATAAAGTAAGGATGATGATAGATCGGTCCGAGCACAAGAGGCAAGGCCCCAAGATTTGTTATGTTTAGGGACGGTTCTCAACTCAATCGAGAACTGTCCCTTTGAGGGACAGTTTTGCTTCGGTTTGAGAACCGTCCCTGTTAACTAGGAGGAAAAAATGGAAGAGATATTAGAGATACTGGAAAAAGACGCGCGCACCTCTCATGAAGATATCGCTAAGATGTTGAAGAAGAAGCCGCAGGATGTAAGGCTTGCGATAAAAAAGTTAGAAAAAGATGGGGTTATCTTAAAATACAAGGCCGTGATCAACAAGGGGCTGCTTAAGAGCGAAGAATCTAGCGTTCGCGCTATCATCGAGGTGAAGATCACTCCTCAGAAAGATGTGGGTTTTGAAAGAATAGCTGAGCGTATTTATTCCTTTCCGGAAGTCACCAGCTGTTATCTGCTTTCCGGGACATACGATCTGTTGTTGGTGGTAGAGGGTAAGAATATTCAAACAGTTGCTAATTTTGTGGCGGAGAAGTTGTCATGTTTAGAGAATGTGCGCGGTACCGCGACGCACTTTATGCTGAAGAAATACAAAGAAGACGGCGTGATTTTGAAACACAAAGAAGAAAATAAAAGGATAGCTATTTCCTACTAAAATGAAAGATTTGATTTCCAAAAAAGTTCAAGACATGCAACCAAGCGGCATCCGGGCGTTTTTTGACCTGGTCCTCGGGATGAAGGAGGTCATTTCCCTCGGAGTGGGAGAGCCGGATTTTGTCACTCCCTGGCAAGTCCGCGAGGCAGGGATAACATCCCTGGAGCAGGGTTTTACCTCATATACCTCAAACAAAGGCCTTTATAAGCTGCGTCTTTCCATTGCTCGTTATTTAAAAGATAAATGCGGTCTTGAGTATGATCCCAACGAGGAGATTCTGATAACCGTGGGGGTGAGCGAGGGGGTGGATCTGGCGATGCGCTCGCTGATCAACCCCGGGGATAAGATTTTGATTCCCACGCCTTGTTATGTTTCTTACGGACCGATGACAGAGCTGGCAGGAGGAACGCCCGTATTCATCGATATGAAAGAGACCGGATTTAAGCTCACCCCTAAATTGCTGGAGAAGCACATTGATAAAAAGACCAAGGCATTGCTGCTTAATTATCCTTCCAATCCTTTAGGGGTTTCTTATAAAAAGAAAGAGCTGGAGGAGATCAACAGGATTCTTCTGAAGCACAAAATTATTTGCATTTCAGATGAAGTCTATGGAGATCTTACTTACGATTTTAACCATACCCATTTTGCGACATTGCCGGGAGCAAAAAATAATACTCTTTATCTGGACGGTTTCTCCAAGAGCTATGCTATGACCGGCTGGCGCGTGGGATATGCTTGCGGCCCCAAAGAGATCATCGCGGCAATGACTAAGATCCACCAGTATACCATTATGTGCGTGAATATCACCGCGCAGATGGCCGCGTGTGAGGCGTTGCATTCTGGTAGGAAGTCAGTGGAGGAGATGAAGCGCGAATATAGGAGGCGTAGGGGGTTGGTGGTTGACGGGCTCAATAGTATGGGCCTGACTTGCGCTAAGCCAGAGGGCGCATTCTATGTGTTTCCTTGTATAAAAAAGTCCGGGATGAAATCCATGGAATTCGCTCAAGGTTTGTTAAAAGAGCAGAAGGTGGCGGTTGTCCCGGGGACCGCATTTGGCAAAGAATTTGACGATTATGTGCGCATGTGCTACGCGCTTAGTTTTGATAATTTAAAAGAGGCTTTACGCAGGATCACTTTATTCCTGAAGAACTAGATATGGCTGCCGCAAAAAAAGAAAACTATCAGATATATGTGAAACAGATAGAAGCGCTCTCTAAGGTCGCCAGCCTTATCACTTCCGGCCTTTATTTGGAGGAGCTTTTGCGTCTGATCGTGCAGGTGACCGCGGAAGTCACGAATTCCAAGATCTCCTCGCTTATGCTACTTGATCCGGAGAAAAAAGAGTTGATGGTCAGGGCAACGCAGTCGATTTCGGAAGCATATAATAAGAAGCCGAATATTAAGCTTGGGCAGGGTATTGCCGGCATTGTGGCCAAGACCAATAAGGCTATTTGTGTGCCTGACGTAAGAGATGACGAGCGCTATCTTAGCCGTGATATTGCTAAGATTGAAGGGCTTTGTTCTCTGGCGTGTGTTCCCCTGGTGGTAAAGTCCAGGGTGATCGGCGTGCTTAATTGCTATACTTCTAGAAAACATAAATTCAGCGCGCAAGAGATAGACCTTTTGACCGCTTTGGCTAATCAAGCGGCGATCGCTATTGAGAACGCGGAGCTTGATTTAAGGGCGCGCAGCGCCGAAGAAGCGCTGACTACGCGTAAGCTCGTGGAGCGGGCCAAGGATATTTTATCGCAGGAGGCGAATATCTCGCCTACTGAGGCTTACCGGCTGATTCAGAAGCAGAGCATGGATTCCCGAAAGACCATGCGTGATGTCGCTGAAGCCATTATCCTGGCGAAAGAAATAAAGAATAAGCCTAGGTAGGCTGTCCGGCCTGGCCTTTTATCCCCAAAAGCTCTTGAAAATCAGTGGTTTTAGTAGTATTATATTATCGATTTACATGGTAATTAATCCAGGTTGAGGTAATGAAGTCTACCTGTGAACACTCTAGGTAGGCTTTTTATTTTATATGGCTAACCCTAATACAATCCTTACGATAATCTTCGTTCCTATTCTTGGCGCGTTTCTTCTGCCTTTTGCCGGATACCTTTCTGTCCGGCTGCGTAACTTCCTAGCCCTTAGTTTAGTCGCTGTTTCTTTCCTCGGTTCCTTAAGTTTGATTCCGCAAGCTTTAAGCCAGTCACCGCTTAGTTTCAGCTTTCATTTGCCCTTCATCAACCTTAATTTTAGCGCGGATGCGCTGGCAGTATTCATGGCTATGATTTCTTCGCTGACCGGCCTGATCATCGTTTTGTATTCTTTCGATTATATCTCCCACTATCAGAACCAGAATGAATATTACGTTATGGTAGTCCTCTTCTTAGGCTCGATGATGGGGATTATTTACTCGGCAAATCTTATATTCTTGTATATATTCTGGGAGATAACTGCTATTTGTAGCTGGCGCCTGATCGGGTTTTTTCGCTCCGAGAACGATGTCTTGCGCGCAGACAAGGCGTTTTTGGTCACTTTCCTTGGCGCTATTATCATGCTCATCGGTTTTATTATTATTTATCAGCAGACAGGCTCTTTTGACCTGGCGGTTTGTAAGGAGCATTTTTTGACAAGCCCGCTTCCTAATATAGCGGTGCTTTTGATACTTGTCGGAATATTTTCTAAGTCTGCGACTTTGCCTTTTCAGACCTGGCTTCCTGATGCAGGTGTAGCTCCTTCTCCGGTTACTGCTTTACTTCACGCCGCAGTGTTGGTTAAGATCGGCGTTTATGTCTATGCCCGTTTATTTGTGGCCACATTTCCCATCGCGGTATTCTGGCATGCGGTGGTGCCTTGGATAGCCGCTATTAGCGCGATCATTGCCGCCGCGGCCGCGCTTATTGAGACGGATTTTAAAAGGATCGTCGCCTATTCCACTATCAGCCAGATCGGTTTTATCTTTTTTGGCCTATCCATCGGTAATGAGGTGGGGATTGTCGGCGGACTTCTTTATATACTAATGCACGGTTTAGCTAAGGCTGGATTATTTCTCTGTGCCGGTATTGTGGAGCAGAATACCCACACCAAGGATATTACCAAGCTGGGCGGCCTGATACGGACTATGCCGGTCACCGCCATGGCGTTTTTATTTTGCGCGTTTTCCGTAATGGGTATTCCGCCTTTTGGGGGGTTCTTCAGCAAGTTAATAGTTTTTATGGGCGGCGTGCAAAGCGGGCAGTTTTTAGTTTCTTTTGTATTTTTAATAGGTGCATTCATGACCGTTATTTATTTATTCAGGCTATTTCGGATGGTGTTCCTTGGTGAAGCGAAGATTCCGGCCAAGGAAGGATCAAAGACCATGGTTTTCTCCGTGGCTGCGCTGGCGTTTTTATCTTTGTTAGCCGGGATATTGGTAATGTATCCTGCGCGTTTCGCGCTGGCTGCGGTTAAACAGATGCTGGGGTTAGTACAATAAGATGAACATACTATTATTACCTATATTAATTCCTTTTATCGCGGGGCTATTGATCCTTATGGTCTCTTCGCGCGCGCGTTTTATTAAAGAGCTGATCACGCTTTTTGCGACTCTGTCCTGCGTCATTATTTCTTTTTCGCTTTTTAAGAAAGAGGCCGTCTTTGCTCTGCCGGGAATTGGTTTTGGTATAGACTTTAATCTGCGGCTTGAGCATCTTAGCTCCTTTATTCTAAGTGCCTCCGCAGCTATCAGTTTTCTTATCGCGCTGTATTGTGTGTCCTTCTTGCGTTTGAAACCCTATGCCAAGCAGTTTTACAGCTACCTATTGATCACGCTTTCTTTTGTCAGTGGCGCGGTTTTAAGCGATAACCTTATTTTTATGCTTTTTTTCTGGGAAGGCCTGCTTCTGACTTTATACGGTTTGATCGCTATCGGCTCAAAAGACGCTTACCGCACTGCCATAAAAGCATTTGTCATCTGCGCGGTGACGGATCTGTGTATGATGCTGGGGATCGGTCTGACCGGTTATCTGGCCGGCACTTTGAATATTTCACAGATCAGTTTAGATCTTTCGCCTTTGGCGACCACTGCTTTTATTCTGCTAGTGATCGGCGCTATTTCCAAGGCTAGTTCCATGCCCTTTCACAGTTGGGTCCCGGATGCCGCGGTGGACGCGCCCTTGCCGTTCATGGCTTTCCTGCCAGCGGCAATTGAAAAGCTTTTAGGTATTTATTTTCTCTCCCGCATTTGTTTGGATATGTTTAATCTCATGCCGGAGTCATCAATAAGTACAATGCTTATGGTTATCGGTGGCATTACTATAATCCTGGCGGTCATGATGGCCCTGATCCAGAAGGATTATAAGCGTTTGTTGTCGTATCACGCTATCAGCCAGGTAGGGTATATGATTTTAGGTATAGGCACTGCGCTTCCTATTGGTATTATCGGTGGCATATTCCACATGCTTAATAATGCCATGTATAAGTGTTGTTTATTCTTGACCGGCGGCTCAGTAGAGAAGCAGACAGGCACGACTGATTTAGGGAAATTAGGCGGCCTTATGCGTAAGATGCCTATTACCTTTGGCTGTTTTGTGATCGCCGCGGTTTCCATTTCCGGCGTGCCGCCTTTTAACGGATTTTTCTCTAAGGAACTGATTTATGATGCCGCCCTGGAGAGAGGGATGATATTTTACCTGGCAGCGCTTCTGGGATCATTTTTCACCGCTATTTCTTTCCTGAAGCTTGGGCACGCTGCGTTCTTAGGTAAGCCGCGCGATGAGCATAAGAATGTAAAAGAATCGGGTTGGTTAATGCTGGCGCCGATGGTGGTAATCGCTTTATTATGCGTTATTTTCGGCGTGTTTAACGCGTTTCCGATTAATAATTTAATTCAGCCGATTCTGGGAGAGAGGGCCGTAGGCCACAGCTTCTCCGGATTCCCGACAAATCTTACGCTGGTATTATTTACTTTAATTGTGCTTGCCGCGGCAATTATCAGTCATTTGATGGGCGCCAAGGCGACAGGCAGCGGCATAAAGGCTGTGGATTACATACATCACGCCCCGGTTTTATCGAAGATTTATGAGCTTGCGGAAAAAAGGTTCTTTGATCCTTACGAGATCGGCCTGAAATTATTGAGTGTTTTGGCCAAGGTCCTTTATGCTATTGACCGGTTAATTGACTGGGTCTATGAGAAGCTTTCTTTAAATATAGCTTTTGGTTTGAGCCGGCAGCTGCGTTACTGGCATAACGGAGATTATACGCTTTATGTCGCCTGGTCGCTGGCCGGGATGTTTTTGGTGTTAATATTTCTGATGGCTAGAGGATAAAATGCTTTCTTTCTTTATTACCACACCATTAATAGTCTTGATGATCCTGAATCTTCCGTTTCGTTCTTTTATGAAGCGGATGGTTTTTGTTGTAGGGCTAAGTTTGGCTTTGATTCAGGCGGTCCTGACAGCTCTTGCGATATTTGGTTTCTGGGATATCTATTCTATCCCGGTAAGCCCGATGCTCAGGTTTAACATCGGGGTGGATAACTTAAGTCTGCTGTTGTTATTATGCAACGGTATGGTAGTTTTTATAACTATGCTGGTTTCGCGTAGTTTTATTGAGGAGGGTGAGAAGAGGTTCAATTTTACCAGCCTTCTTTTGCTTAGCTTCGCCGGGGTAAATGGCATAGCCTTAGCCAGAGATATTTTCTCGCTTTACGTTTTTATTGAAGTCGTATCGATTTCTTCATTTATCCTGATTTGTTTTAACAAGGAGGACCGGGATGCGTTTGAGGGAGCTTTTAAATATATCATCCTTTCCGCGATAGCCACGATTTTTATGCTCACAAGTATCGCGCTTATTTTCCTTGTTTCAGGAGATATGTCTTTTGAGGCGGTCAGGGCAGCCTTGGATAATTCCGCTCACACATCTTTGGTACTTATCGCTATTGGCTTATTCTTATGCGGGTTTTTCATAAAAGCGGGAGTTGTCCCTTTCCACGGCTGGCTGGCGGATGCCTATACAAGCGCGTCTGCCCCGGTTTCCGTTTATCTGGCCGGAGTTTCCACAAAGGCGGTGGGAGTATATGCCTTAATCAGAATTGTGGTCACGGTTTTCGGTTTTGATACACCTATTAACAAAGTGCTTTTATTTGCGGGAGCGCTTTCAGTAGTCGTGGGCGCGATCGCTACTTTAACCCAGACGGATTTTAAGCGGATGCTTGCATATTCGAGCATCAGCCAGATCGGATATATTGTTTTGGCTCTTGGAATCGCGACGCCTTTAGGCATTGCCGCCGCGGCATTTCATTTTTTTAATCACGCGGTCTTTAAATCGCTTTTGTTCGTTAACGCCGCTACGCTAGAAATTGCAACCGGAACACGCGAAATGGATAAGCTTGGAGGCCTTGCGCAAAGGATGCCGGTTACGGGTGTTACTTCCGCGCTGGCCTGCTTATCTATCGCCGGAGTGCCCCCTCTAGCCGGCTTTTGGAGCAAATTATTGATCATTATCGCGCTGTGGAGCTCGGCTCACTATAATTATGCTCTTATCGCTGCATTAGCGAGCCTGCTTACTTTGGGATATATGCTTTTGTTGCAGAGAAAAGTATTTTTTGGCAGCGTAGGAGATCACTTGGCACAGATCAAGGAGGGGGAGTGGAATTTAATCACCTGCGCTATTATCCTGGCAGCGATAACTGTGGGAGTGGGAGTGTTGTTCCCTTTTAATTTATGCAAACTTATTATACGTTAAATCTATTTATTCTGGTCACGTTGGTCGCAGCCGGATTATGGACAGTCATGACCAGGAGCCTTATCCGCTCAGCGATCGGACTTGCGCTTACCAGCGTTGTATTGACTTTGCTTATGTTTAGGTTTGATTCGTGGCTGGCCGCTGTATTTGAGCTGTCGGTATGCGCCGGGCTTATCTCCGTTATCTTTATCTCGACAATCAGTCTTACCGAGCCTTTGACAAAAAGCGAAGTGCTCCAGCATATGAAGGCCCGCCTGGGCCGCTTCATTTATCTTCCGCTTTTAATTTTAATCGTAGGCGTGGGCCTAAGCTTTATAAAGGTAAACTTAAATTTTCAATTGCCTGCTCCTGAGATCGAAGCTGATGCGCGTAAGGTCTTGTGGAATATGCGGGATCTGGATTTGCTGGGGCAGGTGGTTATTATCATGACCGGCATCTTCGGCGTGATTGTATTATTTAGGGAGATGAGAAGGAAATGACGAACGTAAATCCATTTTTATTTTTTCACATTTTTATCGTTACAATCATGCTTTTTGTCATGGGGTTTTACTGCATATTCTTTACTTTTAATTTGGTTCGCGCTCTTATTGGTGTGGAGCTTTTGATTAAGGCGGTGACGCTTTTGATTATTACTGCCGGATATGTAACCGGGCGCATGAGCCTGGCTCAGGCGATAGTGATTACCTTGATCGTAGTGGAAGTGGTTTTCATCGTAGTGGCTACAGGCGTGGTTATCGGCTTGCACAGGCATAA
>CAYHBB010000039.1:0-22863 GCA_964354795.1 uncultured Planctomycetales bacterium | reverse complement strand
GTAACTTTGTGCCCCAAGCCCTCAACTATTCTCAATCCTTCCCCGCTTGAGCCGGTAAAAGCGTAAGATGCTCCTCCGGTAGCCAAAATTACTTTATCCGCGGAAAGCAGCTTGTCTCCCGAAAGCTCAACCCCCTTAATTGCCCCGGACTCTAACGCTAAAGCCATTACCTGCGCTTTATAAACAACATTTACTTTATTTTTTTCTAACTCCTTCTTCAAAACATCAAGAACGCTGGCTGAACAGTCAGAGACAGGAAAAACCCGCTCCTGCCTTTCAACTTTTAGCCTCAACCCGCGCGACTCAAAAAAATCCATCAGCTCGCGGTTAAAAAACTTTTTGAAAGCATCGCGCAGAAAAGCGCCATCATGGGAAAAACGTTTCAGGAATTGATCAAGATCACAAGCATTGGTAAGGTTGCAGCGGCCTTTGCCGCTTAAGAGGAGCTTATTTGCGAGAGTAGACTTCTTCTCAAGGAGAATTACGTCCTGATGCAGCGCGGCAGCCCGGATCGCCGCCATCATCCCGGCAGGGCCGCCTCCGATGACAATTATTCTTTTGGCGTTCACTAAAGGCCGAAATCCTTAATGGAAAAAATCGATTCTAATCTCAGGCCGACTTTAGCCAGGTTATCCGCGGCACCTTCTTTTCTATCTACAATCACTATCGCGGTCTCTACAACCACGCCTATCTTGTCCAAAGCCTCTTTTGCCTCGATAAGCGCCTTGCCAGTAGTAGCCACATCGTCGACCAGGATCACCTTACTTCCCGCGGCAAGCGCCGGGCCTTCCACCTGCTTGGCCATCCCGTGCTCTTTGGCGGCCTTGCGCACGATAAAAGTCTTAACTGGGATATCCCTCTGATAGGCAAGACAGGCCACCGCGCCCACAATCGGGTCAGCGCCCAGAGTCGGTCCGCCGATGGCGTTGACGCCTTTACCCTTGGCCATCTCAAGGATGATGTTGCCCACCAGATACGCGCCTTCCGGGGTCATGGTGATCACCCGGCCATCCAGATAATAGTTGCTCTTTTTCCCGCTTGAGAGAATAAAATCCCCGCGCTTGAGCGCTTCCTTCTCCAGCAACTTATGCAAGTCTTTCTTCAGTTCATTGATAATAGATTCCATCTGCTTAAGCCTCCTTACCCACAGGGGTAGGCCTTACTATCCTATAAAGTAAGGGCCTTATGCCTCATAATTGATCGCTTTATCTTATTATGCCTAGGACGATTTGTCAATGAAGAGTAGATTGCCTGGCGTAAATCTTAGCCTATAGCTACTTGCATGATTGTTTAGCGGGTCCTGCCTTGGCTTGTCCTGCGCGCGGCTTTTGCCGTGCTCGGATCAAGCCAAGTCACCCGCTAAACCTACTATTCCCCCTATAGCTATTAGACTTATCTTATCAACACGGGCATGTTAGTGGGTGGCGAGGCATGTTTTGAGCAGGGCCTCTGAAGCCCCGAGCGGGCATGGTTCACCCGCTATGACTTGCAGGTGAAAGCGAGGGGCTGGAAATGAGCGCATCCGCCACAGAACTTTGGCGGAAAGCGTCCCTGCGAGAAACGTGCCTCGACAGGACCCACTAACCCTAGCACAGAAAGTGCAGGCCAGGCTTTCCTATAAGGCTGGGCCTAGCCCTTGAATGAATAAATTTTGACAAAGGTATAAAAGGTTGTTAATATAAAGGTTATGCTTAGTAAACTGATACACGGTTTAAGAGCGATTGTGTATCCAAAGACCTGCCTTTCCTGCAGAAAAAAACTGGCAGAGAAGGCAGATGACGGGTTTCTTTGCAGCCAATGCCGGGGAAAAATCAAAAAGAATCTTCCTCCCTTTTGCGTATCCTGTGGCAGGCAGCTGGACAAACACGGTTTTGCCAAGAATATCTGCCCGGCCTGTCAAAAAAATAATTTAAGCTTTGACCGCGCCTTTAGCCCATGCGTCTATGAAGGTGTGATCAGAGAACTGATCCAAAAATTCAAGTATGGCGGCAACGAATATCTTGGCGATCCGCTAAGCAGGCTGATGTCGGAGTTTATCAAAGAATACAGCCTGCCCATAGATTACATCGACTACATCATCCCCATCCCCCTACATAAAACAAGACTGAGGGAAAGGGAATTCAACCAATCCGAGGTTTTAAGCAAGTACTTGGCGCAGGAGTTCAATAAAGAGCTGGTTAGCAACGCCATAGAGCGCTTCCGCCACACTAGAACGCAGACGGAATTGGAAACACACCAGCGCGCAAGTAACGTGAAGAACAGTTTCCGGGTGATTGATCCGCAAGCGATAAAAGATAAGAATATCCTGCTCGTCGACGATGTCCTGACCACAGGAGCGACTTCATCTGAGGCAGCGGCAGCCCTGAAAAATGCCGGAGCAAATATTGTCTTTGTCTTAACCATAGCTAACTAAATAATGAAGATCCTTCGAAATTACTTCCTCAAAGAATTCGTCGGCCCGCTGATCATGGTCATGTGCGTCCTGGGATTTGTCATGACTTTAGTAGGCACGGTCAAGGATATCGCAAATCAGGTGATAAACCGAGGAGTGGATATTTTCAGCATCATGAAGATATTAGTGCTCATGTCCCCATACATGTTCACTTATGCCTTGCCGATAGCCCTGCTGGTGGCTACGCTCCTGTCTTTTGGCAGGCTCTCCAGCGACAACGAGATCATCGCTATCCGAGCAAACGGTATAAACCTCTTCCATCTGGTTGCACCACTTTTGGTGCTCGGGCTGATATTAAGCATGGTGCTGGTGATCTTCAATAACCAGATCTCCTCCTACGCCCATTTCGCCTACCGCAAAACTCTTATCGATGTCGGGGTAAAAAATCCTACCGCCGCTTTTGAGGAAGGGGTATTTATCAACTCTTTCCAGAAATATATCATTTTTATATACGGCGTGGACCATAAAAATAACCGGCTGAACAACGTGCGTATCTACGAGCCTCAGGGCGAAGGAAAACCTACCCGCACCATCGTGGCAAAGGCAGGCGAATTTGTCACTGACCAAGAAACGCACTCTGTGAAGCTTAAGCTTATCGACGGAACAAGCGATGAGCCTGATCCGGAAAGCCCGACCAATTTCTATAAGCTTAATTTTAAGACTTACTTCATGAATCTAAACCTGATGAAGAATAAAGATAGGAAAAAGCTAGAGAAAAAACCTAAAGAAATGACTATTTCTGAACTGCGTCAGGAGATGAAAAAGCTCTCCAAGGAAGGCATTCCCATGGGCCCGTTTATCACCAAGATAACCGAGAAGATCACCCTGGCCTTCTCCTGCCTGGTCTTCATATTGCTGGGGATTCCTCTGGCCATCATCACCCGCCGCAGGGAAAAATCCGTGAACCTGGGATTGGCAGTAGTGATCATGGCGGTGTATTACCCGCTTCTTATCGGCTGCGAAGCCCTCGGGATCGAAGGAGTGATCAACCCCGGATTTGCCCTGTGGATACCCAATATCCTCCTGGGCTCTATAGGCATATTCCTCACCACTAAACTATGCGTATCCTAGACCGCTATATACTGAGTTCGGTGATCTTGCTGTTTATCTCCTGCGTCTTCACCTTTGTCTTCCTCTACGTGATCATCGACGTGCTTTCGCACATGGAAACAATACTTAAGCAAAGCGTGCCCCAGGCGCTCTTGATCCAGTATTACCTAGCGAATCTGCCGATAATGTTCGTGCAGGTCGCTCCTTTCGCCTGCCTACTGTCCACTATTTACACTTTCAGCAAACTTAACCACGATAACGAGATCATTGCCATGCGCGCTTGCGGCCTAAGCGTGTTCAGGGTCACCAGAACCGTGATCATCTGTGGGATGATCATCAGCCTGTTTATCTTCTGGATCTCAGACCGCTTTGTGCCTAAAGCTCTATCCCTGGTTGAGAAAATCAAGATACAGATGGATGAAGGAAAAAAAGTGCAGGATAAAAAACAAGAGACCATTATAAATCTGGCCCTTTACGGAATGAAAAACAGGCTGTTTTTCATCAACAAATTCTCACCCGATACGCGCAGCATGGAGGGTATCACTATCCTTGAGCATGACCAGAAACAGAATATCGTCAGGAAAATTGTGGCGAATAAAGGCGTGTACAGCGACAACCTCTGGCGCTTCTCCCAGTGTATCACCTATAACTTCGATAAAAACGGCCAGATCATCAACGAGCCGCAATACCTTGAAGAAGAAATAATGGCAATACCTGAGACACCATACGACTTCATGACCCAAAAACAGCAACCCAACTTTATGACCATTGCCCAGTTGGATGACTACATCTGGAAGCTCTCAAAAAGCGGGGCAAACTCGGTCATCAGAAATCTTAAGGTCGACCTTTACCAACGCTTTACCGCTCCACTTACCAGCCTGATGATCATACTCCTTGGCATTCCCTTCGCTTTGCTGGCGAAAAAACGCGGCAGCGGACTCTCATCGATAGGCATAGCCATCATGATGGCCTTCCTCTACTATATCCTAGACGCCGTATTCATCGCCTTTGGCCGCGGAGGTTGGCTGCCGCCATTCTTAGCCGCTTCCTTAAGCCACATCGCGGCACTCGTGACAAGCGTTTACTTTATCGCCAAACTTCCTTAACCCAAATTTTTCAATAGAAAAATCCGGGATAAATTTTATTTTGTGTAGACCCGGGGGATGCGACTGCCTAAACCACAGACAATCTCGTAGGGGATAGTGCCGCAAAGTACGGCTAATTCTTCTGTAGTAATGCGCTGCCTGCCTTGAGCGCCGACGAGCACAGCCTCATCGCCGACTTTGATATCCGCATCATGCACATCACACATCATCTGGTCCATGCACACCCTTCCGCTGATGCGGAATATCCTACCTTTGATCAGAACCGGCCCCTGGTTGGAAAGATTGCGCGGATAGCCGTCGCCGTAACCGATAGGCAGGATCACGATCCTGGTAGACTTTCTGGTGATATACTCATGGCCATAGCTGATGCCGTAACTCTGGGGGACCTTCTTGGTATAAATGACTTTTGTCTTAAGGCTTAGGACCGGCTTTAGATGTATGGATAGATTTTCCTTAGGGTAAAGGCCGTAGATAGCCAAGCCCGGACGGATCATGTTAAAATGGCTCTTACTGTAGCCGATAACGCCCATACTGTTGGCCGCATGAATTAAAGGTATCCGAATCCCTTCTTTATGTAACCTGGCGATCAACGCATTAAAGGCATCTATCTGATAGTGCGTAAAATCCTCATTTATGTCCGCGAGTGCCAAGTGAGTAAAAATTCCCTCTATGCGCACGCCTTTGAGCAGACGGACTTTCTCAACCAAACGTATTGCCTCATGGTGCAAGACTCCCAACCGGCCCATTCCGGTGTCCACCTTGATATGCACATTCACCGGCTTATCCAAAGAGCGAGCCTTTTTCCCTAAAGCTTTCGCTAGTTCCAGCGTTGAAACCGTCTGGGTAAGACCGTATTCAAAAATCGGAAGAATATCTTTCTCCAGCACATGGCCCAAAACGAGTATAGACTTTGTTAATCCGGCATTGCGCAGCTTGATCCCTTCATCAATAGAAGCCACTCCCAAATAATCCACCCCGCAGGAAACCAATCTCTTAGAGACCGGAATCAGACCGTGGCCATAGGCATCGGCTTTTACCGTGACCATGACTAATACTCTCGGCGAAGCAAGCTTTTTTATGGAGTAAAAATTATACGCAAGGTTATTAAGATCTACCTCAGCCCAGGTTGGACGATAACCGATATTATTTATTTTCTTATCTGGCATTCTTTTGGGTATAGATAGATGGGTTTTATCTCAAAGGCGTTGCTGATTCTTTTATTCTTGATCTGCTCCAGGATAAGCGCGATCAAATTCTTAGGCTTAGGATACCAGCTGTCTTTCTCTATTAATCGAGCGCCTAATATGCCTTTAAGCATCTGGGCGCGGTAAATCCCGCAGGCATCTCCTATAATAACGCTGCAGGGTTTTACTCTTCTACAAAATTCATCAGGAGATATCAACATATAGGGACTGGACCTTTTTATGCGGCCGGCCTTCTTTTGATACATCGCGCAGTAAATTAGGCTTCTTTTGGCATCCACAGCCACAGCTATATCTCCTTTTATTTCTGAAGCATTCCCGGATAACAGATCGAGCGTAGGCACTCCGACAACCGGCTTTTCTAAGGACCAAGCTAATCCCTTTATCGCCGAGACGCCTACACGTATGCCGGTAAATGAACCGGGCCCGAGGCCGCAGGCCAGATAATCTAAATCCTGCGCCTTCCAACCCAAACTGTCCAGAATGCGCTTTACATGCAAAGCCAGCAATGAAGAAAGTTTATGCCCGGTCTCTATAGTATACTCGTATGACTTGCCGTTATCGTATACGCCGATACACATGAACCTGGTGGTAGTATCAATTCCTAATATCTTCATACCGCACCTTCCTCATAAGATCTTCATAGCGCCTGCCTACCGGGATAAATTTCAGCATCCGCTGCGATTCATCCTTAAAAGAAAGTTCTACTTTTAAAAATTCTTTTGGTAAAAGATGCTCCAGCTTGTCTGCCCATTCAATGACCGCCACCCCTTCATTATAAAGGTATTCCTCGTATCCTAAGGCGAGGATATCTTGCGGCTGGTTCAGACGATAAAGATCAAAGTGATACAACGGCAGGACCCCATGAATATGCTGGCGGATCAAAACAAATGACGGGCTGATCACCTTTTCCCGATCTATCCCCAGCCCCTCGGCAATACCCTTAGTCAAAACAGTCTTGCCTGCCCCCAGATTGCCGCATAAGCAGATAATGTCTCCCTGACGCAGATGCTGGCCGATTCTTTTACCTATATTAAGAGTGTCTTTTACAGAATGTGATTGAATGACCATCAGAAATGCCTGAACCCCTTAGGCCTTAGCAACTTAACCCGACCCTTACTGTCTACTGACTTAAGGCCGTACTTTTTCTCCACTACCTCGCCTATTGCCGTAAACTCCCGCGGCTTGGCTCTTAACAACTTTGCCGCGTCTTTCGAAGATACCGTAAACAATAGCTCAAAATCCTCACCCGAATAAAGGGCATCTTCAATATTGGCACAATCCTTACTCATCGGGATTCTTTCCTGGTAAATCCTGGCTCCCACCCCGCTATTTTTAACGATGTGCCCTAGGTCCTGAGTGAGTCCGTCAGAGATATCGATCATGGCATGCACAGAGAATTTATTAACCAGATACCGCGCCTCTTTTAACCTGGGAGTAAAACGTAGATGTTTCCCGTGTATTGAACCGCCGAGGGAACCAGTAACCAAAATGATGTCCTCTACCTTTGCACCGCTACGTAGAACCAGATGCTTAGCCTCAACCAGACCGAGCATGGAGACATCCAAAACTAACTTTTGCGTTCGGCTTAAGTCTCCTCCGACGATATTAACCTTGTAGAGCCTTGCGATATCCAGCATCCCCTTAAAGAGCCGGTCGATAAATTTAGTGCTCGTGCTTTTGGGCATCCCTAAAGAGATAACGCAATGCCGAGGTATACCCCCGCAGCTGGCGATATCGCTTAAGGAAATGGCAATGGCTTTTCTGCCGATCAAATACGGATCGTCCTTGCGGGTAAAATCCACACCCTCGACAATCATATCACAGGTGTAAAGCTGGTGATACAACTTATCAAACTTCAACACCGCGCAATCATCGCCACTGCCTTTGATGACCGCGGAGTCAGTCTTGATCTGCTTTCTGAACCGCTCGATCAACCCGAATTCACCTAATTTTGAAAGTAACATTGTATTACCCCTGACTCACAACCCATAACCAACCCTAAACCTTATTTAGTGTTTTCCTAATATTCTCCAAATACGGCGGCCTGATCATGCCTTTATCCGAAATAATCGCGGTGATCAGATTATGCGCCGTGACATCAAACGCCGGGTTAATTACCTTGATATCTTTATGCGACATCCTGTCTTTAAAAAACAGTTCCGTGACTTCCTCAGGCCTGCGCTGCTCAATGGGGATATCTTTTCCGGTCCTGATCTTTAAGTCAAACGTGGAAGCAGGAGCCGCGATGTAAAAAGGTATTTTATGATAGTGCGCCAGCACTGCCAGGCTATAGGTGCCGATCTTATTAGCGGTGTCCCCATTTGCCGCGATGCGATCAGCTCCGGCTATAACCTTATCGATCTTTCCCTGGGCCATCAGTGTAGCCGCCATATTATCGCAGTTTAGGGTCACATCAACGCCCTTTTTCATCAGTTCCCATACAGTAAGCCGCGCGCCCTGCAAAAGCGGCCGGGTCTCGCAAGCATACACCTTGATATTCTTGCCTTTTTCCTGAGCGCGATAAATCACTCCCAATGCTGTCCCATAATCTATAGTCGCCAGTATTCCGGCATTACAGATTGTCAAAATAGTATCGTTTTTCGCTATCAGATGAGAACCATATTCTCCGATTTTGCGGCAGGAGACCCTGTCTTCTTCGATGATACTTTGCGCTTCAACAAATAATAATTTCTTTATAGCCGTGATCGGCCGGGATTTATTTTTTAAAGCTACAGAACGCATTCTTTCAAGTGCCCAGAAAAGATTTCTCGCCGTCGGCCGGGATGACCCCAGATAATCTATCACCTTGCCTAGCTTTGTGTTAAGCCCGGCGTAATCACGCGCCCTTACGTCTTTGATACCTAAATATACACCAAGGGCCGCTGCCGCGCCCAAAGCCGGAGCTCCACGCACCTTCAACACTTTTATCGCCTGCCAAAGTGTCTTTATATCCCTGATATCCAGGTATTCCAACTTTGCCGGAAGCTTTGTCTGATCGATTATCCTTATAAAACCGTTCTTCCATTCAATACTGCGGATATCCATATCTCTACTATTTTAATCCCTTCTCCAAAGCACGGATCTTTTTCATGACCTCTCTCCTGATCCCCGGACAGCGCCCCGCCTTTAACAGCTTGATCACTAACTTGTACGCTTCACAAGCCCCTCTGTAATCTTTTAGATTATATAAAGCATCGGCAAGATTATCGTAGGTCACTGCCCTCTTAGGCTCAAGCTCCAGCGCCTTTTTAAAATAAATTATCGCTTCAGTAGGCCTGCCGATATTATTCAAGAGCCACCCTTTATTGTGATAGATGGTGGCGTAATCTGGCTCAACCTCGATCCCTTTATCAAAATATTGCATCGCCTCATCGATAATCCCCAGCTCCACCATGCATAGCGCCCGGTCGTTATAAGCCGCTCCGTCTAAGGGATTAAGCTTTATCGCCCGGTCAAAATGTTCGATTGCGCTGGTGAAATTCTCTTTGATCAGCTCGACCTCGCCCTTAAAATATTCCGCTTCCGCAGGTAACTTCTTATTCAAAGCCTCTAAAAGGTATTTCTTAGCCAGCCTTAACGCCTCAGAGCGCGTTCCGTAAGTGATTGCCTCATCCAGCTTAAGACGCAATTCCAGGAGATAGCTATTGTTTTCCATACTTAAAGGCCGATCAGTTTTGCAAGAAGACTCTTTTTTACCTTAATAGCATGTGCCGGGCAGGACTCCTGACAACAGAAACAGGCGATACATTTGCTATAATCGACTATGATCCCTTTTTCGGCCATGCTTATGCATTTAGTGGGGCAGGCCTGGATACAGGCATCACAGCGTATGCAGCTTTGCCGCACGGGGGTTGGATAATACTTGATCAGCTTCCTTGCCGCCTTGATCACCGACTGAGGCAGGCCTTTTCTTACTATTGAAGTAGTCGGCAATAAAAAGGGCTCACCGATCACACACTTAAGCTCTTCTCCCTTAATATCTATATAGCGGACATCCGGTATGCCTAGGCCACGATGTGCCGCTTCTTTTGTGGTCAATACATCGTAGGGCCTTACCCCCATGATCAAGGCTAAGATACTATCCAAGGCAACGCAATCAGAAGAAGCCAAAAGCAATCCGGTATTTCTTAGTTTTCCCGCCGTTGCCGGCCCATCGCCTTCCATGGCCGTGATGCCGTCGATAATGGTCAAAACAGGCTTGGCTTCCTGAAAAATATCCACGACAATATCACAGAACTCCTCAATATTAAAATAATTCTTGTGCAATTCGGTCTTGAATGTCCCGCAGACCAGGCCAAAGAGATTCTTTATCGCACCGCTTAAGAGTGTCAACTCGTGAGTCTTGAATCTGGGCAGATTTATCAGGTAATCGCAATTATCCAGCCATGTGGTCAGGGGAAATTTCTCCCTCATGCGGCGCTTATCAAACATTACCAGTTCCGCGAGCTCCTCAGCACAAACCTTCTTCATCCCGGTGCGCTCATAAACCTGGTCCACATTTTCAATATACCTGCCCCATACACTGGGGCTGTCGCCAAGATAGACCACGCAGTTGATTTCCTTGAGTATCCGGATCACCGTGCGCACCACTTCCGGATGCGTGGTAATACCTAACGCCGGCTCTTTAGCCATTAAAAGGTTGGGTTTTAACAGCACCCTGCTGCCGGGCTTGACAAAAGCGCTGATCCCGCCCAATAAATCCACAGCCTGGCGCACCCGTTCCTGCACAAGAGCCGGGTCGTAACTGGCGCACTTAACTATGGAAACTGTCGGGTTCATATCAGATTAAAAAACTTCATCGCGTTATCCGTGGTAGTATTCTCTATTTCCTGCACGCTACAATCCCTGATCCTGGCGATCTCGGCAGCCAGAAGCTTCACCTGCGCCGGCTCATTTCTTTTTCCCCGAAACCCCTCAGGAGATAAATACGGCGCGTCAGTCTCTAAAACCAGCTTGTTTATGGGTACAACTTTGACCAGGTCACGCAAATTTTGGGCTTTTTTATAGGTGATATTGCAGGTAAATGAAATATAAAATCCCATATCCAGACAGGACCTCATGAAGCGCTCGTCCCCGGAAAAACAATGCACCAGCGCCCTAATAGGCATAGCCGCCATAAGACACTTAAGCACTTCTGCCTCAGCCTGGCGCGAATGGATCACCACCGGCAAAAACACCTCTTTAGCCAGGCCAAGCAGGCTCTCAAACATCGGCCTCTGGTCTTCGGGCTTTGAAAAGTTCCTGTAAAAATCCAGGCCGATCTCGCCTATCGCCACTACCTTCTTGCGCTTTACCAGCTGACGGATAGCACCCTCAGCTTCCAAATTAAAAGTATGCGCGTTATGCGGATGTATCCCCACCGCGGCATAGACGCAATCGTATTTGTCAGCCAAGGCTACGGAATCACGCGAACCCTTAAGGCTTGATCCGACATTGATGATGCGAGCAATGCCCTGCTCAAAGGCGCGCTTAATGACCTCATCCCTGTCAGCGTCGTATTCCGGAAAATCAAGATGACAATGAGTGTCTATCAGCATGCTAAGAATGTAGGTATATTTAGCTCTTAGGCTTAGTATCAATACGCGGAAACAAGGGGCTACCTTTTTTTACTGTATCCGACCCTATCTGTTCTTTAATGAGCTTGGCGGTATGGGGCATAAACGCCTCGACTTCATCGGCAACTGCTCTAATCACTTCCACTAAGAGCCGGATAAAAAATTTAAGTTCTTCTGTTTTATTCTCCTTCGCTAAATTCCAGGGTTTGGTTTCCTCAACGTATTTATTCGCCATATTTATCAATTCCCAGATCTTCCCGAGGGAAGAGCTAAAATCAAAAGAAGGCCAGCTTAATGGCGTATAGACCGCTTGGTGCAAATTCTTTTTTTTATTCTTTAAATTCTGCGCGCTTTCATCAGAGGTGATCTCATTAATTTCTATCTGCGGGACCAAACCCGCATAATATTTTTCCACCATAGTAAGCGTACGATAGACTAAATTCCCCAGATCATTCGCTAAGTCCCCATTGAACCTTTTGATTATGGCTTCCTCAGAGAAATTTCCGTCCAGGCCAAAAGGCACGTCGCGCAAAAGAAAATACCGGTACACGTCAATACCAAACTTCTCCACCATCTCCAAAGGATTGACCACATTACCTTTGGATTTAGACATCTTATCCTGATTGATCATCCACCAGCCATGAGCGAAGATGCTCTTAGGCGGATCTATGCCCAATGCATGGAGGATAATCGGCCAATAGATAGCATGATGGCGCAGGATATCCTTACCGATCAAGTGCAAATCAGCCGGCCACCACTTTGATTCATACTCGCCTGAATCATTGAATTTTCCTACGGCGCTGGTGTAATTTAGGAGCGCGTCAAACCAAACATAGGTCACATGGTCCGAGCTAAAGGGCAAAGGTATGCCCCAGCTAAGGCGTTCTTTTGGACGCGAGATACATAAAGGGGAGAGTTTATTCAGCTCTAAAAACCTTAAAACCTCATTACTGCGACTTTGAGGCTGGATAAAAGAAACATTGTTCTTTATATGCTCCATAAGCCAGAGCCGATGATTCTCCAGATCAAGGAAATAATTCTTCTCAGAGATCATTTCCAGCGGGCGCTTACAATCAGGGCATAGCTTATCCGGTGCCTGGGATTCCAGCCAGAAATTCTCACAGGGAGTGCAATATAGGCCTTGGTATTTATCTTCGTAAAGATCTTTATTTTTCTTGAGAATATCAAGGGCCCTTACTACAAACTGTATATGCCTGTCTTCTGTGGTGCGGATAAAATCATCATATGAGATCTCCAGCTCTTTCCATAACTCCTTAAACTGCAAAACCATCTTGTCGGAAAAATCCTGGGGAGTCAACTTTTGCGCATCAGCAGCCCTCTGGATCTTCTGGCCATGTTCGTCTGTACCGGTGAGAAACCAGACGTTCTCCGGGCCTAATACCCTGCGCATATATCTAGCAAGCGTATCTGCCGCGATATTGGTATAAGAATGGCCTATATGCGGAGAAGCGTTGACGTAGTAAAGCGGAGTGGTTATATAGAATTTCTTGATCATTTTTCCGGAGGTTTTGGTCCGTGATCTTTATCCGCGTAGCTGACCTTGACCTGCGTGCCGTCTTCCATATCCACCGTCACCAGGCGCTCAAAGACATTTACGCTGACAACTTTACCTTTTCCCTGAGGAGTATGCACCCGCTCTCCCTCTTTAGGCAGGCCCTTTGATAGAATCTTATAAGTCTCGTACTCAAAAGAAAGGCAGCACATCAGGCGGCCGCAAAGCCCTGAGATCTTAAGCGGGTTCAAAGGCAGGCCTTCTTCCTTAGCCATCTTCATGGTCACCGGCTCAAAATCCTTTAAGAAACTGGCACAGCACAACTCTCTGCCGCAAGGGCCGAACCCGCCGAAAAGCTTGGCCTCATCGCGCACCCCTATCTGGCGCAGCTCAATACGCGCCTTAAAGACCTTGGCCAGGTCCTTTACCAGATTGCGAAAGTCTATCCTTCCGTCGGCAGTGAAATAAAAGATGATCTTTGAGGTGTCGAAAGAATACTCCGCCTTCACCAGTTTCATATCCAACTTATGCTCGGCGATCTTTTTCGAGCAGCTGGAAAACGCCTCTTTGGCTTTATTGCGGTTCTGATCTATCTGTTTGCGGTCGGCTTCGGTTGCGATACGCAGGATCTTCTTGGGAGCCTCCTTAGAATTTGCGTCACCGCAGCGCGCCTCACGAGGAGAGATGATCTGGCCGTAATCCTGACCGCGATCATGCTCGATGATCACGTAATCGCCTTCCTTGACCTGTAAAATACCTAAATCATACGGAAAGACTTGCCCGGAATCTCTTAATCTTACGAGAATTATCCCTTCCATAGTTAAGCTCCTTAATTTACCCTCATTTTACGGACAAGTAAATTACCCCGAAGCCTACGAAGTCCAATTTCACGGCAACCCATGAAATTGGACGAGTGTCTAGGCAAGGGGTTATATATTTCCTGCTATTTCCCACCCACTGCGAGCAACAAGCTTTGCATCACTAGTTTTGAGTTTATATTCTGATCCAAATACAGCACAGCGTCAGTTACAGACTGCATGATATCGTCTATCTCGCCGAAGGTAAACTTGGGCATAGAACGCAGCAGCTCATCCTTACGGTCAAGATTAATCAGCTCCTGATGCGGCATGCCGATCTTTAAGAGGTACATATCCCGGAACCAGGTGGCAATTATGCCGAGCTTTTGCTTTAGCTCCTGACGCTCCTGTTTAGAACTACGCTCTAATAACCCGGCATCGGAAAGAATAAATTTATCAATACATTCGTTTTTCTTTTGCACAATGCCGGCGTCCTTAAGACGCAGTGCCGAGCCCAGCCTGCCCTCGGAAAAATAAGCCAAAAAATGGCTCATCCCGGCATCCAGCCCGTGGCTTACGCTTAGAACTTCCTCCAGCGACTTCCGCGGCATAGAAGAAAACTTCACCGTCTTACAACGGGAAACTATGGTGCGAAAAAGAAGCACCGGCTTGTCGCTGATCAGAATGATCAGACTCTGCTTTGGAGGCTCTTCAAGAACCTTTAACAGACAATTAGCGGCGTCGGCAGTGAGCTTATGGGCATTGTCGATAATAAAGACTTTTGTCTTACCTTCATACGGCCTAAAACTAATATCCCTTTGCAACTGGCGGATAGACTCAATTTTAATCTCATCATCCCCACTTGCAGTCAGGTGCACATCCGGATGGTCGGACCTATCGATCTTACCGCAGGAAACACAGGTATCGCAGGAGTCAGATTTGCCCTCGGAACAATTCACGGCCTTGGCCAGAGTCAAAGCAATGAGTTTCTTGCCTATGCCCTCGGGGCCGGTAAATAAATATCCGCCGCTTAAGCGGGAATCCTCGAGATACCGCTTTAATAAACCTATAGATTGGGCGTGGCCCTGGATATTCTTAAATGACATATCTATCGATCAACGCGCGGATATTGGCTTGCGTTACCTCTAAATCCTTATTCACCTTAACGATCTTAATACGCTCCGGCTCCTGCTTTGCCAGCTTCAAATAACCGTTTCTTACCTTCTCATGGTAAGTCAATGAGCGCTTTTCAATACGGTCCTTAGAAATTGCCCGGTGCTTTAGGCCATTTTTTACCGGCAGGTCCAGGAATATAGTCAGACCAGGCTGAATCCCCTCAGAAGCAAACCAGCCTACACCCTTGATGAAATCAATATCTATCCCTAAGCCATACCCCTGATAAGCGATGGTCGAATCCAGAAAACGGTCACAGATGACAATTTTGCCCTTAAGCAGCGCCGGCTTGATCAGTTCAGTGACTATCTGGGCCCGGGCTGCCATGTAAAGCAGCGTCTCGCATGCCGGGTTCATCTGGCTCTTGGGAGACAAAAGTATCTCGCGGATCTTCTCGCTTATTTTGGTCCCTCCTGGCTCGCGCAGATAAAGCACGGAGAATCCCTTTTTCCTCAAATACTCATACAAGAACCTTGATTGCGTGCTCTTGCCGCAGCCTTCTGAACCTTCAAATGTAATAAATTTACCCTTCATTATAATACCTTTCATTTTAGCGGGCACCTGCTGAAAGCAGGGTGTCTTGGCTTGTCCTGCGCGCGGCTTATTGCCGTGCTCGGATCAAGCCAAGCCACCCGCTAAAATATAAGCTTTATCTCACAACTTCCTTCGCCAGGTAGTTCCTTCTTTGGCGTCTTCGATAATAACACCTTGTTCTTCCAACTCTTTCCTGATCTTATCGGAAAGGGCGAAATCTTTATTTTTGCGGGCGTTATTTCTCTCCTGGATCTTTGCCTCGACCTCAGCGTCAGAAATGCCGCCACCTGACTTACCCTGCGAAAGGCTGATCCCAAGGACCTTCAAGAACTCCATAAGCGTAGTCTTCACCGCAACGCAGAACCCCATATCTTCAATATTCTTATTGGCTGCATTCACCAGCTCGAATACGCATGCCAGGGCCTGTGGCGTATTAAAATCATCATCCATCGCAGATAGGAACCGTTGCTTAATCTCCTCAACTTCCTTGACACTTTGACACCTGCTTGAACTTTCCGGTCCGCTGACACCCAGCTTCTCCTTCAGAATTACGATTCTCTCCAGCGCTTTTCTCGCTTCTTCTATTTTTTCTTCATTATAATCTATCGGAGACGAATAGTGTGCGAACAAAAAGAATAGCTTCAAAAGATCGGCGTTCTTATACTTAGTCATGAAGTCTTTGATGGTCACGAAGTTTCCCAAAGACTTGGACATCTTCTGCGCGTTTATAGTCAGGAGTCCGTGATGGATCCAGTATTTGGCAAAAGGCTTGCCGGTAAGTGCTTCTGCCTGCGCCACCTCATTCTCATGATGGGGAAAAATCAGGTCCCTTCCTCCGGCGTGGATATCCAGGGTTTCGACTTTAAGAAACTTCTGCGACATCACAGAACACTCGATGTGCCAACCCGGCCTTCCTTTGCCCCACGGGCTATCCCAAAAAGGCTCTCCTTCTTTTGATTTCTTCCAGAGCGCGAAATCCAAAGGGTCGTCTTTGTGTTCGCTGGGGTCCTTACGCACTCCTGTTTCCATGGCATCAATACTTTGTCCGGAAAGTTTCCCGTAATCGCTGAACTTTCTCACCACAAAATACACATCGCCACCTGACTCGTAGGCATAGCCCTTTTCAATCAATGCCCCAATATAACGGATCATCTCCGGAATGTTTTCGGTGGCCCGCGGCTCGCTGTCTGCCTTGCCTATCCCCAAAGACTCCAGGTCCTCGTAATATCTGGCGATATATTTAGCTACCAGCTCAATCCAGCCGACTTTCAACTCATTAGCCCTATTGATGATCTTATCGTCGATATCGGTGATATTACGGACGAAAGTGACATCAAAACCGCGATATAAAAGATACCTTCTGATGACATCAAAGATATAAAGGCTGCGCGCATGGCCGATGTGGCTCTCATCATAGACCGTGACGCCGCAGGTGTAAATCTTAAGCGCTGGGGGATTTAGCGGAACAAGCTCTTCTTTCTTACGGGTGAGAGAGTTGTAGATCTGGATTGCCATCTATTATTTCTTCTCTAGATTATCTATGCGTTTCTGCAGCTCTTCGATAGACTGCATGATAGGATCAAGTGTATGTATATGGTCCAGGCTAAAATCAATCTTTTTACCGTCTTGCTTAGTAATTCTCCCCGGAACACCCACAACAGTAGAGTTCGGCGGGACATCTTTGATCACCACGGCATTGGCGCCGATGTAAGAATTGTCCCCTATAGTAATATTACCTAAAACCTTTGCTCCGGTGCCGACGACCACATTGTTTCCGATAGTCGGATGGCGTTTACCCTGCTCAATACCGGTCCCACCCAAGGTCACCCCCTGATACAGAAGTACGTCATCTCCAATAATCGCAGTCTCTCCAACCACTACACCCATACCGTGATCGATGAAAAAACGCTTTCCGATCCTGGCTCCGGGATGGATCTCTATCCCAGTAGCCCAGCGGGCCATCTGGGATAACCAACGTGCCAAAAAAAACAGGCGCATTTTATAAAACGCATGCCCTATGCGGTAAGCGACCAAAGCATGCAGACCCTGATACAATAAAAGCACCTCGATAAAACTCTTTGCCGCGGGATCGCGCTTCTGTGCCGCCCGAATATCGCTATAGAAAAATATGGCGATCAACGTCTGTTTAATAACAAAAAGCGCTAAAATTATATATAAAATATTCAACATGCAAATCATTTCAATCCTCCTTACTTAACAGTGCCACAGCGTAACTGGCTATCGCTTCTTTCTTTCCGGTAGCGCATATCCCTTCATTGGTCTTAGCCTTTATCCCCACCCGGTCATCGCTTACACCCATAACGCCGGCCAAATTCTTCTGAATCTGTTTCTTAAAAGCCGACAAATTAGGTTCCTCGGCGATCAAAACCGTATCCACATTGGAAATTCTATACCCCTTAGCCTTGACTTCTGTGACAACTTTCTTTAATAGCTCTGTGCTAGAGATATCCTGATACTGCGGGTCAGTATCGGGAAAATGCTCACCGATATCATTTCCTCCGATAGCTCCCAACAAAGCATCGCACACCGCATGAATCAGCACGTCGGCATCCGAATGCCCGAGCAATCCTTTAATATACGGGATCTCCACTCCGCCAAGCAGCAATGCCCGGCCTTCTACCAAGCGGTGAATATCGTAACCTATGCCTATACGGTTTTCCATTTTTTGGCTATCGCCTCCGCGATGATCAGGTCTTCCGGTGTTGTGACTTTGATATTGGTATAAGAGCCAAAAACTACCCGCGGCTTCACTCCCATGCGCTCGACCAGCATGGCGTCATCCGTAACATCGGTTTTTCCGAAACGCTCATAAGCCTGCTGTATCAGGCTTCTTTTAAATATCTGCGGGGTCTGTATCTCCCAAAGAGAACTTCTCTCTAATGTCTTCCTTACGTAATCACCACTCACTTCCTTGATCGTGGCTTTGACCGGGACCGCGGCGATGGCAGCACCCGCTTCAAAAGCCTCGCGCATAGTCCTATCGATCATCTCATTGGTGATAAAAGGCCTCGCTCCGTCGTGGATGATCACCAGCTCTGCCTTGGCATCAAGGGCTTTTAAACCGTTGCTGACGGAATCCTGCCGCCTTTTCCCGCCCAAAATAATCTTTTTGATCTTTGCTGGACGAAAATCTTTAAGCATTGCCGAAACCGCCCTGGCATTGGATTGGTTCACTACTACGATGATCTCATGCACCCGCGGGTTCTTAGCAAAAGCTTTCAAAGAATAAGCCAAAAGCGGCTTAGTCCCCACCTTTACAAGCGGTTTTGAGACGCGCGATTTAAGCCGCTGGCCCTTGCCCGCGGCAAGCACTATTGCGCTGGCGAATTTCATTTCTCAAGTTTTGTAAAGATCATCCGGCCTGCTTGAGTCTGCAAAACCGAGGTGACCGTCACTTTTACTTCCTGGCCCAATAGCCTACGCGCTTCCTCAACCACTACCATGGTCCCGTCCTCAAGGTAGCCCACTGCCTGATTATGCTCCTTGCCTTCTTTTAAGAGCTTAATCTGCATCTGCTCTCCGGGAAATACTACCGGCTTAAGAGCGTTGGCCAGCTCATTAATATTCAGGACCTTTATCCCCTGAAAACTGGCTACCCGATTCAGGTTAAAATCCACGGTCATTATCTTTGCCTCTATTAATTTGGCTAATTTTACCAGCTTGGCGTCCACCTCATAAGTCTCGGGGAAGTCTTCCTCGTGTATAGTAAGATTCTGCCCGGCTTCTTTCTGGATAGTATGCAACACCTCAAGGCCGCGCCTTCCCCTCTGGCGCTTTACCGGATCGGTAGAATCAGCGACCTGCTGCAGCTCTTTCAACACAAAGCGCGGGATGATCACCTTACCTTCGATAAACTTGGTCTTAAAAATATCCTGAATGCGGCCGTCGATTATGACGCTGGTATCCAGAATAGTCATTTCTTCCACCTGATCCTGGCGCCGCAAACGCACATAAGGAATGATGATATTGAACTCATCTTTACCGCGCAGGCCAATAAGCATGCCCAGATAACAGAAGACGAGCATCAGTGTGACTTTGATTAAAGCTATATACTCTTGCGACAAAGCAGAGGTACTGACAGCATCTGCCACCAGCTTCCACATGATCAGCCCAAGTAAAAGCCCGAATACAGCACTCGATAGACCGCGCACCGAGACCTTACGCATACCCATCTCAGCTAAAATAATCAGCAACGCCCCGATGGCTCCGGCCATTGCTCCGACCAGTCCCATTTTATTCACCTCCACTAAAGCCTGATAGCCGACCAAAGAGCTTCCCAACACGAAAAATATTCTTACAAATGTTAAAATCATAGTATACCCTCCTTACGTAGAAAACGTAACGCTGGCTTATCCTGCCCAGAAGGGGCGCACTTGGTAATCCTTTATGCCAAGGTGCTATAAAGCCAGGTGCATAATATAAAGACAATTACTT
Organism: uncultured Planctomycetales bacterium; assembly: GCA_964354795.1. Lineage (GTDB taxonomy): Bacteria > Omnitrophota > Gorgyraeia > Gygaellales > Profunditerraquicolaceae > JAPLLR01. The sequence continues at coordinate 3,023 of CAYHBB010000039.1, read as the reverse complement.
CTTATTAAAAACCAGCCCCAGGGCTTCCTGAAGACTGGCGACCGGGATCAATTCAATACCGGCTTTCTTCAATTGCGGATCGCGACAATTATTCTTAGGCAATATGCAGTGCTTAAACCCGAGCTTCTGAGCCTCGTTTATGCGTAATACCGGTTGAGATACGCTACGGATCTCACCTGCCAAGCCCACTTCGCCCAAGATCACTGTATAAGGAATCACCAATTGCTCTTTAAACGCCGAAGCTACACTTACCGCAACCGCCAGATCCGCAGCCGGATCCTCTATCTTGATACCGCCTGCGACATTGATGAATATGTCTTGGGCTTCCAAATGCAGGCCGATCCTTTTTTCTAAGACCGCGACCAGAAGGCTCAGGCGGTTGAAATCAAATCCCTGCGCCCGGCGCAAGGCGTATCCAAAACTGGAATTAGAGACCAAAGACTGTATCTCAACTAACAGCGGCCGGGTTCCTTCCATAACCGGGACCACAACCGAACCGGAAACATTTTCCGGCCTCTCCGATAAAAATATTTCAGAGGGGTTCTTTACCTCTTTTAAACCCTCAGGCCCCATCTCAAATACGCCGATTTCATTGGTGGAGCCAAATCTATTTTTTACTGCCCGCAAAATACGGTAGGTAGAAAACCTATCTCCCTCAAAGTAAAGCACGGTATCCACGATGTGCTCAAGCACCCGCGGCCCGGCAAGCGAACCATCCTTGGTCACATGCCCGATGATAAAAATAGAGGTCCCGGTAGTCTTAGCGATCTGAGTCAGAATTCCCGCACTCTCGCGCACCTGGCTGACGCTTCCTGCCGCTGAGCTTATCCCGGGGTCAAAGATCACCTGTATGGAATCAATGAAAACAGCGTCAGGCTTAAGCTTCTTTATATATTCGGCGATCAGAGAAAGATCGGTCTGATTGACGATATAAAGCTCTTCTGATTCAGACGAGCCCAGTCTTTTCGCCCGCAGCTTGGTCTGAGAAACCGACTCTTCTCCGCTTACGTAAAGAACGGTCTTGCCCTGCTTGGTCAGCTCATTTGAGATCTGCAAGGAAATAGTAGATTTACCTATTCCCGGATCTCCACCGATAAGGATCACTGAGCCAGGAACCACCCCACCGCCAAGCACCCGGTCAAGCTCGGCGATATTAGTCCCAATACGGCTTGAGTCCTTTACCTGGACGTCTTTAAGTAAAACCGGGCCGTCCTTATACAGAGCCACTTTCTCCCTGTTGCCCTTGACGATAGGCTCGGAGTAATCCTCTTCCACAAGAGTATTCCAGCTGTTGCAGTCAGGGCATTTGCCCAGCCACTTAGGCGACTGATACCCGCAATTCTGACATGAAAAAACTATTTTAGTTTTCATTACTTCTTTTCTTTCGCCTTATAAAGTAGCTTCCAGGGATTCCTTCTTAAGTCCTGCACCAAAGCCTCTAAATCATTATAAATTTGGTCATCAAAAAGCAGCTTGCCTATAGTTCCCTCTTTATTCTTTATCTTGACGATGATATCATCCAAGTTAGTGGCAATCTTCTTGGCCAGCTCCGTCACTTCCTGCATCGGTATAGGATCCATTCCCGCCAGCTCCTGATTAGCGGCAAGCAAGCTGGCGTAATTTTTACCCGGAATGATCTCAATATACTTTTCACCCAAAAGCCCAAGCGTATTCACCCAGACGCTTGAATCCGCAGGGATCTTGATATCATTCTTTATCCAGCAGTTTATTTTGACCACAGATTTAGACTCCTCTGGCAGATACATACACTTGATGTCCTTGACCTCACCCACATCCACCCCGGCAAAACGTACGGGTGCTCCAAACTTAACACCATTGACAAAGTTAAAGGTAAAATTCACCTTATACCCGGCGCTCCAGGTCTCATATTTACCGATAAAAAAGACGAACATGGCCAGGATCATCAGGCCGCCGAAAACAAAAACCCCGACTCTTAATTCCAATTTACTTTTACCGAATACCATATGTGTTTGTCCTTTCAGGCAGCTAGCCTGCACTTTGCCATCCTATAGGCAAAGGTGCACCTAGCATTAATTGATTTAACCGGAATTGCCAATCGATTCTGTGATCGGCCCCTTGCTCAGGCCGTTAATAAACTGGTGCACTACCGGATCCTCTGAGCCCTGTATCTCGTCAGGGGTACCCTCAGCAATGATCTTTCCCTGATACATCATCGCAATACGATCAGCCACCATGTAAGCGCTCTTCATGTCATGAGTGACCACCACCGAAGTAACTTTTAGTTTATCGTGCAAGCTACGGATCAGCTCATTGATAGCATCCGCGGTGATAGGGTCGACTCCGGTTGTAGGCTCATCATAAAGGATTATCTCGGGTTTCACACAAATCGCCCGCGCCAAAGCCACGCGCTTTTTCATCCCGCCGCTCAATTCCGAAGGCATGAGATTTTGTATGCCAGCTAAACCCACCAGGCATAAAGACTCTTCTACCCGCTGAAGCACTTCCTGGGAGTCGATCTTCAAATGCTCGGTCAGGCCAAAGCCCACATTCTCACCCACACTCATAGAATCAAAAAGTGCGCCTCCCTGGAAAACCAGCGCGATCTTAAGGCGTAAAGTATTCATGGTCTGATCGCTTAAAGTAGAAAGATCTTTTCCTCCGACTATCATCTGCCCTGAATCAGGTTTAAGTATGCCCACGACATGTTTTAAGAATACGCTCTTGCCGCACCCTGAACGGCCAATGATCACGCAGGTAGTGCCAGTTGCTACTTTAAAACTTAAACCATCAAGTACCTTATGCGCGCCGAAAGATTTATGGATATTATAAGCTTCTATCATGGGAATATGAAATAGAACAGCGCGGTGATAAAACAGTCCGCCATGATGATCAGGATAAACGATGCCACTACCGCATGCGTTGTTGCTTTACCCACGCCCTCAGCGCCGCCCTCGACATTAAAACCCTCAAAACAACAGACAAAGGCAATGATCATCCCGAAGACCACGGTCTTAAATAACCCGCTAAATAGGTCTTTGAAT
>CAYHBB010000038.1:0-23240 GCA_964354795.1 uncultured Planctomycetales bacterium | reverse complement strand
ACCTAAAAGAAATCAAGCAGAAGCAGCTGGATGCCTTTATTATTAAGATGAATGATCTTAAGAGCACGGTTTCCAGCGATACGCATGGAAGGAATGTGGCCTGGAGCCGGCAGAAGGCGGAGAAGATCCGCAGGGATGTTATCCGAGACTTTTCTTTTCCCAAGATCAAGCCGTTTCTGCTTTCATGATCTTAGAAACTGTGGTGGTCGGTCCGATGCAGGTGAACTGTTATATCCTTGCCTCGGCGCAAAATTCCAAGTGCATTATCATCGATCCCGGGGCAGAAGAGCGCAAGATCAGAAAGGTACTGGAAAAGCATAAATTGGTCCCGGAATGCGTGATCAATACACACGGGCACTTTGACCATATTGGCTGCGACGATGCGTTCGGGGTGTCGGTTTACGTGCATGAGGAAGATAAGCCCTTACTTGAGGAGCCAAAGCTGAATATGTCAGGATTTTTTTCACTGCCTTACAAGGTAAGTTCTTCAATACGGGTTTTGCGGGATAAGGATAGGGTGAAGATTCAAGATATGGAATTGGAAGTGATCCATGTGCCCGGGCATACCCGCGGCGGCATTGCCCTTTTGGTAAAGAAGCCTGAGTCTGGCATATTGATCACCGGCGACAGCTTATTTTGTCAGGGTATCGGAAGGACTGATCTTGAAGGCGGGGACGAGGGGCAATTGATCCGATCCATCAGAGAGAAGCTAACTTCATTGCCAGATGAAACAAAGGTCTATCCCGGACACGGGCCGTCTTCGACTATCGGGCAAGAAAAACTTAGCAACCCTTATTTAGGATGAGAAAAGAGCTTATTGATACATTTCTGGATTATCTGTCTGTAGAGCGGGGGCTTTCCGCCAACACTATTCTAGCCTACAGGGGAGACCTTAACGCGTATCTCGATTTTATGTCAAGCAACCATATTGATGCAATGTCTAGGATCAGGCGTGATGATATCACCGGATTTATGTTAAATCAGAAGGATAGGAGTATTGCCGTAAATTCCGTAGCCAGGCGCCTGGCTGCTATCAGGATGTTCCATCGTTTTTTAGCCCGGGAAAAAATTTTAAAGAGCGACCCTACTAATCTGATCGATTCTCCGAGATTATGGAAAAAAATCCCGGATACCCTGACTCTTAATGAAGTGGAGTCTTTGATCGCTCAGCCCGATATCAGGGATAATCAGGGGAGGCGCGACAAGGCAATCTTAGAGACTTTATACGCGACGGGAATGCGTGTCTCTGAGGCGGTGAATTTAAGGCTGGATAACGTGAACCTGGATATCGGATTTCTGCGCTGTATCGGAAAAGGCAATAAGGAGCGGGTCATTCCTTTAGGCAAGAAAGCCATAGCCAGTATCAAGCGTTATCTGGAATTGAGCCGTCCCGAGATCCTAAAGAAGAAGAGCTCGGAGTATTTATTTGTCAGCCGCATAGGAAAGAAGCTTTCCCGTCAGTCGTTCTGGAAGTTGATCAAGCGCTACGCCAGACAGGCGCGCATCAAGAAACCCATCCGGCCGCATATCCTGCGCCATTCTTTTGCCACGCATTTATTGGAGCGGGGGGCGGATCTGCGCGCGGTTCAGGAAATGCTCGGGCATTCGAGTATCTCGACTACCCAGATCTATACGCATATTAACAGGGATAGATTGAAAAGCATACATAAGCAGTTTCATCCGAGGCCTTAGAATGAGAGAACATATAAATAAGTTGCCTCAAGAAATCAAGGAGCTGATCTATCTGGCAAGAGATATTGCTATACGTAGAAATGTTCGCGCGTATTTGGTGGGAGGGTTTGCCCGTGATCTGATCCTGGGCGTCAAGAACTTTGATTTAGATATCGTAGTGGAGGGGGATGGTATCGCGTTTGCCGAGGAGTTTTCCCGCGAATTGCGCTCTAAACTTATCCGGCACCGGCGCTTTGGCACGGCAACCGCCCTGGCTAAGCCGCACCTGAAAGTGGATTTTTCTACCGCCAGAAAAGAGTTTTATCCGCAGCCTGCGCATTTACCGGTTGTGGAGAGCGGATCCCTGCGCGATGACCTTTTCCGCCGGGATTTTACTATAAACGCCATGGCTATAAGCATCGCTGATCACGGCTTTGGCGAGTTGGTGGATTTCTTTGACGGCAAGGCAGACCTGCGTCGGAAAAAGATCCGGGTAATGCATAAATTAAGCTTTATTGACGATCCTACCCGGATATTGCGGGCTGTGCGTTTTGAGCAAAGGTATGATTTCAGGATTGAGCCAGAGACCTTAAAGTTTCTTAAAGACGCGGTGCGGCAAAAGACGCTGGATAAGGTGCAACCGCAGCGCCTGCGCGATGACTTGATCCTGATTCTAAAGGAAAATATGCCTACTAAGGAACTCAGGCGGATTAATGAGCTGGCGGGATTTTCCTTTTTGTGCCCCGGGCTAAAGGGTTCGGGAAAAATGTTCGGCCTGCTTGTGGCGGTTGGGAAAGAGATCGCCTGGTTTCACGGATCGCATCCGCAGCGCAGGCATCTTGACGCGTGGCTTGTTTATCTCATGGGGCTGCTTGATCAATTGGATGCTGCGGTTATAAAAGGAATCTTTCGCAGGTTCGCCTTTAAAAAGGGCGAGGAAAAGCGCATTCTTGATTATAAGAGCCTAAGCAGGGATTTTATCCTTAAATTAAGTAAAAAAGCTCTGAAGCCTTCGGAAGTTTACGCCCTGCTTGAGCCGCTTAGCTATGAAGTCATACTGCTTATAAAGGCTAAATACAAAGACAGTAATCTTAAGAAGCATATCGAAGATTTCTTAGGAGTTTATAGCGGGATGCGCATACATTTAAGCGGAGACGATCTCGGCGCAATCGGCTTTGAGCCGGGGCCGCACTACCAGAAGATATTCAGGAAGATCCTGATCGCCAGGCTCGACGGCAAAGTCAGGACCAGAGAAGACGAATTGAGTTTGTTGAAGAAGGTGTATCTGAAGTAGGATCCCTCGTGTAGGCGCGTCAAAAATCTCTTCGATATTTTTGACGCACACTTCGGGATAGGCCCCTTCCTTAAAAGGATAGGAAGGGCTACCCCTGTGGGGTAACTCGCCTGAAGAAATACTGGGCTCGTTAAGGAGATCTACAATGTCTAGAGCGGAAAAGGTGGCCGAAGCGATCAGGCAGGAAGTGAGCACTATTGTTCATGATGAGCTGAATGATCCGCGGTTGGGGTTTGTCACTATTATCCGGGTAGAGTTATCCGCGGACCTGCGTAATGCAACGATATTTTTCAGCGTCTTGGGAAGCGATGAGGCGCACGTTAAAACGCTTAAAGCGCTGGAATCGGCGCTCGGGCTTATCCGCAAGCTCGTCACCAAGCGCTTGGGGCTGCGTTTTGCCCCGGAGATAATCTTTCGGCATGACCGCTCCAGCGAATACAGCGTGCGGATAGAGGAAGTATTGAACGAGATTCATCAGAAGGAAGAGTCTGAACGCCTAGAAAAGGAAAGACATGAGCCTAAAAAACGCCGCAGCGTTCGTAAAAAAGCAAAATAACTTTCTTATCACCGCGCATACCAATCCGGAGGGCGACGCTTTAGGTTCCGAGATAGCTTTTTATCTGTTGCTCAAAAAGCTGGGTAAGTCCGCGGTGATGATCAATGAGGACGGGATCCCTTATGGGTATACTTTCCTGCCGGAGGTGGGTGTCATAAAGAAATTTGGCAGGTGGGCAATGCGTGTAAAATTCGATTGCATGGCGGTCTTGGACTGCTCGGATATGGAGCGGACCGGCGAAGTGGCGCAATTGAATAAAGCAGGCAAACCGGTGCTGAATATCGACCACCATATCTCTAACCGCAAATTCGCCGATGTCAACTGGGTCGAGCCTCATGCCTCATCCGCCTCCGAGATGGTCTATAAATTATATAAGGAGCTAGGAGTAGTTATTGATAAGCCTGCCGCTATATGCCTGTATGTCGGGATATCTACGGATACGGGGTCGTTTCGCTATTCCAATACCACAAGCCTTACCCACAAGATCGCTGCCGAGCTTTTGAAATGCGGCTTGGATGTGCCTTCAATCTACAAGAATATTTATGAGAATGTCCCGTATCAGGACATGAAGCTTTTGGCTGACATCCTTCCCGGGATGCATAGGGGCGCGGGGGGTAAGATTGTCTGGTTTGAAATACACAAGGATCTGCTTAAGAACCGCGAGCTTTGTTTTGACCTTTCCGAGCATCTCTTAAGTTACGGCAGGGCGGTAAAAGATACGCAGGTGGTGGTGCTGTTCAAGGAGAATCTTGGGCCAAAGGACGAAGTCAGGGTGAATTTCCGCTCGCAGGGAAAAGTCGATGTTAATAAAATAGCCTCATGTTTTGGCGGCGGAGGACACAAGGCTGCAAGCGGCGCCACAGTCCACGGAAAGCTCGACGATATCCGAAGGAAAGTTTTAGCCAGGATCAAGAAAGCTTTATAGATTAGCACCCGGCCTTAGCCCCTTCCTTAAAAGGTATAGGAAGGGCTACCCCTCTGGGGTTAATGGATAGGCCGGTGTTGCGTCCTAAAAAGGACGCACCCAGCATATTTATTAGCTGGGGTGCAGCTTTCTGCGCAAGGAGGGTTTATGTTTAAGAAAGTGTTTATTGCTTTATGTGTAGTGGCAATGTTGGGTACGGCTGCGTTTGCCCAGAAGAAATTCTCCGGCAAGGGATTCGGCAACATGAGCGGAGAAGACAGTATCACTTTTTATGAGCAGGCGCTGAAAGAAAAGCCCAGCGACTATGTGGCGCTGACTGCCTTGGGCAGTCTTTACGCCAACGTAAGAGGGGATTACGATAAGTCTATCAAATTATTTGAGAAGGCGATCGAGATCAACGACCAGTATGACCTTGCGCATCTGGGCCTGGGTATGGATTACGCTACTCTCGGGATGATAGAAGAGGCCAAATTTGAGTTTCAGACAGCCATGACAGTGACCAAGCGCAAGTATGTGATGGACGCGGCCCGCGAAGCTTTGATCAGTCTGCAGCAGGAATGATCCTTATACGCGGATTAAGAAAATTAAGAAAGTTTAGCAATCCCGTAGTGGCTCTCGGCGTTTTTGACGGGGTGCACCTGGGGCACATCAATATTCTTAAAAGTACCGTAGCCAGGGCCAGGATCATCAAGGGCCAAAGCATCGTAATAACTTTTGACCCCCATCCGCAAAAAGAGCCAAGCCTGTATTCTTTAGAGCACCGCTTGCGGTTATTTAAGCAGCTGGGGCTTGATGCGGCGATAGTGATCAATTTCAGCAAGGTTTTTTCCGCGATCCCGGCGCAGAGTTTTTTAAAAGATATTCTGTGCGCTAAAATCGGGGCGCGGTATATTTATGTGGGGAAGAATTTCAGGTTCGGAAAGGGGGCAAAGGGCGATCTGAAGCTTTTGAAAGATTCAGGGAAAGCCTGTGGTTATAAGTTGAAAGCCTTTGATGTGATCAGGGTCCTCAATAAACCGGTGAGCAGCACGTCTATACGCAGGCTGATTAAAATTGGCGACCTGGTTCATGCCGGTAAATTATTGACCCGGCAGGTGAGCATTCTCGGGACAGTCATCCCGGGAAATTCTCTCGGCCGCCTGATAGGTTTTCCTACGGCAAATATCAATCCCCACCATGAAGTGATACCGCCTTCGGGGATCTACGCGGTAAGGGTTTCGATAGAGGCAAGGGCTTATTCGGGAGTCTGCTACATCGGTACAAGGCCGACTTTGGAAAGCTCTTGGGGCAAACCGGCCAATCCAAAAGTCCATGTCGAAGTGCACATATTTGATTTCAAGGGCGACATTTATAATAAATATTTAGAGATCCGGTTTATAAAAAAGATCAGGCAAGATAGGAAATTCCGCACGATCAAATCTCTCGCCGCACAGATAGAAAAAGACGCTGCTGCCGCAAAGAAAATCCTTCGCCTCCACTGATATACCACAATATATAGACATGGGAATCGGTTTATACCCCTAATTGTTGAATTATCTCGATTTAGAGCATTTTTTTCTTGACAAAGCAGAGCTTTTTGCTATAGTAGGAATACAAAGTGGAGTAAAGTGGAGGATAGATGTTTTACGGAGAATACCTGCATTCTATAGATCGCAAAGGCCGCCTGATATTACCTGCCAAATTTCGCGAGGTTTCCAAGTCGCATTTCATCGAAAGATTCTATATAACCCGGGGGCTGGACAAGTGCCTGTTTATGTTTTCGGAAGAAGAGTGGCGCACCCAGGAAAATAAATTCAAAGCGTTGTCATTTACCCACCAGCAGGCAAGGACCTTCAACCGCATATTTTTCTCAGGAGCTTGCGAAATAAATTTTGATAACCAGGGCAGGATCCTGCTTCCGCTGTATTTAAAAGACTACGCAGAAATCAAGAAAGACGTGATCATCGTGGGTGTATCAAACAGGATCGAGATCTGGGCCAAAGATAAGTGGGAAGGTTTTTACGGCACTTTCCGCCAGTCTTTTGAGGAGATCGCGGAAAAACTTTTAGAGACATGATCGTAATGACAATAGCGCAGAAGTTAATATATCATACTCCGGCAATGCTCAATGAAGTGATCGAGCACCTGAAGCTTGCGCCGGGGAAAACTATAATTGACGCGACAATGGGGACCGGAGGGCACAGCAAATTGATCGCTCAAGCAATTTCACCGGGCGGAAGGTTAATCGGCATAGACCGGGATGAAGAGTCGCTCAAAGTCGCCCGCGAAAGGCTCGTGGGGGCGAAAGCTTCATGTGAATTCGTGCACAGCAATTTCGCGGATATCGATAAGGTGGCTGAGGAGCAAAATATCAAGGAAGTGGACGGAATATTATTTGATTTAGGCATTTCTTCATATCAATTGGATGACCCTGATCGGGGTTTCAGTTTTCAAAATGAAGGCCCGCTGGATATGCGCCTGGACAGGTCCAGCTATATTTCCGCTTATGATCTGGTGAATAACCTGAATGAAGAAGAGTTGTCCATGTTGATCCGCAACTTCGGAGAAGAGCGCTGGCATAACCGCATTGCCCGGGTTTTAGTGGAAGAGAGGCAAAGGCACCCCATAGCTACAACCCGCGAATTAGCGGATATCGTTTCGCGCTCAATTCCCGTTAAATACCGTTACGGGCATCATCGTATTCATCCTGCGACCCGAACTTTTCAGGCTGTGCGTATCGCGGTCAATAGGGAGCTTGAGATCATTGAGAGCGCAATTGTTAAGGCAGTATCTTTGCTTAAAAAAGGCGGAAGAATTTGCGTGATTTCTTTTCATTCTCTTGAGGACCGTGTGGTAAAGCATACATTCAAAAGACTTGCAAATGAAAAATTTATAACTATAATAACCCCAAAGCCTTTGATACCCACGCACTCTGAGGTAGGGGTTAATCCGAGGGCCCGGAGCTCTAAATTAAGAGTGGCTCAGAAAGCTAAATGAGACTGACTAAATTCCTCCCCGTAGTATTTTCTGTGACGCTGTTTTCTCTGCTTTATGTCTATCAGCAATCCGAGATCTATCGGCTCGCCTATGTAGGGCAGAAGCGGCAGACCACGCTTGAAGACCTGCACAATCAGAATTGTATACTGAAGTACAATATAGAGAAAAACGGTTCCCTTACCCAGATCGGCGACAAGCTCTCGGGCAATTCCTCGGATTTCGAGATGCCGGCAAGCTATCGCACGATGAAGATGTATTATACGGGTGAGAATTTGAGCCTTAGGGAGCGTGGACAGCCTAAAGAAACTCTGCTCTCGCGTATTTTCGGTGTCAAGGCTGAGGCTCAGGCAAAGACCGTTTCCCCTCGATAGTGACCCTGACCGGCTGCCCATAACGGGTAGTCCGAGTTATAACCTTTTTACCAAATAAACTTATTGTGTATATAAGCAACTATCGCCCACGCTGCGAGGCGGTATTCCTTTTTTTTCTGGTATTTTTATTATTCTGCGCCGCCCGCCTGTTCTACATCCAGCTTTTTCGCTCAAGCTATCTTGCCGGCATTGCCAAGAAACAACATAGTCTATTTGTAGAGCTGGAGCCCACCCGCGGAACGATTTATGACCGTAATCTCAAGCCCCAGGCATTTAACATCCCTGTCGATTCAGTCTATATTTCACCCAACGAGATAAAAGATAAGGATAAAGAAGCGATCATCGCTAAACTTGCGCCCATTTTGAATGTGGATACGGCGTATCTACGCGATCGTATTTATCGCAAGAAATCTTTTATTTGGCTCGCACGTAAGATCACTCCCGAACAGTCCGGGGCAATCAAAAAACTTAATACCAGAGGCATAGGCCTGATCAAAGAAAGCAAACGTTCATACCCTAATGGATATCTGGCCAGTCATATTGTAGGCTTTGCCGGGATGGATAATAGCGGGCAGGAGGGATTAGAGCTTTATTGCGACAGCTTCTTGAAAGGTGAAGCTGGCTGGGCATTATTTCTGCGTGATGCGCGTCAGAAGAAGCTGGACCTTTGGGAACGAATGGTCTTGCCTAAAGATGGATATGACCTGGTGCTGACGATTGATGAAGTCATCCAGTATATCGCAGAGCGCGAGCTGGATAAGGCTTTTAAGGCGCACCACGCCAAGGGCGCAAGTATTGTGGTGATGGATCCTCACACCGGAGCCATACTGGCTTTGGCCAGCCGTCCGACATTTGACCTGAATATCCGCAGTAATATCAGTAAAGACCTGATACGCGACCGGGCTATCACCGACATGTTTGAACCGGGGAGCGTGTTTAAGATCGTTACCGCCTCCGCGGCGCTTGAAGAGAAAAAAGTGACCGAGGAAGACAAATTTTTCTGCGAGAACGGCCAATATAGGGTGGGGTCGCATATATTGCACGACCATAAATCGCACGGATGGCTCACTTTTCGCGAGGTCGTTGAACAGTCCAGTAATATCGGGACAGTCAAGGTAGCGCAACTGCTTGGGCCGGACACAGTATACAAATATATCAAGCTTTTTGGATTCGGGACGAAAACCGGCATAGACCTGCCCGGTGAGATTTCCGGAGTGGCTAGGCCGCCGCGGACCTGGTCAAGAATATCTATCGCCGCTATTCCTATTGGCCAGGAAGTGGGTGTGACGGCTATTCAGCTTGCGAGTGCAATGTCTGTGGTGGCTAACGGCGGGCAGCTGATGAAGCCATATGTCATAAAGGAAGTGCGCGATAAGCAGGGAGAGCTGATCAAGGAGTTTGTCCCGACACTGGTGAATAAGGCCATCTCTCTAGATACTGCCAATAGGATTAAGAAGATCCTGACCGGCGCTGTTGAGGAGGGGACGGGAAAGATGGCCAAGATTGAAGGATTTACTGCTGCAGGGAAAACCGGGACCGCCCAGAAGCTTGAGCCAAACGGTAGGTATTCTCACAGTAAATTTATCGCTTCTTTTATCGGGTTTGCTCCGGCAGAGGACCCGATGTTGACGATTGTGGTGTGTGTAGATGAGCCGCACCCATATTACTTCGGAGGCGTGGTGGCCGCGCCCGTATTTAAGAATGTCGCAGGGGATGTGATAAAATATATAAGATCCAGTCAGGAATCAAGGGAGGCAGTGGCGTATAATGCGCATTAGAAAGCTCCTTAAGAATTCAGGTATAAGGTGCCCGGGGGCCTTGAAAGATTTTGAGGTAAGTGGTGTAAGCTGTAATTCTAAGGATGTAGCAGAGGGCTATGTCTTTGTGGCTATTAGAGGCAACCGCGCGGACGGAAATGAGTTTATTGAGGAAGCGGTGTCAAATGGCGCAAGGGTAGTGGTGGCTGAAGGCCGGTACCCGGGGTGGGAAAAATCAAAAAAGATAATTTTCGTAACAGTAAAGAATAGTCGTAGGGCTTTGGGTGAGCTGGCAAATCAGTTTTACGCAAGGCCGTCTGAGGCGGTGAAAGTGATAGGGGTTACTGGGACAAACGGTAAGACCACTATCACCTATCTGGTTGAGGCGCTATCGCGGGAGGCAGGGTTTCTTCCGGCAGTTATCGGGACCATCAACCACCGTTTTAAAGATACGGTAATCTCATCCAGGAATACAACTCCCGGGCCGGTGGAGTTGCAGGGCTTGCTTAGCCGGATGTGCGATTGCCGCGTGCGTTACTGCGCGATGGAGGTTTCCTCTCACGCCCTTGATCAGGACAGGGTCCAGGGCATAAAGTTTTCCGCAGCCATATTTACTAACCTTACGCAGGACCATCTGGATTATCATAAGACTTTTGCCCAATATTTTAAAGCTAAAGCAAAATTATTCATGGGACTTGACCCTAAGTCATTTGCGGTGATCAATAGCGATGATGTGTTTGGTAAGAAGCTTATTGGTTTGACTAAAGCAAAAGTAATTACTTATGGAATAGAAGGTAAGGCAGATGTAACGGCTGTGGATGTAAGCTCCGGAGTAAATGGCACGGAATTCACTGTTGTAAGTTCTATGGAAAAAACGCAGATCAAATCCGGTCTGATCGGAAAACACAATGTCTATAATATTCTTGCGGCTTTTGCCTGGGCCCAGAAAGAAGCTATCCATCCGCGGGTTATCAAGAGCGCTATAGAAAAATTTACTCTGGTTCCCGGCAGGCTTGAACGTGTTGATTGCGCAAACGGATATTCGGTTTTCGTGGATTACGCGCATACGGATGACGCGCTGAAGAACATTATCCAGTCTTTGCGCCAGGTGGGTGATAAGCGTATTATCGTGGTTTTTGGCTGCGGAGGAGAGCGGGATAAAGGCAAGCGGCCGAAGATGGGGCGGGTGGTATCAGAGTTGTCCGATTACGCCATTATCACCAGCGATAATCCGCGTTCAGAAGATCCCATGCAGATCATAGAGGAAATCAAGAAAGGCATCAAGAAAGATAATTTCTGTGTTATCCCCGAGCGTATAGAGGCGATCAGGAAGTCGTTGTCCATGGCAGCTCAGGGAGATATTGTATTGGTAGCTGGGAAAGGACATGAGGATTATCAGATTATCGGAAACCGTACTTTGCGTTTTGACGACCGGGAAGTGGTAAAAGAATGTTTAAAATCTCAGATTTAATAAAGGCGACTCAAGGTCAGCTGGTCAGCGGGGATGCCGGGCAAAGCGCAAGCGGCATTTCTATCGACTCGCGCGTTATCAAGCCGGGCGAAGCGTATATTGCCATAAAAGGAAATAATTTTGACGGACACAGTTTTATCGATGAGGTTATAGCTAAGGGTGCGAGTTGTATTATTTCAGAGGTATCAGCTAATCAGGTAATCAGAGGATCAGGGGTTGCTTTTATACAGGTAATTGATACGACTAAGGCGCTGGGAGATATCGCTAGTTTTAAGCGGGAAAAATTTAAAGGTGTAGTTATCGCGCTTACCGGCAGTAATGGTAAGACTACCACCAAGGAAATGATCGCCTGGGTCCTGGAAAAGAAATTCAAGGTCTTAAAGAACCCCGGCACCAAGAATAACCATATCGGTGTTCCGCTTACCCTGCTTAACCTGGATGATTCTTATGACGTGGTGGTGTTGGAAATAGGCACTAACCATCGCGGAGAGGTGGCGTATCTGGGTAATATAGTTCAGCCGGATATCGCCTGTCTGATCAATATCGGGCCTTCGCATCTGGAGTTTTTCAAGAACCTTGAGGGAATTTATAAAGAAAAAAGCTCGCTTCTCGAGTATCTGCGTAAGCCCGGCATAAGCATCCTTAACGCTGATGACCCGTTATTAAATAAGCGCCTTGCCGCAGGCAAGGCAACAGATATTATTCTCGGTGTAAGCCTTAAGGCACGCGCGGATTTTCGGGCGTCAAAGATAATGAACTCCTGCGAGGGATTAGAGTTTTGTGTAAATAAAGCTCAAGAAGCCTTTATCCTGAATACTCTCGGATACCTGAATATTTATAACGCCCTTATCACTATTGCCTGCGCAAGGGTCCTTGGGATGGAGTATAGCGATATTGCCGCCCGACTTAAAGAATTCAGTTTTCCCAAAGACAGGCTACAGCTGGCCAATCTGAATAATGTTTTGTTCATCAACGATACCTATAACGCCAACCCGGTATCTTTGAACCATGCCCTTGATGTGCTGGATAAGTATCCGGCGAAGGGCAGGAAGATCCTGGTAATGGGGGATATGATGGAGCTTGGCCTGCAAAAGGATTTTTTCCACTGCCAGGCAGGGGAAAGAGCGGCAGAGGTTTGCGATTGTTTTATCGGCGTGGGCAAATCCACCCGGCTTGCCGCCGAGGCAGCCAGGTCTTGTGGGCTAAGTAAAAAGAATATTTTTATCTGCGAGAATTCCACCCAGGCGCGGGAGGTGCTGTTTAAGAAGATCGTGCCCACCCGGGATGATATCGTTCTGGTCAAGGGATCGCGCTCAATGCGCATGGAAGAAGTGCTGAAAGCCTGATGTTATATTTTCTCTACTCACTACATGACAAGGTATCCGGGTTAAATCTTTTCCGCTACATCACTTTCCGAGCCGCGATGGCGGCACTTACCAGCTTTCTTATCTGCCTGATAATCGGGCCGATGGTGATCAGAAAACTGCGTGCCATGAAGGTGGGAGAGAAGATCAACAAGGGCGATAGCGCGAAGCTTGATGATCTGCACCGGTCTAAGAGTAATACTCCCACTATGGGCGGGATACTTATTCTGGCAGCGCTGGTATCCTCTATTTTACTCTGGGGCGATCTGTCGAATAAATTCTTGTGGGTGGCGCTCTTAAGCACGGTGTGGCTGGGGATGACCGGATTTTGCGATGATTATCTTAAGCAGGTGAAGAAGAAAGCCAAGGGCCTGTCCGCCTTGGCAAAGTTTGACAGCCAAATAATTCTCGGTCTGATACTGGGTGTGATCCTGATGTTTTGGTTTAACGGGAGCCTGCGCCTGGATATACCGTTCCTTAAGGATGTGTCGGTAAATCTTGACGGGTTCTTTATAATTTTTGTCATCTTGGTCATTTCGGGAAGCTCCAATGCGGTGAATCTTACCGACGGGCTGGACGGCCTGGCGGTTGGTATTGTGGTCATGGTTTCGGTAGCCTTTGCGGTGCTGTGCTACGTGACCGGCAACGTGAAGCTGGCGGAATATCTTTTGATACCGCATATCGCCGGAAGCGGAGAGCTGACGGTTTTTTGCGGCAGCCTTTTGGGCGCCGGGCTTGGATTCTTATGGTTTAACTGCCATCCGGCTGAAGTCTTCATGGGCGATGTGGGCTCCCTTGCTTTGGGCGGCGCGATCGGCACCGTGGCGCTTTTGATCAAGAAGGAGCTGCTTTTGATCATCGTCGGAGGCATATTTGTGGTGGAGGCGTTGTCAGTGATCCTCCAGGTGTTTTCTTTTAAGGTCTTTAAGAAAAGGATATTTAAGATCGCGCCAATTCACCACCATTTTCAGTTTCTTAACTGGCATGAGAATAAGGTGATAGTGCGTTTCTGGATCATTGCTAGTATACTTGCCCTCCTAACAATTATAACCCTTAAGATCAGGTAGGTTATTTTGATGCGTAATGCCGAATATTTTAAAGAAAAAAGAGTGCTGATAGTGGGCTTAGCCCGTTCAGGGGTGGCGGCTGCCAATTTGCTTTTTGACCTGGGGGTGGATGTTTACGTGACGGATAACCAGGATAACGCGCTCACGCGTTCCAATGCTAAGCTTCTGAAGTCAGATAAGATAAGGCTAGAGCTGGGAAGTCACTCGGAAGCCAACATCAGGAATGCCGAGCTTTTGGTGGTCTCACCGGGCGTGCCTAATAACGCGCCACCTGTGCTTATGGCTGATAAGTTGCAAATCCCGGTGATCAGCGAAATCGAGCTGGGATGGATGCTTTGTCCGGGCACAGTGATCGCGGTGACCGGTTCAGGTGGTAAGACCACGGTCACAACGCTCATTGGCAAGGTCATCGAAGCTTCCGGCAGAAATGTTTTCGTCTGCGGCAATATCGGTAAGCCTCTTACTTCGGTGGTGGCAAAAATCCAGCCTCAGGATTTCGTTTCTTTGGAGATCAGCTCTTTTCAGCTGGAGAGGATAAAGGATTTCAAGCCCAAGATCGCTGTTATGCTGAATTTAAGCAAGAACCATCTGGACCGACATGCGGATATGCAGGAGTATTTGGATGCTAAGAAGCGGATCTTTATGAATCAGGAGGCTTTTGATTACCTGGTGTTGAACAGCGAAGACCCGGTCATAAAGGGGCTGGCTAAAGAGGCAAAGTCAAAGGTGGTATTTTTCTCTCAAGTAAAAGATTTGAATCCGAATCAAGCGGCAGTGGTAGCTGTGGCTGGATTGCTGGGGATAGGTAAGGGTGTTTACGATAAAGTTTTCGCTGATTTTAAAGGCCTTGAGCACCGCATGGAATTTGTGAGAGAGATCGGAGGGGTAAGGTTTATTAACGATTCAAAGGCTACCGTGGCTGAATCCTGCGTCTGGGCGATCAGGAATATCCCCTCAAAGATTATACTTATCGCCGGAGGTAAAGATAAAGGGGTGGATTACCGGGTGATTCTTGATGCGGCGCGGGATAAGGTAAAGAAAGTGATCGTGATAGGCGAGGCGCGGGAGAAGATCAAGAGCGCTTTGGCCGCAGACTTATCTATAGAAGAAGCGGTAAGTTTGCCTGAGGCAGTACGTAATGCATACCTTGAGGCAAAGCAAGGGGATTATGTGTTGCTTTCTCCGATGTGTTCCAGCTTTGATATGTTCCCTAATTATGAAGAGCGTGGAAAAGTGTTTAAAGAAGCAGTTCTTGCGCTTTCGGCAGAGAAAAATTAATTATGGTCCGTAATATTCGCATAAATATTTTTACCGTCACCGTTATCCTGATTTGTATCGGCATAGTGATGATTTACAGCTCATCAAGCATCTATGCCTGGGAGAGGTATAAGGACGGTTTCTTTTTTCTGAAGCGGCATTTGATCTTTCTTATGATCGGCGCCATCCTTACTTTTACGGTGATGTGCATTGATTATCGCAGGCTCCGCAGGTTTGCCAGGCCCCTGTTATTGATCTCGATATTTCTGCTGCTATTAGTATTGATCCCGGGTATTGGGCGGGAAGTGTCAGGTGCTCGCAGGTGGTTTCGCTTTAAGTTTATCAGTTTTCAGCCTTCGGAACTGATGAATATGGCGATGATCATTTATGTCGCGGATTTTATCGCCCGCAAAGGCAATCTGATCAAGACGTTTCTTAAAGGATTTTTACCTCCGATGATCGCGTTGGGCGTTTGTGCAGTTTTGGTCTTAGTCCAGCCGGACCTGGGAACGACTGTTTCTATAAGTTTAGTGGTTTTTCTTATGCTTTTTGTTGCCGGGACACGAATGGAGTATCTTATATCTGTTGTGCTGGCGGCAATTCCGGCGCTTTACATGCTGATCTTCAGCGTTGCCTACCGCCGGGCGAGGGTGATGGCGTTTTTAAATCCCTGGATGGATCCGAAAGGAAGCGGGTTTCAGATAATCCAGTCGCAGATAGCGCTGGGCTCAGGGGGCATATTCGGAGTGGGTCTAGGCCACTCCCGGCAGAAATTATTCTATCTTCCCGCGGCGCACACGGATTTTATTTTTTCTATTATCGGTGAAGAGCTGGGGCTTATAGGTACATTGGCGGTGATCGTGCTTTTTATTATTTTTATACAACAGGGAGTCAAGATCATAAAGAACGCCCCGGACAGATTCGGATATTTTCTGGCTCTGGGGCTTATATCGATGATCTGTATCAAGGCGGTCATAAACATTGGTGTTTCCTGCGGCGTCCTTCCTACCAAAGGCCTGCCGCTGCCATTTATAAGCTACGGTGGATCATCATTCCTTTTTGATATGGTAAGCGTGGGGATCCTGATAAATATCGCCCGGGTTGGGGAGTATCCTTAAAATGAAGATCTTGGCCACTGCGGGCTCAAGCGGCGGGCATATTTTTCCGGCCTTAAGCTTTGTCGACGCACTCAAAAATAAATACCCCAAAACTGAAACGCTTTTGGTGTTGCCTCAGCGCAGTAAAAAGACTCTCAGGCTTGGCCTGGGGCATCAGGTGAGGTATATTTGCGTTTCGCCAATCCGTCTGCGCCTTGATTACAGTAATCTTTTGGCTATAGGTAATTTATTTAAAGGCTCTTTGGAAAGCGTTATTATAATGGCGGAATTCAGGCCGGATGTGGTGGTGGGTTTTGGCGGTATAGAGTCTCTTCCTGTGGTATTTTTCGCCTGGCTATTCAGGATAAAGACATTACTGCACGAGCAGAACGTGGTACCGGGCAGGGCAAACCGCCTGTTGGCTAAATTTGTGGATAGGGTGGCTGTTTCTTTTGCGCAGGCAAAAGACTATATGGGGGTTGACCCTGAGCGGGTTGTGCTTACGGGAAATCCCGTACGCGCTTTGGCCGTCATCCCTAAAGAGAAGGCGCGTGAATATTTCGGGCTGCGCAGCGACAAGTTTACCGTTCTGGTAACGGGAGGGAGCCAGGGAAGTCGGCATATAAATATGGGAGCGCTCAGGGCCATAAGCGCTCTTTCGCAATCACTGCAGCTTCAGGTTATTCATCTGGCCGGCCATGGGGGGTCCGAGTTTATTACAGCCAGGTACAGGAGTTTGGGTATCGAGGCCAGAGTTTTTGATTTTCTTGATTCCATGGAGCAGGCTTACAGCGCGGCGGATGTGGTGATTTCCCGCGCCGGTGCCACCACGGTGACCGAACTGATATTATTTAATCTTCCGGCAATACTTATTCCGTATCCCTATGCTTATCAGCATCAGTTTGCCAACGCCAAAGTATTGGCTGACCGTGGCTGCGCGTTGGTGGTCAGGGATGAGGAGCTTGACGGCGAGGTGCTCGGCCAGGCGCTTAATTCAGTGGCTAGGAATTCCCAGATGCTTGGCAGTATGCGCGCGCAGTACCGGGTGTTCGGGCGCAACAATGCCGCCCAGCTACTTGTCGATGAGGTAGAGTCTTTAAACCTGCATCAATGAAAAGCGCGATCCTTTTGATGTTGATTATGACTATTTCCTGCGCTAAGGCACATGCGCAGGACGGCAAGTGGCAGGAAGAGCGGACCACGCATTTTATCATCCATTACCAGGGGGCTGCGCAGGATTTTATCCGCAGCTTAAGCGAGAAAGCCGAAGAGTATTATAACTCGATCGCCGATAATCTGGGATTCATGCGTTTTAATTTTTGGCTCTGGGATAACCGGGCGCATATTTATGTCTATGATGATGCCGCAGGTTATCATAAAGCTACCGGACAGCCGGAGTGGTCAGCGGGCGCTGCCATGCCGGGATATAAGGCAATTTACACTTATGCAAACGCGCAGGATTTCTTCGCTACGGTGTTGCCGCATGAAATGGGGCATATAATATTCCGCGAATTTGTGGGGTTCAATAATCCGGCTGTGCCTATCTGGCTTGAGGAGGGCGTGGCGTCTTATCAAATGGAGATCAGAAGGGGAGCAGCGGACGCTTTTGTGAAGAGGTCTATCGCGGATAATACTTTTATGAACATTGAGACATTATCCGGTTTAAATCCTTTGATGATGAGCGATAAAGAAAAGGTGAATCTTTTTTACCTTGAATCAGTGAGCATCCTGGATTTTCTGATGAAAGAGCACGGAAGGGAGAGCTTTGTGCTTTTTTGCCAGAATTTAAGAGACAAAAAGAATCTTAACCGGGCTATCGCTTCAGCTTATCCGTATGAAAGTACCAGCCAGCTTAATCAGGCTTGGCAGGAGCATTTGAAAAAGTGAAGAAGCGTTATCATTTTATAGGTATCGGCGGTATCGGAATGAGCGGAATTGCCCAGCTGCTGCTTCGGGCAGGAGCTAAGGTCAGCGGTTCAGATCTGAAAGAGAGCAAATCTGTTGAGGAGCTGCGCGTTTTAGGTGCTGTTATCCATATCGGGCATAGCGCCGGAAATATCGACGGCGCGGATGTGGTGGTTTACTCCTCGGCGATAAAAGAGGATAACCCGGAGTACGCCTTGGCAAAGGCTAAAGGCATTCTGATCAAGCGGGCGCAAGCGCTTGCCCAGTTGATGCAGGATAAGACTGTGATTACAATCGCCGGCAGCCACGGAAAGACCACTACTACTTCGCTGGTCTCTTATTTATTGCTTGAGGCCGGGCTTAATCCTACCGCGGCGATAGGCGGGGTGCTGCGTAATGTGGATAATAATGCGCTCCTTGGGGATGGCGAGTTATTTGTCGCGGAGGCGGATGAGTCAGACGGCTCGTTTCTTTATTACCGGCCGAAGTATTCCATAGTCACTAATATCGACCGGGAGCACCTGGATTATTACAAGGATTTTGAGGCGGAGATAGCGGCATTTAAGGAATTCATCTCGCAGACGGATAAGCTCGGCTGCGTTTTTGTCTGCGACGACGATAAATATCTCAAAGATATAATCAAGGGCTATAGGCAAAGGATAGTGCGTTTCGGCCTGACCAAACATGCGGATATTTACCCAAAGAATATTCATATGCAGGGATTGAGTTCTGATTTTGATTGCTACTATAAAGGTAAGCTTGTAGATAGATTTCATCTGGCATTGGGCGGAAAGCATAATATTTCTAACGCCCTTTCTGTGATCGCTCTGGGCTTGGAGCTAGGCATAAAACTTGAGTTTATCAGGAAGGCGTTGGCTTTGTATAAGGGGGCTAAGCGAAGGCTTGAGATAAAGTTCCTGGATCAGGATTATCTTTTGATCGATGATTACGCGCATCATCCCACCGAAATTCAGGCTACACTTTCCGCAGCCAGGCAGATGAATTCCAAGAGGATGATCGCCATTTTTCAGCCGCACCGCTATACGCGCACTCAATTGCTGCTGGAGGAGTTCGGCAGGAGTTTTGACCTGGTGGATTATTGCCTGATCACGGATATTTATCCGGCAAGCGAGCCGCCCATCGAGGGAGTCAGCGCCGAGAAAATGCAGGCCCTAGTTAAGAAACGTAATCCCGGAAAAATTGTAAAATATATACCTAAGGATAAGATCGCTGAACATATTCTGGAAATAATTATGCCCGGGGATATGGTGATCACCATGGGAGCAGGAGATATTGTAAAAATTGGCGATGAATTGGCGCAAAGACTTAAATCTAGGCATTAAGCCCAGCCAGCTGCTTAAAGATAAGACCACTTTTCGTATTGGCGGGAAGGCAAAAGTATTCGCTTCTCCCAAAGACGAAAAGGCCTTGCGTAAGTTGGTCATATTCGCAAAAAAGGATAAGTTGCCGATTTTTATTCTAGGGGCGGGAAGCAATATTCTGGCTGCGGATAGCGGATTGAAAGGCTTGGTGATCAGGCTGGACAGCCCTGCATTTACCGCACTTGTTTTTAACGGTAATCTGGCGCGGGCAGGAGGGGGCCTTAAGCTGGCCAAACTTATTCAGGAATCGTGTAGGCGCTCCTTGTCGGGGATGGAGCGACTTACCGGCATTCCCGGTACTGTCGCAGGTGCAGTGGTGATGAATGCCGGAGCCTGGGGAAAGTCTATCGCAGACTCGGTTAAAGAAGTCAGAGTCATGGATCATAGCGGGAAAATAAAAGTCGTCAGGAAAAATAATGCCGGGTTTGTCTACCGCAGCTCTAAACTCGGGAAATACATAGTCCTGGAAGCTGTTATAAGGCTGGTAAAAAAAGATAAGCGTAAGATCGCAGGCGCGGTAAAAAAAATTCTTGCACAAAGGCATCAAAGCCAGGATAATACACTACCGAACGCCGGATGTATCTTTAAGAATCCGGCTAAAGATTCCGCGGGGCGTCTGATCGATGCCTGTGGATTAAAAGGAAGGCGCTCGGGCAGGGCAGTCATCTCACAAAAACACGCCAATTTCATTTTGAACTTAGGGGGCGCTAAATCTCGCGACGTCTTAAAGCTGATGGAGTTAGCCAAAAGGAACGTGAGGGATAAATTTAAAGTAGTATTGGAGCCGGAAATCAAGCTATGGATATAGAAAGAGGTAGGATAGGGGTATTGATGGGCGGGCCTTCTTCGGAGAGGGAGATCTCACTTTTATCCGGTAAGGCTGTCTATGAAGCTTTGAAATCCGCCGGCCTGGATGTCGTGGCTATTGATATTACCACTGATGATGCGGATATAGATAAGTCAGTCATCGGCAGCGAGAATATCGACTGCGCGTTTATCGCTTTGCACGGCCGCTTCGGAGAGGATGGCACCATACAGAAGATCCTCGAAGATATGCGTCTTCCTTACACCGGATCAGGCGTTTTGGCCAGTCAGTTGGCCATGGATAAGGTGGCTAGCCACAGGCTTTTTCAAGAAAGCGGGCTTTGCGTTCCTAAATATGCTGTGGCTTATAAAAATAATTATTCCGGAGAGCGTCTGGATGAGGCTTTCAGTTATCCGATAGTGGTTAAGCCTGTGACCGGCGGCTCAAGTATTGGATTATCTATTGTCGACAAAAAAGAAGATTTTATAAAAGCCATGGACCTTGCTTTTACTTATGACGGGCGGGCAATGGTGGATGAGTACATTAAAGGCAGGGAGTTGACTGTCGGTGTGCTTGAAGATAAAGCCCTGCCGGTAATCGAGATAATCCCTAAGAATGAATTTTTTGATTTTGAAGCAAAGTATCAGTCAGGATTGACTGAATATGTGGTGCCCGCAAAGCTTGATAACGCGACTGCCACAAAAGTGCAGGAAGCAGGTTTAGCAGCCCATAAGCTTTTAGGTTGTTTTGGGTGCTCGAGAACAGATATTATTTTGACTCCCGCAGGCCTGCCGTACATATTAGAGGTGAATACGATTCCCGGAATGACCGTCACCAGCCTTTTGCCCAAAGCCGCGCGCAACGTGGGGATAGATTTTGCACAGTTGTGCCTTACTTTAATAAGACTAGCATATGAAAAAACAGACGTTCAGGTTTCCGGTTAAGCAGGTTGTCCTTACGGTATTGATCCTTTTTGGGGTCGGGCTGATCGCCGCCTCTATCTGGAACGTGCTGATGACTTCGGAATATTTCAAGGTGAAGGAGGTCATCGCTTCCGACGGCAACGTCAACGCCTTAACTTATTTTAAGGGAAAGAATATATTCAGCATCAATCTTGAGAGGGAGGCCTGGGCCATTTCTCAGGTAAATCCCGATTGCAGAAAGGTCGTGCTGGTGAGGAATCTTCCGGACAGGATCATTGTGCATTTCAACAGGCGTAAGGCCGTTGCGCTTATAAAATTGTATAAGGAATTTGCCATTGATGACGAGGGCGTGCTGTTGAATGCCCAGGGCTTGGCTGAAGAAGCAAACTTACCGATGATCGTCGGTCTTGAGACTAAAATTTTCGGGGCAAAGGCGGGAAAACGCTATACCAGCCCGGAACTGACTCTTGCGCTTAACATTATAGGTGAGCTAAAGAGCAATAAGTTCCTGAAAAGCTATAAGATCAGGCGCATAGACGTAACTAATCTTCAGAACGCTTCGTTTTTTATTCCGTTTCTGGCCTCATCAGCGGATAAGGTCCAGCCGCAGCGGGGTTCCCCTAAGGCGATAGAGGGCCTTGAGGTAAAGATCGGTCCGGATAATATCAAGAACAAGATGATGATGTTGGCCGGTATATTCTTGCAAAGTAAGAACGATATTGTTAATATAAAGTATGTGGATCTAAGGTTTAAGGATCCTGCAATTAAATTAAGGTGAGGCTACGAGTTTATGCTAAATAATTATATCTCGGCGTTAGATATCGGCTCAAGCAAGATCTCAGCTTGCGTTGCCCAGTTCCAGAAGCGGCGCATCAGCAGTATGCATTTTGATAGCGTGGCCTCAAAAGGAGTAAAGGACGGGGTGATAGTCGATTCCATCAGCCTTATCAGCTGCATCGAGAAGCTGCTTAAGAGCCTTAAGCTCAAATCTGGTATCAATATTAAGTTTCTGCACGTGAATATTTCCGGGCAGGATATTATCACCAAACATAGCCGCGCCATTATCCCGCTCGCGGAGCGGGGGAATAAGGTGATTACGGTTTCGGATATTCAGCGGGCCAATGAGCAGGCCAGGATCTTGGGCTCTAATCTTGAAGAAGAGATAGTCCATATTATCCCCTCAAGCTATTCTATCGACTCAAAGAGCAATATCAGCAATCCTTTGGGCCTTTACAGCCATAAGCTGGAAGTGGATTTATTCCTGATCTGCGGGAAATTATCCTCCGTGCAGACTTTGAACCGGGCGATCAATCAGTCCGGATATGATGTGCGTGGGCTTTCTTTCTCTGGGCTTGCGACAAGCAAAGCTGTGTTTGACAAGGGGATGAAGGAGGGTTTAAGCGTATTTTGCGATATCGGAAGCGATGTCACCGAGATTCTGATATTTCGTGACGGGCTGCTCAAGGATATCGAGATCATGCCTCTTGGCGGAAACAGTTTGACTAGTCGGCTCCAGGAAGCGCTCAAGATTCCTTTTGAGCTGGCAGAAGATATCAAGCGTTCATATGGCGTGATCGGAGATGCCGAGATGTTGGATGAGAATAAAGAGATACTGGTAAAAAAGAGCGATTTTTATAAGCCCATCAAGCAAAAGGTAGTTTCTGAAGTTGTCACTTCAGCCGCCAAATTGATGTGTCTTGAGTTAAAGGAAGCGGTAGAAAAGAGGGTGCCGCTTTATGAGATAAATAATTTCGTGATCGTGGGGAGGGCCCTGCTTTTGGAAGGCTTTATCGAGACTCTTGAGACGACCCTCGGCATACCGGTGAAGCTTGGTCGCGTAAGCAATCCCGAAATACTTTCTTTGATCAAGGAGAATAGCGAGTTGTCTGCGCAAAAATATCTAGCGTATCTGGTACCTATCGGGATGATCTGTGAGATGCTTGAGTCAAGACCTATCGGAGTGCTGCCAGTGCAAAGCCTGCCTAAGAATCTGCTGATCAAAGCCTTCAACCGCGTCAAAGAAGTCTACCAAGAGTACTTTTAATGAGCGCTTGGCTTATGGAGCGAGCGTAGCGAGCGAACATAAGCCAATGCGCGAATTAACCCCGAGCGTGCGCAGAAGATTTTGAAAAAATCTTCAAGCGTTTACGCGAGGGGTAAGTTTTAGTTTCCCCTGTCGCCTCATGGCGGGTGGGCTTGTCTTGGTTCTCGCAGGGACGTTTGTTTTGCCCCAGCGTGGCAAAACTGCACTCATTTCCAGCCCCTCGCTCTCGCCTGGTATGTAATAGCGGGCAAACCATGCCCGCTCGGGGCTTCCATGCCCTGCTCGAAACCAAGCCAAGCCTCCCGCCAGCTGAAGAGAGACGTATAATTAAATCGTAAGCGAATTGTAGGTTTAGCGGGTGACTTGGCTTGATCC
>CAYHBB010000037.1:0-188407 GCA_964354795.1 uncultured Planctomycetales bacterium | reverse complement strand
CCGTATAGATCATTTAAAACTCTATCAGCTGCAAAAGTACCTAAAAAATGAAATTTAGCCTAGTGCACAAAATTTTGTCTTAACTCATTCATAATTATACTTTTAGGTAAATTACGTGCCATAAACTTGAGAAAGCTTCCTATTTTTTTCTTGACAAAACGCCATTCTTATGGTCTACTCTCTAAGTAGGGAGTAAGGGGGGTAGACTATCTCTAACATCTATCTAGTCAAGGACTTAGCGAGATTAAGTGGTTTTTCCATCCATACCGTGAAATTTTACCTTAAAATCGGCTTACTCAAGGAAGTCAGTCGTAGCCCTGAGACCCGATATCGTTATTTCGACGATACCACCATCGACAAGCTTAAGAAAATCCGGGTTTTGAGAAAAGAAGGCAAAGCTATCAAGGAAATCCAGAATGAGCTACTATAAAATACTGGGTTTAGATAAGGAGCCTTTTTCCACCAGCCCCGACCCGCAATTCTTTTATCACTCCTCAAGTCACAACACCGTATTGAAACGCCTGGAAATCGCAATCCGCTTGCGCCGGGGGCTATCGCTTGTTTTAGGCGACGTCGGCACCGGCAAGACCACGCTTTCCCGTACACTCCTGCAAGCGTTTAAAGATGAAGATAATTTTATTTTCCACATGATCCTTGACCCAGGTTTTAAATCCGAATTCCAGTTTCTTTTTCAATTGGTAAAGATGTTTGATATCGTTCCGGAGTTCAAATCCACCATGGATTTTAAGGAAGCGCTTGAGAAATATCTATTTCAGAAAGGTGTCGAGGAAAATAAGACAATTGTATTATTGATTGATGAGGGGCAGAAGATCACTCAGGAAAATCTGGAGGTCTTAAGAACGCTGCTTAACTACGAGACTAATGAGTATAAATTGCTGCAGCTGATCATTATGGCGCAGGTGGAATTGCTCCCCCGGATAAAACGCATCCGTAATTTCATGGATCGCGTGGCGCTTAAATATACCATTAATCCCCTGGATGAGAGCGAGACCAAAGAGATGATCGAGTTTCGCCTGAAACAGGCGGGATATCAGGGGTACAGCAGATTATTCACGGACGAGGCGATCCGCCTGATCTATCAGCAGACTCAAGGCTATCCGCGCAAGATCGCCATGCTTTGTCATGACGCTCTTGAATCCGCGGTGATGAAGGATGCGCCGGCAATAAGCGGGGAGATCATTAGAGACTTGATTTCCCATGAGGTCAACGTATGAGGGATAATATTTCTCCGGAAGAAAAACTGCTGCGCCTGATCCGCGGGGAAAAGAAGAATCCGGTGGCAGGTTCTCTGAACGTCGAGCCGGGGAAGGCGGTTAAACGTCCGGTTTTTATGTTTCATCTGGACGCGCGTAGGGCTATTTTGATCATTTTGGTTTTATCCTGTATTTATCTGGCATTTGCTTTTATTTATCCTTTTGTATTCTTACGTACAGTTAAATTACCAGAAGTCGCTAAAGACAGTAAGGCCGGTTTAGAAGTCATACCTAAGACTGAGCAGAAACCGCTTGAAGAATACCTGCAGGGTTTTGGTGATAAGCAGGTGTTTGGCAGCGGAGGCTCTGTCGGGGTCATCGGCCCGGCCAGCGGCCTAAGCGCTGAATTGATCAAGGACATCAACCTGGTGGGGATCATCGCCGGAGAGAATCCCCAGGCGATCATAGAAGACAAATTGGCCCAGAAGACTTACTATTTGAACAAGGGGCAGTTTATCGGAGAATTTCAGGTGGAAGATATTCAGGAAGGTAAGATCATATTAAATTTTAACGGCCAAAGATTCGAGCTGCATCTTTAACGCGGAGGCGGATATGAAGAAAGTATTAAGATTATTGGTGATTTCAGCTTTTGTTTTTCAGTATTCGGTTTTCAATGTTTCTGGCCAAGGGGTGCCGGGCGCTTCGCAGCCTCAACCTCCAAACATTGCGCCGGCCACCAAGATCTCACTCGACATCAAAGGCATGGATGTCATGGATGTGCTCAAAATGCTTTCCCAGCGGGCGGGTTTAAATATCGTGGTAGGCAAGAACGTCACCGGAAGGGTCTCCATGTTCCTTAAGGATGTGGATGTGTGGGACGCCTTTGAGATCATTCTGCTTTCCAATGAACTTGCCTTTGACAGGAAAGGCGATATCATCAATGTGATGACTCAGCGCGATTACGAGCTGCAGTATGGTGAACGCTTTCAGGATAAAAAAGTCGCCAGGATCATCGCCTTAAAATACGCCAAGGCAGGAGAATTAGCCAAGGTGCTTTTGCAGATAAAATCAAATATAGGAAGGGTCGTCGCCGATGAGTCCTCCAATACCGTAGCTCTGGTAGATTCTCCGGCAAAGGTCAAGGAGATGGAAGATTTTGTAAGGAGTGTGGATCAGCCGGTTGAGACGCGGGTTTTTGATTTGCAATATGCTCAGGCGGATAAGCTCGGGCCAAAGATACAGGAGGCGGTCACCAAGGGGGTCGGTTCGATACGAGTTGATGAGCGCACCAATAAGATCGCTATAACCGATTATCCGGCTAAGCTTGATGAGCTGGCTAAGGTCATCTTGGCTTTTGACGAAAAGACGCCACAGGTGTTGATCGACGCCCAGATCATCGAACTTTCTCCTTCGGATAAGTTGGAGATGGGCCTGGATTGGGATTACTGGATAAATAAGTATTTTGAAGTCAAAGCAATGGTACCTATTAATACGCCGGCTGCAGGCAATGCTATATTTGCCACTACCGCCGGTGCCGGAACGCCGAGCGGCCCCGGAGACTATAAGGGGGTTGTGGATATTTTGCGCACTATTGGTGACACAAAGATCCTTTCCAGCCCGCGGATAATGATCCTGAATAATCAGGAGGCCAAGATACTTGTCGGCACCAAAGAGGCCTATATTACATCTACTACTTCTATGGGCGCAAGCGGCACTACCGTTACGGCGCAGACGGTAAATTTTGTGGATGTGGGCATCAAGCTTTATGTCACCCCTACCATAAATGACAACGGTTTTGTCTCTATGAAGATACGTCCGGAGATAAGCTCGTCAAAAAATACCACCCTTACCTCAGAAGATAAAAAGACCACTATTCCTATTGTCACTACTTCTGAAGCCGAGACTTCGGTATTGGTTAAAGATGGAGTGACTATTGTAATCGGGGGATTGAAAAAGGATAAGAGGGATAAGACTACCAAGCGCTTGCCTATTCTGGGAGATATTCCGCTTCTGGGATATTTCTTTGGCTCTACCAGTGATGAGTTTTCAAAAACTGAGCTGGTCATTCTTCTGACTCCGCATATCATGAGCGGTGAGAGTTCATACACGGAATTCTCCCAGGTCCCGCCTAAGGAAGGCGCGCGCATGGAGATGGTCAAGGGCAAAATAGTCACAAGAAAGTTCTCTCAGGCAGATGAGGTCTTAAAAGAAACGGCCACTGCTTCGGCATATTTCCAGATGGTATTTGACAAGATCAAAAAATTCTCTCTTATTGACCGGCCCAAGGGGCAAAAGGGAATTGTGGATGTTTCTTTCACTCTGGAATCTGGCGGCAGGATAAAGGGAGAGCCCAGGATCAATTCCGCGACCAACTATAGCTTGGTCCCTGCTGCTGTCAGGAATATCGTGACTGCGGCGCCATTTCCGGCGTTTCCTAGGGGAATGGATAAGAGTGAGGAAAGTTTCCGCATCAGCCTGGAATATAACTAGGTATAGTTTGACAATCAAAGGCTTTTCTCTATAATACTTGAATATGAAACTTCCCGATAATACTGGACATTTTGATGGTTTTGGCGGCAGGTTCGTTCCTGAAACGCTGATTTGCGCGCTTGAAGAGCTGGAGAAAGAATATGCTCATGCCCGTCGCGACCGGAAATTCAAGGCAGAGCTCGGCTATTACCTTAAAGAATACGCCGGCCGTCCCACGCCTCTTTATCTGGCTAAGAACTTAAGCAGGCAGCTGGGTATCCGTAAAATTTATCTTAAAAGAGAAGATCTTTTACATACCGGCGCGCACAAGATCAATAATACTCTCGGCCAGATCCTTCTGGCAGTGCGTATGAAAAAGCCGCGGGTGATCGCTGAGACCGGCGCAGGCCAGCATGGCGTAGCTGCCGCGACAGTGGCGGCGATGTTCGGCCTGGAGTGCGACGTTTACATGGGCGAAGAGGATATGGAGCGCCAGAAGCCCAATGTCTTTCGGATGAAGCTTTTGGGCGCGCGGGTGATCCCGGTGACCAGTGGTTCGCGTACACTCAAAGACGCCATGACTGAGGCCCTGCGCGACTGGGTGACTAATGTCCGTAGAACGCATTATATCATCGGAAGCGTTGCCGGCCCTCATCCGTATCCCATGATGGTCAGAGATTTTCAGGCAGTGCTGGGCCGCGAGGCAAGGTCGCAGTTTAAGAAGAAAGAAAACCGTCTTCCGGATTATCTGGTGGCTTGCGTGGGCGGAGGAAGCAATGCCATGGGTTTGTTTTATCCTTTTTTTAACGATAGATCGGTGAAGTTTATCGGCGTTGAGGCAGGAGGCAGAGGTTTATCTTTAGGCCAGCACGCCGCTACTTTAGTCAGAGGTAGAGCCGGGGTCTTGCATGGCTCGAAATCCGGATTATTGCAGGATGCTTTCGGCCAAGTAAGCGCTACGCACTCTATTTCCGCGGGGTTGGATTATCCCGGAGTTGGTCCGGAGCATGCTTATTACAATAAGATCAAGCGCGCGCAGTATGTTTCAGTCAGCGATAAAGAAGCTCTCGACGCGTTTAAGATGCTTTCAGTTACCGAAGGGATCATTCCGGCGCTTGAGTCAGCGCATGCAGTAGCTTATTTAAAAAAGAATCCCCGCAAATTTAAGAATTCAACAGTGATAGTCTGTCTTTCCGGCCGGGGAGATAAGGATTTAGGCATTGTCACCAAATATATCAAGCATGAATAGAATAGAAGCCAAATTTAAGGACCTTAAAGCAAAAAAGAAGAAAGCGTTTATCGCTTTTATTACCGCCGGATATCCTAGCTTAGCGGCTACGGAAAAATTAGTGATAGAATTTTTCCGTGCCGGAGTGGATATTGTGGAGCTGGGTGTGCCGTTTTCAGATCCTATGGCTGACGGGCCGGTGATCCAGGAATCTTCATTCGAAGCTTTAAAGAAAAAGACTAATCTTTTTGATATCCTGAAATCAGTCAAAAAGATCCGCAAGTCCACGCAGATGCCCATCTGTCTGATGACTTACTACAACCCTATATTTATTTTCGGCGAAGAGAAGTTTGTAAAAGTTGCGCGCTCAAGCGGGGTGGACGGGGTGATCGTTCCGGACCTTCCTCCGGAAGAAGGCAAGTCATTGATCAGGCTTTGCAATAAATACGGCCTGGATAATATCTGTTTTATCGCGCCTACTACCCCGGTTCCCAGGATGAAACGCATTGCCAGCATCGCGCGGGGATTTATTTATTATGTCTCACTTACCGGAGTCACCGGAGCGCGCCGGGCTCTGCCGCAGGATGTGGTGAAGAATTTATTGGCCATTAAACGCTTGACCAGCAAGCCGGTATGTGTCGGCTTCGGAGTCTCAACTGGCGCTCAGGTCAAGCAGATGATGAAAATTGCCGATGGAGTGATTGTAGGTAGCGCAATAGTAAAGAAGATCAAGCAAAATTTAGGCAAGGCGGATTTAGCCAGAAGAGTCGGCAATTTCGTCAGGAGCTTAAAAGCATGATGTATAAGAAGGCCTTATTTGATAACGGGTTAAAAATTATCGCTTGCCCCATGAGCCAGAGGCAGTCGCTGGCTCTGGGTATCTGGATCAATATCGGCGGAAGATATGAATCACAGGAAAATAAAGGGATGTCGCATTTTCTGGAGCACCTTCTTTTTAAAGGGACCAAAAACTATTCCTGCCGTCAGATCAAGGAATCCATTGAGGGCGTAGGCGGGTATCTCAATGCTTTTACCTCCGAAGAGCTCACCTGTTATTTAGTGAAGATCCCTGCCCGGCACATGAAGCTGGCGCTGGATATTCTCTCGGATATGGTGCTGCGGCCGCAATTGCGCGCGACAGAGATGAAAAAAGAGCGCACAGTCATCCTTGAAGAGATAAAGATGTACAAGGATCAGCCGCATAGCTATGTTTATGAATTGCTGGACGGGTTATTATGGCCGAAGCAGCCGTTGGGTGAGCCGATCATCGGCTCAGCCGAGACAGTAAGCGCCATGACTAGGGCCCAGATATCAAATTTTAAGAGCGCCCATTATACGGCGGGAAATATCGTAGTAAGCGCGGCAGGAACCTTTGATTACGGATTGCTGAGGGAGAGCGTGCAGGGGAAATTTTCCCATCTTGCGAAAGGCGCGGCTAATATCTTTGTTAAGGTAAAAGAAGAGCAAGCAAAGCCAGCGCTTAATTTATTCTCCAAAGACACCGAGCAGACGCACATGGCGCTGGGGTTTCATGCTTTCAGGCGCGACCATTCTTTGCGCCACGCCATGGGCATGTTGCATGTGGTGCTGGGAGGGAACATGTCTAGCCGTCTATTCCATGAAGTGCGCGAAAAGCGCGGGCTGGCCTATGAGATCGGCACACAAGTAAAGCGCTACAACGATACCGGAGCTTTTTTGGTGCACGCCGGCATTGATAACCGCAAGGTCCCGGAAACCACGCGCTTGATCATGCGGGAGTTAGGCAAATGCAAGCGTGCGCTTGTTTCCGCTTCCGAATTCAAGCGGGCAAAGGAATTTTATTTGGGCCAGCTTTTACTTGCGCTTGAAGACACTATGGATCACATGCTTTGGATAGGCGAGACCACCGCCACTTTGAATAAAACTTATACCCTAAAAGACATCATCCGCGAAGTAAATAAAGTAAAGGTAGGAGACTTACGCGAGGTTGCGCAGGAGGTCTTTAGGGAGGATAAATTAAATCTGGCCTTGATCGGCCCCATTAAGTCGCAAGAAAGCGACATATTTAGCGAATTGAAAGTCGGCTAACCTATGCATCCGGCGATATCTTTACCCATCACCTTCGTCCTTCTTTTAATCCTCGGGCTTTGCTCATTTTTCTTTTCTGCTTCCGAGACTTCGATCATCGGCTTAAGCAAGATCCGCCTGCGGCACATGGTTTCCCGCGGCATCAGGCGCTCCCAGAGCGTGCAGCGTATCATCGCCAAGCTGGATAAATTCATCGTGGCCATACTGGTGGGGAATAATTTGGCGAATATCGCCATGTCCGCGATACTTACCGGGATCTGCGTGTATATGTTCGGTTACAAGTGGGGCATTATCGCCGCTACTGTCATCGGCGGGTTTTTATTTATTATTTTCTGTGAAATAACTCCTAAGATCATCGCTATAAAGCACACCGAACGCATTGCCTTGATCGTGGCTCCTTTTATGGAGGTATTCATCAATGTTTTTAGTCCGTTTTTAGCTATTTTCAACGGAGCGGGAAATCTTCTGATCAAGCTGATGCGCATTGAGCCGGCAAAACGTTCGCCCCTAGTCACCGAGGAAGAGCTGCGCATGATGATCGAGGTGGGTAAGGAGGAAGGTTTTTTAAGCGACGAAGAAGGTAAGATGCTGCACAAGATCTTTGAGTTCGGAGATACCAGGGTTTCGGATGTCATGGTGCCGAGAGACAAGATGACTGCGGTGAATGTGGAGGCCACCCCCGAAGAGCTCTTAAACGCCTTTGCCGAGGAGGGGCATGAGCGGCTTCCTGCTTATAAGGGCAGCATTGAAACCGTTGTGGGCGTGATCCACGCCCGTGACCTTCTGTATATCTTAAGGGATAAGGGGCTGTTTCTGGTTCAGGACCTTTTGCGCGAGGCTTGTTTTGTTCCAGGGAATATGCGGGTGAATGAGCTTTTGAAGAAATTTCAGGCGGAGAAGATCCAGATCGCAATCGTAATTGATGAGCGCAGCAAAAAGACTATTGGCCTGGTGACGCTGGAAGACCTGATAGAGGAGATCGTTGGCGAGATAGAGGAGAAGAGGGCCAATGTGGTCAGGCGCCAGCCACACCGGCAGCCGGACAAAAAATAGTTGACCTTTGATTTTTTGAAAGTATAATTAGAATATAATTGACAGCCAGTTAAAAGGATTACACACAGCTTACTGCAACACCTGGCTTTAGCCCCTTCCTTAAAAGGTATAGGAAGGGCTACCCCTCTGGGGTTATAGGATAAGCCAGTATTTGCTTGCTGCAAAAAGGAGGAACAGATGGCAGAAAAAGGATATTGCGTGAAATGTAAGGCTTCAAAAGAAATGAAGGACACCGAGAATGTCACCATGAAGAATGGGCGCAAAGCTATGAAGGGCAAGTGCACCGACTGCGGCACCGGCATGTATAAGATCTTAGGCAATAAATAACACTATTTCGGAGGCAGTAATAACAGATTCAAGGAAGTTAGCACAACGTATTTCGGAAATTGCTAAGGGTAAACTTGCCGAGAAGCTGGTGGTCCTGGACATGCAGGAGGTCTCTAGCTTTTGCGATTACTTCGTGATCATGAGTGCCTCCTCGCTCAGGCAGACCAACGCCATTGCCCAGGCAATAGAAGAAGAGCTGGATAAAGTCAGGATAAAATCTCTCTCAAAGGTTCTGCGCAACGATGAATCGGGATGGGTGGTCTTAGATTTCGTATCAGTCATCGTTCATATCTTTTATAAGCCTTTGAGGGAGTTTTATTCTTTAGAGCGGCTGTGGGCTGACGCCAAGAAGGTCCGCTTAAGTCGCGCGGCTAAGTAGCAGCCTCTCCTTAAAAGAATCTCACCCGCCATTTAAAGCTTAACCACAATGAAAAAAGATATACAATACTTGCTGATACCGCTGATAAAAGAAGCTTTAAACGACTGCGGTTTGGAATATAGTCAAATAGGGGAATTTTATCTGGACCTTCCTACTGACCCTCGCTTTGGCGATTTATCCTGCAATGTGGCCATGCGCTTTGCCAAGCTCGCTAGAAAATCTCCCCGCGATGTCGGCCTTGAGATCATTTGCGCGTTAACCAAGCGCCTGGAGAAAAGCGACATAAAGGATTATATCAAGGAAGTCAAGGTAGAGGGCGCAGGCTTTATTAATTTCTATCTGGCGGAAAAATATCTTTACGAGCAGCTTGGCCACGTCATTAAGCAGGCGAAAGACGCTTTGCGGGTTGACTTGGGGCATGGTAAGAAGGTCCTTATCGAGTTCGTCAGCGCCAACCCTACGGGATGTCTCTCCGTGGCTCACGCCCGTCAGGCGGCAGTGGGGGATTGTCTGGCCAATATATTTGATTTTTTAGGGTTTGCGGTCAAGCGGGAATATTATCTTAATGATGAAGGCAATCAGATCAATATCCTAGGGGATTCCGTGCGTCTAAGGATGAAGGAGTTGGACGGAGAAAAGATCGAGTTCCCGGAGAATTATTATCAGGGTCCTTACATCTTTGATATTGCCCGGGAAGCTAAAGATAAGCAGATTAAGAATGAGGAGTTGGGTGATTTTGCCGCTAACTTTATATTAGATATTATCCGTAAGGAGTTGGATGATTTCGGGGTCAAGTTTGACTACTGGTCCTCTCAGAAAGAGCTAAGGGTTAGCGGCAGGATAGAAAAAGACCTGGACCTTTTAAAGAAAAACAGCCGCCTGTATGAGCAGGACGGTGCCTTATGGTTTAAGTCTAGCGAGTTCGCAGATGACAAGGACCGCGTAGTCATCAAAAGCGATGGCTCTTACACGTATTTAGCTCCGGATATCTGCTATCATCAGGAAAAATACCGCAGAGGTTTTGAGTGGCTGATCAATCTCTGGGGCCCGGATCATCACGGCTACATCAGCAGGCTCAAGGCTTCGGTTGCCGCGTTTGGGCATGATCCGAAATCATTATCGGTAGTGATCGTGCAGCTGGCGACTATTTTCCGTGATGGCAAGATAGTGCACATGTCTACGCGTAAAGGCCAGTACATAACTTTGCGTGAAGTGCTTGATGAGGTGGGAGCTGATGCTTCAAGATTTTTCTTTGTGATGCGGCGCACCTCAAGCCATCTGGATTTTGACCTGGATGTGGCAAAGAAGCAGACTTCGGAGAATCCGGTTTTCTACGTGCAGTATGCGCATGCCAGGATTTCCAGCATCCTGCGCCAGGCCCAAGTAAAATTCGGCAAGGACACGGACCTATCCGTATTAAAGGAAAAAGAAGAGCTCGCGCTCATCAAAAAGATCCTGCAGTTTGCGTCTGTGCTTAATGTTGTTTTAAGCACCCTGGATCCTTTTATGCTAACAATATATCTGCAGGAGTTATCCGAGACTTTCCATAAATTTTATGACCAGCACCGGGTCCTCGGGCAGGACGAGGCGATCACCAAAGCCCGTCTGGCATTGATCGAAGGGGCAAGAATAGCCATAGCCGCAGGCCTGGAGTTGTTAGGAGTGTCGAGACCCGAAAAGATGTAATGGCCAATCACACCCACAAAATCCTGAAGATCGCCCC
The DNA here is from genome assembly GCA_964354795.1 of uncultured Planctomycetales bacterium. Taxonomy (GTDB): domain Bacteria; phylum Omnitrophota; class Gorgyraeia; order Gygaellales; family Profunditerraquicolaceae; genus JAPLLR01. Next base: position 177,947 of record CAYHBB010000037.1, on the reverse strand, counting down.
CCTCCACCAGCACGCAGCCTCCTCATTAAGTAAAGAGCTCAAAATCTCTACACTTCTCTCCCAGGTCCTGATCAACCGCAATATTAAAAGCGCAACTGATGCCAGGGCTTTTCTTGACCCAAGCCCCAAAGACATGCATGATCCGTATTTATTCTCCGGCATGCATACGGCGGTGGAGCTGATCAATAAGGCGCGTAAAAACAAAGACAAGGTGATGGTCTTTGGCGATTATGACGCTGACGGGATCACTAGCTTAGCGCTTTTGGAAAATACCCTTAAAAACTACGGCCTGGATGTCTGTAATTATCTGCCGCATAGGATCAAGGAAGGCTATGGGTTAACTAAGAATATTTTGCAGACGGTAAAAGACAATCACGTGAAGCTTTTGATCACGGTTGACTGCGGCACCAGCAATCATAAGGAAATAGAGGAGCTTAAGTGCCACGGCATAAGCGTGATAGTCACCGACCATCACGAGCCTTCAGCACTTGCGCTTCCGGTTGCCGACAGTATTATCAACCCTAAGGTTTGCGGATGTGGCTATCCGTATCGCGATCTGGCGGGAGTGGGTGTAGCTTTTAAACTTTGCCAGGCGCTAACTAAATCCCGTCAGCTTGAGGATCTGGATCTGGTGGCGCTCGGCACTATCGCCGACAGCGCGCCTCTGACAGGGGAGAACAGGATATTTGCCAGAGAAGGCCTCGATCAAATTTCTAAGACAAAGCGCCCCGGGCTATTGGCTTTGATGGAAAGCGCCCGGTGTGGCGCGCGTAAATTCAATTCTACATTCGTAAGTTTTATACTTGCCCCGCGCATCAATGCCAGCGGCCGCATGAGCACAGCCCAAACTTCTCTGAAATTATTGATGAGTAAGACTATTGCTGAGGCCGCAGAGTTTGCGAAAACTATTGAAGGCCATAACCGCGACCGCCAGAAGGTGGAAGGCAGGATCATGCAGGAGGCGGAGGACCTGATCAACCGGGAGATAAATTTTAAAGAACATAAAGTGATCGTTATCGCCAAAGACGGCTGGCATCAGGGGGTACTGGGGATAGTGGCTTCAAAGATCGCGGATAAGTTTTACCGGCCGGCTATAGTGATATCGCTGAGCGAGGATACATGCAAAGGCTCGGCCCGCTCCATCAGGAATTTCCATTTATTCAACGCGTTATTGGAATGCCGGCATCATCTGGATTCTTTTGGCGGCCACGCCCATGCCGCCGGTCTGACGATCACTAAAGACAGCATCGAAGATTTTAAGCGTAATATCAATCGCCTGGCGCATGAAAAGATGACCCTTGAGGATCTGCTGCCGAGCCTGGATGTGGATATGGAATTGAGTCTGTCGGATTTGAATGAGGAGAGTGTCGGTGAGCTAGAGAGATTAGAGCCTTTTGGTATGGGCAACCCCGAGCCGTTATTTTACACCAAGGATCTCAGGCTAAAGGGTGAGCCGCTGACCTTACAAAGAGAGACCTTGAAGTTTTGGGTCACGGATGGTGTGGTGTCGCATCAGGCGATAGGCTTCGGGATGAGCAATTTTAAGGAGAGCCTGATGCAGGCGCGCCATTTTGACCTGGTGTACACCCCGCGTATAGATACCTGGCGGGATGATAGTTCGGTGATCTTAGAGGTAAAGGATATATTCTTTAGGTAGGATTATACCCCCAACTTAAGCCCCTTCCTTAACAGGTATTAGGAAGGGCTACCCCTCTGGGGTAATAGGAAAAGTTGGGGTTGTGCTTTACCCCCAATCCTAATGGATGGATTGGGGTGAGCTTGTGCTCAAGGAGGCTCATATGGGAATTTTTTGGCTGATTTGTTTTGTTCTTACTGTCGGGATAGCCGCTCACAAAAAATATAGCCTGGCTATCTGGTGGGTGCTGGGATTATTGCTTGGTCCTATAGGAGTTATTTTAGTATTGGTCTCTCCGAAGAAAAGATCCGCGTTGGTAGAATCTGTAGGGAATGATTCTTCTCCCGTATCAATAAAAAGTGAAATAGCGGCTTTGAAAACGGAGCTGAACCGTCTGGCCAATAGGCTGAATAATTTGGAGGTTAAGATAAATTCTTCTTTGACGCAGGCTGAAGCCGTGGTTCCTGCTGTAAAAGAGGACAAAAATAAGGCGCAAGTGCATGTTGAGATCGTTCCGGCCCCATCGGTACAGGAAAAGCAGGATTTGGAAGTGAATGTGGGCAGGTTCTGGCTTAATCGCATCGGCATAATTATTTTCACTCTTGGTATTGGTTTCTTAATAAGTTATTCTTTTAGATATTTTGGGCCTCTTGTAAAGATACTCTTTGGGTACGTAGTAGGCGTTATTTTATTTGTGCTCGGATTTAAAATGGAAGTAAGTGAGCGCTTCAGGAATTATGGCCGGGTGCTTTTGGGGGGCGGCTGGGCAGTCACCTATTTTACAACCTATGCCATGTATCACTTTGACGCTTCCCGTGTGATCAGCAGCCAGCTGCTGGATCTGGTTCTTTTGGCAGCAGTGGCCCTTGGTATGATCATGCATTCTCTGAAATATAAATCACAGGAGCTCTCGGCTGTCGCCCTGGCAGTCGGTTATCTCAGTGCGACATTGGGGGATATCAACGTCTTCACTCTCATTGCCTGTTTTGTGCTGGCTGTCGCGGCTTTGGTTTTAGTTTTTCGTATGCAGTGGTTGCGGTTTATAATCTTTGGGATCGCGCTGACGTATCTGACTCATTTTATCTGGGTATTCAAGCATCTGTATTTCTCCCGGGTCCCCGTATCCAGCCTCAATGTGGAGCAGGTGTATTTTCTGGTCAACAGCGGATTTCTATTTGTGTACTGGTCGCTTTTTACGCTTGCCATTCATTGTATACGCAATAGAAGTAACGTCTCAACAGGCAGGACGCTTTCCGTAGCGAACTTTTGCAACTTTATTATTTTCTTCTTTATGGCTTTTCCGAAGTTCCTTTACTTTTACCCGGAACATAAGTTCAGTTTTGTTTTCGGGCTGGGTGTGGTTTATCTTGGCCTTTCTTTTCTCATGGAAAAGAAGAAATGCGGCATGCTTTTTACCAGCAATATGCTTATGGCTATCTTTCTTCTTACCCTGGCCGTACCTTTAAGATACCTGCCGTTTCATACCAGCGTCATATGGCTGATAGAATTGCCGTTTCTTGTGTTTATCGGTATTCACTTTGAAAGAAAACTATTCAGATATTTCAGCTTGCTTTTGTCGGCGGTGATATTTTTAAAGATAACCTCATATGATTTTCATCTGCCGGAAGTCGCGGTCTTGTTTGGATACGGATTTGCCTGGAACAAGGTTTTAAGTCTTTTGGGTTTTATTTCTTCGGTCGCGTGTTTTTATTTTGAGAGGCCGGCATGCACGAAGGCGGTTGCCGAGAAGCCTGTTTTCCAGATGAAGGAGTTGTATTCGGCGCTGGCAGCGGTGTATGCTACTATTTTTATCTGGCTGATGGTCGATCTGCAGTGGCTGACCACAAGCCTATATCTTGAGGCGTTGGCTTTGGTTGTGCTGGGGGCATTGTTACGGGATAAATTTTTTAGGGCGTATTCTTTATTATTGCTCTTAGCCGCGGGATTCAGGATGTGCTTTATCGATAATTACAATAATGTCTGGGTTTTGGCCAGATGGTTGGCCTTGGCGATCGGAGTGTCGATAGCTTATTGTATATATTTAACAGGCCGAGAGCTTCGAAAGAAGGGATTGCTAGAGAGCTACGAGTGCGATATTCTGCCGATCGTGTTTATCGTATCTACGTTTCTGTTTACCTGGTCGATGTTCAGGTATGTCTCTCCTTCATGGATTTCGGTCGCTTTGGGCCTGGAGGGAGTGATACTGTTTGGCGCCGGATTCATTATGAAGGATAAGGTCTTTCGGTGGGGTGGATTTGCTCTTTTCGGGGTCACCATAGCCAGGGTGGTATATGCGGATATGGCGCAACTTCCCGTGATTTATAAAATAATCAGCTTTATTATTCTGGGAGTTTTATTTCTGGGGGTATCTTTTATTTACACTAAGTATACTGTTTCAAAGCCCAAATAAAGAGGGCGAGGGCCCTAGGCTTTTTTGAAGTTGCCTCTTTTGATGCACTTTGCGCAAAGGTATACTCTTTTGGGGTGGTCGTTGACGAGGATGCGCATCTTCTGTAGGTTGGGAAAGAATTTGCGCATGGTCCAGCGGGCAATTTTTGAGCCGGTACCGCCCTTAGCCTTATATTGGCCTTTACGCGCGATAGTTTTTCCGGTAAGAGCGCCTTTTTTGCAGATTTCACATTTTTTAAGCATAGCTAATCACTCCTATATTGTATAGTTAAAAGAGTATACTTGAAATTGTGCCATTGTCAAGGTAAAATAAGCCAAATTTACCCTTTTAGAGGAGCGTAAATGTTTGTTTTGATAGTTGCCATATCTCCGGCCATAGCCCTGATCATTTACTTTTACCATAAGGATAAGTATGAGCCGGAGCCGCTGGGGCTTTTAGCCAGGGCTTTTTTCGCGGGCGCCGGGGTGACTTTTCTGGCGATGATCGTAGAAACTGTCCTTATGTGGGGCTTTGTCCAGCAGGTCAGCGATTTCTTTCTTAATATATTGCTAAAGAGTTTTCTGGTCGCCGGGATAGTGGAGGAAGGTTTTAAATTTCTTGTATTTAAGCGCCTGATATACGATAATAAGGAATTCGATGAGCCCTATGACGGGATCATGTACGCGGTTATGATATCCCTGGGGTTTGCCACCTTAGAGAATATCATGTATGTGGCTATTTCGCATTTTAAGCTGGGTATTTTTGGGAGCCTGATGTGCGGCATACCCCGGGCAGTGTTTGCGGTCCCCGCGCATGCTTTTTTCGCTGTGATCATGGGGTATTATCTGGGGCTGGCTAAGTTTTGCGCTGACCGTAAGCTCGAACAAGCGAATATTTATATGGGGCTGGGCCTGGCGATACTGGCGCACGGGTTATACGATTTCTTTGTTTTCTCCAGGACCTCGGCAGGAGCCTTTTTTTTATTGATGCTTATGGTATTTTGCTGGGGCTTTTGCTTAAAAGCAGTAAGAATTCAGGTAGAAAAATCACAGTTCAGAGATTAGTCTTATGAAAAGTAAAGTTTATTTTACCAAAGTCGGCAATTCCGACACCCCAAAGATCATTATAGAAAAATTCTCCCGGCTTCTAAAGGAAAGCGGCTGCCTGGATTTTATCCGCAAGGATGACCTGGCGGTGGTAAAGCTGCATTTTGGAGAAGGTGGTAATAAGGGGTACGTTAGGCCTGAGTATGTGCGGGTCGCTTGTGAGGCGGTTTTGAAAAGCGGCGGCCGGCCGGTCCTCTCTGACACCAATACCCTTTATTGCGGCAGGAGGATGAATTCCAAAGACCATCTGGCGCTGGCCAAGGAGCACGGATTTACAAAAGAGTCTACCTTGGGTGAGGTGGTTATCCCTGACGAGAGAGAGCCGGGAAATGTGGCTAGAGTCGCTCTTAACGGCAAGTTCATCAAGACCGCAAAGATAGTCAAGCTTTTTCGGGATGCCGACGCGATCGTGGATATCGCGCATTTTAAGGGGCATATGATGACCGGTTTCGGCGGGGTCTTAAAGAATATCGGAATGGGTTGCGCGACCCGCGAGGGAAAACTCGCCCAGCATTCGGATGTTTCGCCTATGGTGCATATTGAGAATTGCACCGGCTGCGGGGCATGCGTCAAGGTGTGCCCGGTCAATGCCGTTACTTTAAAGGACAAATTATCCCGAATTGAGGCAAAGCTTTGCATCGGCTGCGCCAGCTGCATTGCCGCCTGTAAATTTCACGCTATTGACGTGGATTGGGAACCGGGTGGTTCGACAATACAGGAGAAAATGATCGAATACGCTAAAGCGGTTTTAATTGATAAATTACAGAAGTCCGTCTTCATAAATTTTGCCGTAAAGATCACTAAAGAGTGCGACTGCCTGGCCAAGGATGATCCGCGCATAACCCCTGATGCGGGGATATTCGTCTCGCGCGACGCGGTAAGCTGCGATAAGGCGGCGTTGGATACGGTGATCGCAGAAAGCAAAAAAGATATTTTTAAGGAGTCCCATCCCCGGCGTGACGGCTCAAAGCAGCTGGAATACGCCGCCGCCATCGGCCTGGGGAACTTAGATTACGAACTTATAAAATTACAATAGGAGATACACCCAACCTAATAGGAAAGGTTGGTGTTGCGCTTTCCGCGCAAGGAGCTTTCTATGAGAAAGAGTTTAGTTTTATTATTAGCAGTTATCACTTTATCAGGGTGTACGACCTATAAATTCCAAAAAGGCCTTAAGCCTTATGATAAAGGTTACGTGGTTTCCCGCCGCGGATTTGTCATCGCGGAATATACCATCGGTGAAAATAGTACTGTACCTGCGGACCTGGAACTGGCGCAGGAGCGTTTCAGCCGCAGGAAAAAATCGGTCGAGTATTATTACGAGAAGCTCGGGGATATCGACAGCAATTTTAAATCTTATTTTCTAAAGCCCTTGAGCACTGCCGGGGGGCTAGTAGCCAGCCCCGTAAGGCTTCCCATGGCGGCGTATCAGGATTATAAATACGAGCATAATCCCGCCTATAAAGAGAAGATGGATAAGATCGACGATCAGGCTGACCAGAAGCAAAGAGAACGGGTGAAGATCGTCAGGGATTATTTGAGCAAGTATATTCAGGACGATCTGGCTTTTGAGCGGGAGTTGTTGGCGGTCAAGGGAAAAACAGAGGCCCGTGAATTGGCGCAGAAGCCGTCTAAGCAGGAAGAGTTGCCTATGGAAGCGGCTACAGAAGTAAAGCCTGCCCAAACAGCGGTTGAAGAAAAACCCGCGGAAGTTGCGGTGGAAGAGAAGCCTGCCGAAGCTGTGGTGGAAGAGAAGCCGGCAGAGGCGGTAATCGAAGAAAAGCCTGTTGAAACTGCTCAGCCGACAGAAGTAACCCCGCCCGTTGAAGCTACACAAATAGAAGAAGCGGCGCAGGCGCCTGCTGAAAAATCTGAGTCAGTACCTGTAGTGGAAGTTGCAAAAACAGAAGCGCCTGTTGTAGGGGCTCCGGCGATAGAAGAAAAGATGGACGAGGAGCTGGCTAAACAAGAAGTTAAGCCCAAGAAAACCGGTCTCTGGCAGAAGACCAAGAATTTCTTTAAGCGTAAGCCTAAGCCTGCTAAGCCGCAGGAAGAGGTGCAAGAAGTTCAGACCCAAGAAGAAAAGCCGCCTAAAGAAAGTTTCTGGAAGAAGATGTTTAAACCCAAAGAAAAGACCGTAAAGCTCACCGAGCGCATTCCCGGCGAGCCTCCGGTAGCCATAATCACGGCCAAGCCGATGAAGGGTTATTCTCCGCTTAAGGTGCGCTTTTCCGCCGGAAAATCGCACGCTATAAAAGGAAAAATAGTCTCCTACGAATGGGATTTTAGCGATGGGGACAAGGCCAAGAAGCCGGACCCGATAAACACTTTTTACAGCGGTTCATTTGAGCCCAAGCAGTTTACCGTTACGCTCACTGTGCAGGATGACAAAGGTAACATAGGCACTGCAACTGAGACTATCGAAGTCCTGAATAAGTGATCCGGATGAGGCCGCAGCTAAATTATATGCGCCTGGCTATAAAGGAGGCGCGCAAAAACTTAAGAACCCTTAATGGCGGCCCGTTCGGCGCCTGCATTGTCAGGAATAATTTAGTCCTGGCAGTAGCGCATAATACGGTGCTGGAAGAAGACGCCACCTGCCATGCGGAAGTAAACGCCATCCGTATTGCCTCGAGAAAAGTGAGGCATTTTGACCTTTCAGGATGCGTCATATATTCCACTACCGAGCCGTGTCCGATGTGCTTCAGCGCTATTCACTGGGCGCGACTGGATGCGGTGATCTACGGGACGAACATCGCCGACGTCAAGAAGCTGGGATTTTGCGAGCTAAGTATTTCAGCTAAAAATTTGAAGACAAAAGGCAAAAGCAGTGTTAAAATATTCGCTCACTTTGACAGAGCCGAGTGTATGAAGCTTTTGAATGATTGGGAGAAGGTTGAAGGAAGAAGAGTATATTGAACACCCGGCCTTATAGGTGAGGCCGGTGTTCACTTGCTGTGAAGGAAGAAGAGTTTACTAAATAGTGGAGGTATGGATGAAAAAGATTTTGTTTCTTAGCGTTTTGATGTTTGTCTTTACGGCAACTTTATGTTTTGCGGGAATGCAGCCCACCGCGCAGGTGGATAATAATGCCGGCGCGCAGCCTTTACCCCCGTATTCAGGGCCAAAGGCGCGTATCGCGGTCGCGGATTTTGATGTCAAGGCTGCCAAGGCAGGAGGAGAGATCGGGACAGGCCTGCGTGAGATGTTGGTCACCGCGCTGATGAATAGCGGCAGATTTTCCGTGCTTGAGCGTCAGGTGTTAAAGGCTGTGATGCAGGAGCAAGAGTTGGCGGCATCGGGTGCCGCCCAGCCCGGTAGCGGGGCCCAGAGAGGCCAGATCAAGACCGCGGATATTCTGGTGAGCGCGGCAGTTACCGAGTTTGAGCCCAATGCTTCAGGTATGGGAGGCGGTATCGGCGGCGGCGGAAGCGTGGGCAGCGGAATATTGGGCGGGATCATAGGTGGCGCGATGAACAAATCGCACATGGCGCTGGACCTGCGCATAATCGACACCTCTACTTCCGAAGTTATAGCGGCCACCCGTGTGCAGGGAGAAGCCAGAGATATCGCAGGTGGTATCGGTATGGGATTTTTCGGCAGCTGGGGATTAGGCGTGGGATTGGGCGGCTATGCCAATACGCCTATGGAAAAGGCTATTCGCATCTGTATTATCGAGGCAGTGCGCTACATCGCACAGACAATTCCGGCGAATTATTATAAGTATTAATTCCCCTGCTATGTTCTTTGCGGAATGTGGTTTGTTGCAGAAAGCAACACACTTGCCTATCCTTTAAGGCAAGGTGTGCTTCAGGGGGGAGCCTCGACCATTAATTCTAGGGGCTCCACCGGTCTTTGAAAGCGCTTTCTTTTTAGGTTAGAATAGGCTTGAATTCGTCTGTGCATCAGGCATAGTTAATTAGAAAGTTTCTGTTCGCTTAGGCTGATGTTCTCGAAAAGAGGTGGTGAGCCGATGCAGGAAACCGATTTCACGGAACGTAGATCGAGCTCCAGATTCCAAGCCAGGGTCGCGGCGTTATGCGTCAATCCTGCCAATAGCAGAGTCTATCTGGCTAAGACTTACGATTTAAGCACCCACGGAATACGGCTTATCCTTACCGAGTCCATAAAACCATCGACTATCCTGAATATGTGCCTGCACATGGCGGATAACGGGGAGCAAATCAATGTGCGTGGAGAGGTGGTGTGGTCCCGTAAAGCCAATGACGACCATTATATGATTGGGATACGTTTAAAAGATTGCGCGCTTAAACCGGTGCCGATAGCCCTGCGTTCTATCCAGGCCTGCCTATAATCCAACCAGTAATATTTAAAAAGAAAATAATATCACAGAATTAGTTGACTAATAGCGAATTTAACAGTATAATGTTTTACGAATATTTTAAGGAGGTGAATTGTTTTGATTTTAATAAAAGAAAAGAAAATAAAGATCATCGATGAATTTAAGGTCCACGCTAGGGACACCGGTTCCTCAGAAGTGCAGATTGCTATCCTTACCGAGAGGATCAAGCTCTTAGGAGAGCATTTTAAGCAGCATAAGAATGATTTCCATTCTCGCCGTGGCTTGCTTTTGTTAGTCGGCAGGCGCCGCAGGCTTCTCGAATATCTCAAGATAAAAGACACCAAGAAGTACGAAGAGGTATTGACGAAGCTTAACCTGAGGAAGTAAAACTTCCTTAACCCCGAAAAAAAGAAAGTTAAATCATCATGCAGAAGAATGCTCAAAGAATTAAATTTGGCAGGGCCGATTTGATTTTGGAGACCGGCAGCATTGCCAAGCAGGCAAACGGGTCTATCACTATCACCTATGGCGGCACCGTTGTTTTGGTCACTGCCTGTATGTCCACCAAGATCAGGGAAGGCCAGGGTTTTTTCCCTTTGACCGTCGAGTATCAGGAAAAGACTTACGCCGCAGGAAGGATCCCCGGAGGATTCTTTAAGCGCGAGGGTAGGCCTTCGGAAAGCGAGATCCTGACCGCCCGCCTTATCGACCGCCCGACCCGTCCGTTATTCCCTAAGGGAATGCTTAACGAGGTCCAGGTCATGGCAATTGTCCTTTCCAGTGACGGGGAGAATGACCCGGATATCTTAGCGGTCACAGGTGCTTCTGTTGCATTATCCATTTCTGATATTCCTTTTAACGGCCCGCTGGCCTGCTGCCGCGTGGCGCGGGTGAATAATGAACTTATACTGAATCCTACATATAAGGAGATAGAGGCTGCTGAGCTGGACGTCGTGGTGGCCGGCAATCATAAAGGCGTGATGATGCTTGAGTCCCGCTGTAACGAGGTCTCTGAAGAAGTTTACGCGGAGGCGCTCGCTTTCGGTTATGAGAGTTTGAAGCCGTTGTTGCATGCGCAGGATGAATTTGCCAAGCAGTATGGCAAGCCCAAATCCAGCGTTGAATTTAAGATCGTGGACCCCGAGCTTAAAAAGCGTATTGAGGATCTGGCGGCTAATAGATTAAAAGAGATATATAAATTGGCAAGTAAGGAAGCGCGTGAGGACCAGGTGGATCTTTTGGCTAAGGAGCTTGAAACTACCCTGGTAACTGACGCCTGCGCTGCCCAACAGGTGAAAGACGCCCTGGTGGAGGTTGAAGAGGGGCTGGTGCGTATGAAGATCATTGAAGACGGCGTGCGCGTTGACGGCCGTTCTCTCAAGGAGATCCGTTCTATTACCTGCCAAGTCCCGCTTTTGCCCCGCACCCACGGTTCGGCTTTATTCACCCGCGGACAGACCCAGAGCCTGGCAGTGACTACGCTTGGTACCGGAGACGATGAGCAGAAGTTCGAGGCGCTGGAGGGTGAGAGGTATAAGACTTTTATGCTTCACTACACTTTCCCGCCGTTTAGCGTGGGCGAGACCGGCCCTGTGCGCGGTCCCGGTAGGCGCGAGATCGGCCATGGAGCTTTAGCCGAGAAATCGCTTCTTGCGGTCATTCCTTCCAAAGAGAAATTTCCTTATACTATTCGTGTGGTTTCCGAGATCCTGGAATCCAACGGTTCATCAAGCATGGCCACAGTTTGCGCGGCTGCTTTGTCCTTGATGGATGCCGGAGTTCCTATCAAGGAAGCGGTCAGCGGAATTGCCTTAGGTCTGATCAAGGAAGGCGATAAGGAGGTAATCCTTACCGACATCGCGGGGGTCGAGGACCATTTTGGAGATATGGATTTTAAAGTCGCCGGCACTAAGAACGGGATGACCGCGGTGCAGCTTGACCTTAAGATAGATGGTGTTTCAGTGGACTTGTTGAAGCGCAGCCTTGCCCAGTCAAAAGAAGGCAGGATGTTTATATTGGGCAAGATGAGCGAGGCCTTGACCGCTCCGCGGGCGGAATTATCCAGCTATGCCCCGCGTATCGAGGTGCTTAAGATCAATACCGAGAAGATAGGAGAGCTCATCGGTCCAGGGGGTAAGAATATTAAAGCGATAATCGCGGCTACCGGAGCCAGTATTGACATCAAAGATGACGGTACTGTTCTGGTCGGTTCCGATCAGCCCGATAAATCCGATGCCGCTATAAAAATGATCAGGGCTATTACTGACGACGTAGAGATCGGCCGCATATATATAGGTAAAGTCAAGCGCATCATGCCATTTGGGGCGTTCATTGAACTGGCACCCCGCAAAGAAGGCCTGGTGCATGTTTCAGAGCTTTCCGATAAGTTCGTTAAGACTGTCGAGGAAGTGGTGAAGATCGGCGATGAGATCAGGGTCAAGGTCATCGGGATTGACGAGCTTGGCAGGATAAAGCTCAGTAAGAAGCAGGCTGAGCAGGCCAGCTCTTAGCGGTTGCCGTGAGAGAAAAGCGAATAAATGAATTAAAAGGCGTAATCCTCTTGGCGATAGGGCTGATGGTTTTGGTTAGCCTGATCAGATTCGAACGCCTGGACCTGTCTCTTTACACCTCCCATCCGTATTACCCCTCCAGGAATCTCTTAGGAATATTCGGAGCGTATTTAAGCGAGGCAATTGTATTTTTATTCGGCAGGCCGACAAGTCTCGTCCTGCCGATTTTGATTTTACTCCTGGGTGTCAAGTATTTCCGCCAGGAGTCCCCGTATTTAAGCATTCCGCGCATCCTGGGGATGATCATTCTGTTATTATCCATGTGTTCGCTTATTGGAATGTTTGGATACGGAACCCAGAACGTGCGTTTTTATCTCGCGGGTTTCGCCGGGTTTAATCTTTCAAATTTCATCACCGCGTATTTCAGCCGCCTCGGCGGGTTCATCATCTTTATTACCTTTGGCATACTATCACTGGCTTTGGTCACTGAGACCCTGATTTCTTCCATATTTTTAAAGAGCTACAAATTGACCAAAGATGTTTTCGCCGTCCTTGGCGGGATGTTCGCTTTCTTTAAAAAGGGGAAGGAGAGAGCGCTTAGAGTAAAATCTGCGCTTGCAGAGAAGTCTTTATTTAAGCCTAAAGAAAAAGAAGGGGCTAAAGAGCCCATGTTTTCATCATTTCCTTCTTTAGCTACGCTTAAGTCTAAGATCAAGACCCGTTTGCCGGTAGAGGAACCTAAAGTCAAACAGCAGGAAGTTAAAATCGGCGATTATCATCTTCCGTCAATAGAGCTTTTGGATTCTCCTCCTACAAGAGATACTTTTGATCCCGGAGAGGACATGGAGAATACCGCCCGGGTCCTGGAAGAAACACTTTCCGATTTCGGGATCTCGGCAAAAGTCACGGATATCGTGCGCGGCCCGATCATCACCCGCTTTGAGCTTGAGCCGGCGCCGGGAGTAAAAGTAAACAGTATCGAGAATTTAAGCGACGATATAGCTTTGGCCATGAAGGCCCAGTCAGTAAGGATCATCGCACCCATTCCCGGCAAGGCTCGCGTAGGTGTAGAGATCCCCAATACTAAGGGAAGCTTTGTATTCTTAAAAGACGTCATCGCTTCCAAGGTGTTTCAGGAGGCAAAGTCCAAACTCACCCTTGCCTTGGGCAAAGATATTACCGGCCACTCCATAGTCACTGACCTTGATGAGATGCCGCATTTGTTGATCGCCGGCACGACAGGCTCAGGGAAAACGGTTTGCGTGAACTCGCTGATTCTCTCTCTTTTGTATAAGGCTAGTCCTAATGAAGTCAAGTTCATCATGGTGGACCCCAAGCGCGTGGAGCTTATGCCTTATAACGGCCTGCCGCATTTATTATGTCCTGTGGTCACTGACCACAAGAAGGTCTCCGCTGCTCTTAACTGGACAGTGAGTGAGATGAGTAAGCGTTATGATCTGCTGCAGGGGGCCGGGGCGCGTAATATCGAGGCTTATAATGAAAAGAGGGAGAAACTTCCTTATATCATAGTGGTCATCGATGAATTTGCTGATCTGATGAGTATTGCCCGCGTAGAAATTGAAAACGCGGTCACCCGTTTGGCCCAGCTTTCCCGAGCTGTAGGAATCCATCTTGTTCTTGCCACACAGCGCCCGTCGGTAAATGTAGTCACCGGAGTATTAAAGGCTAATCTTCCCGCGCGCATTTCATTTAAAGTGGCTTCCAAGGTGGATTCGCGCACCGTGCTGGACAAAAACGGGGCTGAGGCTCTTCTTGGTAAAGGTGATATGCTTTTTCAGGAGCCGGGCAAGGAGGAGCTTATCCGTATTCAGGGCACATTCCTTAAAGATGCCGAGATCGAGCGGGTGGTAGAGTTTATCCGTTCTCAAGGAGAGCCGGTTTACGATGAGGAGATCCTGAAAGAGCAGCAGAAGTCGCAGTTTAACACCGGAGAAAAAGATGAGCTTTATGATGAGGCAGCCCGCATCATCATGGAAAGCAACCAGGCGTCAGTATCGATTTTACAGCGGCGCATGCGCCTCGGATACACCCGCGCGGCCCGCATCATAGATAACATGGAGCAGGAGGGCCTTGTCGGCCCCTTCGAAGGAAGCAAGCCCCGCAAGATCCTCGTCAATAGAGAAGACTGGCTCGCGCGCAACACTGCCGAGCGTAAAGCTGTCAGCGAAACACAGTAATCCTTCACAGAAATCCCCGGGTTTTAACCCGAGGGATGAATGTAGATTGATTTCTGTTCAGGAGGGAGCCTCGGACTTTAGTCCGGGGAGCTCCACTAATAATTATGGATTCACACGGAGCAAGACTCAAGCAGTTACGCCTTGAAAGAGGTTTAAGCCTGGAAGAGGTCCAGAAAAAGACCAGGATCAACCTTAATATCCTTAAGGCTGTTGAGGGCGACAGTATCTCTAATTTAAGCCCGATATACTTAAAAAGCTTTATTAAGATATACTGCGCGTATCTCGGAGTCGATTATAAGGATTATGTCAGCCATGACTTGCCTGAGCCTGTGCCTGCGCCCCAGGTAGCCAAGGTAAGGGGGACGTTGTCAGGGTCTGATCCGGCTAAGAATAATTCCATTCTTAACGCCAAGCCTATTCAAATGGGAGGGTTTAATCCCGGCAATAAAGTCAAGATGGCGGTGATCCTGTTTATCGCTTTTGCCGTCATTTCGTTGGTGCTATTTTCTTTAGGCAAACTGATCGCTTCCCATAGATCCGCTCCGGCATTAAAATCCCAAAAATCCGTGGCAAGGATTTCGCAAGTTAAGAAAGAAGCTAAGAAATCTGTATCGCCGCAACAGCCGGTTAAGGTCCAGCCTGCAGTCGTCAAGCCTTTAGAGATCTCCCTGAAGCCGAGAAAAGACCTGCTTTCCGAGATCCGCCTGGTGATCCGCACCCGCGAGAATTGTTTTGTGCATTTAAAAATCGACGGAAAAGTTGTCTTTCATCAGGAGCTTGCCAAGGGCCGTCCTGAGATTTGGACCGGGAAAAACAAGATGGAGCTTTCTATCGGAAATGCCGGAGCTGTGGAGCTGGAAGTAAACGGCCAGATCTTTTCAAAACTCGGGCGCAGGGGAGAATCGATCAAAGGTATTCTGATCACCCGCGAAGGTTTGACCATCCCCAGATGAGGCAAAGGGTCGGCATACTAAGTCTCGGCTGCCCGCGCAATCTGGTAGACTCGGAAAGTATCGTCGGGGCTTTAAGCCTCAAGGGCCACCGGGTAGTGGATATGGATAAGGCGCAGGTGGCGATCATCAATACCTGTGCTTTTATCGAGGAAGCGAAGCAGGAGTCCATTGAGGCGATCCTCGATTTAGTGGCGCTTAAGAAAGAGGGCAAGCTTAAAAGAATCATTGTCTACGGCTGCCTTGCCCAGAGATACAAGGACGAGCTACGCAAAGAATTACCCGAGGTGGATGCTTTTATCGGCAAGGTGTCTCTTGACCAGGAGACTAAGAGATTTCCTATCACGCCGGGGCATTACGCCTATTTAAAGATCTGCGAGGGCTGCGTCAATAACTGCAGCTATTGCGTGATCCCGGTTATCAAGGGAAAATTTACCAGTCTTGACGAGCGTGTGATCCTGAATAAAGTTAAGCTTTTTAATAAAGAAAAGATCTCGGAATTAAATATCATCGGCCAGGACATCACCGGCTACGGTATAGATTTACACGATAGATTTGAGCTTGCCGATATAGTAAGAAAGATCTCCAGAAATTCCGGGAATATCGCCTGGATCAGGTTATTATATCTTAATCCTGAGCGCGTGACCGATGAGCTTTTGAAGCTCATCGCTAGCGACCCCAAGATCTGTAAATATGTCGATCTTCCGGTTCAACATATCTCAAGCCGTATTTTGAAATTAATGAACCGAAAAACCGCAAAAGCTGATATAATAAAGCTGATAGAGAAGGCCCGTAGGATGATCCCACAGGTGGCGCTACGCACCTCGGTGATAGTGGGAATGCCTTCTGAAACGGATAAGGAATTCAAGGGACTGCTTAAGTTTATCAAAGATGTAAAGTTTGAGCGCCTAGGGGCTTTTATTTACTCGCGCGAAGAGGGGACACCGGCTTATTCGTTTAAGGGTCAGATTCCTAAGGGCGTTAAACTTGATCGTTTTAATCAGGTCATGTCCTGTCAACAGAAGATCTCGCAAGAGGTGAACCAGAATTTTTTAGGAAAGACGCTGGAAGTTTTGATAGATGGATCAGAGAACCATCAATACATAGGCCGCAGCCAGTACGATGCGCCGGAAGTGGACGGTATGGTCTATGTAGATAGCAAGAAGCCACTTAAACCGGGTGATTTTGTCAAAGTAAATATCACCGATACTCTTGAATACGACCTTGTAGGAGAAGCTGTATGAATATCGCAAACAGGTTGACCATGTTAAGGATCGTTCTGACTTTTGTTTTTATGTTCTTTTTGTTTGTCCACGGGTTCTGGGCCAAGGTTTTCGCGCTGGTGGTTTTTATCATTGCGGCGATATCCGATTATCTGGACGGGATGATCGCTAAGAAAAAGAACATGATCACCGATTTCGGCAGATTGATGGATCCTATTGCGGATAAGATCTTGGTTTTGGCGGCTTTTGCTACTTTTGTGCAGCTGCAGCTGATCGAAGCCTGGATGTTTGTGATCATAATCTCGCGCGAGCTCCTGATCACGTCCTTAAGATTATTCGCTTTGAATAAGGGCAAAGTTCTGTCTGCGGCGCGCGCCGGTAAACACAAGACCGTCTCCCAGATGTCGGTTATCTTTGTCATTTTGCTTTTTATTGTGGCCAAAGAGACGATGTTGACTTACTTCATCTGGAATCCGGAATGGGAAAAGATGTTCCGCACGGTCATCTATTCGCTGATGCTGGTCACCGTAGGTTTTACGCTTTACTCCGGCGTATCCTATCTCTGGGAGAACCGTAAGATCATCACGCGGTTATAATCCCTCATCACATGAGCTCCTACCATCGCTTTATCGTTAAACTGATCTCCAGTTTCTTTTTTGTGGGATATTTACCGCTTGTTCCCGGGACATTTGGCAGCTTCGCGGGACTTGCGATATTCTTTTTTGTTAAGGGAAGTACTTTTGACCTGGTTTTTGTCACTTTTATAGTGATGGTGCTGGGGTTTTTGGCAAGTCAGGAAGCGGAGAAGGTCTTTAATAAGAAAGATGACCGCAGGATTGTCATTGATGAGGTAAGCGGAATGCTTATCAGCTTACTATTCCTGCCGCCGGATCCGGCAATTATATTTTTCGCGTTTTTTATCTTCAGGGCGCTGGATACCTTAAAGCCTTATCCTGCTAATGGGCTGCAGAAGCTAAAAGGCGGCCTTGGAGTGATGAGCGATGATATTGTGGCCGGGATCTATACCAATATTACGCTTCAGGTGGTGGTAAGGTTTACGACTTTCAGAGCTTCGTAGATGGGCCCTTTTGGGGTGAGAGTGCTTTTGAAGAGGGTGATTGAGCCTGCCGTAAATTCAAGTTTATCCTTGCCGATTGAATCATTCAAAGAAGCAATAGCCTGAGAAAGTTCTGTTATTCCTTTCGCTGACCTGGTCCTGCCTATTGTGATGTGAGAGGAGAAGGCGCGGTCTTCTTTGGGGATGCCTACCTTGCATATCGAATCTTCCAAATCCTTAAAGATACTTTTAGTTTCGATATCTCCCTGATCGATCCCTACCCAGATGACTCTCGGTGAACTCATATTCGGAAAAGCGCCTAAGGCGTTGATGCGAATCGGAAAGGCCTTGTGATTCTTGGCGACTTCATCGAGGATTTCTGTTATGCGGTCTACTTTTTTGTCGTCGCGTTCGCCCAGGAATTTGAGGGTAAGGTGGATATTTTGCGGTTGAACCCATTTGACATCTGCGCTGGTTTCTTTAAGCTTATCAATCAGTCTGGCGAGGGAATTCTTAATGGGTTCGGGTAGTTCAATGGCGATGAATGTGCGCATGTTTATTTGTTTAGCGTCTGTCTTGTCTTGCTTCTTCCTAAAGAACTACTTATGTTATTGTTTAGTGGGTCCTGCCTTGGCTTGTCCTGCGCGCGGCTTATGGCCGTGCTCGGATCAAGCCAAGTCACCCACTAAACCTACTATTAGCCTATTCAGAATTAAGCCAAGCCAGCCGCTAAAAGAAGTTTGCGGTCCCCTAAATGTATATATTTGGAGATATAGAGCAACTCTCGTAGTGGTCAGAGTTATCTATTATTTCCAATGTCCAATTATTATTAAAGATAATGGAGAGTGATTTAGGGGAATTTATTTTATAATCTTTTATTTTTTTGCCTAAAAGTTTATGGACTTTATATGCGTCTTTGTCTTCTCCTAAAATACCACCGTCAACCAAAATATTCTTATCATCTATCACTTTCCATTCTCCAGAAATGCTTATGTGGTTATCTGGGTCAAAAGCAAAGTAAAGATTGTTTTGGTCTATGGAAACCGAAGTAAGCTCTCCGCCTATTAAATGAGATAAATTTAAATCTTTTGTAAACCTGTGCATTTTTAACCTCCATTTACACTCAGCTATATACTTCTATTTCAAAAGCACTATATTTCAAAACTCTCTGTAATATATTCTATCACAGAAGGTTAGGAAGCCAAACTTCGTAAGCAAGACTTGAAACTATACCAAATCACCCTTTAGGTTTTAGTAAAATTTCCAATAACTTCAGAGTTTCAAAGGCGGATTGATTTCTAATGTTGCTGCGATTGCCCTTAAAGCTGAATTTCTTGCAGATTGTCTTATTTTTAGTTGCGATAGCGATGAAGACAGTTCCGATCGGCTTTCGGGTTGTCCCGCCGCTTGGCCCGGCGATGCCGGTGATACCTATGCCAAAGTCAGTTTTGGCTAGCCTACGCACTTTTTGTGCCATTAATTTAGCGACATCTTCTGACACCGCTCCTTTATTGGCGAGAACTGATGAGGGGATACCCAGGATTTTCTCTTTGGCTTTATTGCTGTAGGTGACTACGCCTAAGGTAAAGTATTTTGAGCTTCCGGAAAGCTCGGTAAGCATGGCAGAGAGGAGTCCTCCGGTGCAAGATTCTGCTACTGCGATAGTTTTGGAGGATTTTATTAGGGATTTATGTACTTGATTTATAATATGTTGCAGCATAGCTATATTATAGTGCCTTCCAAAAGCATTGACAAGCTAAGATTTTCTGCTATACTTACATTCTGATGTAATCTTCAGGGCAGGGTGAGATTCCCGACCGGCGGTAAGGCAGAAAGCCTACCCCGGCGTTTCCAATAACGCCGGGGGTAATGCAGACTGCACCCCAGTTTTTCCAATAAAGCTGGGGGTAAAGCCCGCGAGCTTCAGCAATAGCTGGAGCAGATCTGGTAAAGCCAGAGCCGATAGTAATGCCGAAAGCATACCCCAGCTGTACCTATAAAGCTGGGGGTAGCGCAGAAGTGGGTACCCCCAATCTTAAAGGATAGATTGGGGTGCCGTTTCTCGGCAAAGTCTAGATGAGAGAAGATTATTCATTCCACCCATGCCCGGAGATCATCTTCGGGCTTTTTATTGAAGCCACACTTTATGGAAGCCCTCACTGGGCGACATAAGGCCCTTCCTTAATCGGATAGGAAGGCCTACCCCTGTGGGGTAAAGTGTATGGCTGAAATAACCCCCGTGAATTGTTTCGCGAAGCGAAACAACGGGGGTACCGTTAGGAAAACTAATATGTTTAACTCTATCCCAGAAATCTTAGAAGATCTAAAAAAAGGCCGCATGGTGATCATCGTCGATGATGAGGACCGCGAAAACGAGGGCGACCTGGTCATGGCTGCTTCCGCTGCCAGGCCTGAACACATCAACTTCATGGCCAAGTACGGCCGCGGGCTTATCTGTGTGCCCATGGAAGAGTCAAGGTTGCAGCAGCTGGACCTTGAGCCCATGCTTAAAGACCGGACTCATTCCAAGAAGGAAGACCCCCTTAAGACTGCCTGGGTGATTTCCGTGGATGCGGCTAGAGGCGTAACTACAGGGATTTCCGCTCCTGACCGAAGCCGCACTATTGAAGTTTTGATCAATCCTCAAAGCAAGCCCGAAGACCTGATCCGACCCGGGCATATTTTTCCCTTACGTGCCAGGGCCGGCGGGGTGCTGGTCAGGGCAGGTCACACCGAAGCTTCGGTTGACCTGATGAAGCTTGGCGCAATGTTTCCGGCAGGGGTGATCTGTGAGATCATGAATGATGACGGGACAATGAGCCGTCTGCCCGAGCTTCTGGATTTTGCCAAACAGCATAATTTAAAGATCTGCTCTATCGCTAACCTTATTGAATACCGCCGGGGCTCGGAGAAACTGATCGAAAGAGTTGCTCAGACAGTGTTGCCCACGGAATTCGGCACGTATAATTTGATCTTGTATAAGGATCTGACCAACAATAAAGTGCATTCCGCTTTGGTGATGGGAGAGTTTGCGGCAAGTGAGCCAGTGACAGTGCGCGTGCATTCAGAGTGTCTTACCGGAGATGTTTTCGGGTCTTTGCGTTGCGACTGCGGCCGGCAGTTAGATTTGGCTATGCAGGCGATTCATAAAGAGAAAAAAGGAGTTGTCCTTTATATGAGCCAGGAAGGCCGGGGAATCGGGCTGGTAGAAAAGATCAAGGCTTACGGCTTGCAGGATAAGGGTATGGATACAGTTGAGGCGAATGTTGCCCTGGGACACGCCGCGGATTTGCGTGATTACGGAATTGGCGCGCAGATACTGGTGGATCTAGGAATAAAATATATCCGATTATTAACTAATAATCCCAGAAAGATCGTCGGTTTAGAGGGGTATGGTTTGCGGGTAGTGGAGCGCGTCGGGCTTGAAGTAGAGCCTAATCCGCTGAATTATAAGTATTTAAAGGCGAAGAAAGAGAAACTCGGACACGATTTGAATATTGAGTAGAAGCAGGCAAATTAAGGAGGTCGAAAGATGGGTAAAGTGATTGAGGGAGGCATGATAGCGAAGGGAAAGAAGTTTGCGATAGTTGCTTCGCGTTTCAATGAGTTCATGACTAAGGAGCTTATTGCTGGCTGCACAGATACTCTGGTCAGGCACGGAGCGGAAGAAAAAGATGTAACGACCACCTGGGTCCCGGGAGCGTTTGAGATTCCGCTAGTGGCTCAGAAACTGGCCAAGGCAAAAGATTTTGACGCGGTCATTTGTTTAGGTACTATAATCAGGGGTGCCACTCCGCATTTTGATTATATCGCCGCGGAAGTGGCTAAGGGAATTTCCAAGGTTTCTCTTGATACCGGCGTTCCGGTCATCTTCGGCGTGATCACCGCGGATACCATTGAGCAGGCGGTTGAGCGCGCAGGCACTAAGGATGGAAACAAAGGAAGAGATGCGGCAGCTACTGCTATTGAGATGGCGAATTTGTTGGGTCAAATTAAATAACGAAACTAACGAACCAAACGATCACAACGACTATGCGTAAACGTACAAGAAGTAGAGAGTATGCTCTTCAAGTTCTTTATCAGATCGATATCACCCACGAAGAGCCGCTTAGCGCTATAAATGATTTTTGGCAGGCGCATCTTGAAGAGGGAATTGATGAGGAGATGAAGGATTTTGCCGCCGAAATCGTCAAGGGTGTTGTGCAGAATTTGGTTGAGATCGACCGCAAGATCGCTCAGTACGCCACAAACTGGGAGCTGGAGCGTATGGCAGTGGTGGACCGTAATATCCTGCGCATGGGCGGCTTTGAGCTAGAGTATTCATCAGGCATTCCGCCCAAGGTAGCCATCAATGAGGCGGTGGACCTGGCTAAGAAATTCTCCGGAGTCGAAGCTGGCAAGTTCGTCAACGCCATACTGGATAAGATAAAGATAGAATTGGAAAAATGAAATCCGCTGACCTGCATGTCCATACCCTATATTCCGACGGGACATTTACTCCCGCCCAGCTTATAGAGGAAGCTAAGTCAGCGGGGCTAGATTGTGTCTCGGTAGTCGATCATGATACTGTCGAGGGCCTGGATCCTATTTTAGCTATTGCTGAACAAGAGGGGATCGAGGTCTTACCCGGCATAGAGCTGACTGCCGAGAATGACGGCTCTGAGGTGCATATTCTCGGATATCTTATTGACTATAAGAGCAAGTCGCTTAGGGAAAAGCTTGAGCATCTGAAAAATATCCGGGTTGACCGGGTGCATAAGATCGTGGAGAAACTGGACAAGCTTGGCGTCCGCCTTGATCCGGAAATAGTCTTTGAGCTTGCCCAGGAAGGTACGGTGGGCAGGCTCCATATCGCCCGGGCAATGGTTGAGTCCGGGGCAGTGGGTAATATTTACGAGGCGTTTAAAAAATATATCGGAGACAAGGGCCCGGCTTATGTCTGCGGTTTCAGGTTTACCCCAAAAGACGCGGTGAAGTTTATCCGCGACTTAGGGGGAGTGCCGGTATTGGCCCATCCTTATGTTTTGAATAACGACGATCTTATCCCGCAGTTTGTGGAATACGGGATAATGGGGCTTGAGATATTCTATCCGGAGCATTCGCAGTCCCTGGTAAATTTCTATCTGGGGCTGGCTAAGAAATATAATCTTTTGGCTACCGGAGGTTCGGATTGTCACGGTAGCGCTAAACCGGATGTCAAGATCGGTTGCGTCAGGATTCCTTACGAGTTGGTTGAGAAACTAAAAGAGGCGAAAGAGAAAATTTAGATGAAAAAAAACCACGAATATTTTATGCGTCGGGCAATCGAATTGGCTGTCAAGGCTAAAGGAAAGACTTCGCCTAATCCCATGGTTGGTGCCGTAGTGGTAAAAAACGGCAGGATCATTGCCGAGGGTTTTCATGAGCAGGCAGGCCTGGCTCATGCCGAGGTGGTGGTTTTGGGTAAGGCGGGAGCAAAGGCAAAGGGTGGAACGCTTTATGTGACATTAGAGCCATGTGCCCACTATGGCCGTACGCCTCCCTGCACGGATATGATCTTAAGAAGCGGGATAAAGGAAGTCATCATCGGGATGCAGGACCCTAATCCGCTTAATAACGGCAAGGGTATTGAAATTCTACGCCAGAATCGTATTAAGGTGCAGGTGGGTTTTTGTGAGGACGAGCTGCGTCAGATAAATGAATCTTTTATTAAACATATCACCAAGCACATACCTTTTGTCACGGTCAAGGTGGCGCAGTCTCTCGACGGAAAGATCGCTACCCGCTCCGGAGATTCTAAGTGGATCACCTCTGATGAATCGCGCGGGTATGCCCACCGCATCCGCTCGCAGTTTGACGCTATTATGGTGGGGGTGAACACGGTAAGAAAGGACGATCCGCGTTTGGATTCCTGGTTTTCCAAGAAGCATCCTGTCAAGATCATTGTGGACAGCCAGCTGAGCATTTCACAGGATGCGAATCTTTTTTCCGGGAAATCTCAGGTAATAATAGTGACGCTTAATGTGCGCCCCGGGCAGGAAACGGAAAACAGGAAGCTTTTGTCTGCTAAGGCAAAGATTTTGGAAGTGAAAGAAAAAGACGGCCAGATCAATCTTAATGACATGATGAAGAAGTTGGCGCGCATGGATATTACCAGTATTCTGGTAGAAGGCGGAGGTACGCTGGTGGGGTCATTATTTGATGATGGGCTGGTGGATAGAGTATTATTTTTTGTCAGCCCCAAGATCGTGGGCGGAAAAGAGGCTATCAGCTCGGTGATGGGCAGAGGTATTGAGCGCATGGATAAGGCTGTAAAGCTTAAAAAGATAAAACTGCGTCGTTTCGGCGAAGATATGCTGGTTGATGCTTATATATGATAAGTAATAATGTCAGTAAAATGTATTTAGGAGTTAATTCCTGCAGCAAAGCACTTCGTAAATTTCTTTCGCTTCGCTCAATAAATTTACTTGTTGCTGCAGGAATAAGTTCGCGCATACATTTTACGTCACTTTGTTCCGTAAAATGTGCGCTCACTTATGTTTAGTGGAATAATTGAGGAGTTGGGCCAGGTCAGGTCTTTTTCCCGCCGAGGAAATATCACCCTTATTGAAATCACGGCGGAAAAGGTTTTGGAAGGCACCAAGATAGGGGATAGCATCGCGGTAAACGGAACTTGCCTTACTGTAGTCAAGGTTGGCGTAGATTCGCTTTTTTTTGAAGCTATGCCTCAGACTTTAAAAACCACTGATCTGGGCTCGGCAAAGGCGGCGGATAAGGTAAATTTAGAACGTAGTCTTAAAGTGGGAGATAGGATTTCCGGCCACTTTGTCACCGGACACGTGGATTGCCCGGGAGTTATCCGTAGCAAACGTCTTGTAGCGGGAAACCTAAGTTTTGAAGTAGCTATCCCCGCGCAATTCTTGAAATTCTGCCTGGTCAAGGGGTCTATTGCCGTAGACGGGATAAGCTTGACCTTGGTAAGCAAGAAATCCAATATGTTTAGCGTTTATATCATCCCGCACACCCTCAAACACACCACTTTAAGCTTTAAAGGGCCATCTGACCCGGTAAATATCGAGTTTGATGTGCTGGCTAAGGCCCATATTTCCCCTTGACCCTGCTGTCCTAATCGTATATAATATTTCTTCTATTGTCTAGCCAGTATTTAATAAAAAGGAGCGATGAAAATGTATGCCGTGATTGAAGTTGGAGCAAAACAGTACAATGTAAAAAAGGACGATATTATTGAGGTGGAAAGGGAGGCTACTCCGGCTGGTAAAGAGATCGCCATTGATAAGGTGCTCTTGGTTTCAAAAGACAAGCAGCTTGAGGTGGGGACTCCCTATGTCAAGGGCGCAAAGGTGAGCGTTTTGGTGCTTGGAGAGATCAAGGCCAAAAAGCTTATTTCCTACAAATACCGCCGCCGTAAGTCTTCTCACTGGGAAAAAGGTCATCGTCAAAAATTGACCCGGCTCCAGGTAAAAGAAATCAGCCTGTAAAGCGTGTTCATTGACAGCGCAAAAATCTATGTGAAGGCCGGTGACGGCGGAAGAGGATGCAGCAGTTTTTACCGCGATAAGTACACCCGCCACGGCGTCCCCGACGGTGGAGACGGAGGCAGGGGCGCGGATATTATAGTTCGCGTTGACCGCAATCTTTATACCCTTTTGGATTACCGCTATAACCAGCATTTCTACGGTAAGCACGGGGCGCACGGCTCCGGTAATAACAAAAAAGGCCGGGATGCCGAAAACATCGTTATCCGTGTACCTGCGGGCACGGTGATCAAGGATACCCGTAGCGACTCTATCCTTCGCGATATGAAGGAAGACGGCGAGGAAGTGACCATCGTCCACGGCGGTAAAGGCGGGCTAGGCAACGGACACCGCCACTTAAAAGAAGGCAAGCCCGGAGAACTGGGCGAAGAAAAAGAATTACTGCTCGATTTAAAGGTGATTGCGGATGTGGGCGTAGTGGGGTTTCCCAATGCGGGAAAGTCTACGCTTATATCCGGGATTTCCAATGCCCATCCTCAGGTGGCGGCGTATCCATTTACCACCAAGGCTCCGGTTTTAGGGGTGGTCAAGGCTCATAAGCAGATTTTTACTATCGCGGATATCCCCGGTTTGATCGAGGGCTCTGCGGATGGCAAGGGGCTAGGAGATAAGTTCTTAAGGCATGTGGAGCGCACCAAGATCTTAGTGCATATTGTAGATATGGCGGGTTTTGAAGGTAGAAACCCGCTGGATGATTATAAGACCATAAACGCGGAGCTGAAGAAATACAGCGCTGCGGTAGCTAAGAAACTTCAGGTGATCGCGGCAAACAAGATGGATCTCGACGGCGCCTGGGATAACTTGGAGCGTTTTAAGAAAGTAGTGAAGAAGAAGATTTATCCTATCTCAGCGCTTAAGAGAGAAGGTCTGGAGGATCTGATTGAGGCACTCAGCAAAAAATTATAAACGCATAGTCATTAAGATCGGCTCAAGCCTGTTTTATTCCTCAAAGAATGAGCTGGACGCTGATCTGGTCAATGAGATCACCGGCCAGATCTCCCAGCTGGTCAGAGAGAAAAAGGAAGTGATCCTGGTCACGTCAGGCGCCATTGCCTTGGGGATGTCGATTCTGAAGCTTGGAGAGCGGCCGAAGGAACTCGCTACTTTGCAGGCTGCCGCGGCTATCGGCCAGCATGAGCTGATGGATATTTACCGCAGGTTCTTTAAAGGCAGGCAGTTAAATTGCGGGCAGGTGCTTTTGACCTGGGAAGACTTCTCAAGCCGCAGCCGTTATCTTAACGCTAAAAACACTTTGCTTAAACTTTTGCAGTTAAACTGCATTCCGGTGATCAATGAAAACGACACCGTTTCAACGGATGAGATAAGATTTGGTGATAACGACCGGCTCAGCGCTTTGGTAGCTACTTTGGTCAACGCCGATCTTTTGATCATGCTTTCAGATGTAGATGGGTTGCTGGATAGAGATAAGAGTTTAATACGGGTAGTGGACGCTATCACTGCGGAAATAAAATCTTTGGCCTGTTCTACTAAGAGGAAGACTTCTGTGGGAGGGATGATCACTAAAATCGAGGCAGCCAAAATCGCGGTAGACTCCGGGATATCCTGCGTGATCGCAAACGGCAGGACTGACGGAGTCATTCTCTCCGTGGTCAATGATGATCAGCCGACAGGGACGCTTTTTGTTTCCAAGGAAGGCCTGACCGCCAAGGAGCGCTGGATCGCTTTTGGCACCAAGACTAAGGGAAGAATCTTTGTAGATGATGGAGCAAAGGCAGCGTTATTGAATAAGAAGAGCCTTTTGTGCGTGGGTGTAACTGACCTTGAGGGTAGCTTTGTTGACGCAGACGTGGTGAGCATACGCGATAGGGCTAATGTAGAGTTTGCCCGCGGCAAGGTGAACGTTAGCGCAAAGGTTTTAGAAAAAGTCAAGGGTACGCGTTTTGATAAAGAGATCATTCACCGGGACAATATCGTAATTTTATAAATATGGACCTTAAAATTGAACTGATCAATACCGCCAAGGCAGCGCAGCAGGCAAGCCGCATGATGCTGAATGTCTCTAGCGAGGTAAAAAATAAAGCTCTCAAGGGTATGGCCAAAGCTCTTTTAAGCAAAAAAGCGCTTATTCTAAAGGCGAATAAATTAGATGTTTTGGCAGCTAAGGCCGCCGGGCTTAACTTGGCGATGATCGACAGGTTGACTTTGAATGAATTACGCATCGCCGGGATGGCTGCGTCTTTGCTTGAGATCGCTAAGCTTAAGGATTTCGTGGGAGAGGATATTCAGGCCTGGAGGGTCCCCAGTGGATTATGGATCCATAAAGTGCGCGTTCCCATCGGAGTGATAGCTATTATTTATGAGGCCAGGCCCAATGTCACTTCAGATTGCATCGGGTTGTGTATGAAATCAGGCAATAGCGTGATCCTGCGCGGCGGAAGCGAAGCCCTGCATTCCAATATAGCTATTTATGAGTTACTTAACAAAGTTGCCCATAAGCATCATCTTCCCGCAGGCTTGATAAATATGGTCACTACTAAAGATCGTCGGGCAGTGGATGTGCTGCTTAAGCTGGATGAGTATATCGACCTGGTGATGCCCCGGGGCGGCGAGGGCCTGATCCGCAAGGTGGTCAGACTTTCACGGATTCCGGTGATCAAGCATTACAAAGGAATATGCCATGTTTATGTGGATGAGCGGGCGGATCTGTTTATGGCTCAGAAGATATGTTTCAATGCCAAGGTGCAGCGGCCGGGCGTGTGCAATGCCATGGAGTGTATGCTGGTGCATAAAGATGTGGCAGCCAGATTCTTGCCTGGGATGATCAAGCAGCTTAAGGAGGCCGGCGTCCAGATCCGCGGCTGCGCAATGACCCGCAGGATCGTTAAAGACGTAAGGTTAGCCACGGAAAAGGATTATCATACCGAATATCTAGACTTGATTCTTTCGGTCAAGGTGGTAAAGGATATTGATGAGGCAATTCAACACGTGAATCATTACGGTTCGCATCACTCTGACACCATCGTTACGGAAAATTATAAGGTTGCGCTGAAGTTCTTGCGGCAGGTAGATTCTGCCTGCGTTTATGTGAATGCCTCGACCCGTTTTACTGATGGTAATCAATTTGGCATGGGGGCGGAGATCGGGATCTCAACAGATAAATTACATGCCCGCGGCCCAATGGCGCTTGCGGAGCTGACCACGTATAAGTACATGGTGTTTGGTAACGGACAGGTAAGATCATGAAGATCGGCTTATTGGGTGGGACATTTAATCCTATCCATATCGGGCACTTGATCCTTGCTGAAGAGGTAAGGGAGAAGCTTGGGCTGGACAGGATCATTTTTGTTCCGGCGTATCTGCCTCCGCATAAGGATAATTCCGATATTGCTCCCGCGGCGCACCGGCTGAATATGGCAAGGCTGGCGATCAAGGGAAACAAACTCTTTAGCGTCTCGGACATGGAGATCAAGAGGGACGGCCGCTCTTACACAATAGACACGGTGCGCGAGTTTAAGAAGGTTTACCCCAATGATGAGCTTTATTTTATCATCGGCTCAGACCTTTTAACTTATCTGGATGCGTGGAAGGACCTGAACGAGATAATCAAGATGGTAAAATTTATCGCCGCGACCCGGCCGGGGTACCCGCTTCAGAATTTGCCGTCGTATCTAACGACCTTGCCTATCAGGGCAGTAGATATCTCGGGGTTTGAGATCCGGCAGTGCGTAAAAGAAAAGAAGTCTTTTCGGTATTTAGTGGCAGATAGTGTGTACAAATACATTTTGAAAAAGAGGCTTTATGCGTAAAATCTTAGTTGCCCCGTCGTTATTATCCGCGGATTTCAGCTGCTTAGGTCAAGAGATACGTAAAGTCGAGGCTGCGGGTGCTGACCTGCTGCATATCGATGTGATGGACGGGCACTTTGTGCCTAATATCACTATTGGACCGGTGGTAGTCAAATATATCCGCAAGGTCACTAAGCTTCCTCTGGATGTGCATTTGATGATCGAGAACCCCGGTAAATATGTGGATAGTTTCGTTTCTGCTGGGAGCGATATGATCACTATGCATATTGAGACTATTGGTTTTATCGGATTCAAAAAGCAGGCAATGAGCCTAAAGAAAAAAGGTATAAAAGTAGGGATATCCTTAAATCCTGCTACATCTTTGGCCAAGATAAAGAAAGTTCTGCCGTTGGTAGATTTTGTTTTGGTGATGTCGGTCAATCCCGGTTTCGGCGGACAGGCTTTTATCCCTGCGGCACTGGGCAAGATAAAAAAGCTTCGGGAAATATTTGAAGGGGATATCGCGGTTGACGGCGGGATAAATGAGGATACCGCGCTTAAGGCAGTCAGGGCCGGGGCAAATGTCCTAGCCGCAGGTTCATACATCTTCGGTTCACAAAATTATAAAACAGCCATAGAAAGGATCAGAAATGTACGGTAACGGGGAAATAAAATTCGGTACGGACGGCTGGAGAGGGGTCATCGCGGACAATTATACTTTTAAGAATTTAAAGATCGTTTCCCAGGCAGTGGCGGATTACTTAGGTTCAGGGAAAAAGGCCGCTGTCGGGTTTGATACTCGTTTTATGTCCGGCCGATTCGCCAAATTAGTGGCGGAAGTATTGTGTAATAACGGAATCGACGTGGTGCTAGCGGACAGGCCCGTGCCTACGCCGACATTGAGTTTTGCGGTGAAGACCCGCAAGCTTGACCTCGGTGTGATGATCACCGCTTCTCACAACCCGGCGGAATATAACGGTTTTAAGATCAAGATGTCTTCGGGAGGTGCTGCCGGTTCGGAAGTGACTGCTGCGGTAGAAGAGCTTTTCGGGTTAAATCCTGTAAAAGAAGTGAACTCCACTTCGGCAAAGATCGAGGAAGTGGACATGACCAAGGATTACGTTTCTTTTATCCGCTCCTACATTGATTTTAAGAAAATAAAGAATAAAAAATTTAAAGTGTTAGTCGATTCTATGTACGGCTCGGGAGATAGTTTTATAGCGCAGATCCTCAAAGGCTCAAAGATCAAGGTCGTGTTTATGCGTAATGACATCAATCCTTCTTTCGGAGGCGGTAGGCCTGAGCCGGTGGAAGATAATCTTAAGGAGCTTAAGGAGCGGGTTAAAAAGGAAAAATTCGATTTAGGTATTGCCTTAGACGGAGATGCGGACAGGATCGCCGCGGTTGCTCCGGGCGGAGTGTTCATCCATCCTCAGAAAATACTTGGCCTTCTGGCACTGCATTTAAATCAGGATAGGCACTGGTCGGGCGGGTTAGTGAAGACCATTTGCGGAAGCACGATGATGGATAATATCGCCAAATATCTCGGTATCAAGCTTTATGAAACTCCCGTGGGCTTTAAATATATCTCCAACCTCATGGAGACGCAGGATATCGTTGCCGGAGGGGAAGAGGCCGGCGGCATGGGGGTCAAAGGTTATATCCCGGAGCGTGACGGATCGGTGGCAGGGCTTCTGCTTATTGAGATGATGGTTTATCGCAATAAGAACATCCTCAAGATCCTTAACGAGACGGAAAAGCAGTTCGGCAGGTATTATTATGTGCGCGCTGACCAGCATCTGGAAAAGCAGGTGGAGTTAAAAAAGGATTTGATGCCGAAGGAGATCCTGGGTAAGATTGTGGCAGAGGTCAAGGATTACGACGGCATAAAACTGATATTATCTGACGGAAGCTGGTTGATGCTGCGCGGCTCAGGGACCGAGCCGTTGATGCGCGTATACGCTGAGGCGAAGAATCTTAGTCTTGCCAAGAAAATCCTGGAGGTAGGTAAAGCAATATCCAGGCAGCTTTAAGTAACACAATAGTAAAAATTTCTCTGTGAAGGAGGTGTTGTAGCACAAAATCTAAACTAAAAATTAAATAACTGTAAAGGAGAGGTAGTAAAATGACGGATTCGAGAGCTGAATTAGAACAATTATACAATCAAAGCATAAAAATAATACACGACGGCGAAGTGGTCACCGGAAAGGTCATTTCCATCCGCCAGAAGGATGTGTTGGTGGATGTCGGATTTAAGTCCGAGGGCCTGGTGCCGATAATTGAGTTTTCTCAAGGAGATCTGGAAGTCGGCAAGGAGCTTGAGTTTTATGTCGATTCTGTCGAGGATGAGGCGGGTAATATTACGCTATCGCGTGAAAAAGCCATGCGCATGCAGGGTTGGGACAAGGTGGTAAAGTTGTCTACCGACGGTGGGCTTATCGACGGAAGGCCGGTCAAGAAGGTCAAGGGCGGGTATCTGGTGGACTGCCAGGGTATCGAAGGGTTCTTGCCGCTGTCATTGTCGGCGTTTAAGGGCGTGCAGGAAAAAGATATCATGTTTAAGGCCTACAAGTTCAAGATCGTCAAGGTCAACAACTTGCGTCGCAGCGTAATCGTCAGCCGCCGCGAGGCAATGCAAAAGGAAAAAGAAGAGGCTAAGGAAAAGATCTGGGGTGAGCTCAAGATCGGCAACATCTACCCGGGGATCGTAAAAGCCATCACCGATTTCGGCGCGTTTGTGGACCTGGGCGGCGTGGACGGGCTTTTGCATATCACGGATATGTCTTGGTCAAAGATATCACATCCTTCTGAGGCAGTGGCTATCAGTGATAAGATTGAAGTGATGGTGTTGAATATGGACCGTGAATCAGGCAAGGTTTCTTTAGGCCTGAAGCAGCGCATGCCTGATCCGTGGTCGCAGATCGAGGAAAAGTTTTCCGCGGGGCAAAAGTTAAAAGGTAAGGTAGTGAACATTCTTCCTTACGGAGTATTTGTCGAGCTGGATAAGGGCATCGAAGGCCTGATCCATGTTTCCGAGATCTCCTGGACTAAGAGAGTGAATAACCCAAGCGAAATGTTCGCTATCGGAGATACCTTGGAAGCCCAGGTCCTGAATGTGGACAAGGATTCC
Source organism: uncultured Planctomycetales bacterium (assembly GCA_964354795.1). Lineage (GTDB taxonomy): Bacteria > Omnitrophota > Gorgyraeia > Gygaellales > Profunditerraquicolaceae > JAPLLR01. The sequence continues at coordinate 146,164 of CAYHBB010000037.1, read as the reverse complement.
CGTAGGATCTCTTTAAGCTTAAAGCAGCTGGAGTCTAATCCCTGGCTTGAGGCAGACGGAAAGTTCCCTGTCGGCTCTCAGGTCTCCGGAAAGGTGAGAGGGTTCACTGATTACGGCGCGTTTGTCGAGCTGGACAGCAACTTGGAAGGAATGATCCACGTATCTGATATGTCCTGGACCAAGAGAGTCGCGCATCCGCAGGATGTTTTGAAGAAGGGGCAGAAAGTGGATGTGGTGATCGTTTCCGTGGATAGCTCAAACCGCCGCATATCGCTTGGGCTAAAGCAGCTGCAGCCAAATCCATGGGCCGAGATAGCCCAGAAGTATCCGATGGATACTATTCTGGATGCGGAAGTGGTCAGCCTTACTGACTTCGGAGTTTTTGTGAAGCTTGACGATGAAGTGGAGGGGCTGGTGTATTCAAGCGAGATCGACCGGGAGATGGTGGCAGGGCTTAAGCCGGGAGATAAGCTTAAAGTAAAAGTGATCAAAGTCGACGTGGAGCAGGCCAAGATCGGCCTTTCCGCGAGGACGCATATATAAAAAATAAAGGGACTGTCCCCCGTCCTAATAGGGGACACCCTTGGAAGCGCAAATGATGCTATCCCAAGAGTGTCCCCTAACCTAAGGGGACTGTCCCTGATTTTAAGGATATCTATGGATATTCACAAACAACTAGAGATCATCAAGCGCGGAGCGGTTGAGATAATCTCTGAGGAAGAGCTTAAGAAGAAGCTTGAGCAGTCTATCAAGTTTAAGAAACCCCTTAAGATCAAGGCGGGTTTTGACCCTACTGCTCCTGATCTGCATTTGGGCCACACCGTGCTTTTAAGGAAACTGCGCCAGTTTCAGGATCTGGGGCATGAGGTGTATTTTCTTATCGGTGATTTTACCGGTCAGATCGGGGATCCTTCCGGACGCTCGGAAACCCGTAAGCAGCTGACTAAAGAGGAAGTGGCTAAGAACGCCGTTACCTATAAGAAGCAGGTTTCCAAGATTCTCGATGTAGATAAGCTAAAGATCGTCTTTAACAGCAAGTGGTTTGAGCATATGCCGATAGTCGAGATGCTGCGCCTTACCACTCATGCCTCGGTTTCTCAGATGCTCGCCCGCGATGATTTTAAAAAGCGCTATACAAAGGGAGAGAATATTTCCATTTTAGAGTTTTTGTATCCTTTAATGCAAGGATATGACTCGGTGGTGCTTGAGGCGGATGTGGAGCTTGGTGGTACTGACCAGGTATTTAATTTATTGTTCGGCCGCCAGTTGCAGAAAGACTTTAGCCAGCCTCAGCAGGTGGTGTTGACCATGCCTTTACTGGAAGGCACTGACGGCGTGCAGAAGATGAGCAAGTCTTACGGCAATTATATCGGCATCAATGAATCAGCCGGTGAGATGTTCGGCAAGATCATGTCTATTTCCGATGAATTGATGCTCAAATATTATGAGCTTCTTACGGATTGTGACTTAAATGATGTAAGAGCTATGCATCCTAAAGAGGCTAAAGTCAAGCTTGCCGCAGAGATCATCCGGCAATACCATTCTAAGGTTGATGTCGAGAAAGCTCAAGGAGAATTCGAGCGCGTTTTTTCCAAGAAAGAACTGCCTCAGGATATGCCTGAATTTAAGACCGACGGAAAAAAGACGGTTTTAGTCATCCTTCAGGAAAGCGGCCTGGTGCAAAGCGGGAATGAGGCGCGCAGGCTCCTGAAACAGGGCGCGGTCATTTTTAACGACGAAAAAATTGATAAAGATAGTTTTGTTTTGGATAAAGCAGGTGTTCTTAAGGTTGGAAGCCGCAGATTCCTTAAAGTCATCATCTAAACCTCCTAAATGCTCGCAAAGCTTAAGAAGATCGATGCCTTCACCCGCAACATCATCGTTGTTTTTGCCTCAGCTTCACTCCTTAATTTCCTGAACCTGCTTTTTCAGCTGCTCATCGCTCATAAGCTCACCTCGATAGAATTCGCCGGATTTAATTCGCTGCTTTCCGTATTTATGCTTTTCTCGGTGCCGCTGGGGACTCTGCAGTTGGCTTTAGCCAAATACATCTCGGCTTTTAATGCCCGCGGCGAAGAAGCAAAAATAAGTTATTTATTCTCAAGTTTTTTTAAGGCCGCATTTATTTGCGCTGTTGTGACGCTTGCGATATTTTGCCTTGGCTCGGCGTACTTAATGAGCCTGCTCAAGATCGAATCTGTGGCGTTAGGGTATATTTTTGCGGCACTCATCGCTTCGGCGTGGCTTTCTCCGGTATTTTTAGGAGCTCTGCAGGGGCTGGAATTGTTTTGGTGGCTATCCGCTGCTACAGTTATTTCCGGGGCTTTAAAGTTAGGCCTGGCCTTTGTATTTATTATCCTTAGTTACAACATTGCCGGAGCAATGGCAGCGCTTCTGATATCGGCATTGGCTGCTATCGGATTTGCCTATGTGCCTTTAAAGAAGTATTTGATCGGTAAGATAGGTAGGCAGGAGATAAATTTTAAAGAAATATTCACTTATCTATTTCCCGTAGCTATCGCGTTTTTTTGTTTTACTGCGATAACTTCTTTTGATATGGTCCTGGTGCGATATTATTTCAGCCAGCAAGATTCAGGAGCGTACGCTTTGGCGCAGATGATCGGAAAGATATTTCTTTTCCTTCCCGGAGCAATAAGTGTGGTGATGTTTCCACGTACTTCCGGGCTGCATGCGAAGAATCAGGATACTCACTCCACGCTTAAGAAATCCTTGTTTTATGTTTTTATTTTGGCGATAATTGCCGCTATCTTCTATAATGTCTTTCCTGGATTTGTCTTGACCGTGCTTACGGGGAAGGCTTATCCGGAATCGATAATTTTAGGCAGGCTGTTTAGCGTATCCATGACTTTTTATACGCTGTTGTTTATCCTGGTGACTTATTTTCTGTCTGTAAGGGACCTGCGATTTATTAAATTTTTGGTTCCGGTCAGCCTTGCGCAGGTGATCGGGATAATGTTATTTCATCCGTCGTTGCTAGTAGTACAGGTGATCATGTGTTTTAGTTCGATCTTGCTTTTCTTTGTTCATCTAAGGCTGATTTATAGAAAATGAAAGACATAAAAGAAAAAATATCGGTAGTGATGCCTGCATATAATGAGGCAAATCGGATTGCTCACAGTATAGAAGAAACCACAAAAGCTTTTACTGATTTCGGATGCGAGTTGGAGCTTATCGTGCTTGATGATGGCTCTACTGATGATACTTTTGAAGTAGCTCTTAATGCCGCGTCCAGGCACGCTGCCCATATAATAGTTAAGAAGAATTCTTACAACATGGGCAAGGGCCGGGCAATAAAAAGGGCGCTGCATTTTGTGACCGGAGAATATGTGGTGTTTCTGGATGCGGATATGGATCTGCATCCTTTGCAAATACAGACCCTTTTTGATATCATGCGCCTGGATAGGGCGGATGTAGTTATTGGCTCAAAAATGCATCCTAATTCCGTAGTCATTTATCCTTGGCATCGTAGGATAGTAAGCTTAGTTTATTATGCTATTGTGAAAATGCTTTTTGGCTTGCCTTGCAGAGACACTCAGACAGGCTTAAAGCTATTTAAAGCAAATGTATTGCGCGATGTCTTTCCGCGATTGCTCGTTAAGAAATTTGCATTTGATATTGAGTTACTTGCTAATGCGTATCGCCTTGGATATAAAATTACTGATGCCCCTATAGAATATCTTCCAGCAAGTAGATTTGGATTTATTAAGCCCCCAGCAGTTTTCACTACTTTCTGGGATACTTTGGCAGTCTGGTACAGGATGTACATCTTAAAATACTATGACCGTATCGATTATCATCGCCGTAAAAACCTGGCAAAAGAATTTAGAAGAATGCGTCGCTAGGTGTCTAGAGCTTGATTATCCGGATTTTGAGATAATCATACTTCCAGACGCTGAAATAGGGACTCTTACAACAGAAGGGGACACCCTTGGAAGCGCAAAAGATGCTATACCAAGAGTGTCCCCTTCTGTTCAGATTATTCCCACCGGCCCCCTTAAACCTTCAGACAAACGGGATATCGCTTTAAAGCACGCCAAGGGGCAGATCTTGGCATTTCTCGACGATGACGCCTATCCGGTAAAGGGCTGGCTTAAAGCCGCACTGGCTAATTTCAGCGATCCTGAGGTCGCGGCAGTGGGAGGGCCGGCGGTTACACCTCTTGATGATTCATGGCGTCAGAAAGTCAGCGGGATAGTATATGAATCATGGTTGATAAGCGGTCAGTACCGCTACAGATATATAGCAGGGAAGAAGAGGGACGTGGATGATTATCCCAGCTGTAATCTGCTGGTGCGTAAGTCAGTGATGGATGAGCTGGGTGGTTTTGATACTAAGTTCTGGCCGGGAGAGGATACCAAGCTTTGCCTGGATATCACCCATAAATTAAAGAAAAGAATCGTTTATGACCCTGCAGTTTTGGTTTACCATCACCGCCGAAAGATATATCTCCCGCATTTAAAGCAGATCTCAAGCTATGGCCTGCACCGGGGTTATTTTGTGAAAAAGTACCCGGAGACATCTCTAAGATTATCCTATTTTCTGCCTACGGTTTTTGTGCTTGGGCTGGTTTCAGGCGGTGTGTTGTCTATGCTTAGCCCTTGGATAAAAGTAGCCTATTTTACCTGCCTTGGACTGTATCTCTTGCTCGCCTTTATCTCGAGCCTTTCCAAAGAGTTACAGTTGATATTTCCCGTATTCTTTGCTATAATATTTAGTCATATTGCATACGGGATCTTTTTCCTTAAGGGCCTGCTTTCCGCAAGGCTTTCTGAGGAAAAATAGAAACTAAAACTTGAAGATAATTATTGCATATCCGCCTTTAAACAGGTTTAAGGGTTGTCCCACTTTGGGACAAAACCGGCAGTTCCAGTATTTTAAGGAGCCGACCTATATTTATCCGGTTGTTCCGGCGCAGGCCGCAACTATGCTTAAGCAGGCCGGTCATCAGGTGATATGGCTTGATTGTATTGCCGCAGAGATCAGTCTTGAACAATTTCTTAAGACTCTGAAGGCCGAGCGGCCGGATGTGATCGCCATAGAAACTAAGACCCCTGCGGTAAAGCAGCACTGGGAGATCATTGATGAGATCAAGGGGGCGCTGCGCGGGTTTCCAAAGGTTGTGCTTTTCGGTGATCATGTTACGGCGCTGGCAGAAGAGTCGTTTAAAGAATGTGGCGTGGATTTTGTGCTTACCGGTGGAGATTATGATTTCCTTCTGCTAAATTTATGTAATCATTTATCCACACAACCCACAACCCGCAACTCACCCCAATTGGAACCGGGTATCTACTATCGCGATGGCGATTCGGTCAAGAACACCGGTCAGTTTCAGCTTAACCACGATCTGAATTCTCTGCCGCCAATTGAGCGCGAACTGACCCGCTGGGAAGATTACGCTTATAAAAACGGTAATTATAAGCGTACTCCCGGAGCTTATATCATGAGCGGACGCGACTGCTGGTGGGGCAAGTGCACATTTTGCTCATGGCCGACGCTTTATCCTCAATATCGCACCCGTAGCGTAGAGAATGTTTTGGATGAGATCGGCGGGTTGATCGAGAATTATGGCGTGCGGGAGGTCATGGATGACGCCGGATGTTTTTCAGCCGGCGGATGGCTTAAAGATTTCTGTCGGGGCATGGTCGAGCGCGGATATAATAAAAAGATATATTTTGACTGTAATATGCGTTTTGGCGCGCTTTCTGGGGAAGATTTTAAGCTGATGAAGAAGGCGAACTTTCGTTTATTGTTATTTGGTTTGGAATCGGCTAATCAGGAGACGCTTGACCGTATAAATAAGAATTTGAAAGTGGAAAGGATCATCGCGGATTGCATTGCCGCGACAAAAGCCGGGCTTTTTCCTCATATCACCATGATGTTTGGCTACCCCTGGGAGAGCTATGAGCAGGCTATGAACACCTTAAACCTCGGCCGCTGGCTGCTTAAAAAAGGCTATGCTTATACCATGCAGGCGACTGTGGTCATTCCTTATCCGGGAAGTCCGCTGTTTGAGGAGGCTAAGAATAACGGGTGGCTCAAGACTACTGACTGGGATGATTTTGATATGAAGCGCCCGGTGATGAGCAGTCCGATTCCTGACGAGGAGATCATGGGTTTTGCCCGGCAGATGTATAAGGTCTCATTTACCCCTGAGTTTATGCTCAGGAAAATATTCTCCATGCGCGATGCGGATGACCTTAAGTATTCTCTGCGCGCAGCCCAGAAAGTCATCGGCCATATTGTGGATTTCAAAAAAGATTATTCTAAAGTTAACTAGGAGAAACTTATGAAAGGTATAATCTTAGCGGGAGGAAACGGAACACGGCTTTATCCGATCACAAGAAGCGTCTGCAAGCAGCTTCTGCCGGTATACGACAAGCCGATGATTTATTATCCGCTTTCTACTTTGATGCTTGCCGGCATCAAAGATATCCTGATCATTTCCACGCCCCATGCCCTGCCGCAATTCGAGGCGTTGCTGGGAGACGGTTCTTCCTTAGGCATACGCATAACTTATGCGTCGCAAAGCGCGCCGCGGGGGATCGCGGAGAGCTTTATTATCGGCGAGCAGTTTATTGGCCAAGACAGTGTCGCGTTGATCCTGGGGGATAACATTTATTACGGAAGCGATCTGGTCAGCATACTGAAAAAAGCTTCCGGGCATAAGTCAGGGGCCACGATTTTCGGCTATTATGTAACTAGTCCGCAAAGATACGGGGTAATCGGATTTGACCAGAAGGGAAAAGTCAGCTCAATAATTGAGAAGCCTAAGAAGCCTGCGTCAAATTGGGTGGTCACCGGGTTATATTTTTATGACAACGGCGTAGTGGATATCGCAAGAAATATCTCGCCTTCCGCAAGGGGCGAGCTTGAGATCACTGATGTAAACCGGGAATACTTAAAGAAAAAGAAACTTAATGTTGTTACTTTGGGCCGTGGCTTTGCCTGGCTGGATACCGGGACATATGATTCTTTGGTGAACGCCTCGACGTTTATAAAGACTATTGAAGAGCGGCAGGGTTTGAAGATCGGGTGCATCGAAGAGGTGGCCTATGCTAGAGGCTATATCAGCGCAAAGGAACTCTTGATCTTAGCTAAGAATATTCCTACTGAGTATGGGGAGTACCTGAGGGGCTTGGTCAAGAAATGAATAACAAGATTCTCATTTTCGGAAAAGGCTTTATCGGTTCCCGGATTCAGGAAAAGCTGGGTTGCGCTGTCAGTGAAAGAAAGATCAAATGTTTAAATGACGTTCTGGATGAGGTAAGGATTCATCGGCCTGCGGTGATCATCAATTGTATCGGATATACCGGTGGCAATGTAGATGACTGCGAAAAAGCAAAGGACCTGACATTAAGCGCTAACACTTTTGTTCCGCTTGTCCTTGCTGAAGCGGCGGTGCGTACTAAAATCCGGTTTGTGCATTTAAGCAGCGGTTGCATTTATAATTTTGATTATAAGCGGGCTGTACCGATAACTGAAGAGCGCACTCCGGATTTTTTTGATCTTTTTTATAGCCGCAGTAAGATCTATGCTGAGCAGGCGCTCTTGCCGTTAGCTAAAAAATATCCAGTATTGATCATGCGGCCGCGTATTCCTTTGGATGACCGTCCGCATCCCAAGAACATACTTACCAAGCTGATCAAATACGGGAAAGCCATTGATGTGGCCAATTCTATTACTTACCTGCCGGATTTTATAAAAGCCCTGAAGCATCTGATCAAGATCAAGGCGACAGGGATTTATAATACGGTGAATGCCGGAGCCTTAAGGTATCCCGAGCTGCTGGATATTTACCAGAAATTTAATCCTGATTTTAAATATAAGTTAGTTAGCTTTAAGGCCCTGAATCTGGTAAGGACCAATTTGATCCTCTCAACGCGTAAATTAAGAAAAAGCGGTTTTAAAGTCCGCGACATCCATGAGGTGCTTGAAGAATGCGTAGAAAAATACACCCAATATTAGTTACCGGCGGTGCAGGGTTTATCGGCAGCGCTTTTGTGCGACTTGCGGTAAAATTTGGATTCCGGGTGATTATTATGGATAAACTTACCTATGCCGGAGATCTAAAAAGGTTAAAAGGCGTCTTGGATGAATGTAGATTTTATAAAGCTGATATCGTGGACAAGGCTGAGGTGGAGAAGATCTTTAAGAAGCACAAGCCCAGGGTGATCGTAAACTTTGCCGCGGAAACCCATGTGGATAGAAGTATTCGCGATGCGGAAGTTTTTCTTAAGACCAATGTCATTGGGACCCAGATTTTATTGGATGCTTCGCGTAAGTATGGCGTTGAAAGATTTGTCCATGTCTCGACAGATGAGGTGTACGGAGAGATTGCAAGCGGTGAATTTACCGAATCTTCCCCCATAAAACCCAATAGTCCTTATGCTGCTTCAAAAGCAGCCGCGGATCTCTTGATTAATTCTTATATCAGGACCTATGAATTTCCTGCTGTGATTGTACGGCCCTGCAATAATTACGGAGTTTGGCAATACCCGGAAAAGCTGATCCCGCTTTCAATATTAAAGATCTTCCGGGGAGAGGATATACCGGTTTACGGTACTGGTAGGAATGTGCGGGAGTGGCTTTATGTGGATGACTGCGCACGTGGAATTTTGTCAATATTGCTAAAAGGAAAAATCGGTGAGGTCTATAATATTGGCAGCAATGAAGAGCGTCAGAATCTGGATACCATAAGGTTGCTTTTGAATGTGCTCGGGGTTTCGTTGGACAGGATAGAATTTGTAAAAGACAGGCTCGGCCATGATATCCGCTATAGGCTTAATTGCTCTAAGACGGTAAGAGAGACCGGCTGGAGGCCGAAAGTGAATTTAGAAGAAGGTTTAAAGAAAACTGTTTCTTGGGCAAAGGTTAACCGGGGATGGCTGTTTTCCAAATGGGAAAGTATCGCGCCATTATATAAATAATGTGGTATATCATAGGCGGCTTAGCTGCGGCTTTGACGACATTTGCTTTTGTTCCGCAGATCATTAAGATATTTAAGACTAAGTCTGTAAGGGATGTTAGCCTGACTACTATTTTGCAGTTTGGCGTGGGCGTATCTTTGTGGCTTGCCTACGGCGTTCATTTGAAAGATCCGATCATTATTGCGGCTAATTCGGTTTCTCTATTAAGCGTTGTGATTCTGGTATTTTTGTTTTATCAATACAAGTAATTATCTGGAAGAGGGATTTAATATGGCGATTGTTTTAGTCACTGGCTCATGCGGTCTGATTGGTTCTGAGACAGTCAGTTATTTCTGCGAAAAGGGATTTGACGTCGTTGGCATAGATAACAATATGCGTAAGTTCTTTTTTGGGCAAGACGGAAGTATTGTCTGGAATAAGGCGCGCTTAGAGAAGAAACACAAAAACTATAAGCATTATTCTATAGATATCCGCGATGAAAAGAAGGTGGCTAGTCTTTTTAAGAAATACGGCAAAAATATCTCGCTCATCGTGCATGCCGCGGCACAACCATCTCATGACTGGGCAGCTCGGGATCCAAAAATAGATTTTACGGTCAATGCTAACGGCACGCTGGTAATGCTGGAGGCAACCAGGAAGTTTGCACCGGATGCGGTGTTTATTTTTACTTCTACTAACAAAGTATACGGAGACCGTCCGAATTCCCTGCCGCTAGTGGAGCTGGAAAAGCGATTTGAGCTGCCCAAGGAGCATCAATACTATAAGGGCATCGATGAATCCATGAGCATTGATAGTTGCCTGCACAGCCTTTTTGGGGCGTCAAAAGTAGCGGCTGATGTCCTAGTGCAGGAGTATGGAAGGTATTTTGGGTTGAAGTCAGGCGTATTTCGCGGCGGATGCCTTACCGGACCGATGCATTCAGGTGCGCAGCTGCACGGTTTTCTGTCGTATCTGGTCAAGTGCCTAGTGACAGGAAAAAAATACAAGATTTTCGGCTACAAAGGTAAGCAGGTGCGCGACAATATCCATTCCCATGACCTGGTGGAGGCATTCAATCACTTTTATAAGAATCCCCGCTGCGGCGAAGTATACAATATGGGCGGAAGTAGGTTCGCTAATATTTCTATACTTGAAACTATTGACCTATGCGTTAAGATCAGCGGCGGCCTGCGCCTGGAATACGAATATGTGGATCAGAATAGGACCGGCGACCATATCTGGTGGATCAGCGATGTCTCAAAGTTTAAAGCGCATTATCCGGGCTGGGATTATAAATATAATATCGAGGATACCTTAAAAGAGATCTACGCGGTGCAGAAGGAGCAGGTGAAGGCATGAAATATAAAACCATACTTGTAACCGGTGGTGCGGGATTTATAGGCAGTAATCTGGCTATTTCTTTTAAAAGAAAATATCCTAAGGCGCGTTTAATTGCTTTAGATAACTTAAAACGCAGGGGAAGTGAACTGAATTTAAGCCGTCTGAAAGCCAACGATGTAGAATTTATGCACGCGGATATCCGTTGCCCTGAGGATTTGGTTCTGGAGGAAAGGATCGATCTTTTGATCGAGTGCTCTGCCGAGCCAAGTGTTTTATCAGGTTTAAAGGATAATCCGGGCTATATTATCCATACAAACCTTATGGGGACAGTGAATTGCCTGGAGTTGGCGCGTAAGCATAAGGCGGATGTTATATTTCTTTCTACCAGCCGGGTTTATCCTTATGGGCCGCTCAATAAGATCAAGACCAAAGAGTTGGAGACCCGGCTGGATTGGCAGGATGGACAGCATATCCATGGCTGGTCAAAGAAAGGCGTTGATGTGGGCTTTACCACCGAAGGCGCAAAGACATTTTACGGCGCGACAAAACTAGCCTCTGAGTTATTACTTGAGGAGTACATCGTTAATTACGGCATAAAGGGAGTGGTCAATCGCTGCGGGGTGATTGCAGGTCCTTGGCAATTTGGAAAGGTGGATCAGGGAGTTTTTACTTTCTGGATGTTGAGCCATTATTTTAAGAAAGAGTTGAACTATATCGGTTTTGGCGCCAAGGGCAAGCAGGTGCGCGACCTGTTGCACATACGCGACCTTTTCGCGCTTATTGATCTGGAAGCTTCACAGTTGGCGAAGATTAACGGACGGATTTACAATGTGGGAGGCGGCAGAGAGGTGAGCCTATCGCTTCTGGAGACTACTCAGCTGTGTCGGGAGATCTGCGGAAACCGGATTAAAGTCGGCAAAGACACAAAGAACCGTCCGGGAGATATCGCGATCTATCTGACGGATAACCGCAAGGCCACTCAGGAGCTTGGCTGGTCACCTAAGAAATCAGCTCCCGAGATCATGGGCGATATCTATGCTTGGGTCCGTAAGAATGAAAAACAGGTCAAGCAGTCGCTTAATTTATGAGCTATAAATTTAAGAAAGTTTTGATTACCGGTGGGTTAGGATTTGTGGGCAGCAATCTGGTTATCGCTTTAGTGAAAAAAGGCGCGGTGGTCACTATCGTTGATTGCTTGCTTCCCCGGCAGGGCGGGAATGTTTTTAATATTAAACCGGTGGAGCGCAAGGTGGTGGTGGATTACGCGGATATCCGCGATCCCGACGCGATGAATGAACTGGTCAAAGATAAGGATTATATTTTCCATCTTGCCGGCCAGGTCAGCCACGTGGATAGCATTAAGAATCCTTTGCAGGATTTAAGCATTAATGCCGAAGGAACGTTAGTGGTATTGGAAGCCTGTAGGAAGTTTAATCCTCAGGCAAAGGTGATTTTTTCCGGCACCCGCGGGCAGTATGGCTCAAGCGTGAGGCTTCCGGTTGACGAAGAACACCCAATGCATCCTAAGGGGGTTTACGCAATCACTAATCTATGCGCGGAGAATCTGGTGACGGTTTATAATCAGGTGCATAAGCTTAATACGATTGCTTTGCGTATTACTAATACTTATGGGCCGCGGCATCAGATGCAGCATGATGAATACGGGGTGTTTAACTGGTTTATCCGTAAGGCTATTGACGGTGAACCGATTGATATTTTCGGTGACGGAAGGATCCTGCGTGATTTTCTTTATATTGACGACTTAGTGGATTGTCTGCTTAAATGCGGACTTACGCCAAAGGCTTATGGCCAGGTCTTTAATGTAGGCACAGGTGAGCCGGTGAACTTTATTGATCTGGCTAAGAAAATCGTAAAGATCGCCCATAGCGGCAGTATCAGGTTCACTAAGTTTACAAATGAGCGCAAGGCCCTTGAGCCGGGAGATTATTACGCGGATATTACCAAGATCAAGAGGGTCGTGGGTTGGAAGCCTAAGGTAAGCCTTGATAGTGGCATTAAGGAAACAGTCAAATTTTATCGGGAAAACAAAAAGCACTACTGGAAAAATGATTAAATGCATACTTGTAGGCGGTGCGGGTGGCGCTCCCAGCCTTAATTTTATCCGCTCGCTTCGAAAATCAAAAGAGAAGTTTTATCTAATAGGTGTGACTTGCAATAAGTATGATCTGTGCAAGTCTATCGGCATGGTGGATAAATATTTCCTGGTGCCTCCGGCAAAAGACGAGCAGGATTATGTCCCGGTGATCAAGCAGATCATTAAGGAAACCAAGCCGGATTTCTTCCATGCCCAGAATGACGAAGAGGTGTTTGTAGTTTCTAAGTATCGCGATGAATGGGGAGTTAATACTTTTTTGCCCCGCCATGAAGTGATCGAGATCTGCCAGGATAAGTTTAAGTCTGCCGAGGCCTGGAAGGACTCCGGGATGAAGGTGCCTAAGACTTATCTCATTAATAGTGAGAAGGACTTGAAGGGGGCTTTCCGCAAGATTAAAGGCAAAGTCTGGGTGCGCGCTATCTCAGGAGCATTCGGCAAATGGTCTTTGCCTACTGATAGCTTTAATTTTGCCCGGAACTGGATAAATTATTACAAGGGATGGGGGAATTTCAGCGTGGCTGAATATTTAAGCCCGGATAGTATTACCTGGCTATCTATCTGGAAGAATGGTGAGCTGGTGGTAGCGCAGGGCAGGAAACGGCTGTACTGGGAATTTGGCAATCGCAGTGTATCCGGAGTCACCGGTATAACCGGGACGGGTGTTACGGTAAGCGACAAAAAGTTGGATAAGCTGGCGATAAAAGCCATCCAGGCTATTGATGACTGCCCGCATGGGATCTATGGCGTAGATCTCACTTATGATAGAAACGGTGTGGCTAATCCTACAGAGATAAATATCGGAAGGTTCTTCACCACCCATCAATTTTTCACCGAAGCGGGATTGAATATGCCGTATATCTACATCAAGGCGGCGTTTGGCGAGAAACTGCCGGCGATCAAGAGAAAGATCAATCCCTTGCCTAATGGCTTAGCTTGGGTGCGGGGAATGGATGTGGAGCCGGTATTGATACCTTACAAAAAAATACAATCTTTTGAGACGCAGCTTAAAGAGCGATTGAGGAGAATCAAATAATGGGTATCCTTGAGGGCAAGACCGCGATCATCACCGGAGCAAGTAGGGGAATCGGAAAAGCTACTGCCGAATTATTCTTAAAAGAAGGCGCGAACCTGGTCCTGAGCGCGCATCAGAATGTTAAATTGCTTAATGATCTTGCTAAAAATAAGCAGGTTTTGGTAGTTAAGGCTGATCTGCGTTTGAAAGAAGATATTAAGAAGCTGGTAAAAGAAGCTTTTGATAAATTTACAAAGATAGATATTTTGGTAAACAATGCCGGGACTTTCGAATGCGTTGATTTTGAGGAGATCGAGGAGAGCCATTTTGATGAAGTGATGAGTTTGGATTTAAAAGGAGGTTTTTTCTTAGCCCAAAGAGTGATGCCTTATTTTAAGAAGCAAGGGCATGGAAAGATCATTAATGTTTCGTCTTTGTCAGGCAAGATCGGCTCTTCCGCCGCTCCGCATTATGCCGTGGCAAAGGCGGGGGTCATCGCCATGACCAAATCTTTAGCAAGAATTTACGGCAAAGATAATATCAACGTGAATGCTATCGCTCCCAGCCTCATCAACACCGACATGGTGAAAAAAATCCCTGAAGAGCGTTTAGCTAGACTTATTGAAGCTGTTCCTTTGAAACGATTGGGTTCGCCGGAAGAAGTGGCAAAGCTGATCCTGTTTCTGGCGTCAAATGCCTCGGATTACATCAGCGGCCAGACCATTTCTATTGATGGCGGCATGAGCATGCTATAGCGATGGGAGAATATTTAAAGTTTACTATATCAATCCCCACGCTTAATTCCGCAAAGTATCTTCAGCGCTGTCTTGCGTCTATCGTAAATCAGGATTATCCCAGGGAACTCATTGAGATAATCATCGCTGATGCCGGTTCAACTGATGAAACATTAGCGATAGCCAGGAAGTATACAGATTTGATCTTTGAAAATAAACTTAAACTTGGCGAATACGGCACTCAACTTGCCGCAAGCAAAGCTTCCGGAGATTTATTTGTAGTCTTTGCCGCGGATAACGGTTTGGTAGGTAATGACTGGTTAAAGAAAGTCAGTGTTTTATTTCAGAAATATCCGGATTTATCCTGCGTTTGGGGGAAAATGATCGCTTCCAAAGACGATCCGAAGACCATGCGTTATTATGAGTTGATCCAGAGTGAGCCTTTGGCGCAGTTCCTGAACCGTAATCTCCAATATTATTTGAAGCACGCCAATAAAGAAATATCCTCCGGAATAGAATTCAAACTTTTTCAAGTTGACCCTAATCGTCCGCTATGCTGGGGAGCGAACGGATTAGTCTATAGGCTTAAATGCGTGCGCGATTTGTATCTGAAAGAGGGATACACCGGAGATAATGAGCTATTCCAGTATATGGTTGAAAAGGGCGCGGATAAGGTTGCTTATTCTTTCAACCTGAATATTTACCATCATACGGTCAATTCTGTCAGGCACTGGGTTTCAAAATGGAAAAGGAACTACACCCAGATATTTCTTAAGACTCGATGCGAGCGCAGGATTGACTGGTTTTATTACGGGCATTTCCGCCTTAAAATGTTTTTTTGGGTGATTTACAGTCTGGTGCCGGTGTTTTCCATTTTGCACTCTTTGTATCTGATGATCCGAGATCGCGATATTTACTGGCTGTATCATCCGCTGATGTGTTTTCTGCAGACTTGGACGTATTTATATTGGACTTTTGCTTTGCCCGAGGGGAGAAAGGTTTTAGTGGAGCATCTTTTTAGGCAAAAAGCGGGGGCATAATCTATGAGCAACTATTCTCAGGACCTGAACCGTTATTTTGAGTGCAATAAGCTGTCGAAGAATTTATTGCTTAAGTTTATCGCACCAATAGTATTTCCGGGAGTGCAGTTTGTTTTTAGTTACCGCATCCGTGCCTGGCTTGCCCGGCATCATCTGGGTATTCTGGAAATACTGATACTGCGCTTGGAAGAGATGATTTTCGGCACTTCGGTGCTGCGCTATTATGGGGTTCAGATCGGGCCGGGACTGTACATGCCGCATCCATTTGGTGTCGTTATTGGGGGTGCAACCATCGGAAAGAATTTTACCATTGCCCAGAATTGCACTGTGGGAGGGAAGAAGCCGGTTGGCGCTTTAGGGGTTGAGCCGCCGGGCTGGGATAGTAAAGACAGGATCTCCATAGGTAATTGGGTGTTTATGGGGGCGGGTAGTTGTGTCTTGGGCCCGGTCACAATCGGCGATAATGTGATTATTGCAGCAAATAGCGTAGTGACTAAGGATGTGCCGTCTAATGTGATGGTTGCCGGAGTGCCTGCAAGGATCGTGAAGCAGTTATGATGAAGCCCGGATTAGTCAGCGTTATCATTGTCAATTATAACGGTAGGAAGTATTTAAAAAACTGTTTTGATTCGCTTGAGAAAGTCGATTATTCGGATTTTGAACTGATCTTTGTGGATAATGGTTCTTCTGATGATAGCGTTGAGCTCATCCGTAAGAATTACCCTAAAATAAAGGTTCTGGAACTAAAAGTAAACCTTGGCTTGGCAGTGGCTAGTAATCGCGGGGCTGAAGTTGCGCAGGGCGAATATCTGTTCTTTCTTAATAATGATACGATTGTAGAAAAAAATATACTGACGGAGCTGGTAAAGGCTGCGCAGTCAGACAAAAGGGTCGCGGTTTGCGCCTGCGATGTTTTTACTTATGACGGGAAGAACCGGATCGGTGAAAGCATAGGGATTTCTGTAGACAGGTTTGGATATCCTTGCGGGTATTCCAGGCCTGGGCATCCGATATTTTATCCGGACGCCGCGATCTTTATCCGCAGGATAGTGTTTGACAAGATAAGCGGGTTTGACCCAAAACTGTTTCTTTATGGCGAGGACCGGGATTTGTGCTGGAGGGTTTGGTTGCAGGGATACAAGATAGTCCCTGTCGGATCCGCCAGGTTTCTGCATGATTCCGCATGCGGAGATATTGAAAAACAAAAGCAATATAAGACAAACGTTTGGAAAAGAGAGCTTGGCGAGCGCAATCTTATCCGCTCAATACTCAAGAATTATTCTTTATCCACACTTACTTATATTCTGCCGCAATATATTTTATTGAGTTGCCTAGAGCTAATGGCGCTTATTTTCTCCGGACAATATAAAATAGTTAAAGATGCTTACTTTAAGGCCTATATTTGGAATATAAATAACTTTAAGGATACCTGGAATGAGCACAAAAGAATAAACAGAGGTAAAGTTATTACAGATAGGCTGCTTCTAAAGAAAATGGCAAAAGAAATAGGTAAAATTTATGTGTTTAAGAAGATCGGGGTCCCGGGGTTTGAATCAAGGTTATACAAGCTGAAGAGCTAAAATATTTAAATATGAAGATTACTCTTATCGCGCCCCCTAAGGCGGGGATGAATTATCTGCAGGGGCATCCTCCTATAGGGTTGGGGTATGTAGCTACCGTTTTGCGTAAGCTCGGGCATGCCGTGGATATCCAGGACAGTATCATAAACGGCTGGAGCGTTCAAGACGTGGTCGATCATGTAAGCCGGACAGGCCCGGATATTGTAGGCATTACGGTATTCTCTTCTGCTTTATTGAATACCTTTGATATCCTGGAGCGCGTAAAAAGAAATAACCCGAAAATTATCACTATCGTAGGAGGGCCGCATCCCACCGCTGTCCCGGAGCATACGCTGCAATATTTACACGATGCGGATTTTGCTTTCCGGGGAGAAGCAGAAATTCCTTTAGAACAGTTTGATAAGGCGTTGAAAGGCCAGATCAAGATCAGCGCTGTGCCTGGGTTAATCTGGAGGGAAGATGGGATTGTCAGGTGTAATGAAATCGTGGAGCACAAGGATCTTGAGGATTTCGGTTTTCCTGCCTGGGACCTGATCGACCCGAGAAAATATTTTAAGTGTGCGGTAATCGGAGATAAAGCTACAGCTATTTATGCAAGCAGGGGATGCCCTTTTGGCTGTAAATTCTGCGTGAAGCTTGGCAGGAAACTTAGGCACAGGAAGATCGAAGACGTCTGGCAGGAGATATCTTTCTTAAACAAAGAATACGGTATAGAGAGGTTTCACCTTGGGGACGAAGGTTTCCCGATAAATATAGGGTATGTAAAAGACTTCTGCCGATTTATGATAGAGAAGAAAGCGCGTTTTAAATTTGAGGCCGCGCGGGGGATCAGGCTTAATACAATGGATAAGGAGATGCTCGGCTTGATGAAGAAGGCCGGGTTCGGAAAGTTCTTTGCTGTAGGAATAGAAAGCGCGGTACCCCGGGTGCGCGAGCTTATGGATAAGCAGCTTTCACAGGAAGAGCTGACTTGCGGGTTAGCGTTATTGAATAAATATGGCTTCAGGCCGGATGGCAACTTCATTTTAGGCTATCCCGGAGAAACAAGGGATGAGATGTTTCAGACCATCGATTGGGCGGTAAGGACCAAGCATCTCTGGGGAGCGTCTTTTACTCCGTTTATACCTTTGCCGGGGTCTCCGATTGTCGATGAACTTTTGGCAAAGGGTGAATTTCCTAAAGATTTTGATTTTACGCAATTAGGCACGGATCGCGTCTTGTATGCGCCAGAGGGCATGACAACGCAGGAACTAGATGATATGCGTAAGTTTGCAATTAAAAGGTTTTATTTCAGGCCAAGAATTATAATGAACTTTATTTTTACGGGAAGATGGCTCTGGGCTGCAGTGAGATTCATAAAGGTATTCTTCCCGGATTGGATGTTACCAAAAAAGTGGCGAAGATAAGGGGGTTTTTCGGATGAAAGAAATCAACTCACTTTCAGTCATAGGTTTAGGTAAGCTAGGTTTATGTACGGCAGCGTGTTTTGCCTCAAAAGGCTACAGAGTAATTGGTGTGGATGTGGATATCGAAAAAGTAAATAAGATAAATAAAGGTATATCTCCAATAGATGAGACAGGTTTGAGCGACTTGCTTAAAGTGGTGCGTAAGAATCTGTTTGCCACCGTGGATTATAACGAGGCGATCAGGAATAGCGATATTACTTTTATCGTGGTAGCCACACCCAGTCTAGCTGATGGAAGTTTCTCCAATGATTATCTCGAGAAATCTTTACATAAAATAGGTGAGGCTTTAAAAAATAAAAAAGGGTATCACTTGGTTGTAGTGACTTCTACGGTCATGCCTGGGACAGTGGAGACTGTAGCTAAATTTATTTTGGAGAAGGCTTCCGGCAAAGCCTGTGGCAAGGATTTCGGGGTGGTCTACAATCCGGAGTTTATCGCTTTAGGAAGCGTGATCCATGATTTTCTTAATCCGGATTTTCTTTTGATTGGCGAGATGAGCGCGAGAGACGGATTGATGCTTGAAGAGATTTACAAGAAGACCTGCGATAATCAGCCCCGTTTTGCCCGCATGTCGCCTTTGAACGCCGAAATCACCAAGATATCGCTAAATTGCTATGTAACTACAAAGATCACCTTTGCTAATTCTATTGCCGCGATCTGCGAGAAGATGAAGGGCGCTGATGCCAATGTGATCACCGCAGCCCTTGGCCTGGATACGCGAATTGGCGCAAAATATATCCGTCCGGGATTAGGTTATGGAGGCCCGTGTTTTCCCCGCGACAATGTGGCTTTTGCCGCTTTCGCCAGGAGGCTTGAGACAAAAGCCAAGCTTGCGGAAATGGTGGATGAGGTCAACCGCGACCAGGCGACCAGGATCGTCGAGCGTGTGCATGAAGTCTTAGGCAGACCGCGCATCGCTAAAAATAAGATAAAAGTCGCAGTTTTAGGTTTATCCTATAAGCCCAATACGCCGATTATTGAGGATTCTCAGGCATTGAGTATCGCGCAGGTTTTAGTCAGCGAATGCTATAAGGTAAGCGTTTATGATCCTCAGGCTTTAGAAAATGTGCGCGGCGTCTTGGGAGATACAGTGCGTTACGCCAAGAATGCTACTGATTGTGTAAGCGCAGCTGATTTAGCGATCATCGCTGTGCCATGGCAGGAGTTTAAAAGAATAGAATTCAGGAAGCTAAGCAAAAAAACGGTTTTTCTTGATTGTTGGAGATTGTTGGAAAGCGTTAAAGGGATTACTATTAAACATCTTGGCGAAGGATTGTAACACCCAGCCTTAAAGCACCTTGGCATAAAGGATTGCCAAGTACGCCCCTTCTGGGGCGGATAGGCTGGTGTTCCGCTTTCTGCGGAAGGAGTAATTATGGCAAAAACAAAAGTTTTGATAACCGGAGCAGGCGGATTTATCGGGCATCATCTGGTTAAGTTCCTGCAGAATAAAGGGTATTGGGTACGCGGTGTGGACATCAAGAAGCCGGAATACGAAAAGACTACTGCTGATGATTTTAAGCTACTTGATTTGAGGTATTTGAAAAATTGCCAGAAGGCGGTTAAGGGAGTCAGTGAGGTCTATAATTTAGCCGCGAATATGGGCGGGATAGGTTTTATTGAGACGCATAAGGCTGAGATAGTCTATGATAATACTCTGATCAGCCTTTATATGCTGGAAGCAGCGAAGCAGGAGAAAGTCAACAAATTCCTTTATACTTCATCAGCATGTGTTTATCCCGGATATAAGCAGAAATCTACCGATGTTACCGCCCTAAAAGAAGAAGATGCTTATCCGGCGGATGCTGAAGATGGTTATGGCTGGGAAAAGCTTTACACTGAGCGCGCCTGCCGGCATTACATGGAAGATTACGGCCTTAAGACATATACTGTAAGGTTCCATAATATTTATGGCCCGCTTGGTACATATGACGGAGGAAGAGAGAAGTCTCCGGCAGCGATTTGCAGAAAGGTGGCGCTGGCCAAGGATGTGGATGAGATCGAGGTGTGGGGGGACGGTTTGCAGACTCGTTCGTATTGTTTTATCGATGACTGCGTTGAGGGTTTGTATCGCCTGATGCATTCGGATTTTCATGAGCCGCTTAATTTAGGCAGGGATGATCTGGTTTCTATTAATGAGCTGGTGGATATCGTGGCCAAGATCTCCGGAAAGAAGATCACTAAGCGTTATGACCTGACTAAGCCTCAAGGCGTGCGCGGCAGGAATAGTGATAATACTAAATTGCGCCAGGTGCTTAAATGGGAGCCGCAGGTCACTCTTGAAGAGGGGTTAGCAGAAACTTACGAGTGGATTTCTGAGCAGGTAAATAAGAGATAGTATGAAACGCGCTTTATCCGATTTAAATATTCTGCTTTCCGGTCAGTTGATCTCAAGCCGCACAGAGACGCTGGAGGAATATTTTAAGGATAGGGTAAATACGCTCGGAGTAATCGGCATCACCAGTGCTTATACTTCGTGTAATATCTCGCGGTGTACGCTGTATGAGCGCGGCCGCAAGTGTAGGGAGTTTGGTTTAGCAAGTTTTCAGGTAGGTAGGATGACCTGGTATAAGCAGCCGCTTATTGCCATATCGTTCTTTATGTATTTTTTGGTGATATTCTACGCTGCTCTGCGTTTACAGAAAAAATTTGATTATTTTATAGGCGTCGCCTGCTTCTCGACATTTGTAGGTGTGATCTTAAAGAAGCTGGGAGTAACCAAAAAGCTTATTTATTATAGTATTGATTATTATCCTAAGCCATCAAGATCGTCTTTTGCTACTCTTATAATCGCTTCTTTCAGGTTTCTTGACAAATTGTGCGTTAAGTATGCAGATGTGACTTGGCATATCTCACCGCGTATTGCGCAGGGCAGGGAGAATTTTTCAGGTGTAAATTTGGATAAATACAGGCATTTCACAGCGCCATTGACTTATGATGCGCGTATAAAGAGATTTGTCCCGCTTGAGAATATCGAGCGTTATACTATTGGTTTTGTCGGCAGCCTTTCTCAGAACCAGGGGTTACAGCTCCTCATAGGGGTGATGCCTGAGATCATCAAGCAGTTTCCTAAGGCGCGCGTGAGAGTGATCGGCACAGGCCCTTATGAGGTTCATCTCAAAGCAGAGGTAAAACAGGCAGGATTGGAGGATTATTTTACCTTTCACGGTTTTATTAAAGATGAGTCACAGGTGCTGGATATCCTCTCAAAATGCGCTTTGGGAGTCGCGCCATATACCTGTTCCGAAGAAGATAATGTGCTTTACGCCGATACAGGCAAGCCTAAATTATATGCTTTCTGCGGCATTCCTATCGTGATGACCAATGGCATGCCGGCTGCCTGGGAAATACAGGAGAAGGGTGCGGGTCTTGTGATAAGATATGACCGTAATGACCTTCGCGATGCGGTCATTTCTATCTTGAAAGATGATGGTAAATTAAAGAAATACAAGCAAGCTGCTTCAGAGTTTGCTAAACAGTACACTACTGAGAAAATATTTGATTCAGTTGTTTCTTTAAGCATGGAGAGCTAAATTGGCGGAAAAACTTTATTTTGACCTGGATGTAGCGGGGGTGCAGGAATATAACCCCTGGAAGCACAGTCCTACTTATAAGGCTTTGCAGCTTATCAAGCCTGATTCAAAAGTCCTGGATGTCGGTTGCGCCAAGGGGCATATGGCGCGTGAGTTAAATAAAAAAAATTGCTCTGTTTCGGGAATCGAAAAAGACCCCGCTGCTTGCCAGCTTGCTAAGAACCATTGCGTAAAAGCATTCGAGGCAGACCTGGACAGGCTCGAAGTGTTACCTTTTCCCCAGGGGTATTTTGATTATATCCTTTGCCTTGATGTGCTTGAGCATCTTGCCAGGCCGGATATTGCCTTGGATAAATTAAGGCCATACCTAGCGGAAAACGGCGAGTTGATCGTTTCTATCCCCAATATAGCAAGGATTGAGCACAGGTTGCAGTTACTTTTTGGGCAGTTTAATTATGCCGAAGGTGGGGGCTTGAGTAAAGGCCACCTGCGTTTATTTACTAAAAAAACAGCAAAAGCGCTCCTTGAATCAAGCGGATATCAGATAAAAAAGATTGAACCTACGGGTTTCGGGTCTATTATCAAGATATTGCCTAATTTGTTCGCGTTCCAGTTTATCTTTATTGCTTGCAAGAAATAAATGTCTAACACTAGAAAATGCCTATTAGTGGGTGCCATAGCGCCTGCGCTTGGGAATAATATTTCTCCCGGCTGCCTTCCATTCGGCACTATGGCTTTATCGAGCTATCTGAAGCAGCAGGGTATTCAGTGCAAGGTTGTCTCTACCGCTTTACCGGGGGCAATAGATCAAATATTAAATGAATTAAATAATGTTGATTTGGTGGGCATATCCAGCATGTCCGGGCCTTATTTAAGTTATGCGATATCGGTAGCGGAGGCCATAAGAAAGATTAAACCTGATCTACCCATAGTCTGGGGAGGGCCGCATGCGTCCCTGATGGGCGATGATTTGATAAAGAGGCAGCTTGCTGATTTTGTGATAAAAGGGGTAGGGGAGAAAAGTTTGCTGATGTTGGTTAAGTCGCTCGATGATTATTTGCCCCTTAATTCAGTGCCAGGCCTAATATATAAGGAAAACGGCACAATCAGGCAAAATCGGACAGAGTCAAATTTTAATATTGACGAATTCCCTCAATTAGATTATTCGGTCGCAGAGAAAGATTATCCGAAGCTATTAAACGAGGAATTCAGTTATTTTACCAGCAGAGGTTGTCCTTTTAATTGCTCTTATTGCGTAGCCTCTGAGATTTATAATAGGCGCTGGCACGATAAGTCAGAGGGTAAGATAATTGCTGAAATCAGCGAAGCCTATGATAAATACAAATTTAAATCAATTCTTTTCTGGGATGACAATCTTTTTGTGGACGCGCATAGATTAGTCAATATTTTTACAAAGCTGAGAGAAAGGAATATCCATTTTTCCTGGTCCGGTTTTTGTAGGGCGGATACTTTTTCTCGATTAGACTATGAGGTTATTGAGAAGCTTACAGAAAGCGGGCTTGTTTGGGTAAGCATAGGCGCAGAGTCTGGGTCTCAGCGCATCCTCAATACTCTAAATAAAGGTATCAAGGTAGAGCAGGTTAGAGAAACGGCCATTAGGCTTAAGAAACAAAATATCCAATGTGATTTTAGTTTTATGGCAGGATTGCCAGGGGAAACAAAAGAAGATTTCTACGAGACATTGAATTTAGTACGTTGGATCAAGGGTATTTACCCTCAGGCTTCAACAAGGATATTTCGTTTTATTCCGTATCCCAAAATGCCTATTCTAAACAGTATTAAGGATTCTTTACCCGATAACTCGTATGATTGGTGCAACGTGACTTATCAGAAGACGCAGTTTTATCGCATTCCAAAAGAGGTCAACCGCGCACTTTATGTCTTATCTCCGGCAAGTATGTATTCCCAGAAACCCCAAACATTATCCTTAAGGAACATGGCTATTCTATTCCTGTATCATTTGACTCAGCTTAGAATAAAGATGAGGTTTTTCTATTTCCCGTTAGAGGGTATTTTTATTGAAAAGGTATATGATAAACTAACGCTTAAAGTGTTGAAAGACTTCAGGAGAGAATTGAGCAGAAAATCAGAAATGGCAAGATGACAGAAAAATTAAAGAAAACTATACAATATTATTGGACGCAGAATGTCCCGGGGCTAGATCTGATTGCGCAGAAATATACTCCGGAGCAGAAAGAATTTTACACTGAAACAGACGCTCACCGCTATAAGTACGATTCTTATATTCCCGCGCTCATTGATTCTTTTGTCAAAGAGGGAAGGCGGGTCCTGGAAATAGGCTGCGGTATGGGTACGGATAGCCGGTATATCTCAAAGCACGGCTCAGATATTATCAGCCTCGATCTGTCACACAGAAACGTGGCATTTACTCTGAAGGGGATGCAGATTCTGCAGCTTAAAGGGAAAGGGGTCAATGCCGATGCTGAGCGTCTTCCCTTTAAAGATAACTCCTTTGATATTGTCTATTCATTCGGAGTTTTGCATCATACTCCTGATACTCAAAAAGCTATTAATGAGGCTTACCGGGTTTTAAAGCCTAACGGTAAATGTGTGATCATGCTTTACCATAAAGGCTACGCCTATTATGCACTTTGGCTGTTACACGGCTATAAGAGGCTATTCGGGCTTTACAGCCAGGATAAATTTACCAGCCGGTACGATAATACACCTTTATCAAGGATGTATTCCAAGAAAGAGATCCGTGATATTTTCAGCAATTTTAAGGGGTTGGATTTATCCATGACTACTTTCGGAGGCGCGCAGAGGCACCCGGTATTAAAATATGTGCATGCTTTACTCCATAAAAGTAAATTCTTGATGAATCGTTTCGGGTCATTTATTATCATCAGAGGAAAAAAAACGGGAGATAAATTATGCAAGTAAAAGATAAAATTGCGAATTTTTTCGGTAGCCGCCTTAAGAATGTCAAAAGTGGAAAGTTTGGTTGGCAGAGATTTTCTTTAACTCGTCTGGCGTATTTAGTTTTACCTTCTTTAGGCTATTCTGATTATTCAAGAGGTAAAGAGTGGGATTTTGTTTTAGGTAACCTTATCAAGCCTCCTGCCCGGGTGTTAGACGCGGGTTGCGCCCGCAGCCTGCTGATGCATGAGCTTGCCCACCGCGGATATGAAACGTTTGGTCTGGATTTTACGCCTTGTGTTGAGAGGCTGCCCAAAAACGCTCAATTTAACAAAGGCGATATCCTGCATACCCCTTTTGAGAGTAATTATTTTGATTGTGTTATCGCTGTTTCTTTTATAGAGCATGTGGGTACGGGAGAATATGATGCCCCTATCCATGATGATGGAGACCTTAAAGCTATTGCTGAAATACACAGGATAACCAAACCGCATGGAATATTGCTGTTAACTATACCGTCAAAAGAATGGGCGAGAGAATTTGAGCTTAAAAATAATATTGTCGCAGACTTCAGGGGTTATGATGATGCGACAATTGAGAGGTTGATCAGAGGCCATTATATAATTCTGAAAAAAGAACTCAAGATGGGGCAGCATCTTTTGAAACTGCAGAAAACCTAGAATGAAGATTATAAAAAGATTATTCTCTTATTTAAATGCTAGGGTATCTTATTCGCAACGGATTGCCAAATTATTAAATCTGAAGAAAGAAGAGGTTGATAAGGTATATACTGAAATAAATAATTCCGAATTTATTAAAGAGATTGTCGAAAAGGCAGGGGTAAAACGAGGCCTATTTGATTTTAATATGTGTATGGTACTGCGCGCTCCTACGTTGTATGTTTTGTGCAGATTGCTTAAACCGGGGGCAGTGGTAGAAACAGGAGTTGCTGACGGATTCTCTTCGGCCTTTATTCTATATGCTTTGGAGGCTAACCAAAAAGGCAAATTGTATTCTATTGACTTGCCTAATCAGGAAGGGCAGGAGATCAAAGGCGGCAGGCAGGCTGGCTGGCTTGTGCCGGATAATCTTAAAGTCCGCTGGGAATTGACACTGGGTGATTCAAGAAAAGAGCTTCCTGCACTTTGTGATAAATTAAAGAATATCGATATTTTTTATCACGATAGCGATCATAGTTATGAGAGTATGGCTTTTGAGTTTAACACCGTAATTACTTACGTGAATAAAAACGGCTTGATTGTTTCTGATGATATTACTGACAATAGCGCTTTTGATGATTTCTGCATATCGGTTAATTGTCCCAATTTAAAATTATTTAAATTGGGAATAATGCGGGTAGGAAAAAATGGGACGATTTAAATTTTTTCTTATCCGTCTCCTAGAATGGCATAGCAGGGCACGTAGGGAATGTCCAGTTTACATTTCTACCGCCTAATCGATTATATTTTAAAAGGAGCATGTTATGTTAATAAACAGAGAAGTAAATGATAAATGGAATAATGCTCAGATTCTTGAAAAATCTGCTACTTTAGATACAGGGTTAACTGCAGATTATTATTTGAGCTGTTATAGGAAGTTTATCAATACCTTTCCTTTTCGCAAGTTAATGAAAAATATAACAAAGGAAATGAGATTATTAGATATTGGTTCGGGCCCTATCTCTAGTTTTGAAGTTTTACCTATAGATTGCAAAGAAATGGTTGCAATTGATCCGTTGAATGATTCTTATGCAAGTAAATTTAATCGCTCGACAAAGGTTAGTTATGTTAGTTGCCTATTCGAAGATTTTTCAATAGAAAATGATGATTTCGATTTGATTATTTCGATAAATGCTTTGGACCACATGCTTTCAATCGAAAATACATTTGAAAAGATTTCGAATGGGTTAAAAAATAATGGGTATCTTTTTTTATACTATGAAAATACTACGCCTATAACTAGCTTTCTTGAGAGGTGGGGTTACAAAGATCGCTTGTCACAATACCATATTCATAAATTGGAATTTTGTAGTATTGATAAATTCCTTAAGGAACGTGGGTTTATATGTGTTGGTAAAAAGCTCTGGCCAATATTAGGATTCCGTAAGATTCTGTATAGTTTGAAGAGAATTCTTGGTTTTTCTAAAGAATCTTCTGCTTCAGAATTGGAGAGCAGAATTTCTATCTTATCTCAAAAAAAGAAAAGTAAGATTTTTTTGGATATTCTAATATACATCGTTGAATCCTTATTTTACTTAGTTTGCCCGTCTAGATTTTGTTTTATAGTAGAGAGTTTATATAAAAAAATATAGTAATATGGTGCGATAAAAGAATATCGGTATTTCTTATTATGATAGCGGCCATTTATGCATAGCCAGTAAATAGTATGGGAAAAGAAAAGATTAGAATTAAGGAAAAGCTTTATCGCACACTTAGCTTAGCGGGAATCAAGCTCTTTCAGAAGATCTTTCCCAATCAATTTGGGAAAGAGCCGTTAAGGCCAACTGACAGGTATGTGGAGTATCCTTTTATAGTTAGGAATCTTCCCAAGCCTCCGGCGAGGATACTGGATGTCGGGTCTGCTGGAAGTTATTTTCCCTTGTTGCTTGCCGGGTTCGGATATCAGGTGCAGGGTATGGATGTGCGCGAGTACGCCATTACCAACAGGTTGAGTTTTCCTAACTTTCAGTTTTTTAAAGGAGACATTAGGAAATGTGTCCTTGCCGATAATACTTTTGACGCGGTGATCTCTACTTCTACAGTGGAGCATATAGGTTTATCAGGCAGGTATGGGATGGATGAGGATATGGATAGCGATTGTAAGGCCCTGGCCCAGATGAGAAGGATCACTAAGCCGGGAGGCGTGGTGATAATAACCGTTCCTTTTGGCAAGGCGAAGATCATCCGGCCTGATTGCCGGGTTTATGATTTTGCATGGCTAAGGCGTATTGAGGCCGGGCTTACGCTTTCTGAGGAAGCTTACTATCTACAGGATGATGCCGGAGATTGGTATGAGTGCTCAAGGATGGAGGCAGAGTCGATTGATGCCAGAAATGACCTTTACGCTATCTGCTGCCACAAATTGCTTAAGGCTTAAATGAATTCTTTTTATAGATTAAAGAAACTCTCCTATTTTCTACTCGGTTCACCTTTGATAACGGGTAATCCGGTATATCGCTCTTTATACCAAAGTAATGTGCGCAAAAAAATACCGCAGCTGGAAAAATGCCCCAGTTTTGTGATTGTAGAGAATTCTAACCTTTGTAATCTTTCTTGCATTTTCTGCCCCAATGAGTCCATGAAAAGAAAGCGCGGTATTATGGCAGAAGCGTTGTTTAAGTCCGTCATTGACCAGTGTGCTAAAGAAAAGGTTCCAAATGTATTGATCCAGGGCTTCGGAGAGCCGCTTCTGGATAAGGATTATCTTGCCAAGGTCAGCTATGCCAAGGCTAGCGGTATTAAAAGTGTCCACTGTGTGACTAATGGTACGCTTTTGACTCGGGATATTGCCGAAGGGCTTATAAAGGTGGGTTTGGACCGGCTTTATATCAGTATCGATGCCGCATCTCCTGAGGTGTATGGCCAGCTTCATAAGACTCCCGGGTCTGCCTCACCCAGCGATAAGTTTCCGGACGTGGTAAAGAATATAGACGCTCTGATCGCTTTAAAGAAAGAATTAAAGAGCAGTAAGCCGGAGATCGAGGTAAGATTCAAGGATTTTGATGTCAATAAAAGCGATCTGCACAGGTTTATTAAGAAGTATAAAAAAAGCGTTGAAAAGGTGAATATTTTCATGAATATTTTCAATTGGCCGGGGAGCAATATCAGTAACAATCTTCCCCGCAATTTCCATTTGGTGAAGTTCCCCTGCTATAACCTTTGGTCGACTCTTTATGTTGCTTTTGACGGTAAAGTAGCTTTGTGTTGCCAGGATTATGAGACCAGGGTCCAGTTAGGGGATGCCGTAAAAGAGAAGATTATGGATATTTGGCGGGGCAAGAATTTGGCGGATATCCGTAAGCAGCATCTTGAAGGGGTGTTCAATGGAAACCCGGTATGTGGGGACTGTATTATTAATAGTCAGTTATTGAGTCCGTGGTGGGGATGAAAAAGACTGTATACATTTTAATTATTTTTATTTTACTTGAAATCGCGATGACGTATCCGCTATTTTTTAAGGTTACGGATCACGTGCCCGGTTTTTTCTCTTCTGACGAGTCATTCTCGATTCCTTGGGCCGGGTGGTTTAATAAGTTTGCCTCTGTCAATCATCTTGCCTTAATAAAGACTGATTTTATTTCTTATCCCTTTGGCGTTGAGCTTTATAAGAAGATTGGTTTTATCTGGCTTGGCGTAAATTACCTGTTGGCGATCCTGACTACCCCCATACTAACCTATAACTTGCAGGTATTGGTTAATTTTTTTCTCGCCGCTTTTTTCGCTTATTCTTTTGTTTATTTTGTTTCAAAAAACAGAATATCCGCGTTTTTTTCGGGGATTGCTTTTGCATTCTGTCCTTATATGTTTGTGCGCACCTGGCAGCATTTGGGAGATACATATATCTGGGTTATCCCTTTTGCATTATACGGCTTTGCGCTTCTGTCCTCGGAGGTCACAAAAAAGCGTATGTTAGTATTCTCGTTAGGCATAATCTCTATGTCCATAGGGTTTAATTTCCTGTATGCCGGTTTGGTTTTGGTTTTATTTTCTCTATTCTTTTTTTTACGGGAATTAAGAAATAAAACACTTGTTTCTAATAAAAATCAGAAGCTTATAAAAGCGGCTATATTCGCTTTTTTAATATTTTGTCTGGTTATGCTTCCCCAGATTATTTCCGTGGCTAAAGGAATGCTGGCTTCCAAAGGCATGGCTCCTTCGGCGTTTAATGTTTACAACCGGCCTTTTGAGGATTTATTTGACCAGTCAGCTCGACCGCTTAGTTATATACTTCCCGCGGTGGTGCATCCTTTGTTCGGAGGGTTTACTGAGCAATTTGTGGGTACGGAGCTTTACGGAGCAAGTTTTACCGAGCATACGCTTTACTTGGGGTGGGTGCCGCTTGTTCTGGCTTTCATCGCATTTCGTAGGCGTAAAAGAGGAGAGAATTCAGGAGACAGGTTTTACGTCGGATACTTTGTCTTTTTAGCATTGATTGCATGGTTTTTCTCACAACCTCCGTGGTGGAAGATAGGGAATATCAAGATTTATATGCCGGCGTTTTTTATCCATCAGATTTTGCCGGCCTTTAGGGCTTATTGCAGGTTTGGGATTGTGGTGATGTTCGCGGTGAGCGTATTGGCGGGTTTTGGGCTTAAGTTTTTGTTGTATAGCTTTAAGACCAGAAAGTCTAAAGCTGGATTGGTTTTACTTTGTTCCTTTCTGTTGCTTTTTGAATTCTGGAATTATCCTCCTTTTAAGGTTATAGATCTTTCCAGAGTGCCTCAGGTGTATTATTGGCTTAAAGATCAGCCTAAAGATTCAGTTATAGCGGAATATCCGCTGGATCAGGATGCTCCTAATGAGATGTATCGTTTTTATCAGGTGACTCATGAAAAGAAAATGATCAACTATACCGTTCCGGGAACCTATGCTAATAAGGTTGCTCATACAGTAGCTAAGTTGTCTGATCCGGGTGCTGCAGCGAGGTTGAAGTGGTTAGGGGTAAAGTATGTATTGGTGCACAAGGGTGATTACTTAAAGACAGAATTGACCGAGGATAAAGAAGAAGTGGCGAGGATAAATAGTAATCCCGGACTAAAATTTGTAAATACTTTTCCTGTTGAGAGCTGTCCTGATTCGGATATCAGGTGCGTGCGGGAAACCGGACCCATTGATGTGTATGAGGTTATTGCCCAGCCTAAAGAGTCAAAGGTAGAACAGTAATCATGAATATTCTTGGAATTTCAGCATTTTATCACGATAGCGCGGCTTGCTTTGTGCAGGACGGCAGGATTGTCGCCGCGGCGCAGGAAGAGCGCTTTAGCCGTAAGAAGCACGATTTCCGTTTTCCAATTCACTCTATTAATTGGTGCCTGCAGGAAGGTAAGATCAAGATCAGCGATTTGGATGTAATTGTTTTCTACGAGAAGCCGTTTATTAAGTTTGAACGTATACTTGAAACATCTCTCACCTATGCTCCGACGGGAATCAGACAATTTATTCAGGCCATGCCTTTATGGCTTAAGCAGAAGATTTGGATCCCTGATGTGATCAGGGAAGAGCTAACGGGATATAAGGGTAAGATTATTTTTGCCGGGCATCACGAGTCGCACGCGGCTAGCGCATTTTACCCATCGCCTTTTAAGGAAGCGGCATTCTTGACTTTGGATGGAGTAGGGGAGTGGGAGACTGCAAGTTTTGGCGTGGGCAAAGATAATGAAATTGAGATGTTGAAGGATCTGCGTTTCCCACATTCTCTGGGTTTGTTGTATTCCGCTTTTACCTACTACACTGGATTTAAGGTTAATTCCGGTGAATACAAATTAATGGGCCTGGCTCCGTATGGCGAGTCTAAATATGTGGATTTGATTAAAGATAAGCTGCTTGACCTCAAAAAAGACGGGTCATTTAAGCTGAATATGAAATATTTTGGCTATTGCTACGGTATGCGTATGACCAACTGGAGATTTGAGAGGCTGTTTGGTGGTGCACCCAGAAGACCTGAAACTAAAATCTCCCAAAAAGATATGGATATCGCTGCTTCTATCCAGAAAGTCACCGAAGAAATAATGTTGAAGATGGCGCATCATGTGCATGAAGTCACTAAGCAGGACAAGCTTTGCCTTGCCGGAGGGGTGGCGCTTAACTGTGTAGGAAACGGAAAGATTCTACGCGAGGGCCCGTTTAAAGAGATTTGGATCCAGCCGGCAAGCGGAGATGCGGGAGGTGCTTTGGGTGCGGCATTGGTAGGGTGGTATAGATATCTGGGGAATAAGCGCCAGGCAGATGACAAAAAGGATTTTCAGCATGCTTCTTTACTCGGACCCCATTATAGCGATGAATATATTGAAGCATTCTTAAAGAAAGAAAATATTTCTTATAAGAGAATGTCCTATCCCGAGATAGCCGAAAAGACCGCTCAGTTGATCGATGAAGGTAATGTTATCGGTTGGTTTCAGGGTAGGATGGAGTTTGGTCCGCGGGCTCTGGGAGCCCGCAGTATCATCGGAGATGCGCGCAGTCCCGAGATGCAGTCGCGCATGAACTTAAAGATCAAGTACCGCGAGTCATTCCGGCCATTTGCTCCGACGGTATTAAGAGAAGAGGTGGCTGAGTGGTTTGAGATGGAGGAAGAAAGCCCTTACATGTTGTTGGTTTCTCCTGTAAGCGGAGATAAATGCCTGCGGGTTGAGGATAAGGCAGCGGGATTTGATAAGCTGAAACTCCGCAGGTCCCAGATCCCGGCAGTCACGCATGTGGATTATTCTGCCCGAGTTCAGACAGTCAAGCGAGAAGACAACCCGCTTTATTACGATATGATCAAAGCTTTTTTTGATTTGACCGGCTGTCCGGTGATCATTAACACTTCATTCAATGTCAGGGGAGAGCCACTGGTTTGCACGCCTGAAGACGCTTTCAGGTGCTTTATGCGTACAGAGATGGATTATCTGGTGATGGGTAGTATCATGCTGGATAAACTTGAGCAGAAGCCTCTTGAGAAAGATTCTGCCTGGCAGAAGGAATTTGAGCTGGATTAAATATGGAAAAGTTAAATTTTAGCAAAAAAAACCTAAGGAAGTTTGGGATTACCATGAGCGCTGCTTTTGCGGTCATTGCGCTGGTTATTTCTTTTAAGCATAGGCATAGCCCAATGCCGGTTTCTGCGATCTCCGCTGCATTCTTGTTTATTTCCTTGGTCCTCCCCAGCTCATTAAAATGGGTGTATATAATCTGGATGAAATTTGCCATTGTTTTAGGCTGGATCAATACCCGCATAATCCTATGTATCTTGTTTTATTTGTTCTTTACACCGATAGGTATTGGTATTAAAATATTTAGAATAGATTTGCTGGATAGGGGACTACAGAAAGATAAAGATTCTTACTGGAAGCCCAAAGAAAAAACACATTTTAATCCTTTAAATTACGAAAGGCAATTTTAATGGGAAAGCTTTCAATTATCAATGAATTTTGGCAGTTCCTGCGGGTAAGGAAGAAATGGTGGCTTGCGCCGATCATCATAGTTTTGCTGTTGCTGGGCATTTTGATATTCCTTTCGCAGGGCAGCGCAGTCGCTCCGTTTATCTATACACTTTTCTAGGCCCTTACTTTATAGGATAGTAAGGCCTAACCCTCTGGATAAGGCCCTTACTTATAGGACAGTAAGGCCTACCCCTGTGGGGTAAGGAGAAAGATGAAAAAGTTATTTTTTATCATACTTGCCGTTGTTTTGCTTCTATGGTTTGTTTCCTCTCGTAATCTAGACTATAAATCCGCCATATCTAACCTTATTGAAAAAGATCAGCTGCAGCAGTCAGGAGAGCTGAAATTCAGGGCCTATCTTTTAAGCCTGGTTCCCATGGCAGAGGCGACTATTGGCGTTCCTAAGGAAGAGGATTTTAAAGGAAAGCAGGTATATCACTTGACAGCAACCGTAAAAAATCTCGACTATCTTTCCAAGCTCTTTAGCGCCTACGCTATTTTTGATTCCTACATGGACCGGGGTAATTTCAATGTCCTTGAGTATAAGCAAAAGATCGTAGTCACCGGCAAACAGGATCTTTACCGGGAAGCTGTCTATGATCAGGAGAAAGGCACTATAACCGTAGCAGGCATAAGCCGCCAGATATTCCCCAATACTCAGGACCATCTGACTTTGATAGCTAATATCCGCAGGATGGATTTGGACAAGGCCAAGAATATTGAGTTTAGCGTCAACACTAACCAGAAGAATTATATTTTTGAGGGGACCGTAGAGCCCAAAGACATTTTGATCAAAGGCAAGGCGTATAGGATCTATATCGTAAAGTCGACTATCCGCAGGAAGGATAAGAACCCCTACCATAAATCCAAGGTCGATATAGTGTTGTTAAAGAACGGTTCAGACAATACTCCTGTTTTGATCAAGATACTCGCCGGCGGTTTTCTCAATAGCGTAAAGCTAACTGAGATTAAATGACCGAAATTTCAAATACCGGAGAGAGAATCCTACTAGAAAAAGAAACCCCCCTGATGATCGCGCGGCACTTGCGCGCCTACCAGTACGCCTTAGATTATTGTTCCGGCAAGTTTGTGCTTGATATTGGAAGCGGAGACGGATACGGCAGCCATTATCTTTCCGGCGTAGCAAAGAGCGTGACCGGCTTGGATTATAGCGCTGAGGTTGTTCAGTACGCACGGTCAAAATACCCTAAAGCTAATCTCAACTACCGTCAGCTTGATGTAAAGAACTTGCATACAATCTCAGATAAATTTGAGGTGATATGCTGTTTTCAGGTAATTGAGCATCTGGCTGACACAGAATCGTTTTTGAAGAATATCCGCGTCCTACTTACCGCTAACGGCATATTTATAGTCTCAACCTGCAATATCAAAGATTCCTCTCCAGGCCAGTCTACTCCCGCGAATAAGTTCCATGTGAAGGAATACACTTTTCAGGAATTTAAGGATTTATTAGAGAAATATTACGGCTCTGTGCGTATTGTCGGGCTTAAACGCACGGCGCGGCTTAATTTTTTTCACCGGCTTAAGAAAATTGGTTTACTAAAACAGCTTTATATTAACGCAGGCCCAGAGAGTTTTAAGATTGCGCCGGATAACCTTGAAGATTCATTAGACTTTATCGCTGTCTGCAAGCCGTAGGCTTCTTATATGCAAGATCAATATATCCATTTTGATACTATTGCTTCCACTTATGATGAGCAGCTTCCTGAACATATCAGGGTATTCCTGCTTGCCAAAAAAACAAGGCTCACTGTTGCGGCGTTAAAGAAATACGGGATAGGTAAAGGTAAAGGTATGGATCTTGGCTGTGGCACAGGCTGGTATGTTAGGAATTTTGCGGAATGCGGCTATGAAATGACGGGGATAGATAATTCCGCGTCATTAGTCGAAGAAGCTAAAAGGCATAATTCAAGTAATTTAGCGCTGATCAGGCAGGGGGACATCTTAGCGCTTAATTTTGAGCGAGAGAGTTTTGATTTCGTTTATTGCGTGAACAGCCTGCATCATCTAAGAGATAACGCGCAGTTAAACTCGGCTTTGGCTCAGGCGCATCGCATACTTAAAAAAGGCGGCCTGTTGATCATTCATGAGTTAAACACCTTTTTTCTGTTCAGGGTATTCCTTAATTACATTTTTCCACTTACCAATAAGATCGATAAATTCGGGGGAGAGAACTGGGTTTCTCCTCAAAACCTTCTGCGCCAGGGTTTGTTTAAAGTCGTGGAAATCCATTACTATACTTTTTTCCCTCACATAATCCCCAAGTTTATGTTTAAAAGTTTTGGCAGGGTAAATGATTTCTGCGAGCGGATATTTTTCCGTAAATTCGGCGTGCATTACATGGCGGTGCTAAAGAAATGATCGCGTTAATCTTATTAAACTTTCCGGTGATTTTGCTTGCGCATGAACTAACCCGCCGGTTTTTTTATTACCTTGAGGCAGGGGATAGGGTAATTGCCAGCGCGCTTCTTTATTTCTCATATATTGTCATTACCCAGCAGGTTTTGGGGATGTTTGGTGTTTTGCGTATCGAGAACCTATATCTGATCAACGCGCTTGCCATGTTGGTATTGTTGTTTATTCCTGGGGTTAAGGTCATCGGGCCTCAGCAGATCTCTGGAAACCTTGCTCAGGCGGTAAAGGGTTTTTCGGAGAATAAATTCATTATTTTCTTTATCTGCGGGGTGATTGCTTTTACCTTGGTCAAGATCGTCATCAACCTGGCTAATGCGCCTTTTGGCTGGGACAGTCTTAATTATCACTTTACCTTTGCTGTTGAGTGGCTTAAGTCCGCAAATCTGGATGTTCCGATAGTCATCGGTGACAATCCCTGCCCGTCTTACTTTCCTATAAACGGTAGCCTGATCTACCTATGGCTTATTTTTCCCTTTAAGAGCGTATTCCTGGCGGATCTTGGGCAACTGCCTTTTTTTGCAATGGCTGCTTTAAGCATATATAAGCTAAGCCGTAAGATGTGTGTTTCGCAGGAATATTCGTTTTTTGCCGCGCTGCTGATGACGGTCACCCCGAATTATTTTAAGCAGATGAATATTGCATACGTAGATATCATGGTATGTGCCTGGTTCCTGATATCCTTAAATTTCCTGATCAACCTGCATAGAAAGTCCAGCTTTAAAAACGCTTTATTGTTCGGTTTATCGGTAGGGCTTCTTGCCGGGACAAAAACCATTGCTTTGAATTTTAGCCTGATCCTGATCTTATTTTCTATCTATGTTTTGTTTAAGAATAAGTCGGAGTCAGGTTTTGTCATGCCGCTGCTTATTTTTGTCATTGCCGCAGTTGCTCTAGGGGGCTTTAGTTATATTCGCAACTACTTGCTTACAGGAAATCCTTTGTATCCTTTGGAGTTTCAGGTGTTCGGCAAAGTCATATTTAAAGGTGTCATGGAAAAGGGAAATTTTACCGTATTCGCAAGCCCCGAAGAATACAGCATCAGCAATATACTTTTTGGCGAGGGAATGGGTGCCGGGACGATCCTGTTTATTATCCCGGGGCTTATAATGCTGATATATTTAACTTTTAAGGAAAGAAAAATTAGATTGTATGAAGTAATATTGCTGGCAAGTTTTATATTTATGTTCCTGGCCTATCGCTATCTAGTGGCTTTGCCTAATGTGCGCTATATTTATCCCATGTTTGCCTTGGGGTATATTTTGGCGTTTTATGTTCTGAGTCGGGTGAATTTCTCTAAAAAAGCTGTGCGCTGGATGGTGCTGGTTTGCGTGTTTACCGCGTTCCACGAGATGGCGCGGAGGCTTGAGCTGGGAGTTTCTATGGGCCTTACATTTATTTTATTCTTGCTAATTCTACCCGGTTACAAATATCTAAAGAATAACTTCAGCAGGTTTGCTACAATAGTTATCCTTATTGCGCTCTTTGTCTTAGGGGTTGCGGCAGGCCGCTATAGCAAGAATGAGTTTAAGAGCTATTGTCAGATGACTAAATATACCGGATTCTGGCCTGATGCGACCAAGGCCTGGGATTGGCTGAATGCCAATACCGTCGGGAATAATATTGCCTATGCCGGAAGGCCGGTGCCGTTTCCCCTGTATGGTGAGCATTTCAAGAACAATGTTTTTTATGTTTCGGTTAATTTTACTGATCCGGTGAAATTGTACTACTTTCCGAAAAGCTTTTACCGATGGGGAAAAGACTTTTCTAGCGTTCATAAAAGCTTTGAAGAAAAAGGTAATTACCGCGCTAGTGGCAGTTATTCGGTTTGGCTAGCAAATTTATTAAGGCGCGAAACTGATTATCTCTTTGTTTATTCTTTGCATCAGACTAAGGATATAGAATTTCCTATGGAAGATGCCTGGGTAAGGGCGCACCCTGATAAATTTAGTTCTGTGTTCTCAAACCAGACAATACGTATTTATAAAATCCTGAAATGAAGCTATCGATAATTACCCCGGCGCATAACGAAGAAGAAAATATCGAAGATGTGATTACTAAGGTCGAAGGTTCAGTCGCTATTGAGCATGAGCTGGTGGTGGTCAATGATCATTCTACTGATTTAACTGCGCAGATTGTAAGCGGGTTGGCCATTAAATACAAAAATGTCAGGCTGGTTGAGAATAAGCGCGATAAGGGTTTTGCAAACGCTATTCGTACCGGTTTTGACGCTTCGGGTGGTGATGTAGTTATGCCGGTTATGGGCGACTTGTGCGATGACTTATCGACCATTAAGTTGTTATGGGATAAGATCAATCAGGGTTTTGACGTGGCCTGCGGCTGCCGTTATGCAAAAGAAGGGGGTAGGCTGGGCGGTTCGCGTTTTAAGGCAATTCTATCCGGTTTTGCCGGTCGCTCCATGTATTATCTGATTGGCGTTCCTACGCACGACATTGCCAATGCTTTTAAGATGTACCGCAAAAAAGTCATTCAAAGCGTTGAGATAAAAGCTAAGGGGTTTGAGATATCCATGGAGATAACTTTAAAGGCTTTTTTTCAAGGGTTTAAGATAGGTGAGGTGCCGACGGTCTGGAGAGAAAGGACTAGGGGTAAATCAAGCTTTCGGGTATTTAAATTACTGCCCGGATATATCAGATTATATCTTTGGGCGATTTTTCTGAGCATAAGAGGATAACCATGCCATTACTTTCTGTGATAATTCCGGTTTACAATGAAGCAAGTACGATAGCAGCCCTGGTGCAAAGGGTGGAGGCGGTGAATATCGACAAAGAGATCGTTGTCGTGGATGACGGCTCAAGCGACGGGACAGGCAAGATCCTTAGGGGTATTAATTCTCCGATTATAAAGGTGATCCATCATACCAAGAACCGCGGTAAGGGGTCTGCGTTTATCACGGGATTATCCCACGCAAAAGGCGAGTATGTGATCGTGCAGGACGCGGATTTGGAGTATAAGCCGGAAGAATATCTGAAGCTGATGGAAGAGATGAAGAAAGGGTTTGCGGATCTGGTCATGGGCGCAAGATTTACTAAGGGGTATCACGGACTGCTGGTTCCCCGCATGGGAAATAGGTTTCTCACTGGGTTCCTTAATTTCATGTTCGGTGTCAAGCTGAATGATTTTTTTACTTGTTATAAGTTGTGCCGCAGAGAGTATTTTTTGAACCTCGAACTTACATCTTCGACATTTACCATTGAAGCTGAGATAGTGGCCAAGGCCCTTAAGAGAAATTGGCGTATTGTTGAGGTTCCTATAGAATATACTCCGCGCAGTTACGCTGAGGGTAAGAAGATCCGTATAAACGACGGGAT
This sequence comes from uncultured Planctomycetales bacterium, assembly GCA_964354795.1. GTDB lineage: Bacteria > Omnitrophota > Gorgyraeia > Gygaellales > Profunditerraquicolaceae > JAPLLR01. Next base: position 107,609 of record CAYHBB010000037.1, on the reverse strand, counting down.
CGCCACAATCTTTAGCATTATCAAATACCGCATAAAAGGATAAATCTATGAAGAAGACACTTAAAGTTATAGATTTTGTGCTCTATTGGGCGATTGTCATGCTTCCTTTCTCTATTGCCATCGCGCCGGGCATGACCTTCACATTCATGGGGATGTTGGCAGCGTCATTTATCTTAAAGAAGATCATAACCCGCACGCGCCCGTTTATCTCCACACCCGTAAATCTGCAGCTTTTGTTTTTGATCATCGCCGCGTTATTTTCCTTTAAGAATACCATAGATTTCTGGTCAAGCGTCCATGGAGTGGTCAGGCTGATGCAGAATTTCTTTTTACTTTTGATCTGTGCTGAGGAGATAAAAGACAAGAAACACATCCAACACATAGTAATCGCTGCGCTTTGTGGAGCATCGCTTGCTTCTATCGACGGGCTGTGGCAGATATTTTTCGGAAAGGATTTTATCCGCGGTTTTAAGCCGATCTTAAATATCGGCTTAAAGCGAGCAACAGCGGCGTTTCCCAATGCCAATGTATTCGGAGTGTATTTAAGCGCTATTGCGCCGCTGATTATCGGGCCGGCCTTGTTTTTTTATAAAGGCAAGAAGAAGATCATCATGCTGGTAGGCGCCGCTTTTGCGGTAATCGGCATAGTGTTGACGTTTTCCCGCGGGACAGCTCTTGCTTTATATATCAGCGTTTTATTTATCTGTTTAATGCGTAAATCAAAAGTCTTGTCTGCAGGTTTAATCATCCTGTTTTTGGTGTTTCCTTTTATTATGCCGCAAAATATCAGGGATTGGGCTGCGCAGGTCAATTACAACCCTATCCGTTTCATGCTTAATGATGACAGGATCAGCGTTTATAAGAACGCGGTTAATATGATCAAGCACCATCCGGTGGTGGGGGTGGGAGTAAATACTTTTTCCAAGAATTACCTGACTTACAAGTTGCCTGAGCCGGATTGGGCAAAGACAAGTGACTCCATGTATGCGCATAATCACTTCCTGCAGATGGCCGGTGAAACCGGATTGCTCGGGCTTGGGATATTCTTTTTGTTTTTGTTTGTGTTGTTCCGCGATAACCTGCGCACATACTGCTTGGTTGATGATGAGTTTCTGAAGGTCGTGACCGTATCTTTGGCTGCCTGTTTTATCGCTTTTCTGGTCAACGGCCTTACTGAAACAAGCCTGTATTATGCCCGCGTTGCCATGATATTCTGGTATTTAGTCGGAGTATCTTTGTCCCTTAGGAAGCTCGTTGCCGAAAAATGAAAAATAGATTTATTCAATATGCAATAGCGGTTATTGCAGGATGGTTTTTATTTCTGTGTTTCCTGCATTATTTCTCGCGCCGGCCCCTATGGCTTGACGAAGGTTTGCTTTTTGCCAACATCCGGGATTTTTCTTCTTTGCAGCTGTTTGGGCCTTTAAAGAATACTCAGGTATTCCCAAGAGTGTATCTTGCGCTGGTAAAACTAGTATCCCAGCCATTTTCTTATGATGTCCTGGCTTTGCGTTTCCTTCCCTTGGCATTCATGCTTGCCGGTGTAGCTATCTGGATAAAAATATATAGACTCGCCGCTAAGACTGGGTTTTTTCTTATACTTTTATGCCTGTCTTTAGCCTGTTCCCACTTTACCACTTATTACGCCGCGGAGTTTAAACAGTATTCCTGCGATCTTTTTGCCGTTGCGTTGATCACTTTATTTGTATATTATCAGGCGGCATTTTCCCGAGGAGAGATCGCTTTAAAGAAGTTGTGGTTTTTTGTAGTGGTTACTCCGTTTCTGGTGTTTTTTTCATACGTAAGTGTGCTTATGCTTTGGATTGTGGGGTATAATTTTGTGGTTATTATAAGGAAAAATACAGAGGCTCTCTCTTTACTTGGTGTTTATTTAGCGCTTACTTTAAGCTGTTTTATTCTTAGCTATATTTTTGATTTGCGTTTTTCTCTAGGCAACCCGTCTATGCGTGACTATTGGAAAGATTATTTTATTAACACGCAGTCGCCGTATGAGTTCTTTAAATCTCTGACCGAGGGTATGCGTAATATCACGGTCAGTTGGTCCCTGGAAAAGAAATGGGCAATGGGGGTGGCTACAGTTTTTATGCCTTTTTGCTGGGTAGCGATGGTAAAATATTTTATCGGCTCCCTAAAGAAGAATAGGGGAGGGCTTTTTGATTTACGGGGGCTTTGTGCCGTTTTGGTGGGCGAATTATTCGTTCTGGGCGTGCTGCAGGCTTATCCATTTACTGGCTGCCGGGCTACGCTTTTTATCGCGCCTTTCATATTTTATATGATAGTAGAAGGAATTTATCTGGTAAGAAAAGTTAAGTTTATCTTTCTCCCATTAGCAGGGACGTATATAGTATTCTTGGGGATTGTTTCATATAACCTGTTAAACGAATATCTAAAACTATATGTTCAATAATATTCTCGTTTTTCGTAATGACCGTTTCGGAGAGTTCTTGCTTAACATTCCGGCTTTTCGCGCGCTTAAAGTATCTAACCCAGGTAGCCGCCTAACGCTGGTAGTCGATCCTTATGTTGTGGCTCTTGCGCAGTGCATTGAGGGAGTGGATGAGGTGATCGGCTGGAAGAATACGAAACATGGTTTGGGGGAAGTCCTTAAATTCTCCGGTAGGTTAAAGAGAAAGAAATTCGATTTATGCATGGTTTTAAACCCTTCTAAAGAATCGCATATTATCAGTTTTTTTGCCGCAATACCTGTGCGCCTTGGATATAATCGCAAGTGGGGATTTTTGCTGAACAGAAAGGCAAAGGACGAAAAGGCCCTAAGCCATAAACATGAGGTGGAACATAACCTTGATTTAGTGAGTTTGGTGGGTGCTACTACAAAGGATTTAAGCTTATCTTTATCCCTAAATAATGATATAATAATAAGTTATATTAAAAGTCTGGGTTTGGGTAATCGAGAGAATTTGGTTGCGGTTCATCCATGGACTAGTGGCCCGGTTAAGCAGTGGCATCCTGATCGATTCCGCAGCTTAGTAGAGAAACTGATTTCAGAGCTTAAGCTTAATGTGGTGATTGTCGGCGGTAAAGAAGAAGCAGCCCGCAGCTGGGATTTATTCTCCGGATTTGGAAAAAGCCTGATTGATTTATCCGCAAAGACGGATCTGGTGCAGCTAGCCGCGGTTTTAAAGAGCTGCCGGTTGCTTATTTCCGGGGATAGTGGACCGGTGCACCTGGCTTGTTGCGTTAATACCCCGGTTTTAGCGCTATTTAGAAATGATCTTCCCGGCAAGACTTCTAAAAGATGGGGGCCCTGGGCAGCAAATTGCGCTGTCATTGAAAAACCGGGGCTTGATAACATCAGCGTAGAAGAAGTTTTTGATAAAGTTAAGGAGATGTTGAGGTGAATTACGCAGTGATTTTAGCCGGCGGCACAGGGACGCGTTTTTGGCCGTTTAGCCGGGAGCTTGAGCCTAAGCAGTTCATGCAGATCATCGGCGATAAAAGTCTTTTGCAGGATACCATAAAGCGTATCGATGAGGTAGTTGCGCCTAAGAATATCTTCATAGTAACTAATTTTAAGTATCTCTATGAGGTCAAGCATCAGGTTGTGGCATTCCGTATTCCTGAGGCCAATATTATTCTGGAGCCGCAGGGAAAAAATACTGCTCCTGCAATCGGATTGTGCGCGCAGTTGATCAGCAGGCGCGATAAAGAGGCGACCCTCATAGTTTTACCCTCCGACCACTTTATCAAAAATATCAATAAATTCAGGGAATGCTTAAAGAGAGCTATAGGGTTAGCTAACCGTGGATTACTGGTTACTTTAGGGATAAAACCGCAAGATCCATCCACTGGGTACGGGTATATTAGAACCGGCCTAAAGAAAAACGGGTATTTTGCGGTTGAAAGGTTCCTTGAGAAACCGGATCTGCCGAAGGCAAAAGCATATTTTAAAGATAAGCGTTTTTACTGGAATAGCGGGATGTTTGTCTGGAAAGCTGCTACTTTCCTTGATGAAACACGTAAATACCTGCCTAAGTTGCATACGTTTCTTGGCATGATCCGCACCGTTGATGATATTGAAAAAGTCTGGTCAAAAATCGATCCTATCTCCGTAGATTACGGGATTATGGAGCACTCAAATAAAATAGCTCTGATTCCGGCGTCTTTCTACTGGACTGACTTGGGGAGCTGGGATGCAATGAACGCGCTTTTGCCTAAAGACAAATCTGGTAATGTCATTCAGGCGGATTGCCTGGGGGTGGATAGTAGGGGAGTGAGTGTCTTCAGTCGGGGAGGTAGGCTTATTTCGCTTGTCGGCGTTAAGGATATGATCATTGTAGATACTCCGGATGCCCTGCTTGTTTGTGATAAGCATAAGTCCCAAGATGTAAAAAAGGTTGTGGATATCCTTAAGTCAAGTAAGAGAAAAGAGCATATCACTCATATGACCGAGAAAAGGCCATGGGGGTCATTTACAGTGCTGCAAAGCTCAGATGGGTTTAAGATCAAGTTGATCGAGATCAGCCCGAAAAAACGCCTTAGTCTCCAGAGACACGTTAAGCGCGCCGAACATTGGGTGGTGGTTTCAGGCTGCGCCAAAGTCACAATCGGCTCTAAACAGATGTTGGTTTCCAGCAATAACAGTATTTATGTGCCCATGGGGAAAAAGCACCGGCTGGAGAACCCTAAGAATATCCCTTTAAAAATAGTCGAGGTGCAGACCGGCAGTTACGTGGAAGAAGACGATATAGAAAGATTTGATGATGATTTCAAGAGGTGAGTCTAAGCGTGTTCTTTTTATCAATCCATTCGGAATAGGCGACGTTCTTTTTACCACTCCGGTTTTGCGTCTGCTCAAGGAGTCTGATCCCGGTATCTATATAGGTTACTGGTGTAACGAGCGGGTGGCGGCGATACTGAAAAACCATCCTTATATTGACCAGATATTCGCTTTATCGCGAGGGGATATAAAAAAGATCTACCGACAGTCCATGTTCAAGGGGCTAGCTGCTTCCATAGGCATTGCCCGCCGGATTAGAAAAGAAAAGTTTGATATCGCCTTGGATTTCTCCCTTGACGATCATTATAGCCATGTTTCCCGGCGCATCGGGATAAAGCGGCGCATAGGTTTTAATTACAAGAATCGTGGCAGGTATCTTACGGATAAGCTGGATTTAGAAGGTTATAGCGGAAAGCATGTAGTTGAGCATTATCTTGATCTTTTGAAATTTATTGATATCCAACCCAAGGTTCAGGGCCTTGAATTATTTGTTCCGGATGAGGATTCTAAGGAAGCCGGCAAGCTGCTGGCTACTTACGGGATCGGGGATAGTGATTTGGTCATTGGTGTCGCTCCCGGGGCAGGGGCTAGCTGGGGCAAAGACGCAGAATTTAAGCGCTGGCCGCCGGTGAAGTTTGCCCGTATTGCCGATAAGATTGCGGATAATTTCAAGGCAAAGATCGTTCTTTTAGGTGACGAGTCGGAAAAGCCCATTGCCGATACCATCAGCGGCTTTATGCGCAATAAGCCCGTGGATCTGGTGGGTAAGACTTCACTTGTTGAACTTGCCGCTGTTATCAGCAGGCTAAAGCTTTTGATTTCTAATGACGGAGGCCCGCTGCACATGGCTGTGGCTCTTGGGACAAAGACAGTTTCTATCTTTGGCCCAGTTGATGAGAAGGTCTACGGGCCCTATCCTGAAGACAAAAAGCATGTTGTGGTAACGCACGAGATCCAGTGCCGTCCTTGTTATAAAAAGTTCAGATTATCGGAGTGCAAAAGAGATAAAGTTTGTATAACCGCGGTTTCCATCGAGGATGTTTATCAATCAATAAGGGGGTTGTTGGCATGATACACTTTTCAGACTTAAGTCTGCAGCACAGAAAAATGTGGAAAGAGATGCATCTGGCCATGAGCAAGGTCATCAAGAGAAACGATTATATCCTTGGCGAAGATGTCCAGGAGTTTGAGAAGGAATTCGCGCAATTTTGCCACGCTAAATATGCCGTAGGGGTGAGTTCCGGCACCTCGGCATTATTCCTTGCTTGTGAGAGTCTGGGCATAGGCCCGGGCGATGAAGTAATCGTTCCGGCATTTACCTATATCGCGACTGCTTTAGCGGTTTCCTACACCAAGGCAAAGCCTGTATTCGTGGATATCGAGGAGGATACCTATAATATTGATGCCAAAAAGATCGAGAGCGCTATCACCAAGAATACAAAAGCTATAATCCCGGTGCATCTTTATGGACAACCGGCGAATATGCCGGAGATTTTAAGGATCGCTAAGAAACATGATCTTAAAGTCATTGAGGATTGCGCTCAGGCGCACGGAGCGACTATTAAGATGTTTGACGGGAATTGGCATGTGACCGGCAGCATGGGCGATATCGGGTGTTTCAGTTTTTATCCTTCAAAGAACCTTGGCGCTTTGGGTGACGGCGGCATGATCATTACTAATGATGAGGCGACCTATAAGAAATTCCTGATGCTGCGTGATTATGGCCGGGTCTCGAAATATGAGCATGCTATGATCGGCTATAATTCCCGTCTGGATACATTGCAGGCGGCTATTCTTAGGATCAAACTCAAGAAACTTGATTCCTGGAATGAGTCACGCCGTAAAGCCGCAGCCATTTACAATAAGCTTCTTAAGGGAGTAGAGGGTGTTGTCACTCCTTTTGCCAAAGATTCCCTGACCCACGTTTATCATGTGTATGCAATACGTTCTACCATGCGCGAAAAGGTGTTTAATCATCTAAAGGCTAACGCGGTGGGAGTGGTCATACACTATCCAATACCGATACATCTGCAAAAGGCCTACGCGGAATTAAAGTATAAGAAGGGGGATTTTCCCGTATCGGAGAAGGTGGCGCAGGAGATCATCTCTTTGCCGATGTATCCTTATATGAAAGAAAAAGATATAAAGTTTGTGGTGAAGCTGATCAAAGAGGCGGTTGTTTAAAATAGGGTAAAAAGAGAATGTCAGAAAAAGCTGCATTAAGCGTTGTAGTGCTGGCTAAAAACGAGTCCGGTAGGATCACTAAGTGCCTTGATTCTGTTAAAGGTTGGGCAGATGAGATCATAGTCATCGACGACGAAAGCACGGATGACACGGTTAAAATCGTCAAGGATTACACTGACCGGATTTTTGTGCGCAAGATGGATGTAGAGGGAAGGCACAGGAACTGGGCCTATGCGCAGGCGCGCAACGCCTGGGTGTTTTCTTTGGATGCTGATGAGATCATGACCCCGGAGTTAAGAGAGGAAATCAGCAGGGTTTTAAAGACTGACCCAAAAGAGAACGGTTTTACTATCCCGCGCAGGAATTATATCGGTGATTACTGGGTGAAACACGGCGGTTGGTATCCTAGCCCTCAGTTAAAGTTTTTTCGCAAAGATAAATTCCGCTATGAAGAGGTTGCAGTGCATCCGCGCGCTTTTATGGACGATCCCTGCGGCCACTTAAAGTCGGATCTAATACATTATTCTTATCGCAGTATCGAGGATTTTCTTGCCAAACTCAACCGGCAGACCACCTGGGAAGCCCAGAAGTGGTATAATGCCGGTAAGCCCATGACCAAGGGTAGGTTTCTCTGGCGCACTTACGATCGATTTATGCGCGCCTATTTCGGTAGGCATGGATATAAAGACGGTTTCATCGGTTTTGTCATCGCGTTTAACGCCGGTCTTTATCAATGGGTCAGTTACCTTAAATACCGGGAAATAATCTTAAATAAGCACACCCGGCCTTAATGGAATGGCCGGTGTTGCGCTTTCTGCGCAAAGGAGAAAAATGAAAGCCGTATTCCTTGACCGCGATGGTGTGATCAATAAATATCCCGGAGACTCCCGGTATGTCACTTCTTTAAAAGATTTTCGATTTCTTCCCAACGCAAAGAAGGCTATTGCCTTACTTACCCGCAGGGGTTTTGCTTTATTTGTTATCTCCAATCAGGCGGGAGTGGGCAAAAAGCTATATTCCCGCAGGACCCTTGGCCTTATTACTGCTCGCATGCTTATGGAGGTGCGTAATGCGGGAGGCGATATTTTGGAAGTGAACTATTGCACTCATCGCTCGGATGAGAATTGCGCCTGCAGAAAGCCCCGGGCAGGCCTGATCAAGCGGGTAAAAGAAAAGTATGCCGCGATAGATCTAAGGAAATCATTTTTTATCGGTGACGCTATTCGCGATGTGATGACCGCTCAGGACGCAGGATGCAAGTCAATACTGGTCCTTTCAGGGAAACAAAAGCTGTGTAATAAGAAAAACTGGGAGCGCCGGCCGGATTTTGTTTTTAAAGACCTTCTGGAAGCCGCGCAATTTATCACCAAAAGAAAATGAAAATAATCATAGCCTATGCTTCAGCAGGCGCTGGGCACTTTAAGGCAGCGCAAGCGTTGTTTAATTGTTTTAATGAAAAATATCCGTCGATAGATGTCAAGCTGGTCGATTTGCTTGATAAAGCCGACGGCCTATTTAAATATAGCTACATTTCGTTTTACACTTTTATGGTCAGGCATGCGTTTTTTCTCTGGGGCTGGCTGTTTTCCATCTCCGAGAAAGGGCTTTTAAAAGTGATAGTCAGAAAGCTCTCTACAGCATCGCATTATTTAAATACTCATCCATTTTCCCGCTATCTAGTCGAAGAGGATCCCGATGTGATCATCTCTACGCATTTTGCGCCACCCGAGATAGCGGCTCATCTGAACAGGCAAGGTAAGATCAAGGCCAAGCTGGTCACTGTGGTCACTGATTTCGGGGTGCACCCGTTTTGGGTTTCGCAAGGCACGGATCTTTATATCGGAGCTTCGGAATTCACCAGGAAGCAGCTGATCAAGCTGGGTGTCGAAGATAAGAGGATCAGAGTCTGCGGTATTCCGGTTGACCCTAAGTTCTTAAAGATACATGACCGTGACACTTTGTGCCGCGACCTTGGCATTGATAAGGATGCTTTTACTGTTCTGGTGATGACCGGCTCATTCGGTATCGGGCCGATAGAAGAGATTGTAAAGGCGTTGTGTAAAGAGGCGCAGGTCTTGGTAGTCACGGCAAGTAATGCGAAGTTGCGTGAAAAGCTTACAAAAGCGAATCTGCCGCGAGCGAAAATATTCGGATTCGTCAGTAACGCCGATGATCTGATGGCGGTATCGGACGTGATCGTCACTAAGCCCGGGGGCTTAAGCACTTCTGAAATACTGGTGATGGGGCTGGCTCCCATATTTATTTCAGCTATACCCGGGCAGGAACATTGGAATGTCGAGGCCATGAAAAGCGCCGGTGTGGGCAAAGAGATCAATGATATTGATGATATAAGAAAGAAAGTCATCGAGTACCGCGATAATCCCGATGAATTGCTGGCCGTCAAAGAGCGCATCCGCAAAGTAAGAAAGCCGAATTCAGCCGAGGAGATCTGTGATGCTGTTTGCCAGAGTTGTGGTAGGGCTTAAAGTCGATGGCCCTTTTGATTATATCGTTCCCCGGGAAATCGAGAAGAAGATCTTGCCCGGCTCAAGAGTCTGGGTGCAGTTTGGCCCCAAAAAGACACTCGCCTACGTAGTAGAGCTCGCCAAGAAATCAAAGATCCAAAAACTAAAACGAATCATTGAGTTGATCGATGAATGCCCTGTTTTGGATGCTAATATGCTTAAGCTTTCCCGCAGGCTTTCTGAGTATTACTGTTGTTCCTGGGGGGAGGCAATAGAGACGGCATTGCCTGAGGCCTTAAGGCGGGGGAAAAAGATTGCCTGAGACTAAAGCGCTTTTGATCCATGATCTTGACGGACAGCTTCGCTGGGATGTGTATATTGAGCGGATCAAGGAAGTTTTGGCGCTTAAGAAGTCAGTGATCATTATTTTGCCTGATGTTGATTCTGTGTCGCGGGTCAAGGACAGGATAGCCGAGAAGATCAATGCTCCTATAGGCTTGATTTATCGAAAATCTCCTGATGAGCTCGCGCAGTGGCAAAAGGCTAGGGCCGGAGAGGTGAGCATTGTTATCGGGACCCGCTCCGCTATTTTTACTCCGCTTAAAGACTTAGGCTTGATCATAATCGAGGAGGAAGAAAATTCTGTCTATAAGCAGGATCAGGTGCCGCATTATCATGTCCGTAAGATCGCGTTAATCCGTTGTGAGTTGGAGAATGCTGATTTGATTTTAGGGAGTGTTTCTCCGACACTTGAGAGTATTAATTTAGCTGAGTCCGGGAAGCTTATCCTTAAGCAGATCCCACGCGCAAGAGAGTTTCCTGAAATCAAAGTCATTGATATGAAGTTTGAGGGAAGCTTCTCTAAAGGCAAGAAGCCGTTTTTCTCTAAATACCTTATGGATACGGTGTTTTCCAGCCTTAACGCGAAAGAAAAGGTCCTATTTTTTTTAAACCGCAAGGGTTTTGCTACTTATTCCGCCTGTCACAAGTGTGGCAAGGTGATGCGCTGTCCGCGCTGCAACGTCCACCTGGTGTATCACTTTAAGGAAAACCAGCTTATTTGTCATTATTGCAGCTTCAAAATGGAACTGCCCAAGATGTGCCCGGAATGTAATGCCGGATATATTAAGTTTTTCGGTACCGGGACGGAGAAGATTGAAAGCGAGCTATCGCGGCTGTTTCCTCAGGCGCGCATCAAAGATATCGAAAGCCACAGTAAAGTAGATTTAAATGAAGCGGATATCTTTGTGGCGACTAGTGCGGTGTTTAAACAGGAGGGGTTGCGTTTTGACCTGACCGGGATCCTGGCGATAGATAATTCCTTAAACCGCATTGACCTGCGCTCGACGGAAAAGACCTTTGCCATCATGGCCGGGCTTTTAAGTATAACCAATAAGAAATTTGTCATTCAGACTACTTCTCCGCTTTACAGCTGTTTTCAGGCATTGTATAAAAAAGACATTACTTCGTTTTATGATGAGGAATTAAAGCAGAGAAATGAGCTAAAGTTCCCGCCTTTTAAGCATTTTATTTTGGTGAAAGTGCGTTCGCGCAAAGAAGGGAAAGCCACGGAATCGGCAAAAGCTTTGTTTGATAAATTAAGCGCCGGTAAGCAATCTAAGGGTATAAAAGTGGTTTCAGTCACGCCTGCTCAGCCGGCTAAATTGCGGGGTAATTACTGCTGGCAGATCCTCTTGAGCGCTGATGATCCGGTCAAGGCCACAAAGTTTCTTAAATTACGCTTAAAGAATTTCAAACATTCAGGTATAATAATTACCGTAGATGTTGACCCAATCTAAATCATGAATATCGTATTCTTTGGAAGTTCACAATTCGCGGTGCCCTGCCTGCAGGCGTTATTGATCAGCAAGCATAAGATTACCGGCGTGGTCACTCAACCGGACAGAAAAAAGGGCAGGGGCCTGCATGTTGAAGGTACGCCTGTCAAGATGCTGGCTTCAGAGGTCGGGCTTCAAGTTTATCAGCCGGCAAAGATCAATACTGCCGAAGCGGCTAAGCTCTTAAAAGAGCTTAAGCCGGACATATTCGTCATTGTCGCTTACGGCCATATTCTTTCCCCAGAGATCTTGAGTATTCCGTCGATAATGCCAATCAATGCCCATGCTTCGCTTTTGCCTGAATTCCGGGGAGCGGCTCCCATTAATTGGGCGATAATAAGGGGAAAGAAAAAGACCGGCATCACTATCATGCAGGTAAATGAGTTAATGGATGCCGGAGCGATTATCCTGCAGGAAGCTATGGATATACGGGAATCCGATACTGTGGTAAGTATGGAAGGAAAACTTTCTATGCTTGCGGCAAGCCTTTTGATCAGAGCCATTGACGCTATCGAGCATAAAAAGTTTACTTTAACTCCTCAGGATGAAGCCAAGGTCACCTCTGCCCCAAAGATTGAAAAGCAGGTGGGGCACATCAACTGGGAAAAATCTGCTCAGGAGATCCACTGTTTGATCCGCGGCTGCCTTGGCTGGCCTGGCGCGTTCACTTATATTAGAGGCACATTTCTTAAAATCTATGGGGCAGAGGATATCACTTTATCCGGGTATCAGGGCACGGGAAAGCCAGGTGAGATAGTAGAAGTCTCCAAGGATGGTATAATTGTGGCAACCGGAAAGGGTGAGCTGATCATTAAGGAGATGCAGCCCGGGGGAAAGCGCATCATGAAGGCCGCTGAGTTTATCGCCGGGCACCGGCTTAAGGTGGGGAATAAATTTGAATAGGGGGAAGTTATGAAAAAAATAGCTTTAGTGGTAGTTTTTATACTTATGGCTTTATCTACTTGCGTAGGTCAATATGAAAATGCCACGGTAGTTTCTAGCAAGCCGGAGGAATCAGAAGGTAATTTCGATTATCCTTCTGAAGACACCGGAAATTCCAGCGGTAACTTTGATAGTCCTTCGGATAATTTAGAAGCACCCACGGCTAAACGAAAACCTTCGGGGAAATTTGGCGAATCAAGCACTGACTTTAGCTCTTCTTCTGGGAATATGGGTTTCTCAAGCGGTAATTTCGATATTCCTTCCGCAAGAATGGGGGATTCAATGGGAAGTTTCGATAAGCCGCAGGAAAATATTGGCGATACTTCTGAGAACTTCGGCGACTCTTCCGCGGCCGAAGAATTTACCCCAAAGGCTGTAAAGAAATTCACTCCCAAAACAAATCCTGATTAGCAAATAAAGGGGACGGTTCTATTTTTCTTGTTGAATCTGCTTGAAAACCGCAGTATAATCCTCTAGTTGTGTAATAAAAAGGTGGTGTAATCATGAGGCGTCTTGCCTTATTTTTGCTAATCTTCCTTTTCACCAGTAGCGCCTTAGCTGCAAATTCAGCTCCTTCCTTGGGCACTGTTTCTCCTGCTATCGGTTATTCTACTTCAAATCAAGCCATAACTTTCACTACAACGTATTCTGACCCCAACGGTTGGAAAAATATTCAGTATGCTTATTTCCTCATCGATAGTTCTATCGGAGGAGCCAGGTGTTTTTACGCCTACTATGACCAGAATACCAACAAATTGTATCTGCGCGATGACGCGAATACTAAATGGCTGGGCGGATATGCTCCTAAAAGCGGCTATACCGTTGAGAATTCATACGTAAAGCTCAGCTGTCTTTTTACGACTTACGCTGGCTCGGGAAACACTCTTACCATAAAGTGGTGTATTACTTTTAAAACCCCTTTCAGTGGGGTCAAAAATACTTACCTATATGTTAGGGATGACTACGGCCTTTCTGCTGGATGGACTAAGAAAGGCGATTACTGCATTTTCCGTGAACCTGTAGCAGCGCCAAAATAGCTATGAAGATATTCTTCAAAGTCCTTTCCTTAATTTTAGTATTCATACATTTATTCACCGTGTGTTTCCGGGATGTTGCTTTTGCTAAGGGTATTTCCAGGAGCCCCCAATCCAAGGTCAATTACGAAGCACTTGGCAAAATCCCCGATATTCGCGGGCACGGCAAGGTTCAGCGCCCAGATTCTTCGTATGCTTCCGCAGGCGAGCTTCCGTCTTCGACTGTCAGCAGCTTCTTTCAGAAAGACACTCACACCCCAAGCGATAAGTTTAACCGGATCCTGGAATCGGTTTCTCCGGATCCTTTTACCGGCAAGGCCCAGGCTACAATTCCCATATTTACGCCTAAAGGCAAAAGAGATATCGCACCACCCTTAAGTATTACCTACAACAATAATAGTGGCAATGGTATTGTCGGGGTGGGGTGGTCTTTAGATCTGGGCTCGATTGCACGTTCGACCAAGCGTGGTGTGCCAAAATATGATTCCGCGGATATTTTTACCGCCAGCGGAGAGGATTTAGTCAGCATCGGAAATAACGAATACCGCGCAAAAATTGAGAGTTCATTCGTAAAATATACCTACAGTAATAATTCTTGGCAAGTAACAGATAAGTCAGGGGTAAAACTTTTCTTTGGTTCATCGGATAATTCCCGCCTGACTATTTCTAAAGGCACATTCTCCTGGGCACTGGATAAAATAGTCGATCTGAAAGGCAATTCTTTAAGCATTACCTATATTAAGGAAGATAATTGCTTGTATCCAGCCGCGATCAATTACACTGCCAATGAGCAAATGGGTTTGGCGGCAAAGTATAAGGCAATGTTTAATTATGAAAGCCGGGAGGATATTTCCCTAAACTATTTAATCGGTGATCAAGTAAAGACGACCAAGCGCTTGAAAACAATAGAGGTTCTATATGATAACAGCTTGGTGCGTAGATATGCTTTTGAATATACGGCGAGCGCTTCTTCGCAGCGTAGCCTTCTGTCAAAAGTGACTGAATATGGCTCAGACGGCGTTACCGCGTCTAACCCGATTACTTTTACGTATCGCTTAAATAAGGGAAGTTGGTCAGCTGATCAGGCTAAATGGCATGTCCCGGACGGAGATTTTGTAAAAGGGGCTCAAGATCAGGGTAGGAGAGTCTATGATTTAAACGGCGACGGGATGTTTGATTTTGTGATTTCACGCTATGATCCTGCTGAGTCATCGACCAGGCAATGGCTGCGGGCGACACATCTAAATTCTAAAGACGGATTTAGCGCTTCAGCAAATTGGTGGCCGGTGCCATTGGGTTATTTTATTTATCAGGGCTGGGATGATGGCAGAAGGTTGGTGGATTTGACAGGCGATGGCATTCCTGAGTTACTTGCGGCATCAATCTGGGATCCTTATACAGGTTCAACCGGTCAGTATAAGAATGTATATGTTTTTCAATATCCGGACCCGCAGAACCCCCGCTGGGCGCAAGATACGCGTTGGAATCTTCCGGACGGATATTTTATTTATGGCAATAAGATAGACGGGGGTAGGCGTTTTGCGGATTTAAACGGTGATGGTTTGAATGACCTGTCGATTGCTATCGAAAGGATGCAGTGGAGTAGCCGGCCCCTGGATGTGATACCCACAACGATAAATACCTATATTAATACCGGAAGCGGCTGGCAGCAGGATTCGCGTTGGAATCCGCCCGATGGTTATTATGTTCGCTTTTTTGGTTACACTAATCAGGCTTATGTGGGAAGGGTGGATGTTCCGGCTGACGGGGGAAGGCGTCTGGTTGATATTAACGGCGACGGTTTAGCTGATTTTCTGATTGCTTCGGATGGTTACAAGGCCACATATCTAAATAATGGCTCAGGTTGGACCAGGAACGATGCTTTTAATCTGCCGGACGGAGAATTTGTCACATCCGGACGCGATCAAGGTCGGATGATCGTTGATATAAACGGCGATGGCCTGAGTGACTTGGTAATTGCTTGTGCCGGATATCATGCGGTTTATATAAATACGGGAACAGGATGGGTTAGGGACGATTCTTTTAATCTTCCGGACGGAGATTTTGTGGATTCTTCAGGCTATGATCAAGGCAGGTATCTGGCTGATTTAGACGGCGACGGAGTGGTTGATATTTGTATCGCCAAAGACGGTTACAAGAAAGCGTATCTGAATCTGGCAGGGCCAGCTGATCTTTTGACCAATATTTCAAATGGTATAGGCGGCTCAACGCAAATCGAATATACCCCGTCTACCGCCTACAATAATTACTATCCTAATACTACAGGAAAACTCCCATTTGCTATACAGGTAGTTTCAAAAGTGGCGTTAAGTGACGGAATGGGCAATGCGTATTTCACAAACTATTCTTATAAAGACGGATGTTTCGATGCGGCTGAGCGGGATTTTCGCGGCTTTGGCTATGTCAAAGTTACGGATGTGGAAGGAAATTATATCGAGAACTATTTTAAGCAGGATGGCATTCTTAAGGGCCGCATGTATAAGCAGGAGATCCGTGATGCTGCGGCTAAGCTGTATGCAAAAACAGAGAATACTTGGGCGTCATCTCAGATTTATCCGGGCGTAAACTTTGTTTATCAATCGCAGACAGATAGCTTTATTTTTGACCCCGACAATAATGCCAATTTTAAGCAAACCAGGGTAACTTATAATTATGATTCTTACGGAAATCCCGTAAGGGTTTATTCATACGGCGATATCAGCGTAATCGGTGATGAGCAGGAGTCGCTTACGGAGTATGTTTATAATATTCCGGCTTGGATTATGTCGGCGCCAAAATACGCTTATGCAAAAGATAAATCCGGCAATGTTATTTCAAAAAAGTGGTTTTATTACGATAATGCTGTTTCAATTGAAACATCTCCCTCCAAGGGTTTGCTTACAAAAGAGGAGGTATGGTTTTATAATCCTTTAACGCTTATCGAGAGTAGGATTTCCGGCAGTTACATCTACGATTCTTATGGCAATCTTATCCGCGCTACAGATGCTCTGGGCCGCTCAATGACCACCGAATACGATTCTTTGATGCAAAGCTATCCGGTCAAGAGCTCTAATGTTTTGGGCCAGGCTATAACTACCAGTTATAATTATGCCACTGGTCAGGCCTTAAGTACCATTGACCCCAATAAGCTAATTTCGACTAATTATTATGACGCCATGGGTAGGTTGGTTAAGGTTGTCGGGCCGAATGATTCCGAGAACTCTCCCGCTTCTTTTTATGAGTATAATCTAAGCGTGTTTCCGGTAAAGACTGCGCAGAAAGTTAAAGTAGACTATTCCGCATCACCTAAATATTATACGGCTTATTCGTTTTATGACGGCCTGGGGCGTTTGATTGAAAGTAAATCCATGGCAGAAAACGATAGCCAGCAAATTGTATCAGGCAGTGTTCTTTATAATATTAAAGGTCAGGTCAAAGAAAAATATCTTTCATATTATGTTAATTCTTCGGAGAATTATGTCACCCCAAGTTTTCAGACTGTGCATTCAAGCTATAGTTATGACGCTATGGGTAGGTTAGTCCAGGCAACGAATCCTGATTCGACTTCTTCAAAGGTAAGTTACGGACTGGGTAAGAAAACTGCGACCGATGAAAACAATCACTATAAAACCGAGTATTATGATGCTTATGGCAGGATTACAAAGATAGAGGAGCACAATAGTACGCAAACTTATACTACGATTTACGAGTATGATACCGCGGGGAATTTAATCAAGCTTACTGATAATCAGGGCAATGTCAGCCAGATCTGGTATGACTCTTTGAACCGTAAGATCAAGATGAATGATCCGGATATGGGGGTTTGGTATTATGAATACGATAATATGGGTAATCTTATTAAGCAGACTGATGCCAAGGGCCAGGTTTTGACTTTTAGTTATGATTCGCTTACCCGGTTGATTTGTAAGCAGTCTAATGGCCAGGTGTTGGCAAGTTATGTTTATGATGATGTTGCGAAGAATTATTGTGTGGGGCGGCTATCGAAGATCACTGATCAGTCAGGCTCGACGGAATTTTATTATGATAATCTGGGCAGGGAGACCAAGTCAGTGAAGACCGTTAACGGCTATGGCGCTTATTCAGTTGAGCGTACTTATGACGCGTTGGGAAGGTTGCTGACCCTCAAATATCCTGACGCAGAGATAGTCAGCTACACGTATAATCCGCAAGGCGTATCAAGTGTAGCAAATTATATTACCGATATTGATTATTCTGTCACGGGACAGATTGCAAAAATCAAGTATAGTAATGGCGTTGAGACCAATTATGCGTATGATCCAAATACCTTAAGGCTTTCCAATATTAATTCAGTGTCTCCTTTAGGAAAAATCCAGGATTTAAGTTATCAGTTTGACAACGTGGGAAATATCAAGAATCTTAGCGATTACGTAAATACCGCAAGTCAGTCTTTTAATTATGATGATCTGGATCGGTTGGTGACTGCTGCGGGAAATTATGGCACATTTACCTATAACTATGATTCTATCGGGAACATGACGAGTAAAGAGGGAGTGAGTTTGACTTACGGCAAGAATGGTTTGCTTCCTCACGCGGTTACTGGATATGGTAGCACTAGCATTGAGTATGACACAAACGGGAATATGACTAAAAAGGGTACGGTGCAGCTGACTTATGATGCGGAAAACCGGTTAACTAAGTCAGAGAATGTCTCCGCAACTCCCGTTGCACAGAGCGCTGCTATTACCTTAAGCCTAAATCCTGGCTGGAATTTTATTTCATTTCCGGTAAGTTTAGTTGATAACAAGATTGCTTCGGTTTTGTCCGGGATCAGTGGAAAGTATGACCAGGTTTCCCGGTATAATCCGTTAACTAAGAAGTATGAAAATTATGTGGGTAATTCCAAGTTTGACCAGTTTAACACTTTTGACTTTGGGAAAGGGTATCAGATTTATATTATAAGCTCTGATTCAGTGAGCTTGACGGTCAGCGGAAGTTTGCCTATCAGCCAGAAGGTTTCTTTAAGTCCGGGGTGTAACTTAATTTTCTCACCCAAAAAAGATGAGACGCCTGTTGAGAGCGCGCTTTTACCGCTTAAATTAGGCGTTAACTATTCTAAGGTTCTGTACTATAATAAAACTTCCGGAGCTTATCAGGAATACTCTTCGTCGAAAAAAGATTTTACTACGCTTAAGCCTGGAGTTGCGTATTATCTGTATTGCGCAAGTAGCGTCACCTGGGCGGTCAGCAATTCCTGTGTATCTACCAATACTACGTTTGTTTATGATGGGGATGGCGGGAGGGTAAAGAAGAGTACCTCTTCAGGTTCTAACGTTTATATTGGTTCGCTCTTTGAGATAGATTCTTCCGGCAAGACCACCAAGTACATTTTTAGCGGCTCAAACCGTATTTGTGCAGTCGAGTCCACGGGTAATAAGTTTTATTATCACTCCGACCATCTTGGCTCAAGTAATGTAGTTACGGATGCCACCGGCAAGCAGGTTGGTTTTACCGAGTTTACTCCATATGGTTCGGTTTATCGCCAGTCTGGTACTCATGATCCTAAGTATAAGTTTACCGGCAAAGAGCTCGATTCCTGCGGGCTGTACTTCTATGGCGCCCGTTACTACGACGCCCAACTCGGACGGTTTGTTACTGCAGATACTATCGTCCAGGCGCCTTATGATCCGCAAAGTCTTAATCGATACAGTTATTGTCGGAATAATCCGATAAATTATGTGGATCCATCGGGGCATAGTTGGTTTAGCAAGTTCTGGGGAGCAATTGTTGGTGTTGTTGCGGGAATAGTTGGTACTGTGCTTAGTGGCGGTAATATGATGGTAGGTTTCCAAATATTTAATTTCTTTAGTTCCTTGGGGTCAGCGGTTAAGACAGGGAATTGGGGTGGATTTGCTGGTGGGTTAGCAGGTGGTATTTTGGGAGGTTGGGCTGGTGGTGCTTTAGGGGATAAGGTTGCTGGTTTTCTGGGGAAGAAGGCTTTTAGCTTTGGGGGTGGTTTTCTTGTAGGCGCTACTGAGATGGGCATAGGAGGTTTTGGGGGTAGCTTTGGTGGAGCATTAGGTTCTGGTGAAAGTTTTGGTGACGCGATGAAAGCTGGTGGTATAGGCTTTGGCATAGGGGCAGCGGTAGGAGGATTAATTGAAGGTAGTTATTTAAGCGGTATGCAGAATTTTGCACACGGAATGAGCAGGGAGCAAGCGTATCAGTCAGGTATAAAGAGACTTCATGCGTTAAGCGTAAATAGGGCTGATAAAACTACGGCGATAGTTGGGTCTCGGCCTTTAGGTCCGCCTGATAAGCCTGGCTTATTTAGACATAGATATATTAGGGGCGAGGTTGATCACTTTGAGATGGGACCAGATGCTCACTCAAAACTTATTGAGTTAAATGGCGAAGGTTCTTTTGGGAGAACATCAGTTTATATTAGTAAATACCCTCAGCTTACTCTAGAGTCTAATGTTTCGGTAAGCCAGGCTGGCTATAATAACTCTGTTAATCTTTTTAAAGCTGCGTGGGTAGGGACGCCATATAGTTTTTATAATTGCAATAGTAATTTTGCGGTAAATACCGTTATTTATGGGGCAGGTGGGAATGCGCCAGAAAACTTAGGAACTACGCCTATAGGTATTGATCATTATGCACATTAATTAGACAATATGATCAGGTTTTATATTTACAGGATTATATAAGGGATTAAATATGAGAAGAGGTATAATTAGAGAGGTGTTAATTATAATGATTTTTTTTCTATTTGCTTTTCTATTAGCAAGATGTTTTTATAATGATCCACTTTTAATGGGTGGTGTAGAATTGCTAGGTATTCCTTTGTATTTAATATTGATTTTCTTTGTTTTATTGTATGTTGTCTATCGAATTATATGTATCTTTACTAAGGCGGTTAGTAGTAAGAAGGGGAATTTTGTGAAATAAAATAGAGGTCTGCAAAATAATAAGTAAAGGGGACGGTTCTGTTTATTTCACCATAAATTAGAACCGTCCCCTTTATTTTACATATATTTTCGTTAGATTTCGCCATCTTTTACGTCTATTAAAGTAAAAGGAGGAAGCCATGTCAAATTTAGTCCCAGCAGAAGCAGTAGCTACACGCATCTTTGTGTTAAGGGGAAGGAAGGTGATGCTCGATCGAGATTTAGCCGAGCTTTATCGTGTTCCGACGAAAAGGTTGAATGAGCAGGTGAAAAGGAATATTAGGAGATTTCCGGAAGATTTTATGTTTCAGCTTACGCCGGCTGAGAAAATCGAACTGGTCGCAATTTGCGACCGGTTCAGTCCTTTGAAACATTCTTCTACCTTGCCTTACGCTTTTACGGAGCAAGGAACAGCAATGTTGTCATCCGTTCTTAATAGTGAAAACGCTATTCAGGTTAATATTGCTGTTATGCGCGCGTTCGTAAGGCTACGTCAGATTTTGTCTACCCATAAGGAGCTTGCTGCTAAGTTAAATCAGCTTGAGCATAAGGTCGAAAAGCATGATAAAAATATTCACGATATATTTGAAGCGATTCGTCAGCTGAGGATTACTCCTGATGAGGCGAAGCGGGTGGTTGATGGATTCAGGGTAAAAAGATAGATTGTCTGGAAAAGCGTATAAGGGGACGCTCTATTTATTTCTCGTTAAATTAGAACCGTCCCCTTTATTTTCCTTCAAAAAAACATTTGCAATCCTCCCTGCCTGTGATAAACTAAAAATCTATACAAAAGGACGAAAATGCCTGAATTACGCAAAGATCCTATTATCGGAAGATGGGTTATTATCGCCACTGAGCGCGCCAGAAAGCCGGACCAGTTTACCGGACCGGAAAAAGAGCCCCTCGGCGGCGAGCCATGCCCGTTTTGCGAAGGCAATGAGTCTAAAACTCCCCCCGAAATCTACTCTTTAAGGCCGAAATTCACTCCCCGCAACACTCCCGGCTGGGAATTAAGGGTTGTGCCCAGCATTGCTCCATTCCTACGCATAGAAGGCGAGCTTGACCGCCGCGGCAAGGGCATTTATGACCTGATGAATGGCATCGGTGCCCATGAAATCGTCGTCGAGACCAATCAGCATATCGACAATATGTCGGATTTAAGCGAGGCCCAGATATTAAAGGTCATCAGCTGTTATATTGACAGGATCGGCGATCTTGAAAAAGATAGCCGTTTTAAATATGTCCTGGTTTTTAAGAATCACGGCGTGGAATCCGGGGCAGGCAAAGTCAAGCATTCCCGTTCCCAGCTTATCGCCACACCCGTAAATCCAAAGCGCGTGAAAGAGGAGTTATCAGGTGCCCGCGCCTACTATGATTTTCATGAGCGCTGCGCGTTTTGCGATATGATCAAACAGGAGCTGTCTTCCAAGGATCGGCTTATTGCCGATATCGACGGGTATATCGCGGTGGCACCTTTCGCTTCGCGTTTTCCCTTTGAAGTCTGGATTCTTCCCAAAAAGCATTCCCCGGATTTTACCAGTATTGACATGGCTAGCCGTATGGGCTTAAGCAGTATCATGAAAGTGGTATTATCTAAGCTAAAAATCGGTCTAAACGATCCTCCGTATAATTACGTGATTCACACCGCTCCTTTCAGGCGTCAGACTAAAGGGAACTACTGGAAGAGTGTGGACAATGATTTTCACTGGCACATTGAGATAATGCCTCGTCTTACCCGAGTGGCTGGATTTGAGTGGGGTACCGGGTTTTACATCTGCCCGCTTGCTCCGGAAGATGCGGCGAAGTTCCTAAGAGAGGTAAAGGTTTAAATGTCGGAATTAAGAAGGGATCCTATAGGCGGACGTTGGGTTATCGTCGACACTGACCATCCGCATAAGCCTGACCAGTATGATTATGAGCGTCAGGTCTATATGGGCGGGACTTGTCCGTTTTGTTACGGCAATGAGTCTATGACTCCGCCGGAAATCGAAGCCATCCGCGATTCGCATACTCAGCCCAATAGTTCAGGCTGGCAGGTGAGAGTCGTGGCTAATAAGTTCCCTGCGCTTCAGGTGGAGGGAGATATCGAACGCCGCGGCCTTGGGATGTATGATATGTCTAATGGCGTGGGAGCACATGAGGTTTTGATCGAGACTCCGTATCATCAGAAGGATATTTGTGATTTACTTAATCATGAGGTTGAGAATTTTCTGAATATGTATTGCCGTCGGGCATTGGATTTGGCAAAAGATAAGCGTTTTAAATATATCATGGTTTTTAAGAATTTTGGCGCGGCAGCAGGTGCGTCACTAGAGCATCCGCACACACAGCTCATCGCGCTTCCTATGATTCCTAAGAGTGCCGCGGAAGAGATCAAGGGCGCGCAAAATTATTTTGAATACCGCGAGCGTTGTATTTTCTGCGATGTTATCAGGCAGGAGACTCAGGAAGCAGAGCGCGTGGTCATGGAAAATAAGCATTTTCTGGCTTTTTGCCCGTTTGTTTCGCGCTTTCCGTTTGAGATCTGGATAATCCCCAAGAAACATAATGGTAATTTCTCGCACATGCCTCCTGAAGAGATCCCGTCGCTGGCCCAGATTTTGCGCGACATCGTGACAAAATTAAAGAAATTGTTCCCGGATGTTTCGTATAATTATATTTTGCACTCAGCTCCGGTAAACGGAGATGGGGCAATGGAAGGTTATCATTGGCATATTGAGTTCATGCCAAAGCTTACACGGACTGCAGGTTTTGAATGGGGCTCCGGGTTTTACCTCGTTGCTACCCCGCCTGAATTGGCCGCAAAATACCTCAGAGACGCGTAAATCCGTGAAATTGTATGGGTGTTAAAGAGTCAAAGTTAGGTGAAATTGTTTAACTAAAACACCCGGCCTTATAGGAAAGGCCGGTGTTGTGCTTTCTGCACAAGGAGGAGTCAAAATGGCAGTGAAAGTCGGTATCAATGGTTTTGGAAGGATCGGCCGCCTTGTCGCCCGCGCAATCTTAGAGAAGGGAAATTCTGATCTCGAGCTGGTTGCGGTAAACGACCTGACGGACGCAAAGTCAAACGCGATGTTGTTAAAGTATGATTCAGTGCATGGCCGTTTTCCCGGCGAAATCAAGGTAGTGGGGGATGATTCGATCTCTGTGAACGGAAAGATTATCAAGGTGTTAGCCAAGTCTGACCCCGCAGAGTTGCCCTGGAAAGACCTGGGAGTTGAAATCGTCATCGAGTCAACAGGGCTTTTTACCATCAAAAAAGACGGCGTGAACAAAAAAGGAAAAACAGTCAGAGGTGCCGAGAATCATATCACCAAGGGCGGTGCCAAGAAAGTCATCATTAGCGCTCCGGCAGAAGGTGAAGATATCACTATCGTCATGGGTGTTAACGATGATAAGTATGACCCTAAGATTCACAACGTGGTTTCTAATGCATCATGTACCACCAATTGTCTTGCGCCCGTTGCTAAGGTGCTCCAGGATAAGTATGGAATCACCAAGGGGCTGATGACTACGATCCACTCTTACACTAATGACCAGCGCGTGCAGGATATGGCGCATTCAGATATGCGCCGCGCCCGTGCAGCTGCGATTTCCATGATTCCGACTTCAACAGGTGCCGCAAAGGCGATTTCCCTGGTTATTCCTGAGTTAAAGGGAAAGCTCGACGGTTTCGCAATCCGTGTTCCCACGCCTAACGTTTCAGTAGTAGATCTCACCTGCTTATTAGGCAAAAAGACTTCGGTTGAAGAGATCAATGCTGCAATGAAAGAGGCTTCTGAAGGCAAGTTGAAAGGCATTTTAGGGTACACGGAAGATCCGGTTGTATCCGTTGATTTCAACCATTGCCTTCTGAGCTCAATCGTGGATGGCCCCAACACCAAGGTTATTCAGGAGGACTTCGTAAAAATCCTGTCCTGGTATGATAACGAGTGGGGGTATTCTAACCGCGTAGTTGATCTGGCTGAGCTGATGGTAAAGAAGGGGCTTTGAGCATAGTATTTACTCTAATGGGGTACACTTTTCGAAATACGGAGAGTGTACCCTTTTATTTGTAGTAAAAGGCGTCATATGGCACATCCGCCACTTAGTAAAAAGAAGATAGTATTATTTAGGTTGATTATGGTGTTTATATCGGTTATTCTCTGTGTTTTTGTCGTCGGAGAAGTTATTTTCCGATTAGTGAGGCCAAAAGTTCCTGCTTTTACCATGGATATTTATATGGGCAGGCCTGATCCAATCTTCCACCATTCATATCCCCCAAATATCAAAGTAACAGAGATGTTTGCAGGATTTCCAACTTCGTTTTCAATTAATTGTCAGGGATTAAGAGGAAAAGAATACTCTATAAATAAACCGCAAGGGACCTACCGCATTCTTGTTCTCGGAGATTCTTTTGTTTTTGGCACTGCCGTAAATGACCAGGAAAATTTTTGCTATTTACTTGAGCAGAAGTTAAACAACCCCTCAGCTACTAAGAAATACGAAGTAATTAACTGCGGGGTTGTCAGTTATTCGCCTATTCTTGAATATCTGTTACTTAATAAGAAAATGGTGAGTTACTCTCCTAACCTGGTGATTCTTTTTTATAACTTTTTAGATTTAACGGAAGATTTTAAATATGAGAAAAATGGGATAAAAGATAAAAACAATGAGATAGTGGCCTGCAATCCTTTTTACATTAACAATCATCCTGATTATTTGCTGCAGCTCAGGAGTAATTTCCATTTTTTCTCTCATATTTATAACAAACTAAGCAAGTCGTTCCAGAAAATACGATTAGTCGGGATAAAGAATTATATTGGCTGCATTCTTCAGGGTAAATCTGTAAAAAAACTGATCGCAGATAAGCCGACGATCCAAAGCGCTGAATTAGACCCGTATTTTATCTTTAGGGATAATGTCGATAATAAAGTCACTCAATACTATTGGAATAATTCAAGTAAGTGGATTAAAAAAATAAAAGAAGTTTCAGAAGCTAGCGGAAGTGAATTTATGCTTGCTTTATTCCCCCTTGGCCATCAGGTAAGTAAGGATGCTTGGAAAGAAGGAAGGGGTGCCTGCCAGCTTAAGGAGGGCGAGCTTTATGATTCGTCGGTACCGTTTGAGATGATTGAATCGTATGCTCGGACAAATGACGTAAATTTCCTAAATCTATGGCCATATTTATTAAAACATAGCCAAGAAGCATTGTATTATGATTTTGATGGTCACTGGACAGCGCTAGGGCATGAGCGCGTGGCAGAGGGGATATTAAGTAATGCTTTGTTTAAGCAGATTATTAGCCAAGGAAGGGCGTCAAAGTAGATCTTTAAAGTACTTCTAGGGCGGAATAATAGTTGTTCAGTAGTTGAACGGGTGTGATAATTATGCTCCACCCGTTTTTTCTTTATTCGCTTTATTTATATTGACTTACGTGTCTGTTGCAAGCGTAAAAGCAGCCTTGAAAACAGCAAAATCACCTTGACATTTGCTGTTTGTATGTTATATTTGTTCAATGTTTGAACAACCCCCCAAAGAAGAGACTTTAAACCTAATCAGGCACATCGAATCTGATCCGGATTTGACCCAGCGCGAGCTCTCTGATAAGCTGGGAATCTCACTCGGCAAGACCAACTACCTCCTCAAAGCACTTTTCGAAAAAGGCTTGATCAAAGCCAAGAATTTCAGCACCAAATCCGGAAAAATCAGCAAAATTCACTATTATCTTACCAAGGAAGGCCTTGAGCATAAGATGAACCTGATGGAGCTTTTCTTAAAAAAGAAAGAGGAAGAGTATAACCAGATGAAAGAGGAATGGGAAAAGATTGTCGTCAACGGTAACGGCAACGGAAACAATCACACAATTAACGAAACAAAATAAACACATAATTAAAGGTTTGCGTAATCATGGAAAAATTAAATATCACTATTATTGGTGCTGGTGTCATAGGTTTAGCTATCGCCGCAAAGCTTTCAGAGAGCTATGAGCGGATTGTAGTACTGGAAAGAAATAGTACTTTTGGCCAGGAAACAAGCAGTCGTAACAGTGAAGTCATTCATTCCGGGATCTATTATCCTATGGGCTCTTTGAAAGCGCGTTTATGCGTTGAGGGCGCGAAGAAAATATATGAGCTCTGTGAAAGATTCAATATCCCCCATAAGCGGATAGGAAAGCTTATTGTCGCTACTGAGAAAGATGAGGTTGCTGCTCTTGAGGATCTTTTTGAGAAAGGCAAAAGAAATTGCGGTAACGGCCTGACTCTCCTAGGGGCAAATGACGTTGCAAAGCTTGAGCCGAATATTAAAGCTGTAAAAGCGATTTATTCGCCTAATACCGGCATCGTTGACTCTCATTCGTTAATGAAGCACTATTACGATTCCGCAAGGGATCGCGGGGTTATCTTTGCCTTTAAAAGCGAGGTTACCAAGGTGGAAAAAATAGGGGATGGTTTTGTAGTTGGCGTTAACGAAGACGAGTTTTTGTTCAAAACCCATATCCTTATCAATTGCGCGGGATTGTTCGGCGATAGGGTCGCAGAACTAGCGGGAGTAAATATAAAAGAGAGTAAATATAAAATCAAGTTTTGCAAAGGTACCTATTTTTCATATCATATGCCTTCTCCGGTCAATAGGCTTGTATATCCTGTTCCGCATGAGGAGCTAGTTGGATTAGGGGTTCATGCTACCCTCAACTTGGCGGGCCGGCTTCGCTTTGGGCCCGATGTAGAATACGTTGAGACAATCGACTATAAGGTCGATGAAAATAAAAAACGTGATTTTTACATGGGTGCCGCAAAATTATTGCCTAGTCTTCAAGAAGAACATTTAATTCCTGATCAAGCGGGTATCCGGCCTAAACTTTATGGTTACGGAGAGCAAGTGAGGGATTTTGTAGTAAAAGATGAGACCGAAAATAATTTACGGGGATTGATAAGTTTGATCGGTATCGAATCTCCCGGCCTTACCGCTTCACCGGCTATTGCTTCGATGGTGCGCGGCATGGTTCTTTCGGTCTTAAATTAACCCTAGTTATGCGTAAGCTTGGGAAGTTTTAACGCTTGGAATGACGGGTTATAAAAAACAGGAGACGTATGCTTAATAACAAGACTATTTTGGTGACTGGCGGCACAGGGTCATTCGGTAAAAAAATGCTTCAAATTGTGCTTGCGCAATATAAGCCGAAGCGGATTATTATTTTCAGCCGCGATGAGCTAAAACAATTCGAGATGGCCCAGAAGTGGAACCCGCATAAATATCCGTGCATTCAGTATGTCTTGGGGGATGTGCGCGATAAAGACCGCTTGATGAGCGTGTTTAAGGGAGTTGATTATGTCATTCACGCCGCTGCCCTGAAACAGGTCCCGGCGGCGGAACGCAACCCGGAAGAATATATTAAGACCAATGTTTTAGGGGCCATGAACATTATCGATGCGGCGATCCATTGTAAAGTCAAGAGAGTCGTGGCTTTATCGACCGATAAGGCTTGCAATCCGATCAATCTTTACGGGGCTACCAAGCTGTGTTCCGATAAGCTGTTTACAGCAGCAGGATTTTCGGCCGCGGAAGGCGAAACGCGCTTTGCGGTTGTACGTTATGGCAATGTTTTGGGCAGTCGGGGGTCGGTTGTGCCGTTCTTTAAGGAGCGTTTAAAGACGGGCGTGTTACCTATCACAGATGAGCGCATGACTCGTTTTTGGATCACACTCGACCAGTCGGTCTATTTTGTTTTGGAATCATTAAAACGCATGAAAGGCGGCGAGATCTTTGTGCCGCGAATCCCGTCTATGAAGATTGTAGACCTCGCCAAGTCCATAGGGCCTAAGTGTAAAGTTGAGATTGTCGGGATTCGGCCCGGCGAAAAGATCCACGAGACTCTTATTAGTGAGGACGAGGCGCGTAATGCCGTCATGTTCAGGGATTGTTTCGTGGTTCAGTCTAATACTGACCTGCGCAAAGAGCTGGTCAAGGGCAAAGGGCGCGTATGTCCGGAAGGGTTCTTGTATACTTCCGGCGATAATGACGCGTGGCTTTCTGTTTCGGATCTTAAGAAACTGGTTGAACAGATCGCAGACGATTATGCTATTGAGGATTCCCGTTGGTCCATGGACGATGTGCCGGAATAAGTGGAGCCCCTCGGACTAAAGGCCGAGGCTCCCTCCCCGGAGCAAAAATCACATTCGCAAATTCCTATCCCCAGTTTGAAAACCAGGGATTTGCGGAGGGATTAAATGAGCAAGAAACGACTTTTAATAACAGGTGTCAGCGGATTGTTGGGGAGTAGTCTAGCCTACGCCCTTCGGGATGAATTTGACATTTTAGGGCTGTTTCATGCCCACCCGTATAATCCTTCTTGGATTCGTACCGAGAAAGCAGGCCTGACTAGTCCACAGGAGTGTGAGCGTGTTGTTCGTAGATTTCGGCCAGATGTTTGTATCCATTGTGCGGCTTTGGCTGACATCGATTGTTGTGAATTTGATCGACAGAGTGCCTACCGGGATAATATCGAGGTTACTCGGTTCTTGACGGATGCTCTACTCGAGCAGAAAAGTAAATTAGTCTTTATATCGACCGATGCGGTTTACAGTGGCGAGGGTGGAAATTTTAGGGAGGATGATCCAGTTAGACCGCTCAACTATTATGCGGAAACCAAACTCCAAGCGGAAGGAGAAGCCGCACGTTGTCCTCACGCCTTGATTGTTCGGACGAGTTTTTTTGGCTGGAGCCTGAAGCAGGGCAAGGCTTCGTTAACCGAGTGGGCGTTTAATGAATTGTCTGCGGGGCGGAATATCCGCGGCTTTACGGATATTATTACATCGAGCCTTTATACGTTTGATCTCGCCAATATTCTATCACGGGCTATTGCGAAAGACTTAGCAGGGATTTTTAATTTTG
The DNA here is from genome assembly GCA_964354795.1 of uncultured Planctomycetales bacterium. Taxonomy (GTDB): domain Bacteria; phylum Omnitrophota; class Gorgyraeia; order Gygaellales; family Profunditerraquicolaceae; genus JAPLLR01. The sequence goes on along the minus strand of CAYHBB010000037.1, from coordinate 78,584 downwards.
CTTCCGCGAACAGTATTTCCAAATATGACCTGTTTCGGCTAGTCGCCCGGTTGTTTGGTCTAGATGAGAATCTAATCGAACCGGTATCAGTTGATCAATTCCCGCTTAAGGTGCGGCGTTCCAAGAATCTGGGTTTGTTGCCATTGAAACTTAGCCAAGCATTAGGCATGGCGCTTCCAACGGTCGAACAGGGATTAGAGCGGTTTTACTGTGATCGACAACTGCCTGCTCAGATTCGCGGGTGATAGAATGCTGATCCCGAGAGATGGCATGAGGCTTTTATTTAGAGCGATATCTTTAAGGAATTGGCTAAATCATAAGGATAAGAATGAAGATTGATATTCAGGAATTGGAAGTTGTTTGGTATTTTTTTCGCGCGCATAAACTTCAGTCTTTCTATGTATTAGTATTTATGTTTCTGTCAGGATTTATAGATACAATAAATTTAGCTGCTTTGTATCCGATAGTAAATTATGGGCTGGGCCTAGAAAATAAGAATGATTTTTTACAATATTTTGAGAAAGCCACAAAATTTATCGCTCCAGGTAATTCATTTGTGACGGCCTGTTTCCTTTTGATTATTATTTCAGTTCTCGCAATCTTGCTAAAGTTCATTTACAACTATTTTTCAAATAAATTATTAACGCGGATTATTGGGGATACCCAAAAGAAAATATTTGATAAGTTTATTACTGCTGATTATGGTTTTTATGTTAAGAGCCAACAAGGAAAATTAATATATTCGGGGACTACCGCCCCGGAGAGGACCACCGTCGCTGTTCTTTATGTGATTACGCTGGCATACCATTCGATTAATTCTATATTTTTATTCTCTTTGCTCGTACTTTTAAGTTGGCAGGCAACCATTTCCATCATACTTGTAGGTCTATTCTATGGCATTGCTATCAGAAAAGTCATGCAGAAGTTTATTAATATATGCACTTTGGTCTGTGTGGAAGAAAATCAGCGGAAAAATATCATCTTGAATGAATTTATAACAGGAATTAAGACGATAAAAATATTCTTGGCGGTTGACGCTTGGAAGAAAAGATACACGCAAGCGGTAGATCGGGGGGTAGCCAATCAATTTCGTATGTTGGTGGCCAGAGTTTTTCCGGAGGCATTTGTTAAATTTTTATTTTACGTACTAATTGCTTCGGCGGGTTTATTTTTTAGCCGAAGATCCCCTAATGAAATTATTTCTCTGCTTCCGGTGTTGGCAACTTTTGTCGTTGTGGTTAACCGGTTTCTTCCTTCTATCCATTCGCTGGGTAGCGCCGTTATGCAGATTGCCGAGTGTATGCCGGATATAAAAATAGTTCATGAATTGTGCTCGCAAAAATTCGCTGCCGCGGTTGAGGGTAAAAAGAATATTGAAGGATTCACTGATAAAATTACTTTTGAGAATGTGTGTTTTAAATATAACTCCATGGAAGATTATTTATTGAAAGATTTATCTTTCTTTTTGGAGAGGCGGAAAATGACTGCTATTGTCGGGTTTTCGGGGTCGGGAAAGACAACGATTATTAATCTTTTGCTCAAACTTTATTCACCAGACAAAGGATTTATCAAGATAGATGGGGTAGATATTTTTGAGCTTAGCAATAAAAGTTATTTAAGCAGGATTGGCTATGTAAGCCAGGAGACGTTTATTTTTAACACTTCATTCAAGGAGAATATTAGATTTGGCTTAGATAATTGTACCGACCAAATGATTGAAGAGGCGGCAAAGCTGGCCAATGCCCATGATTTCATTATGGAGACACAACAGGGTTATGATACGGTTGTTGGTGATTCCGGAGTTAAGCTTTCCGGTGGGCAAAGGCAGCGGGTCGCTATTGCCAGGGCTATGTTAAGAAAACCGGAAATCATTGTCCTCGATGAGGCTACGAGCTCCTTAGACAATATCTCTGAGAGAAAGATTCAGAACGCGATCAATAATATTTCAAAGCATACTACAGTTTTGGTTATCGCACACAGATTATCCACAGTTCAGAATGCGGATAAGATCATTATTTTAGAAAAAGGAGAAATAAGGGAGCAAGGCACACACGAGGAATTGTTGAAGAATAAGAACCTGTATTATGATCTTCATATGTCAAAAGATATTGCCGCCGATGATTTTATTGATAAGGAGACAATCGGGTGAAAACAATTCTTGTTACCGGCGGGGCCGGTTATGTCGGAAGCGTTATAAGCAATTTGGCATTGCAAAAGGGTTACAAAGTAAAAGTAATTGACTCCTTATGGTTTAAGAAAGAAATCCCTTTGATTCATGTGGCTAATCCTAATTATGAGTTCATTAAGGGCGATATCTGCAATGATAAATTGATTAATAAAGAATTGGAAGGCGTTGATTTTATTATTCATGCTGCGGCAGTTGTAGGGGATCCTGCGAGTAAAAAATTTCCGGAATTGACATATCAAATTAATCATAAAGCAGCGGTTAATCTGATATCCAAAGCTTCCCAGTATGGAGTTCAGGGATTTATATTCTTTTCCACATGTTCAAATTATGGAATTTCCAAGGGGTTAGCCAGCGAAGAATCGCCCTTAAACCCTCTCTCTTTATATGCTGAAACTAAAGTTAATGTGGAAAAATATCTGATGAATGAGGCAAAAGACATAGATTGGGTGATCTGCAGGCTTTCAACCGTTTACGGGCCTTCTTTTAGAATGAGATTCGATTTGACCGTTAATGATTTTGCTATGAACGCTTTTGCTAAGAAATATTTAGAGGTTTTTATGCCATATACACACCGACCGTATATACATGTTTTTGATGTGGCTAATACGGTTTTAGAAATTGTAAACAAATTTGAAAAGGTAAAAAATAACGTTTTTAATATAGGATTTGAGGGGGAGAATTATCAAAAAATCCAAATAGTCCAAATAGTTAAAAAATTTATAACGGATTTGGTCGTTGATACCATAAAAAAGGGCGAAGATTTAAGGGACTACCAAGTCGATTTTTCTAAACTTCAAAAATATTTAGGGCTCAAGAATCTTTATACCGTAGAGGATGGAGTAAGGGAGGTTATAGATTTGCTAAGGGGAGGCTCTATAACTGACCCAGAAAATATGATTTATTATAATACTTATCCCGATTTAGGAGAAAGAAATTGAAAATAGAGTTGGATGCTCCTTGTTTAGGAGCGAGAGAAAAAAAATATCTTAATAAAGTAATCAACCGTGGTTTTGTCTCTACTTTTGGGCCTTTTATCCCTGAGTTTGAAAAAATAGTCGCGAATTATTTAAATATTAAAGGGGCGGTTGCGCTTCAAAGCGGCACAGCGGCAATTTATATGTCGTTATACGAATTAGGGATAGGGCTGGGAGATGAAGTTATCGTGCCGGCTTTAACTTTCACAGCTACGGTTAATCCGGTTCTTTGTGTTGGCGCGACTCCTGTAATTGTTGACGTTGATATGAAGACATGGAATATAGACCCTCAAAAAATAAAGGAAGCTATTACCGAAAAAACAAAGGCCATTATCCCTGTTCATTTGTATGGTAATCCATGCCATATGAAGGAGATCATGGATATCGCTAAGGAAAATGAACTTTATGTTATTGAAGATGCTACTGAGAGTTTAGGCGCAAAGTTTAATGGTAAATATACAGGCGTTTTCGGTGATTTTGGTTGTTTTAGCTTTAACGGGAATAAATTAATAACAACCGGAGGAGGGGGCATGGTTGTTAGTAATAATATTGATAGCACCGAGCATATTAGATATTTAGCCAATCAAGCGAAAGACAAAGATAGGCCGGGTTTTCATTCCGAGATGGGATTTAATTATAGAATGACCAATATCGAAGCCGCTTTAGGATTGGCACAATTTGAGAAAATAGATCAATTCCTTGCTAAGAAAAAGGTTTTTAGAGGAATATATCAAGAAATTTTAGGCGATTTACCTTGTGTCAGTTTTCAAGATAAACATGGCAACGCTGAAGAGAGTTGTTGGTTTACCTGTATTAAAATAAACAAAAAGATTGATATTTCTGACTTAATTCAAAGCTTAGAAAATAAGAATATTCCAACGAGGAGAATATTCATGCCATTAAATAAAATGCCTTATTTTAAAAAGTACTCGAAGATTTGTTCTAATGCATGGGAAATTTACAATAGAGGGATTTGCCTGCCGAGCTCGACTGTAAATGGGAAAAACAATATAAAAGAAACAGCTTTAATTATTAGAGAGGTGTTGAGTGCCTAAGAAGAGCTTAATTTTAATCGGTGGCGGCGGTCATTGCAAATCCTGCGTAGATGTTATTGAAGCCGAAGGTAAATTTAAGATAGCTGGAATAATCGACACGGAAGACAGATTACATCAGGATGTTTTAGGCTATAAAATAACAGCAGTTGATAAAGACTTGCAAAATTTAATAAGGAGTTATAAATATTTTTTAATTACGATTGGGAGCATAAAAGAGCCGCGTAAAAGGATAGAAAAATTCGAATATCTTAAAGCATTGGACGCTAAATTACCTGTGATTATTTCCTCATTGGCGCATGTTTCCCGAAGCGCTCGCATTGCCGAAGGAACTATAGTGATGCACAAGGCGTTGGTTAATTCCGATGCGTATATCGGTAAGAATTGTATCATTAATACCTCGGTATTAATTGAGCACGATGCAAAAATAGGCGACCATTGTCATATTTCAACTGGCAGTATCATTAATGGAAAGTGCAAGATAGGAAACAGGGTGTTTATTGGAAGCAATAGCGTGGTTGCTAATAATATTAATATAGCGGATGATGTCGTCGTAGGAGCGGGTTCTGTTGTTGTGAAGACTATCACAAAAGCAGGGGTCTACGTTGGAAATCCTGCGCGCCCCGTAAAGAAGGAAGGTTAAACCTATGCGCAATAAAATATTAGTAGTCGCACCCCACCCTGACGACGAAACATTAGGGTGCGGAGGAACATTGCTTAGGCATAAAACAAAAAAGGATCAAATTTTTTTGCTAACGATAACCAATATTTTTCAAAAAAATGGTTGGTCGAAAGAGAAGATATTAAGTCGTCAGAAAGAGATGGCTAAAGTTGAGACAATGTATGGATTTGAAAAGTCGTTTAATTTGGGTTATCCAACAGCACAATTAGAGCTTGTTCCTTTTGGAGATCTGATTTCGTCTATTTCTAAAGTAATTGGCGAGGTTAAACCACAGATCATCTATCTACCCAATCGTTCAGATATTCATACAGACCACCAAATTGCCTTTAACGCAGCTTTAAGCTGTACAAAAAATTTTCGTTACCCATTTATTGAACGAATCCTTATGTACGAAGTCTTATCTGAAACAGAATTCGCTCCGGCATTGCCCGAATCAGTTTTCTTTCCTAATGTATTTATAGATGTATCGTTATATTTTGAAAAAAAATTAAAAATTATGGGTGTTTATAAATCGGAAATTATGAAGACTCCATTACCTCGATGTCGTGAATCGATAAGAGCTTTAGCGCAATTAAGAGGAAGTCGTATCGGAAAAAAATACGCCGAAGCATTTATGCTTGTTCAGGAAATATTGTAAAAGGATTTGCCATGGGAGAATTAAATATGGATTGGCTAACTTATCAGGAAACGCAAGAAAAGCTATCTATTCGGATTGAGGCAAATAGAAAATTTACAAACTTTAATTTGGAGGATTGGTTAAACGGTTATCTACAATTTAAGGTAGGAGACGTTGTTTTAGATATTGGATGTGGCAATGGAAATCTTTTCCCTTGTTATGCACAAAAATTGAGCACAAATGGAATGATTATTGGTTTGGACAAGTCTGAAGAACTTTTGGCCAAGGTGAAAGAAACAAAATTTCAGACGCCCTATACCTTGATTAAAGCGAACATGAGTGAAGCATTGCCGTTCATTGATTCTTATTTTGACCATATTATTTCTTCTTTTGCAGTTTATTATGTTGATAATGTAGCAATGATTGTTGATGAATTTGAGCGGCTCCTGAAACCATTTGGTTCTGTTTCTCTCATTGGCCCAACACGGAATAATGCTGAAGAACTCTATGAATTTAATAATCAAATTTTTGGCATTAAGAAAGATGAACGGATAAATTTACGCAGCGATCGTCTTGAAGCAGAGTTTTATCCTCAATTAAAAGAAAAATTTGCGGAAGTAAGTATGAAAAAAATACCCATCAAGTTAATTTTCCCGAATAAGGAAGAATTTTTAAAATATTACTTAGCAACATTACTATTTGAAGAATCTGTCCAAGCAACAGGGAAGCGGCCATCTATCGAAGAACTAGTTTCAAGCGATGTTGAGTCATTAGGGATATCCAAGGAAATGGTAATGGTTTGCGCGAATAAAAAGGCTGATAATGACGCATAAAGTTGCTTTTTTTTCAGTCGTTTTTCCCGGTGTCGAAAAATATTTAGACGATTTTTTTTCATCATTAAAGGATCAAACCTATAAAGATTTTGATCTAGTTTTAGTTAATGATAAGCTAGAAAATTTTGGAAAATTTACAGAAAGATATCAACACCTCAATATCATTGAGATAAAATCTCAAGATACACCGGTCAAAAATCGCGAGAAAGGATTTCAGTTTTTAGCAGGGCAAAAATATGAAGATATCATTCTCGGGGACGCGGATGATTATTATGGCTTGGACCGAATTGAAAAATGTTTAAGTTGGCTAACAAAGTACGATATTGTGGTAAATGATTTTGATTTAGTAAATACGGATTCTTGTTTAATAAAAGAAAAGTATATTTCGCAGAGGTTACCGCATCGGTATGAAGTTGGGTTTGATTTTCTAAAAAACAAGAATATTTTTGGTTTTGGGAATTCGGCAATTAAAGGGAGCGCGTTAAAGAGTTGTCGTTTCGGGGATGATTTAATAGCTGTAGATTGGTTTTTATTTTCTTGTTTGTTGAAAGAGGGTTTTTCTGCGGTTTTCGTAAATGATACAAAAACTTATCATCGTCTTTATGATTATAATACATTAAGCCTTGATCAAATAACGCCTTTTACTTTTCAGAATGGATTAGATATTAAAATAAGACATTTCGCAAAAATGATAAGTGTAGATGATTCTTTTAACATATTGAAGCAACAGCTTGAACAGCTTAGGCAAGAACTGCAAGAAGCGGATGGATGGTGTCAATATATAGAATTAGTCAAAAAGGAAGTTAATCGCCCACCACTTTGGTTAGAAGAAATTCAATGGATAAGGAGGTATAATGTTGGATAATCACGGATATCCCTATATTATTGCCGAAATAGGATGTAATCATAATGGAGATGTTGAGCTTGCAAAAAAGATGATTTTTGCGGCTAAAGACTGCGGATGTCAGGCTATTAAGTTGCAGCTATGGCAACAAGAAGATTTATTTACAAAACAGTATCTGCAGGATCTTAATGACGGTAAAATTCAATTAGAAAATATAAAGGAATGGAAGACAAAAGAGCTTGGGTTAAATAACATTTTTGATCAAGTGAATAAATTTGCCATATATAAAGATGAGCATATTGAGTTATTTCGATTTGCAAAAGGCTTAGGTTTAGATTATGCGTCGACAGTAGTTACGCAGGACGGTGTTGATTTTTTGATTGATCAGAAAGTATCTTTTCTAAAAGTTGCGTCTATGGATATTGATAATTTAGATTTTCTTGATTATATTGTTTCGAAAGACTACCCAACGGTAGTTTCAGCAGGGTTAGCTTCATTGGTTGAAATTGAGGCATTTTATAATATTATTCCTAAACGTTGTCGAAAAAATATTACTTTATTGCATTGCGTATCGTTGTATCCACCCCAAGATCAAATGGTTAATCTTCAGTTTATGAGGAAATTGATTGATAAATTTGATCTTCAAATTGGTTATTCGGATCATACTTTAGGATATTCTATTTCCTTGGCGGCAGTGGCTTTAGGGGCAAAGGTTATTGAAAAGCATTTTACTTTAGATAAGAACATGCCGGGTTGGGATCATAAAGTTTCTGCCAATCCAGTGGAAATGAAGATTATTTGTGAAGAATCGAAGCGTATATATGATTCACTGGGGACATCTGAGAAAGAGTTGACGGAACAAGAATTAGAAAAAAAATTAAAATTTAGGAGAAGCTTAGTCACTACACGTAACATTGCTAAAGGAGAGGTTATTAAAGAAGAAGACTTAACATATAAACGTCCTGGGACAGGATTAAGGCCTTCAGATAAGGAGAAGATTTTAGGTAAGAAAGCAGGCCGGGATATTCCTGAGGATTGCGTGATAACTTGGAATGATGTCGATATTCATATATAAGGGAAAATCTTTTACTGGTGAGGTTATGGAAAATGCATAATAAAGGAAAAAAAATTGGAATAACAATCGAAGCAAGGATGAATTCTACTAGATTTCCGGGAAAAATATTAGAGCTCTTGCATGGAAAACCAATGTTGGCAAGAATGATAGGACGATTAAAGAACGTGAAATTAGTGGATGTAATTGTACTAGCTACGACCGACCAGCCGGAAGATAGTCCTGTCGTTGACTTGGCAAAAGAAATGGGAATAGGCTATTATCAGGGAAGCTCTGAGGACGTGTTAGATAGGGTATTAAAAGCAGCGCAAAAGTATGAAATCGATCTTATTGTTGAAACCTGCGGAGATTGCCCGGTTGTTGATCCGGGGATTATTGATATGCAAATACATACCTTTTTGGATAATAATGTTGATTATGTGGGATGTCATTTAGTTAAGACATTCCCTCTTGGTTTGGATGCGAAGCTGTTTACTACTAAAACGTTAGAAGAAGTGGCGAGTTTAACAACCGACCCACCGGATCGGGAAAACGTTTCTTTATATATTTATGAGCATCCCGAAAGATATAAGCTTTTAAATATTGAAGCGGAAGGCAGATACCGCCGTCCCGATCTACGATTGGTAGTGGATTACAAGGAAGACCTGCATTTGATCGAAATTATATATAAAGAATTGTACGATAAAAACCCATGTTTTGATTATGGCGATATCCTGAGTTTATTTGAGCATCAGCCGGATCTACTTAGAATAAATAACAGAGTTCGTAACATTGCAGTAGCAGGGAGGGATGATGGCGGGGCAATTGGGAAAATATAGGGCGGCTATTATTGGATGCGGTAGGATTGCCAGCGAATTTGATGATGATCCTTTGATGAGGAAAAGCTATGGCATATCAACTCATGCGGGTGCTTATGTCGATAATCCAAATATTGAATTGGTCGCCGCTTCTGATATTTCTGATGAGAAGCTGAATAAATTTGGTAAACGTTGGGGCGTTCACATGCTGTATAAGGATTACGGAAAATTATTAGAGAATGAAAATATCGATATCCTCAGTATCTGCACGTGGAATACGACACACTTAGAAATATTGGAAGAGGCAGCAAAAAGAAATGTCAAGGTCGTCTTTTGCGAAAAACCGCTTTCTAATTCAATAGCCAATGCCGATAGAATGGTAGAAATTGCCAACGAACATAAGATCCATTTGTTTGTTAATCATCGCCGCCGGTGGGATGATCTGTATAGGAAGATTAGAAATTTTATTAAGGAAGGGCGCATGGGGAGCATCCAACAGGTGAATTGTTATTATACCTCTGGGATAGCTAACACATGTTCGCATGCATTTGATGTCTTTAGGATGTTATTCGGAGAGATTAAAAGTGTTTGTGCTTGGTATAAGGGCGATTCCAATAAAGATGATCCGGATATGGATGGCTATATTGTATTTCAAAATGGAGCGACCGCTACGCTCCAATCCTTGGATGCAAGTTATTATAGTTTATTTGAGTTTGATATATACGGAACGTCTGGAAGGTTGCGAATCGAGGATAATGGTTTTAAGATCGCGTATTGGCAGATGCATAACAGCGCTGAAAGCGCCGGCTATAGAGCGCTCTTTAAGGGGGACAGCCCTATCGAGGTGACACAAAAATCGATAATGAAAAATGCGGCACAGAATATCGTTGAATGCCTGTCTTCAAACGCTATGCCTGCTTGTACTGGGATTGATGGCGTTAGATCGTTGGAAATCATTTGTGCCTTTCACGCTTCGGCAATGGGAGGTAATAAGACGATTAGCTTGCCATTGAAAGACAGGGACATGACAATAAAATCAAAATAGGAGAATTTTTTATGCCTAAATTAGCTCTATTGGGTGGGGAAAAAATCAGGAATAAAGAGTTTGCGCCCCAACAAGATTTTGGTGATGAAGAAAAACGCTTAGTTTTGGAAGTTATAGACAGTAAGGCGCTGTCCGGATTTCTCGCTTCACCTGGAGAGAAATTTTTTGGAGGCGAAAAAGTCAAACAACTCGAAGGGTTATTCGAGGATTATTATCATGTAAAACATGCGCTGGCCGTTAATTCCGCTACAGCAGGATTGCACGCTGCTGTTGCCGCAATAAATGTAAATCCCGGAGATGAGATCTTAGTAACGCCCTATAGTATGTGTGCGTCAGCAACTGCCGCTATTATGCATAATGCCATTCCGGTATTTGTGGATATCGACGAAGACACTTTCAATATTAACCCGGAGGAACTCAGGAAAGCCATAACTGCGCAAACCAAGGCAGTAATTGTAGTTCATCTTTTTGGATATCCCGCTGAAATGGATGAAATAATGAAGATTGCCGGGGAAAATGGGCTGAGAGTTATTGAGGATGTCGCGCAAGCGCCCGCGTGTTCATATAAAGGCAGGCCACTTGGGACTATCGGAGATATTGGAGTATTTAGTTTTAATCAAAACAAAACAATATCAACGGGGGAAGGGGGGGTCGTAGTTACTAATGATGATGAATTGGCGAAGAGAATAAGCCTCATCAGGAATCATGGTGAGGTTGTTGTCGAACATTACCCTGTAAAAACAATTGCTGGCATAGTCGGGTATAATTACAGAATGACGGAATTAGAGGCGGCTGTAGGAATAGCTCAGTTTAAGAAATTAGATAGGCTGACTCAGCATCGCATCCGTTTGGCGGAGTATCTAACCAAACAGTTACAGCAGTTTAAGCCGATAATTACCCCTCCGCAAATCAAAAGCTATTCTAAGCACGTATACTTTGTCTATCCAATGAAATTCAATTCACGAGAAGCCGGTATACATAGAAATAAATTTACGGAAGCGGTAAGAGCAGAAGGCCTTCCTCTATTCGCAGGATATACAAGGCCTATTTATTGGGAGCCAATGTATCAGCAATTATTGGCTTACGGAGACAGCGGATTTCCTTTTCGAGGGCCGCATATGAAGAAAGTAATATCTTATCCGAAGGGAATAGCCCCTGTTTGCGAGAGAATGTACTCTGAGGAGCTTATTACAACACCAATATGTCATTACCCATTAACAGAAGAAGACATAGATGTTTTTATCGCGGGAATTAAAAAAGTTTTAAATAATAAAAATGAGCTGTTACATCTTGAGGAAAAATATGTTAAATAATTGCGAACATAATTTACGAGCTTATAAAGGGGTAGAGGACTTAACGACCTTTATATCCAAGGAGGCGATTGAAAAATATCGGGAGGAACGCAAGCGTTTCGCTTCAGGGGCTGTAACTTTTCTCAGGAAAGAGATTAGGGGCAAAGTGCCTGTATCTGTTTTAGATATTGGTTCAGGCAGCAGTTGTTTTCTTTATGCACTCCACGATGCGGGCATTTTATCTCGAGGGATGGGGATAGAGATCTCTAAAACGCGTTATGATTTTGCTGAGCGATGGAAACGAGATGGGCAATATAAATCGGTTGAAAATATCAATATGGATGTGCGCAAAGCATCTTTTGAATCCAGGAAATTTGATGTATGCACTATCTTAGATAGCACTTTCAATCTTTTTCATTCTGTAGACTCAGGATTGCCTAGCCAAGTGTTGCAGCGGATCCACAAGGCTTTAAATATAAAGGGGTGGCTTATTTTGGAGATGTCCAGTTTTTTAGACGTTAAGCGTCTTTGCAAGGATTCAGGGGTTTACTATAAATGGGAAGAATTACCTGAGAGCAATAAGTTCCTTTATTCCCTATACAGGATAGATTGTTCTTTTCAAGATGGTTTAGCGTGCATAGAAAGTCGCTATCTTCACCGTAATAAGTTAGGGGAATCTAAAAAAATAGATTACTCAAAGATATACACTGTAGCTGAATTAGAAAAAATGGTTTTAAAAGCCAGATTCAAAGAGCCATTTTTCTATGGTGGTTACGACGGCAAGCCGTATGACTCAGAAAATTCGAATAGGATTTTATTGACATGCCAAAAAGATAATTAATGGGTAGTTACTAGAAAGGTTAAGTAAATGATGGAAATTGATAAATATAAGATTTCATTGCACTTTTCGATTCGGAATGCAGTTAGACAAATGGATGAAGGGGGCATGGGTTTTTGTGTATGCGTTGACGATGAAGGTAATGTCATCGGTGTCATTTCGGATGGCGATTTTAGGCGCGCCGTACATAATGGAATTCAACTCGATGAGAATGTAATTAAAATTGTTAACAGGGGGTTTTTTAGTGTGCAGAATAATTATTCTCAAGAAGAAGTTGAAAAAATTTTTGCTAATACCATTGTTCAGCAAATCCCAGTGCTGGAAAATGGCAAGCTAATTGATATTATAACGGTAGAAAATTTTTATGGTAAAGATAAGGTCAACAATAATCGGATTCTGGACATCCCTGTGGTTATCATGGCTGGAGGAAAGGGGGCGCGATTAGATCCTTTTACTCGAATCCTTCCTAAGCCGCTTATTCCACTTGGTAATGATCCGGTTATCAAGGTTATTATGGATGAGTTTCATAAGTTCGGGATGAGTAATTTTTATATTTCTCTGAGGTATAAGGAAAAGATGGTTAGGGCATATTTTCATGACCATGAGCTACCCTATCATATCGAGTATATCCTTGAGGATGAGCCACTCGGCACTACCGGAGCATTGAAGCAATTGGAAGGAAAGATGAATGGTTCTTTTTTTGTTTCTAACTGTGACATTATCATCCGTACAGACTATGGTGATTGTTATGATTTTCATAAAAAAGGCGGTTACGCAGTGACAATGGTAGGCTCTATGCAGCAATACATCATTCCTTACGGTGTTTGCGAAATCGATAATAGAGGTTCTTTAAAGGCAATCCATGAAAAACCCCAGTATGATTTTCTTGTGAATACCGGCCTTTATCTATTAGAGCCGGCTGTTTTGCAGTATATTCCCAAAAATACATATATGGATATGCCTGACCTAATTCGGAAGGCGCAAGATAACAGCATGAAGATCGGGATTTTTCCGGTGTCCGAAAAATCTTGGATTGATGTAGGGCAATTGAGCGAGTATAAGGGAGTAATCGATAAATTTAGTTAAATAAATCTTCTTGTTATGTGAAGTAACTTGATAAACTAAAAGGGCATTTATTTATGGTAAAGCCAAATCTTACGAAAGTAGCGTTGATTAATCCGCCTTATGATAATCATAAAGTATTATTTTTTTCTCTTCCTTATCTTGTAAACGGTTTACGAAAACAAAACCTTTCGGCGGACTTTAGGGTTTTTGATTGCCCAGCTATGCAGTACACTTTGGAAGACCTTTTTTTGAAACTGAAAGAGTATCAGCCAGATATCATCGGTATTTCAATACCTTTCACACTTTCACTTAAGCCGGCCTTGAGTATTATTAATATGAGTAAAAGAATGTTTTCCCAAGCTTGGTTTATTGCCGGAGGAGCGCATGCCTCGCTTTGTCCGGAAGATTTATTTAAAGAATGTGATTATGTCGTTATGGGCGATGGGGAGCAGCCCATGACAAAGATTGTTGATAGCTATAGAAAACAATCGAAACGGAAGGATGTCCCAGGAACTGTTTTTGCTGAAAAAGACAAAATGATAGTTGTCCCAAGAGGAGAAATAGATTCTGACAGCATGGGGTCGCCTGATTGGAGCGACGTTGATTTAACCCCTTTTCTTCATCCCTGTATTTATGGATCGCAGAAGAAAGGATTCTCGGTATTTACCAGCAAAGGATGCCCTTACAGCTGTACTTATTGCAGCAATCATATTTTATGCAACAGAAAGGTCGTTAACCGGGATTTCCAGGAGGTTATTTCCGAGATTCGATGGCTCCAAAAGAAATATAAAATTAATATCTTTAGCATGGCCGATGAAGTCTTTACGCTGGACAGAAATAGGGTGTTTGAATTTTGCGATATTCTCGAGAAAGAAAAGCTTGACATTGAATGGACTTTTCAAACACGTGCGGACGCGGTTAAAGACAAAGAGATGTTTATAAGAATGAGGAATGTTGGGGCCAGAGCGGTGAACATCGGGATTGAATCCGGCAACTCGGAAGTGCTGAGGGCAAATAAAAATCTATCTTTAGATCAAATAATTAACGCTGTTAATATTTTGAAAAGCGTAAACTTATTAGTTTATGCCGGTTTTATTATCGGATTTCCTGAAGATACGATCGATACGGTATGGGAAACGATAACTTTTCCGGATAAGCTGGACATTGATTCTCCCGGATTTCAGCATATGGTTCCATATCCAAAAACAAAAGTCAGGGAAAAAGCAATCAAAGAAGGGGGAATATTAACCAATAACTTTGATAAGTACTCTACATACGGCGTTGTTTATGTCCCCCCAGGTTTAAATGGGTATGACTTGCTGGCTATACGAAGATTTGCGTTTCAATATTTTCATACGCGTTCAAGAAAGAGGGTCGATAATTTTCTGAAACGATTCGAAGGGACAAAAGACTATGATTCGGTAAAGGAGAAATACAATTTAATTTATGATAAAAAAGATAAGTATGACAAGGAATATTTAATGAGCTTGAAATATTCTTTGGATTCTCGTAGAAATCAAGGAGAGCTTGAACGTTTGCCTGTTTAATTCTAAGGAAGATGAGAAAAGAATGGATTACGATCAGTTGAAGGAAATCACAAACTTTATTAATTTCAGCTTACAAAAGTTAATTCCTAATGCTCGTCAGGTCAATGATGATGAGGAGTTGATAAAGAGGGCTTTTGAAGAAACAGTGCTAGATTTTCGGTATCATTACCACGAAATACCGGAAGAAGAAGTAAAAGCTGATATTTTAAGAAATTGCGGAGGACTGCCTGTCTTTTTATATAGGCTGGCAAGAAAGATGGATAAGCAAGGATATGAAGATGATTTTAAATATCAGATACACTTTTTAATGAAAGTTTTATGCGGTTGTGAGATATATTGGAGTACGGATATTGGCGAAGGGTTTCTTGTAAGGCATGGATTGGGAACAGTTATAGGGTCAAGATGTAAGATTGGCAAGGGTTTTTGGATATACCAGGGCTGTACAGTTGGACATAGGTCCTTAAAGGGTATAGAGGAAGGCCCTAAAATAGGAAATGATGTGGTTTTGTGCTCTCACTCGCAGATTTTGGGGAATATTACAATAGGCGATAATACTATCATTGCCGCCAATTCACTGGTTATTGATGATATCGAAGGAAATCAGTTAGTTGCAGGGAACCCTGCAAAAAAGATAAGGAAATGATGGCGCCACATAAGAATACAAAAGATATTTTTAAATGAACCTAGGATAAGCTTGGAGCGATGAATATGAAGGTCATTTATTCTTATTTTAACAATGATGTCCGTCGGCTTATAGTGGATTATCTGTATGATGAGTATCGTTGGAATCCGGTCTTCTTCCATGGTACTGAAAGAATGCGAAAATGGGCCAAGGAGCGTTATGCGAATGCCATATTTCATGATTTGACTTCAATGAGACAGTCTGTTTTTGATTATTCACGCTTAGGAAGACCTGCGCCTCTTGATGCGGAGATTATCGGGGCTCTTTCAAAATATGAATTGAATTATCTTAGCTGGCTGGAGGATACTACCGGATGGAATTTCAGCTTCTTCGAGAGGCGTAGGTATTACTACGACGTATTAAAATATTGGAATACCGTGATTAATAACCTTAAGCCCGATCTGTTTGTTGCCGATACCTTACCTCATTTGGCATCCGATTATCCCCTTTACCTCTTGTGTAAACATTATTATGGTATTCCGGTATTATTTCTTAACCCTATGCCTTTCTTGGACGATAATTATTTTACCATTGGAAATTCTCTTGAAGATTTTTCATCGAAATTTAACGAAAATTACCTCTCCGAAGCCAGTCTGGAAGTTTCCGATGTCGTGAAGAAATATCTGGAACGCTTGCGTTCTCAGAGCCCGCAGATACCTAAGTATATAGCGAGATATTGGAAAAAGCTTGATGAGCTTCATCGAATCCGTTACTTAGACTATTTACGAATATTTAAAATGATTTTTCAAGGCACTGCATTCAAGAAATCCGGCTTGTCGTTTAAAAAGAATAATAAACCTTGGGAATCAGATGGTTCAAAATTAACCAACTTCGAATATACCCTGTTTAAGAAGAGTTTAGCTCGTAAGAATCGAAGGGTGAAAAAAATTTATAACAAAATTGCCGAATCGCCAGCGATAAATAAAAAATATGTTTATTTTCCAGCTCCGTATCAGCCGGAAGTATTTAGCAATCTTTTTGCTGGGATATATGAAGACGTCTTTCTTGTCCTTGACATGATCTCTCAAATCATTCCTGATGATTGGCTGATTTATTACAAGGAACATCCGAATACTTTTAAAGAAGAAGATAAAGGCTCATTAATGAGAGATGAATATTTTTATCGTAAAATAATCTCATATAAGAACGTTAGAATAATTCCATTTCAATTCGATAATTATAAATTAATTGATAACTCACAAGCAGTTTGTAGTATCGGCGGCACCCCTGGTTGGGAAGCAGCAGTAAGAGGCAAGCCGGCACTTGTTTATGGAAGCACATGGTACCAAGGTTGCAAAAGCATTTTTATGATAAAAACATTTGAAGATGCGATTAAAGCAATGAAGGAGATCATGGATGGATTCGTTCCTGGCGAGAATGATATCAATCGTTATGCCGAAGCCATATATAGAGGAACTGAATACGGATTAGTCGTTTCTAATGAGCTTATTATGAAAGTTGCAGAAGGTGATGACCCAAAATTTGAAATGGAACGTGTTGCAAAAGCGTTTCATGGCGCTTATGAATTCTACTATGGGAGGAGAATAAATGATAATTTATATAAACAAAAAATTAACTAATTCTTCTTCTTTGTTTGATAAAGACGCAATTCTATATAAAGGAGAAAACATTCTTGTTGCATCTGATATGTCTCCCAAAATTAAAATTTCTCTAGGTGAAGGCCGTTTTCTATTTATTTGGGGACACGTCTATGCGATTCGCCGTCAAGACGGAACAATGTATAAACTTGATTTGTCTAAAGGCGAGGATCCGTTACTGAGAGAATTGGCTGGCAAGTTGCATCCGATAGATATTATTAAGAATCTTGAAGGGCATTTTTCCGGGGTGTTGATCAAATCCGAAAGCGACATTATTATATTTGCAGATATCTATAACCGCAAAGATATTTTTTATGTTTTAAAGGACAGTAGCTTAGTCGTATCAACTGATCTAAAAGCGGTCGTAGCCGTATGTCCGCCAAAAGCTTATAATCAAGAGGCGCTTATAAATATTTTTCATGTGTATGCGAATTATGCGCCGAAGAAACACACTATTTATGAAGGAATATATCGCTTGGGGGTTGGCGAATACATTGAATATAAGCAAGGTAAGATAGGGCTGAGACCTATTCGATTTGATCCAATAGTGATACAAGATTATAAGGATGATAAATTAAATGAATACTCGGAACTTATGCATTCTGTAGTGGAAATTCGAGGCTCTAATGAATGTAACTGGGTATCTTTATCGAGCGGCTGGGATTCTTCTTGCATACTTGCGCTTCTTACCGAACTTTATGGTCCATCAAAGGTGCGTGCTGTGATAGCTCGCGTTAAGTATTCCGCAAGTTCTGGAATTAATAATCTATTTGAGGTAGATAAAGCTAAAAAAATAGCCGATTATTTTTCAGTGCCTCTTGATATTGTAGATATTGATTATACCAAACAAGAATATTTGGACTTTTGGAAAGAAATTCATGACTCATTAAAGGCGAACCATTTGTACTCGCCGTTCTTTAATTATAACTCTTTGAGGATAGCGGAACACGTGTCCAAGAACAGTCAAGGCGTTTATCCGCTATTTAATGGTGAAATAAGCGATGGTGTTCATAATATTGGTTTTTCTCAGTTCGCTAGCATTCTTGAACATCCGGATCTTAATTTTAGAGAATATAGCGATAAAATGGCGGCCTATCTTTTTGGCCCATCTTTTTTCTCAAGAATGATGAAAGGGGAATCTAACCAAGACTTTATCTATAATATTTTCAAATCACGAATGTCTGGTTCCATATTTGATGATCCGGTAAAAATGGATGCCAGAGAACGTAAGGCAAGATTCATTGAGTCCTTTTTCTTATCAGGCCAACGAATCCCATTTTTAAGTCTATTCAATAGTAAATTATTTACTCAAAGTGGAATGCAAAGATATCAGTCTGTCATGCGCGATTCATATCTTAATGATTTTATAGAGGAAGCGACCCCGGATACCCTTTATTCATGGATCCTCCATCTATACAATAGTTTTCATTGGCAAGGCAGTTCAGTGAAGGGTTTATCAAATGCATCAGATCACTATAATCTGGGTATTAGCATGCCATTTTGGGATAGCCGTATTCAATCATTCCTCAGCGCTATGCCGGAGTCGTGGGGGCGTGGATTAGATCTCAACCCAACCAAATATCCGCTAAAATGGATGTTAAAAAACAAAGTTGATTATCCGTATCATATTCAAACAGGATATCATTCCTATCTTTATGATATTAATCCTAATTGGAGTGGTGATGCTGATATTTTGTATGGTTCAGTCGGCAAGCCGTATTTTAAAGAGGCCATCAGAAAATATCAATTTGAGGAAGTTTTGCAAGAGAGCCACTTTAATTTAAGTTATCTTAGGAAATTAACGGATGATTATATCAACGATAAAGAGGTTTCAGGACAGGAACGTACTGACCTTAAGAATCTCGTGAGCCTAAGTCTGGTGGGGTGGTTTTAAAGTATTGCTTGGAAGGGTATTGAAATGCTTGATTCTAAAACACAGATTGAAAACAGGATAAAGAAAAACATGTCAAAGGTGTTTAACTTGCCTGCTGATGAGATAGACATAGATGCATCCCCGCGCACTATAAAGACGTGGAGGGGAAAGAATCATTTAAAGATGGTAGATGCTCTTGAGTCAGAATTTGATATTAAGTTTGAAGAATGTGAGATAGAAACACTCATTAGTTATAAAATTATTAGAGCTACTATTATGGCTTATCTTGGTTAAATATTGATGAGATTAATTTTATGAGCAAATTTATAATTCTTACCGATTCTATTGGTAACCCAAGGTCTTTTCCCGTTACGGAAATGACCAAACTAGAAGAAACTTATCCCTACATAATTAGAAGCAACTTTAAAGACTCCGTGTTTTGGCAATTATCTTTTGGAAATATTACAACGGAACAGCTTATTGATCAGGCTATTGGCTATCTTTCAAATTGGGATCCCGACTATATTATTGTTCAGTCTGGTATCAATGATGCGCGACCGGAAGCTTTCACGGAGTTTCAAAAAACTCTAATTACTAGGATCTCGGGACGGTTATTTTCTAGGATAAATCAGTTTGTTAATAATCCTTCTTTAATTGGTTTCAGGCAGGTCTCTAGAGTTAGAAAAACAAGTTTTAGGAAGACAGCCAGAAAACTAAGATTACTTTTTGAAGATTCAAGGATATTCTGGCTTGAAATTTGCTCTATGGATGGCTATGAGAGAGCTCGTCCCGGAGTGCTGAAACGCATTGCAGATTACAATAAAATCATCGAAGATATTTATCATGACGATTTCATTAGGGTAAAAGAAGAGATACTTAATGTGGACGGTTTTAATGCTGACGGCCTTCATTGGAATAATCGCGGTCATAAAGCGGTTGCTAACTTATTAACCGATATTATTAAAAAGCGAGCTGTATATGCATAAAATGGATAATAGGGTTTATATTATCGCAGAAATGGCATGTTCTTACGATGGCAATCCTGAATTAGCGCGAAAGATCATTGATGGGGCAGGTCAGGTAGGCGCTGATGCAATTCAATTGCAAATATGGTCTTTGGTTCATATGATGGCGCCCAATCACTCCGTGTATGAAGTGTGTAAAAAGATTGAATTAAGTCAAGATCAGTGGAAAGAAATAGTTCAATATTCGCGGAAGCACTATCCTAGTATGGATATTTTATGTTGTGTTTATGAGCATAAGAGTATTGATTTTATTGAATCGTTAGCTATTGATGGCTATAAATTAAATTCATCTGACTTATCAAATCCGTATGTCCTTGATAGCGTTGCCGCAACGGGCAAGAGGATCAACTTAAGCATTGGCGCGTCTACCTTGACCGAAATCCAGACAGCTATTGAGCGAATAAGAAAAGTGTCTCAATCCGAGATTACTCTTATGTACGGTTACCAAAATTTTCCAATCGCAATTTCTGACATTCACCTTAATTATATGAAGAAGATCGGCGAATTATTTGAATTGCCCATCGGCTATCAAGATCATTGTGATGCTGATACCGAGGCAGCATTTTGGATTCCGGCTTTGTCAGTAGGGATGGGCGCGAGTGTTTTAGAAAAGCATATCACCCATGATCGTTCATTGAAAGGAGTAGATTATCAATCGGCGCTCAATCCAGATGAATTCAAATGTTTTGTCCGTATGGTCCGAGAATTAGAATTAGCCAAAGGGTTGTCCGCGCCAAAGGCGTTTTCTCAAGACGAGTTAAAATACAGAAAATTCCAAAAGAAAAGCATCGTTGCCGCGCGCCATTTGAAAGCCGGAACGCAATTGCAAGAAGCCGATATCAATTTCGTACGTGCCGCAGAGCTTGGTATTCCCCCTGATAAAGCAGGCAGAATAATAAATAGAACGATTAAGCGCGATATTGAAATGCATCAAGTAATCCGTGAGGATGATATAGCATGAAAGTTGGTTATCTGATTATTGGGCGCCTAAAGTCTACAAGGCTTGCGAAAAAGATATTACTTAATGTAGAGAATAGGCCTTTTTTGGAGCATATGTTTGATCGAATCAAGCTGTCTAGGAAAACGGATGTTATCGTGTTATGTACTTCGACAAACCCGGAGGACGATCCGTTAGAAGACTGCGCAAAGAGAAATAGGGTCGAGTGTTTCCGCGGAGACGAAGACGATGTTATTAAAAGACTCTACGATGCATCAGTAAAATATGGCCTGGACTACATTTTGACCATAACTGCGGATTGCCCTTTGGTCGATCCTGTTTATGCGGATAAGGTCGTTGAGGCTTTTGAAAAAACTAGGGCTGATCTTATTACGGCGATGGACCTTCCTCATGGAGCGTTTACTCACGGCATGAAACCTTCTGCTTTAAAGAAGATCTTAGAGATTAAAGACGCAGCGGATACAGAAGTTTGGGGGCGCTATTTTACAGATACCGGCCTTTTTGAGACGTACCGCTTACCTATTGAAAATACGAAACACAACCGTCCGGATATACGTATGACTCTTGATTATCCTGAGGATTATGATTTCTTCAAGGCCCTTTTTTCCGAGCTTTATAAAGAGGGCAGTGTTTTCGGTTTAGATGAAATAATCGATTTTTTAAATGTCAATCCCCATATTATTAACATTAATAAGAATTGTGCAGACCTTTATCTATCAAGATATAATAAACAGTCCGAAATTAAATTGAAACATAGGTTTAACCCTGAAAAGATAATTATTTTTGGAAGCGGCTCCATCGGCCAGCGGCATATTCGAAATCTTCGCAAGTTGGGATATTTCCAAATCGCCTCATTCCGCACTCGCCAGGGCCATTTTAAAGACATTCCATCGGATTTGGGAGCTCGGGAATTATCCACTTGGGGCGAGACGATTGATTTCAAGCCTGATATTGCCATAATAGCTAATCCTACTAGCCTGCATTTAGACATAGCGGCTCGTATCGCGCCATATGTCAAAGGCGTTTTTATTGAAAAGCCTTTATCGAATTCTCGTGAAGGCGTAAAGGAATTTATTGAATTAGTTAAATCAAAAAATATTGTGACGTTTGTCGGTTATAACCTGCAGTTGCACCCAATTATAAAGACCATAAAGAAAGAAATGGAAAAGGGGTATTTGGGTAAGCCGATCGTATTTCAATGTCGCGTAGGGCAATGGCTTCCAGACTGGCATCCCTATGAGGAATTTCAAAATGCTTATTATGCGAGAAAAGATTTAGGCGGGGGCGTTACGTTAACTATGATCCATGAGATCAACCTCGCTCAAAGCTTATTAGGCCCAGCTAAAAAGGCTGTTGCTTTTTTCCCGAGTTCGGAAAGACTCACATTAGAGGTTGACACGATCTCTGATATCATGATCCATCATGACAAAAATGCGATTAGCCAGATTCACATGGATTATATTCAGCGCCCTATGAGCAGGTCGGGCTCAATAGCATTTGAGCAGGGTTGTTTGAGTTATGATTTGATGCGTCCACATGTTATGGTCCAATCTGAGCCTAATAATGCCCCTCGGGTTTTGTGGGAAGAAAGCGCATATGATATTGACGAAATGTATCAGGAAGAATTACGGCTTTTCTTGCGATATGTAGCTGAAGGGCGTATGCGGCATGATTTTGACGTATGGCATGCTGCTCAGGATCTGTGCCTGGTGGACGCGCTATTTAAATCCGGCAAGACTGGGCAAATAACGGATGTGGATTTTGCGCTATAAATCATTTAACTAGGGGATAAATAATGGCAAAGGGAAGACTTGATCTAACAAATAGAACCGCAATTGTTATCGGCGGCAGGGGTTATTTGGGGCGGAATTTTTGTACCGGTCTCGCTGAATCGGGGGCAAAGGTATATTCGGCTGACCTTCCGGTAGAATCTCAAGCATCCAAAGCAGCAGCCGCCTTGAAGGCCAATGAGAATATTATACAAAAACAAGTTGATGTTACGGATCCTGTATCTGTGAAACAATTAGTGGATCATGTCATAAAGGAAAATTCATGTATTGATATTCTTGTTTATAGCGTTTCAACAAAATCTGATGATTTCTATTATCCCTATACGGAATGCAGTCTTGAGGGGTGGCAGAAAGTTATTAAAACTGAGCTCGATGGCATGTTCTTATGTACACAGCAAGTAGGAAAATATATGGAGGCAGCCAAGAAGGGGAGCATTATTATACTTTCTTCAATATACGGCGTTGTTGGTAACGATCAACGTATTTATGAAGGTTCCAATCTTTCGGAGGTTTATGGAGAGGATAAGTCAGGACCGCCCAAGCGGATTTATACGCATGCTTCCTATGCGGCTGTCAAAGGCGCGCATATTTCAATGGCCCGTTATCTTGCGGCATATTGGGGTAGTTACGGTATACGGGTTAATTGTATTTCTCCGGGTGGCGTAGAACATCCAGGCGAAAATGAGGCATTTGTAAAAAATTATTGTTATCGAGTGCCGTTAGGACGCAAGGCCGCTGTAGAAGATGTTACGGGCGCTGTTATCTACTTAGCCTCGGATGCGTCATCCTATGTTACCGGGCATAATTTGATAGTGGACGGCGGTTGGACCGCTTGGTAAGTTTTTCAGACGAGGGGTTTTTAATGGAGAATTTAATAAACATTAAAAATAAGATAATCGGCGATGGGTACCCTTGCTTTATTATTGCTGAAGCCGGGGTAAATCATAATGGTAGCCTTGATCTGGCAAAAAAATTAATTGATCTCGCAGCAAAAGCCGGTGCCGATGCAGTTAAATTCCAGACCTTTAAGACGGAAGATCTGATTTTAGACGATATCGAGAAAGCCTTATATCAAAAGGGGACAACGGGCGCAGATGAATCTCAAACGGAGATGTTGAAAAGGTTAGAAATTGATCAAGACTTTCATGTTGCTCTTATGAAATATTGCGCGGAAAGGAATATTATTTTTCTTTCAACTCCTTATGAAGAAGAAAGTTTAAATTTACTTATTGAATTGGGCGTTCCTGCTATCAAGATTGCCTCTACGGATATAACCAATTTGCTGTTCCTTGAGAAAGTCGCGAAAAAAGGAAAGCCGGTTATCCTGTCAACGGGGATGAGTTCTTTTTTAGAGATCGAGCTTGCATATCAATGCTTGAAAGAAAATGGCTGTAAGGAAATAGCCCTTCTTAAGTGCACCTCAAATTACCCAACTGGTTTCGGCGAGGTTAATTTAATGGCTATGGTAACAATGAAAAATAGCTTGGATGCCGTGATTGGGTTCTCGGATCATACCGAAGGATTAGGCGTTTCTCCATATGCCGTTGCGCTGGGCGCTAAAATTGTAGAAAAACATTTTACCTTGGATAAAAATTTGCCGGGGCCGGATCATAAGGCGTCTCTTTCCCCGGTTGAGCTTGTTTTGTGGGTTAAGGAAATACGAAAAGTCGAACAAATATTGGGGAGAAGTGAGATATTCCCTGCGGAAAGCGAAAAAGAAACAAAAAAATTGCTGCAAAAGTGCCTGGTTTCTAAAGTGGATCTTAGAAAAGGCGAAAAAATAACTCGTGAAAATATTGTTGCCAAAAGAACGGGCGGAAGGGGGATTTGCGCTGGGGAGTCTTATCAAGTATTGGGGTTGAAATTAACCCACGACATACCTAAGGATCAGCCCATTTTTTGGTCGTATTTAGAGAGATAAGCTGGATGGAGAATTAAATGATATATGTCTCATCGACATGCGTAAAACATGAAAGAATAAAAGAATCTATTGATGAACTTGCGCGCAATGGATTTAAGAATATTGAACTTTCTGGCGGAACAAAGTATTACCAGGGATATGAAGAAGACCTTTTGGCGCTAAAAGATAAGTACAATTTAAATTATCTTCTGCATAATTATTTCCCTCCACCAAAGGAGGATTTTATATTAAACTTAGCATCTTTAGACGATGGGATATATAAAAAGTCCGTCGAGTTTTATGAAAAGGCTATTTCACTTTCAAAAAGAATAGGCTCGAAGAAATTTGGGTTACACGCTGGGTTTTTTATCGATTTTGATGTAAGAGACATAGGCAGGGATATCCCATTGAATAAGCTGTGCGATAAAGACAAGGCAATAAAGAGATTCTGCTCTGGATACAAACATCTTAAAGAGATGGCAAGCGATATCGAGTTGTATATAGAAAACAATGTCCTATCATATAGCAATATTAAGACGTTTCAAGGTCAGAGTCCATTTATGCTTATCGATCACAACGGATATTTGGAATTAAGAAACCTGATCGATTTTAAGTTACTTTTGGATGTTGCGCATTTGAGGGTAAGCGCAAATTCTTTAGGACTTGACTTTGTAGAGCAATTAAACAAAACGATGCCGATCTCTGATTATGTGCATCTAAGCGATAATAATGGCGCGCATGATCAAAATCGTTCTTTTGGTGAAAGTACCGATATTTTGAATATTTTAGAAAAATTTGATTTTAACAATAGGACGCTAACAATCGAGACATACAGCGGTATCTTTGATTTAAAATTATCGCAATCAATAATCAGCAGATTATTGTGTCAACCTAATAAATTGGAGCCTAGCGGATGAAAAAAATTGATAGAAAGAAAATTGATGAAATGTGCATTTCTCCTAATAATACCATTAGGCAGACAATGGGGGTCATTAATAGAGGGGGAATGGGTACGGCATTTATTATCGATGCTCAAACGAAATGCTTTTTAGGTCTTATAACGGATGGTGATATTCGAAGGGCAATATTAAAAGGAAACAACCTAGAGGCAAAAATAGAATTTGTTGAAAGGCCGGCAACTAAAACCGCAAACATAGGGATGAAAACGGAAGAAATAGCTAAAATGTTTGGAGAGGATGTTCGCGTTATTCCAGTCCTTGATCTAGAAAATAAGATCGTTGATATAGCTTTTTATGATCAGCGATTTCACTTGCCCGTTGCTGAGCCCTCATTAGGAGAAAAAGAATTATTGTACGTTACTGACTGTATCGTTTCTAATTGGATATCCTCAACTGGAAAGTATGTTGGCAAATTCGAAGCTTTATTCGCTGATTATTGCGGTTCGCGATACGCTGTGGCGACAAGTAATGGGACCACGGCTTTGCATTTAGCTTTATTAGCTTTGGGTATCCATCAAGGTGATGAAGTCATAGTGCCAAGCTTGACATTTATCGCGACGGCCAATGCGGTTAGTTATACAGGGGCTAAACCTGTATTTGTTGATAGTGAGCCGAGGACATGGAATATCGATCCGGATCTAATTGAAAAAGCGATCACTCCGAACACAAAAGCTATTATACCGGTTCACTTATATGGGCATCCCGCAGATATGGATCCTATCCTTGAAATCGCGCGTGCTCATAAGTTGGCCGTCATCGAGGATGCCGCGGAAGCGCATGGCGCAGAATATAAGAGTAAAAAAGTTGGAAGCATTGGGGATATTGGCGTGTTTAGTTTCTACGGCAATAAAATTATCACAACCGGAGAGGGGGGTATGATCGTCACTGACAGTCCCGATATTGCCGAACGAGTGAGGTTGCTTCGCGATCATGGCATGTTGCCTTCAAGACGTTATTGGCACACTGTTCTTGGGTATAATTGCAGGCTGACGAATATCCAGGCCGCCATCGGACTCGCGCAAGTTGAAAAGATCGGCTCGATCATCCAGGCAAAATTAGGCATTGCAGATAGGTATGAAAAACAATTAGATGGTATTGAGGGGATTGTTTGTCCGCCACATGCGAAATGGGCCAAAAATGTTTATTGGCTGTATTCTGTCCTTGTAGAAAAAGAATATGGGATAAACAGAGACGATCTGATCAGTGAATTAATCTCAATGAATATAGACACACGCCCATTCTTTCCTCCGGTACACACACAACCTATTTATAATACAGGACAGCATTTAGATGTTTCAGAAGAGCTTGCATCGAAGGGATTAAGTCTTCCTAGTTCGGCAGACTTGCAGGAACATGAAGTTGACCGGGTTTGCAGTGCCATTAGAGATATTCATGAGAGGGTTAAAAAAAATCGTTAAAATAATATATGGATAGCGCCCCTATCATTATTTATGTTGAATTTCTGACGATTACATATTTTATTAAAGATATTTTGCCTATCTTAAGAAAATCGTCGGGAGTAAGACGCCTGGGTGTCTTTGATACGACAATAAGCGCGTTTTTTTTGTCTCAAGTATTTGGTCGCCTATATGGTTTTAAGGTCGAGAGGATCAACTTTCAGATGGCAGATGCCCGGGATGATCGGGGGGCTTGCGTCTATTTGCAGGTTCGCTACCATGATCTGGTTAGTCTGCAGGCATTGATCCTTAAAGAAGTGCCAATCCAAGAGGAATTAAAGAGTCGTGACGGGGACGCAAGGTTGGCGGCGTATTTAGCTAAAACATCAGTTTCTTCTTATGATTTCCATGGGTATGCCATGCATTCAGAATTATGGCATGCGCTTGTTTTGATCAGGATGGCGCAGTGGCACAGGAAGAAATCTACAGCAGCCCCTGCCATGATTTACCTATATATGTTTAATAGGCCTTTTTGGAAAGTCCTGGTGCGTTATGCTGAAGGATGCGGTGTTATTGCGCATAATATGGGAGTTTATCGAGCGCGCGGACTGGCTTTCAAGAAAATTTGGTCTTTTTGCGCAAAAATCAAATTACGTTTGGTTCTTAGTTTGTTGCGTTACCCAGGAAGATTGTTTTTCAAAAAAGAATCTCTATGCGATGTTCCCTGGAACGTTTCTGGTCCCGCACGCATGATGGTTGAACATTTGGGGCAATTCAATATTGATCGTCCCGAGTGTGTTTCGGACCTTTTTTTTCTTGATCCCCAGGGTATCCAGGGAACAGATGTTTGTCTTGTTTTTAATAATAGGGTAGATCCTATTGATCAGACGAAGTGGCACCAGATGTCAGACCGCGGCATCACGGCTGTTGCGCGGACAGTACAGTCTAGCCTAGTCGATGAGTCTAAGGTTCCAGTATTCCGTCATAAGTTCCGTTCATATTCCATCGATGAATTTCCGGAAGCCTGGCGCGCTTATATATTCGAATACCGCCAAGCCCGAGATTATTGGAACCATTTTTTTCGTAGATATAATATTAAGTTATGGACTACCTGGTATAAATATGATGCCGTTCATATGGCTATGGCGGATGCTATCAACGATGTCGGCGGAATATCAAGCGTGTATCAGCGGGCCTATGAATCCAACCCTTCTCCGTATTACGCTGTAGGGAGCGATTTGATCTTTGGATTTTCTGCTCCAAGCCAGGATATCCATCTTAAAAGCGGTTCAGATTTCAAATATCACGTTACGGTTGGTTATATTGGCGATAACAGATTTAAACATTTACGTCCTTTGGCTCAAGAGATCAGGCGTCGGCTTCTTGAGCGGGGAGCCGAGCGCATTATTGCGTATTTTGATGAAATTTCCGTTGATGATGGGCGTTGGTTTATGGGGCATAAAATATTGCGTAAGAACTATACGTTTTGGTTAAACCGACTTCTTGAAGATCCCAAGCTCGGAATCATTTTTAAACCTAAAACACCTTGGAACTTGCTCAAGAGGTTAGGGCCCGTAGCAGATCTTTTGCGCGCTGCGCAGCGAACGGGAAGGTGTTATGTCTTTCATGAAGGACTTTTTCAGGGGATGTTTACTCCGGCGGCGGCGGCAATAGCCGGGGATATTTCCATCCACGATTGTTTGTGGGCGGGAACGGCAGGGGTTGATGCCGCTCTGTCTGGCGCAAAGACTTTATTCCTTGACCTGGAAGGATGGTCGGAAAGCCCATTGTATAAACTTGGCCCCGGTGTTGTGTTTAAAGATCATCTTAGCCTTTGGAACGCCTGCCAGGACCACTGGAAAACCCTTGGCGGGAACCCTGCTTTAGGAAATTGGTCTTCTATCATCAATGACATAGATCCTTTTCGCGATGGATTGGCGGCACAGCGCTTGAGCGAATATCTTAAAGAGCTCTTAGAAGGGTTACGGTCAGGAATGTCCGCGGAAGATGTTATGGAGCAGGTGGCACAACGTTATGCCCAAAGGTGGGGCAAAGATAAAATTCAACGGGGCCGCAATTATTCCAGTAAGGAATTGCTAGCAAGTTGCCGTATTATGCCGTGAATAGAGACGAGAGGCCGAAGGAAGATTAATGGTTCGCGCGATGGATGATAAAAAATTCAAAGTTTTATTTTTATACCCCGGACTTTTTATGCAGACTAATTTACCGCTTGGTATAGCTTATTTAGCAGCTGAGTTAAAATCAAAAGGAATCGAGGTCAGAGTATTCGATACGATCCTTTATCAAGATCCGGGAGAGATCGATGAGAATTTAGAAAGGGACGAAGTCTATCATTCGACAAAAAGAATTAATTATTCCGTCGCCGGCATAGAAAGAAAAAAAACCGATTTAATGGAAGATTTTACAAAAGTTCTTAATGAATATAGGCCCGATCTTATAGGTTTAAGTGCCGTAGAAAGTGCTTTTGCGAAAGGCATAAGGTTGACAAGGCACGCAAAGAATGTTTTAAAAAACGTAAAAGTTATCGCAGGCGGCGTTTTTCCAACTCTGGCGCCTGAAATAGTCATCGAGGAAGATTCTATTGATATGGTTTGTCAAGGGGAAGGCGAGGAAGCGCTCGCGGAACTATGCCTCTGTCTTTGGGAAGAAAAAGATTATAGCAATATTCCAAACCTATGGATCAAGAGAAATAGCGAAGTAATAAAAAACAAAATAAGAGAGCCCAAATCTCTTGATTTGATTCTTCAGCCTGATTTCTCTATATTTGCGAAGTATATGTTTTTTAAGCCAATGCAGGGGAGTCTGTTAAAGACCATTCCAATTGAACTTTCAAGGTCTTGCCCATACCAATGTACTTATTGTGCGGCTCCATCTTTGCGAAAACTATACAATGACAACGGACACAGTTCTTATTTCCGGAAGAAATCAATTGCTAAATTATTTGAAGAAATCGAAGCTGTCATCGATAAATATGATCCAAAATTCTTTTATTTCGCGACAGAGTGTTTTCTTATAATGAGCGAGGATGAATTCAATGGGTTTATAGATGGCTATAGTAAAATAAAGATACCTTTCTGGATACAGACAAGGCCTGAAACAATAACATACGAAAAGATATCAAGACTTAAAGATGTCGGGTTATTTTGGCTTACTGTCGGGATTGAACACGGAAATGAAGAATTCCGGCGTAAATATTTAAAAAGATATGTCACGAACAATAAAATTATCGAGTCCATAAAAATACTTGATAAATGCGGCCAGGGAGCATCTTTAAATAATATTATTGGATTTCCCCTTGAAACGCGCTCATTAATCCATGATACAATTATGTTAAACAGACAGCTTTTTAAGTTGAATAACCGCATCAGAAGCAATATTTTCATTTTTACGCCTTTTAAAGGATGCGAGTTGTACGATCTTTGCGTCTCGGAAGGTCTACTTGATCCTATTTCTTACACAAGCAATACAGATTTGAGCATAGAAAGTCTTCTGAAATCTGGCTACTTGAGTCATGAAGATCTCAAGAGCCTATCTCGGATATTTCCTCTTTATGTTTATTTGCCCGATGAATATCTTGAAAGGATCAAAATAGCGGAAAAGTTAACACAGGAAGGAAAAAAGGAATATGGGATTTTAAATGGAAAAATCAATGTGTATTTAGAGGATTAATATGGATAGCAAGATTAAATCTCCAATTATTGGGTAGAGTGAATTTATGGCACGAGTTTTTGTGATAAAAGATTCCTGCGCGTTAGCATCAGCATCCTTTTTTAAGAAATATTTCGTATGTATCATCAACGCTTCGGTATGCTTAGTTTTGTCTTCTGAGGACGGACTGGATGAATTTATAGCGGTCGGTGCCGTTGAAGCCGTTTCTTTTTCGCCTTATACCGATAATGATCGAACTGCATTTATTCGCGATTACATTGAACTCGTCGCTTATCTTAATCGGCGCTATCAAAACACACTTCTTTGGTGGTCTACGGATATTTCAACCAAATGCAAATTCACTAGTCCTTTGCCTGACCTTGTGCAGGATCTTTGGGAAATTGATCTGGCGGCTTCGATGTACCCGGAAAAACCTTTGTTGATTATTGCTCCTGCGACCAGTATCTTTACGTCATTGCGCAAGGCTATGGCTAAGCGTGGTAGGCACCTTGTTTGGCCGGGAGCTATACGGGATGCGCTTTGGAAACGTATGGTGGGCGCATCGAAACGTTTCTGCGGAATTTTTTATTATGCCGCACGTTTTTATATGAGGGCGCTGTTGGCGCATTGGGCTTTGCGACATCAGGCCAGGCAGTATTTGTCGCCGCAAAAACAATATTATGTTATTAAAACGTTTTCTTATCCTTCAGCTTGGGATGCTAACGGCGATTATGTGGATCCGTTCTTCGGGTGCCTGCCACAAGTCCTCTCTAAAGACAGAAACGTTCTTGTTTGGAGTTATCACTGGGAGGGATACCGGGAGTTTATCGAGCACATCTGTCGAGAAAAGGCGTTGGTAATATTTCCCGTTGAATTCTTTCTTAAGGGCAGCGACATTGTCAGAGAGACTTTGAGAATCCTAAGCTTGCGATTACCGGTTGAAGAGAATGTATCTTTTCGTGGGCTTGATATTTCTGATATTCTTCGCCACGAGCTTGCCAGGACCATAAACGGAATCCAAATTGCGCAGCTTTTACATTATGATGCGACACGGAATATGCTCCGGCGTCTGCGCGTAGGAACGTTTTTGTTCACGTTCGAAAACAATCCCTGGGAACGTATGTGCATGTTGGCGTGCCGGCGCTATAGCCCGTCGACGAAGCTTTTGGGATATCAGCACTCTGTTGTTCCTCAGTCGTCCTTGAATATGTTTATTAGTCCGAAAGAAAGATCTTTCGTTCCGTTGCCGGATAAAGTATTGACCACAGGAGCGATTTCATCAAGCATTTTGAAACAATATGGGGATTATGCGGCAACGGATGTTGTTGTAAGTTGCGCATTAAAATATGAATATCTTTACAAAAGTGTTACGGATGAGAGAGTTAGAAATAAACGGATATTAGTCATACTCGATGGAGTTTGGGAAGCTCGATTTTTATTGCAATATGTATTAAGAGAGGCGAAGGGGTTGCTTAACTATGAGTTTATTTTAAGGCCTCATCCTGCAATGCCATGGAGTTCTTTGTCTGCTCGTTTTGGTTTTTCGTTAGAGGGATATTGCAATGTTTCGCTTTCTAAGGCAGGGTTGCAGGAGGAATTGAAGGCAAGCGAGCTTGTCATTTATTGGCAGAGCACAGTTGCGTTAGAAGCGGTGTGTCTCGGGAAACCCGTAATCAATTTTACCCCTCCGTATCTGTTGAACTTCGATTCAATGTATACATGCTCTTTTTTAAAATGGGAGGCAGGGCCAGACAGCTCATTAAAGGATATTTTAATGGCGGTTGATGCTCTGACAGATAAAGAATACAAAAAGCGCTGCCTAGGGGTAAGACAGTTTATTAAAGATTATTTTTATCCTGTTATTCCAGAGCGGGTCAAGGAATTCTTTGTATAAGGATCAGGCGCTGGATTCCTCTTGGCGCTTTGGTGGTTTATTATAAAATATTTACCAAAACAGATTCATTAATTTAACAAAATTATTCAGTATTATAGAAGATGGCTAGATAAGGATTTTAGATTATGAGAATTAATTCGAATAAGGTGCTTAATACGGAAAAATGGGAAAAATATCAGTCGTGGTTTGGTAGGAGGACAGATTAACAATATGAATAAATCAACGAAAGTTCATTTTATATACACTAATATTAACGGCTTTCATGCGGATGTTTATTCTTTTGGGCTGGCGGCAATCGTTAGTATGGCGAAAAGCCAAGGTTATTCCGCGAAGGTTTCAATCGTTCGCAAGTATGAGGATTATTCTAGGATTATTGCTGAGGTCAAGAGGTTCGGTCCAAGCGTGATTGGGTTCTCGACAGTTTCTTCCCAGTATCAAATTGTCAAGGAGTTGGCCGCTGAGATCAAAATTGTGTTACCTGAGGCGTTCATCGTCTGCGGCGGCGTTCATCCGACTATCGCTCCACAGTGTGTGCTGGAGTCTTCGGCGATCGATGCTGTTTTTATGGGCGAGTCTGAAGAGGCGTTTATTGAGTTTCTGGACAAGATAGAAAGTGGTAAGGATTGGCATGATGTTTCTAATCTTGCGTATGGGCTTGAGGGGAAACTGATGAAGAACGCTCTCAAACCTCAGGTTGAAGATCTTGACCGGTTTCCGCAACCGGATCGCGAGATTTACCCTTTTGGAGATACGATCAAAGCGATCGGATTCGCCACATTCCTATTCTCTCGAGGGTGCCCGTTTTCATGTACGTATTGTAGTAACCATGCGATTGCCCGATGTTACGGAAACAAAACAAACAAGCCGCGTTATCGTAGCCCTCAAGCGAGCATCCGTGAGATCGAAGATACATGCGCAAAGTTTCCTATTGACAAGATCATGATCTCAGACGACCTTTTTGGTCTTGATAAGGCTTGGCGGAAGGAGTTTTGTGAAGAATACAGAAAGAGGATTAATATACGATTTGTGTGTTTGTTACGCGCGAATGTGCTAGATTATGAGTTTGCTAAAATGCTTAAAGATGCAGGATGTTATCGTATCTCCATAGGTGTTGAATCCGGCAATGATTATATTCGTAATAAGGTTATGAACCGGCAGATGCCTCGAGAAACGTTGGTGAGGGCATTTAGGGAGGCGCAGAAAGTTGGGTTGGAAACAAACGCGATTAATATAATTGGTGTTCCCGGCGAAACCGAAGAAATGTTATTGGACACGATTCGGTTCAATCGAGAGCTTTGGCCGACTTCTTCGGGTGTGAATATTTTTTATCCGTACAGGGGGACGGTGTTAGGGGACTATTGTTTTGAAAATGGCCTTGTTGATGAGAATTTGTATTACAATTTTTCGCTTGAAAGGCGTGACACTGTGTTGAAGTATCCCGCCGAGTACAAGGAAAAGTTGCGCTATTATCGGAATCATTGGGAAGACCTTATTTATGCGGGAGATTTCTCTAAGAAGGCGACTGTCATGTTGAAGAAGTCGCTAGCTTGGCTGCAGGCAGGGAAGATCAAGCGGCAGATTAAAGCGATGTTGAAGATTAGGCCCGGTTTGATTTCGAGGGAAAGATGAGATTCAGCGCGGATCGCATAGGCAGAAGATTTTTCGTATTTAGAAAGTGGGTTAGTAGAGAAAAATGAGTAAGGTTCGATTTGCCATTGTTGGTTGTGGGCGCATTGCCTATCGTCATATTGAAGCGATTAAAGCTAATCCCGGGGCTATTTTGATCGCTTTATGCGATTTAGATCTTGGGCGGGCGCAGGAGCGCAACCAGCAAGCGAATGTAAAAATATATCGGGATTATCGGGAGATGTTGCAGAAGGAAAGTATAGACGTGGTGTGCATTATGACGCCTAGCGGTATGCATGTCGAACACGCTATTGATATTATCGAGAAATTTAAAAAGCATGTCTTGATCGAAAAACCTATGTGTTTAAGGGTGGAGGATGGTGAAAGAATTATCGCCTCTGCGAAGAAAAATGGGGTCCATATTTTTGTGGCCCATCAAAATCGCTTTAACAAGGCGGTTCAGAAAGCAAGGTCTGCCATTGAAAAAAAGTCATTTGGGAAATTAGTGTTAGGTACGGTACGGATCCGTTGGTCAAGAGGTCAGGGATATTATAACCGAGATCCTTGGCGGGGAAAGTGGGCGTTTGATGGGGGGGTGTTGAGCAACCAAGCGATACACCATATTGATTTGCTCCGTTGGCTTATGGGAGAAGTGGACAGTGTTTCGGCAGTGGCGGCGGCTCAGCTTGTCAATGCGGAGGTTGAAGATACCGCCTGCGTGTGGTTGAAGTTTATGAATGGTGCGTTGGGGGCGATTGAGGCGACTACTGCAACAAGGCCGTTGAATAAGGATATTGAAGCTTCGATTTCTATTTTTGGAGAAAATGGCGTGGCGATCATTGGAGGAGTTTCAGTCAATAGGCTCGATATGTGGACACTTGATGATATTGTTCTCAGTGAGTTCTCAGAGGATCCTCCTAATGTTTATGGTTTTGGGCACGACCAAATTATCAATAACGTGGTTGAAGTTTTATCTGTAGGAGGGGGCCCGTTAATTACGGCTGAGGATGCCTTGATGAGCGTAAGATTGCTTAATGCGATTTATTCTTCAATTGAGTCAGGGAATAAAGAAGTTAGATTGCGCGATGGGCTGGTTTCTTCACGATTAGGAGTCATTGATGCCGCTAGCAACGATATCGCAAACATGTATAGGACGGAATATGTCTTAAGAGGAAAAAAGAGTGGCTAAGGCGTATATTGTGACCGGAGGAGCAGGTTTTATTGGTTCTAATTTGGCCCGGAGGCTTATTGGCTTAGGGGCGAAGGTATATATCTTTGATAACCTGTCTACCGGATATAAAGAGAATGTTCCCGAGAAGGCGGTATTCTATAAGGTAGATGTCAGTAATACACGCTCTCTATCTCGAGTCAGGCTTCCAGGTAAGGTGGATTGCGTTTTTCATTTCGCGGGGCAGTCTTCAGGGGAAGCCTCTTTTGCCGATCCCGCTAGAGACGCAGATGTAAATTATAAAGCTACTTACAACATGATAAAATTCGGAAAAGATGCCGGCTCCAATAGGTTTATTTTCGCCAGTTCGATGAGCGTATACGGGGATGTTTCTTCAAAGCATGGAGCGGTCCAAGAAGATTTCCCTTGCTCGCCGGTTTCATATTACGGAAGCAATAAATTAGCTTCTGAAAGAATGATCCGTATTTTTTCTAAGGATGCCGGAGTAAACAGCACGAGTTTTCGTATTTTTAACGTATACGGACCCGGGCAAAATATGCGCAATATGAAGCAGGGGATGGTAAGTATATATTTGTCGTATTTAATGAATGATCAGCCGGTCTTGGTAAAAGGGTCCTTGAGCCGCTTTCGCGATTTCATCTATGTGGACGATGTATCTGAAACATGCATTCGCATCATTAATGAGCGTAAGGCTTTCGGCGAAACCTTGAATCTGGGGACTTCTCGAAGAACGACAGTCAAAGAGCTGTTACGCCTTCTTTTAGCAGCTTACCATAAGAAAGACTTTCGAAAATGGGTAAAGGTATCTGGTTATACGCCAGGAGATGTGTCAGGATTAATCGCTGACATTACAAAATTAGAGAAAGTATTAGGTTGGCGTCCCAGCGTTGAAATGGAAGAGGGCATAAGTAATATGAAAAGATGGTTGGATGCTTCGGAATCATTCTGGAAAGGTTAGGATATGTTCGCAAATCCGAAGTGCAATGTCTGTTATTCGCTAGATGCGCGTCTTATAAAGAAGGGAGTTTATGGTAGTGTTGATCAGAATATCTATCAGTGTAATAGTTGTGAACATGTTTTTCTTGCGCCATTATTGGGTGACGCGGAAGAGGCTCGGTTCTATTTAGACCAGTATTCGTCGTTCCTCGTCAGCAGAGGGGATTCAAAGAGCGTGAGCCCTGAAGAGCATTTCGTTGAGAATAAGAATGAAGCCGACCGTCGCTTTGAGTATGTTAAGCCTTTTTTAACGAAAAGAAATTCTGTACTGGAAATCGGATCATCCAGTGGTTTTTTTCTGTTCCGAATAAAAGACTTTGTCAAAGACGTGACCGGAATTGAGCAGAATGCCGCGCATAAGAATTTCGCTAATACGCGCGGAATCCAGACTTTTTCCGGATTTGAAGAAGTTGAGGGCAAGAAATTCGATATGATTTTCTTATATTATCTTCTTGAACATATTAAGTATCCGGTTGATTTTGCTAAAATGATAACGAAACGGCTTAAGGGAAGCTCTTCGCGTTTAATTGTTGAGGTGCCAAATGTAAATGAAGCTCTTGTGTCGTTATATAAATCTAGCGCATATAATGAATTTGTCTGGCAACGCGCGCACTGTAGCTATTTTTCCGTGAAAGTCCTGCAAAACATTTTTTCGGGCTTCGGATTTAATACAGATTTCTTTCCCGTGCAGCGTTATGACCTTTCAAACCACATGTACTGGCTTGCGCAGGGAAAGCCCGGGGGATTTGGAAAATATTCTCACGTATTTTCTGAAGTTTTAAATACCCAGTATCGGAAGGATTTAAGCGATCATTGGTTATGCGATAGCATTTTAATGATAGCGGAGCTAGCAAAGAAAATCGAAAATGATCAGGCCTAAAAGACATATAGGTAACTTATTTCGGACCGGCTCACCAAAAATATCGCGCAACGGATACTTGCGTTTTGATATGAATGAGAACGTATCCGGTCTTCCGGTTAGCTTCGTTAAGAGAGCTATGGCAAAAGTTACTCCGGACTGTTTAGCTATGTATCCGGAATATGGGGCTCTTGAACGCGCAATAGCCAGGCATGATGGCGTAAGACCAGAAAATATCTGCCTCTCTAACGGTTCGGATGCGGCGATAAAATATATTTTTGATGCTTATATATCCTTCGGGGATCAGGTATTGCTTACTGATCCTACTTTTGCAATGTACCCGGTCTATTGCAAGATGTTTATGGCAAAACCGATTATTGTTGAATATTCCGGGAGTTTCGATTTTCCGTATAAAAAGTTTATGCAGAAGCTTGTTCCGGGAGTAAGGATGGCAGTGCTGGTTAATCCTAATAATCCAACTGGCAGCGTAATCGTTCCGTCAAGGCTTAGGCAGATCATCAAGAGGGCAAAGATGGCTGGAGCCATTTTAGTCATCGATGAGGCATATTTTTATTTCTATCCGCATTCCGCGGTTAAGCTTGTGAAAGAATATGACAATCTTATAGTACTTAGAACGTTTTCTAAGTTGTGTGCCTTGGCTTGCCTAAGAGTCGGATATGCTGTTGCTCACCCTGGATTAATAGATGCCATAAATAAGGTCAAGCCTACCTTTGATGTAAATGGGCTGGGCGTTATCTTGGCCGAAAAGCTAGTGGATAACCCGCGCGTAATAAAAAAGATGATAATTGACGTAATGCTGGGAAAGAAATTCTTGATAAATAAGCTTGCGGGTGAAGGGATAAAGCATAGAGGAGGCAACGCAAATTTCGTTTTGATTGATTGTGCTGGCGCTCAAGAGGATATCTCGGATGCGCTTAAGCGCAAAGGTATTCTCGTCAGCAGCGGTTTCAAACAGCCGTTCTTAAAAGATTATATAAGAGTTACGGTGGGTAATGTCGGCGATATGAGACTCTTTTGGGGTCAGTTTAGGCGTATCTGGAGAGAGAAGAAGCGGGATGGCTAAGGCAGCGAAGGTTATCGAAAATGGCATATTTTTAGATCTCGACGGAGTCCTTTTTGATACAGCAAAAGAAGCTTATTGTCTTTGTGTTTTGGCTATGGATAGGGTGCGTTCCCTGAAAGAGGTTAATTTTTCTTCAAGACACTTTAAGATCTTTGAAGAGTACAGATTTTTGATAAATTGCGCGGAGGATTATTATTATCTCATGAAAAATATCGATGGTAAAATAGACAGGGTGATTATCGATGTGCGGGAAGGATTCGAAAGACTGAAAAGACTCGCACTCCCGGAGGCCTGCGAGTTCGAAAGGGATTTTTTGGATAAACGTAGATACGTGAAAAATAACCATTATTCATACTGGGTCTCGCTTAATGCTCCTTATGTCTTTTTATCTAAAGTGCGGCCACTGCTTAAAAAGGATAAAGACAAGTTTTTTGTCATAACTACTAAAGACGAAGAGACGGTTCGCAAGCTACTGGAGATTAACGGGGTGGAATTTTTGAAAAAGAATATTTTTGGTCGGAAGGCATTCAGGAAATTCGGCTCTAAGGGTGAAATCATCAAGTACATAAAAAACAAGCATAAAATGCGGCGTTCTATTTTCGTAGATGACTCGAAAGAGCACCTTTTTTCATGTGCGGATATAAGGGGTCTTAAGCTGGTGCATGCGGGGTGGGGTTATGTCGCTAGCAAAGAAAAGTCTTTTAATCAAGCAGAGGTCATTTCAGAAATCCAAAAAATGTTAGGAGGTAAAGATGTACGGTCTTGAGAATGAGCTTTGCGACCAATTGAAGAAGCTAAAAGATCGATATGGACTATGCGGCATAAAAGCGGAATTCGAAGCCGAAGGCTCATCTTTTCGGGACATAGTGCGGCTAAGAAGGATAACTGCGGCATTAGGCGTCAAGTTATTTGTGAAGATAGGCGGAGTTGAGGCTGCCAAGGATATAAAAGATTCGGTTGATCTAGGTGTGGACGGCCTTATTGCTCCCATGGTAGAGAGCAGGTTCGGCGTAAAGAAATTTCTACAAGCTTACGATAAAATATATAAAAACACGAAATTGCATCTTACGCTCAACATCGAGACAAAAAATGCTGTAAACCAAATTGAAGAGATATTGGATTACGCAAAAGGAAAGATTGACGCGATAACTATAGGGCGGACCGATCTAAGTGATTCTTATTTCAGCGATAACGTTTATCCCGATAGCAAATTTATCGTTAGCTTGCTCGAAAGCATGGGTAAAGAGATATGTCACCGTGGTTTTGATGGCGCCATTGGTGGAAGCCTGACAGTGAAGAGCTTAGCGATATTCAAAGAGCATGAAAAAATCCAAAAATTCTACAATCGAATGGAGACTAGAAAGGTAATCTTGTCGACGCGGGTAATGCTCTCCAGTCCGCAAGCGATAAAAGAGGCGCTTAAATTTGAAGAGCTATATATATTGTCTAAGAAGGAGATAAGCGATCTTTTCATAGAATCGGAAGTTGCGAGGCTTACACAGCTCGAAAGGAGAATATAATATGTATAAAAATGTGACTGTAATAATTCCTGCCCTAGAGAAAAACAGGCATAGTCCCGAAGGCGACCTGGTTAAATTCGGAGACTTGAGCCTTTTGGAGTGGAAACTAGCACTGGTAAAGAATTTCGTTTCTGACGAGGATATCTTTGTATCGACTCCGTCCAAGGTGGTTGCCAAGGTCGTCAAGGCCTGCGATGTCAACGTCATACGCAGGTTAGAGTCCGATAAGATGGCTGATGTAATAGTCGATGCGGTAAAGAAGACAGGGAAAGAGATTATCCTTTGGACGCATGTGACATCCCCCTTCGTGAGTGCGATAGATTTTAAAAGCATGATGGATAAATTCTTGAAACTTGATAAGAAATTTGACAGTCTGATTTCCGTATTAAAGCTGCAAGAATTCATCATGTTTAGGAACGCGGCATTGAATTTTGAAATACCGAAAGTCGGAGAGAGAAAATCGATCGAACCGGCTTACCAGATAACGAATGGCTGCTACATCGCTAGAAGAGAGACATACCTAAAACATAGAAATTATTTTGGGACAAAACCATTTCTGTATGAAATAGACGCCCTCGCCTCTATGGAGATTAAGGAGATGGATGATCTGACTATTGCGAGCCATCTCATTTCGTTATTCTTTAAGAAGGGACTTCACGTTTAATATGAAAGACGGAGGAATAGATGCAACCGAAGGTTAAAATAGCTGCGCTTTTGACAGGAAGAGGGGGTAGTAATTTAGCGAATAAGAATATCCTCCCTGTGTTAGGCAATCCCGTGCTCAGCTATCCTGCTCGGGCTGCCAAAGAGTCAGAGTATGCCAGATATTTTTATGTCAGCAGCGATGATAAGAAGAT
Source organism: uncultured Planctomycetales bacterium (assembly GCA_964354795.1). Taxonomy (GTDB): domain Bacteria; phylum Omnitrophota; class Gorgyraeia; order Gygaellales; family Profunditerraquicolaceae; genus JAPLLR01. Next base: position 37,863 of record CAYHBB010000037.1, on the reverse strand, counting down.
TTTGGATATAGCCGGCAGGATTGGGTATAAAGGAATATTGAGACCCGGTCATCTGGCGAAGAGTAGTTCGAAACATGTCGACGTGCTCTTGCATGCTTTAAAAAGGATGGAGAAAGAGGATGGTCTGGTTCCGAATATTTTGATCGTGCTCCTGGCGAATTCTGTAGCAGTAAAAACAAAGTGGATAGATGATTGCATTAAGGTAATGCTGAAAGATAAAACTATTTCAGCAGTCGTACCGGTCTGCATGGATCAGGATCACCATCCCTTTAGGGCGAAAAAGATAAGCAATAGGGGTATGCTGGAACCATTTTTTGATTTCAAAAAGCAAAAAGTTTCAACCAATAGGCAAGAGCTTGAACCGTCATACTTTTTATGCCACAACTTCTGGGTGTTGAACGTAAAAAAATCTATATTTTCAAAAGAAGGACAGCAGCCATGGGCCTTCATGGGCAATAAGGTCAAGCCGTTTATCATTGATGATTGCTGCGATATTCATACGGCAGGCGATTTGAAAAGAAGCGAGGAATGGCTTAAAGATAATCTTTTAGGGAGAGTGTGATGATAAACAGGAACATCGCTTATAAATCAGACGAGATGTTAAAATTTTATCGCTCAAACAGGAGTAAGTGGAATGATCTGTATCCTTCTGAGAGGTGGGTTCTGGAAAAGATTGCAAGCCAGAATAAAACATTGGGTGATATTCTGGATGTGGGATGTGCCTGCGGTGGATTAGCGAAGGCCTTAAGTGAAAAGGCCATAATAAATTCATATACTGGGGTAGATATCCATAATGGGGCGATAGATTGGGCGCTCAAGCATCAAAAGTTGCCGATCCCTACATCGTTTATCAAAGGAGATATTATCAAACTTGGCCTCAACCAACTATATGATACAGCGGTTTCATTCAGTTGCGTGGATTGGAATATAGAAACAGAAAAGATAGCTCGCGTTTGCTGGAGGCTGGTGAAAGAGGGAGGGTATTTTATAATCTCATTGAGACTTACGCCGGGAGAGGGGATTAACGACATCAACAAGAGTTATCAATACATAAATTTTTCCGGAAAGGATAAAGATCCGGAGATCGCCAATTACGTTGTTTTTAATTTTCAGGATGCTCTGCGGATGATAAGGGGCTTAAGCCCGTCGCCCGAACTGATAGGGGGTTACGGATATTGGGGCAGTCCATCTCCGACCGCTGTAACACTATACGACAAGCTTGTCTTTGCGGTTTTTTATATAAAGAAAGGTTTTAATGATATTGATCAAAATATAAGGGTAGAAATGAATCTTCCCATTGGATTATTCATATAAATAAGGGATTAGCCGCGATATTTATACAGATGAGATCATGGGCTAAGCATAGTGGTGTTTTTTTATGAGCGCTCCTTCATTGACAGTCTTAATGACGGTTTATAATGGCGGAATTTATTTGCCTCTGGCCATTGACAGTGTGTTAAAGCAAAAGTATAAAGATTTTGAATTCCTTATCGTCGAGGACAAAGGTACAGATGGTTCTTTGAAGTTTTTACAGTCTTTGCGTGATCCTCGCGTACGTATTCATATGAACCTTAAGAACATCGGCCAAACAGCATCGTTGAATGTAGGCTTAAAATTAGCAAGAGGTCAATATATTGCCCGTATTGATGCGGATGACGCTGCTTTTCCAAACTGGTTGGAAGAGCAGGTATTATTTTTAAAGCGTGATCCCGGCTATGTGGTTGTGAGTACAAGCGCATTGGTTATTGATGAATTGAATCGTGTCCGGAGGACCCTTAATGTTCCGGCAAATCAACAAGATATTTTTTTGCGTTCCCTGGTAAGGTCTCCTATTAATCACGTTGGTTCAGTCATAAATAAGGAAGTGGTCTTGGAAAATGGTGGTTATGACCAAAATTATAAAATAGCTGCAGATTACGCTTTATGGGGAAAGCTTTTAAGAAATAAGAGGAAAATGACAACGAATAATAAAATACTTGTAGCTATAAGGATGCATGCAAAGTCCGTAAGTATGAAAGAAAAAGAAGCAAGGGAAGAGGTCGAGATCGCAAGCATTATGCAAGAAAATATCAACTATTTTTCAAACGCTACATTCTCAAAGGAGGAAACAAAATTTATTTACAGAGCTTTTTATAATACAGAAAGCTTGTCCGATAAAGAGTTTGTGAAGGCTATAGAATTACTTAAGAATATTAGCGAATGCTTATATCGTTGCGATGGATTTGGTAAGCCTGCGGTATGCCGTTGGTTAAAAAAGCAGAAGTTAATAGCTTACTTCAAGAGAACTCTTTTTTTTGTTACGCTAAAAAATCTTGTTGCGACTAGAAAGATTCTACGTCAGGGTATAAAAGAATGTGGGCCGGTAAATCTTCTTAGTGGGTTATATTTTACATCAATGTTAGGGAGCGCTTTGCTAAGTAAGGCTCTGAATTACTTTGATAAGCTTAATCGTAATCTGGCACGTTTTTATTCAGTCCGTTTCAGAGTTCAAGTTTTACTAAATAGTAAATAAAGCTATGTTTATACGCAGTAAGCTGTATAAACTTTATACGGAAAGAACAGAGGAATTATTTTGCTCATTGGGATTGATTTTTATTGGTTTAGTTTCTTTGGGATATGTTTTATGGGGCAGTGCTTTTGCCGAAACTAATATTCAAATTTCTTGGTTTGATTTTCCCATTTTTATTGGAGAAATATTAATTTTTGTAAGTCTTATATGTTTCATTGGGCTTTATTTGCAAAGAGGTACTATATTTCAGGAAGTAGATAAATGGCGCTATTCCCTAATTGGTTATTTGCTTTTTATTTTTTATAAAACATTTTGTGGGTATTTTCTTTTTGGTCCATTGGCCCTAAGAGACGCAGCATTATTTTATTATCCATTATTTGTTTTTTTTGGATATTCTTTTTATAGGCAAAAATTTTTTAATACTTCTGTAAATATAACGTTATTCTTTATTATTGTGTCTTTGTTATTTTACTCGAGATTTAATTCATATTGGATTTTAACATTTTTCATTTTAGCCTGTATTTTAATTAAGACTTACCCTTTTCGGCTAACAAAATACTTATTGTTTCTTTTACTTGTTTGCATCACGCCATATGCTAAATTTTTCCAAACAGCCAGGATGATGACAGTAAGTAATTTTCTATCTTGTATTTTTTTATGTATTATTATAATATCAATTATGAAATCTAGTAATAAAGTTAAAACTATATGTTTTATTCTGGGGATTTCGTTGTTGTTTTGTTTGTGTGGAAAATTTACAAATAGCAATGCTTTGAAATCAATTTTGGATATTCGAGGCCTCAAGGAGAGGTTTAATACTTTTGATTCAAAGGTTGTGGCTAAGGTTAAACAATATAAGCAGAAGGATCTACCTCGAACTAATTTATTTAACCCCGATATTGATTACTCGTATCAACATAGTAATAATATTATGGCTGAGAATACGTGGGGCGTTCCGTATAAAACAATTGGAACTAAGAAGGCAATACTGATTTTTAAATTCAATAATACAATCTTAGAAAATACTTTAAATGATTTGTCGAATAAGTTTTTTCCTGATAGGTTTACACCGCAAAAGCAGACTAGCGGATATCGTGATCTTGAGGGCGCATTTAACAATGCTATTTTTAGGATTTTTATTTGGAGGGACATGTTGGCTGAATTGTATAATAAAAAACCGATATTTGGCTTTGATTTTGGAAAACCTTTTAGGTCTATAAGTTTAGAAATTCTTCATTGGGGAGAGGTAGAGTGGTCTCGCGACGGGTGGATTGCTGCTCATAATTCCTATCTCAATATTATCTATCGGGCAGGAGTTTTTGGGATATTATTCATTGTTTGTATATTTTTTGTTTTATTCATAATGGTAAAAGAATTTATCCTTCAAAGATCTCTAACTGGAGTATTGCTTACCGGAATTATCATTAATTGGCTCTTCGCGGCAAATTTTTTATTAATTCTTGAGTTGCCCTATAATGCGATACCGTTTTGGACATTGTATGGGATGACCTGTGCTTATTATAAAAGGTTAAAATCTTTATCTGTGTAGAATTTTGAGGAAATAGAGATGTTGCTAACGAAAAGAAACGTATATTTAATTACTGGGGCAGCAGGATTTATCGGAAGCAATTTCATCAACTATTTGTATCAAATTGAACCTGATGTCGAAGTTCGGGTAATAGATAAATTGACATATTCAGGGAGCATTGAAAATATCAAACCTTTTCAAGGGCGTGCAGGTTTTAAATTTATAAAAGGGGATATTTGCAACATGAGAATTGTCAAAAGAGCGATGGAAGGAGTTCATGTTGTTATAAATTTTGCCGCCGAGGTTGCCGTTGATCGTTCTATAGATAATCCAGGGCAATTTTTATTTACGGACGTTATAGGAGTTTATACTTTACTTGAAGCAGCGAGAAAGCAAAAATATCTCAAAAAGTTTATTCAGATTTCTACCGACGAAGTTTATGGACAGATTCTCAAAGGTAGCTTTAGGGAATCCTCAGAATTAAAACCACGTAATCCCTATGCCGCTTCTAAATTGGGAGGGGAAAGACTGGCTTACAGCTTCTTTGAGTCATATGGTTTACCAGTTGTTATCACCAGGGGAGCCAATACTTATGGTCCGAGTGCATATCCAGAGAAAGTTATACCGTTATTTATTACGAATCTTATAGACGGCAAACAGATCCCTGTTTTCGGTGAAGGTCTTCAGGTACGTGATTGGTTGTATGTTGATGATCATTGTTCTGCGATTCGAATGCTTGTTGAATACGGTATTAATGGTGAGGTCTATAATATAGGCGCAGGTCAGGAATGTGAGAATATTAAGCTTGCGTATAAAATTATTAGTACCATGGGTAAGGATAAGAGTGCAATAAAGTTTGTTCAGGATCGCCCTGGACACGATATGCGTTACAGTCTTGATTTCTCAAAACTTAGGAAGTTAGGTTGGTCTCCGCAATACGGCTTTGATGCAGGGCTTAAGAAAACAGTGGAATGGTACTTGGAGCATGAAAATTGGTGGCGGCCGCTGAAAAATAAGCTTGATCCGCGGTACAGCAAAGGTTTCTGGGGGGAAAAGAAGAAGGAGGATTGAATGCGTGGAGTGTTGCTTGCTGGCGGTACCGGTTGTAGGCTTTTCCCTCTTACCAAAGTGACGAATAAACATCTTTTGCCGGTTTATAAAAAACCGATGATCTATTATCCCCTTGAGACGCTGATAAAGGCAGGGATTAAGGATATTTTGATTGTCACCGGAGGAGAGCATATCGGCGATTTTTTCCGTCTTCTGGGTTCGGGTAAAGAGTGGGGTGCACACTTCAGCTATGAGATACAGGAAGGTAGCGGTGGCACGGGTGCTGCGCTACTTCTGGCAGAGTCCTTTGCCAAAGATGAGGAGTTTATGGTTATTCTGGGAGATAATATCGTCGTGGAAAATGTCCGTTTGTTTGTGGACGATTTTAAAAAAAAGAAAGATCGGTTCAAGGCCAAGATCTTGGTCGCCAGGGTTAAGGATCCGCAGAAATACGGCGTGGTTACGATAAAGGGTGGGCGTATTATGAGTATTGTTGAAAAACCCAAAAATCCCAAGTCGCATTATGTCAATACGGGGTTATGGATGTTTCAGCCCGAAGTATTCGGGTTGTTAAAGAATCTAAAAAAGAGCCCGCGTGGTGAATTTGAGGTCACTGATGTGCTTGCTCATTATGCTAAAGAGCGCCAATTGTCTTATTCTATTTTGAAGTCTTCGTGGACTGATGCGGGGTCCTTTGAGTCGCTATATAACGCAATTGTTCTGATGAAAAGGTTCGAAAAGTTATGAAGATTCTTGTGACGGGAGCGAATGGTTTTGTCGGTCGCGTATGTGTTGCCGCAATGCTTGCTCGTGGGCATGAGGTCGACGTGCTCGATCTTGTTGATTTTGGATATTTTAACGGCACCGGCATTCATCGTTTTCATACTTGTGATATTGTTACGCCGTTTACGCTTACAGAAAGCTTTGATGCGGTGGTTCATCTAGCCGCTTATAATGTTACTCATGTCGGTGATACCGAGAGTTCTATGTATGCGCGCGTGAATATCGATGGTACCGTCAATCTACTTTCGGGCGTGCGTGCTCGTAGATTTGTTTTTTTGTCCACGGCCAAAGTCTATCGCAAGCGCATGGGGTTTATTACAGAAGAAAGTGAGATCGATCCGCAGCAACCTTACGAAAAAACTAAGCGCTTAGCAGAGGAATTGTGCCTGCGCATGTGGGATAATAAAGAGCTGGTTATTTTAAGGTCGGTTAATGCTTTTGGTCCCGGTCAGCCTGAAAAAGCGGTTATTCCGGTATTTTTTGCGAGAGCAATGAGCGGTGAGCCGATCAAGGTGTTCGGTCCTCGGGGTGCATGGCTGCAGTTTGTGTATGTGGAAGATCTGGCGCGCGCGTTAGAAATGGCAGCAGTAATACCGGGAGCTGGCGGGGTATTTAATGTGGCATCGGACGATGTGGTGCGCTTGGAAGATCTGGCACTGATGGTCAAAAAGATCTGTGGGTCGTCATCAGATATCTGTTTTACGGATGATCGTTTTGAGTCTAAGGCCGGAGTATCATCTGGTAAGATAAGGGAAGAGTTGGGATGGAGGCCTTCGATTACCTTAGGGGAAGCATTAAATCGTTATTATGAATATTATGTTCAACAACGCCAAGCCTAAAGTTCTGGTTTGCGGGGTCCTGCCGCCACCTTATTTTGGCCATAGCGCCATGTATAAGATGTTGATGGATTCTTCATTTCCTGCGAAGGTACAAGTCCGTTTTCTCAATATGCATTTCTGGTCTTATCAGGCTCATAAGAAAGTTACGGTTGAAAAGATCATTAAGATGGTAAAATATTATTTTCAGTATGTTGCCGCTATCGTTTTCTGGCGGCCGCAGTATGTGCTCTATAACAGTAGTTTTTACCGTATGCCGTTTTTAAAAGATTTTTTATTTTGCGCTACCGGCGTTGCGCTTGGACGCCACGTTGTGTTTCATGATTTCGGTCAATATGTGCGTGAACTGCATGATAGCCTGCCGCATTGGCAGCGCACTATGTTACGCTGGATGCTGCGCCATGCAGCTGGCAGCATTGTTATGGGCGAGGGTGTCCGTGCGCCTTATAAGGGACTTATGAATGACGCAAAGATCTTCGTCGTTCCCGGTGTTGTGGAAGATACTCGTGGTTGGAATGTCCAACCTAATAGGCCGGCCTCCGGATTGTTGAATATACTCTATTTTTCTCATATGAGCAGAGCGAAAGGTATTTTCGTGGCTTATGAGGCAACAGCAAAGATCCTTTGCGCCAGAAAGGATGTGGCGGTGACTTTTGCCGGACCTATCGAGAGTGAAGAGGTTGCTCAACGGCTGGAAGAATTGCAAAAAGAGTATTCCGGCAGAGTGAATTATATGGGTTACGTAGAAGATGTTCGCGAGCGAACCGCTATCTTTCGCGGAGCGGATGTTTTTATGTTTACTACTTTGAGAGATGTGTTTGGGCTTGTCCTTTTGCATGCCATGGCTGAGGGTGTGCCGGTTGTGGCCTCGAGAGAGGGCGCAATCCCTGAGATTGTTGCTGATGGGCAAACCGGGTTCTTGTGCGAAAAAGGCAAGGCCGAAGATTTTGCTCAAAAGATCATTCACTTTTTGTCCGATGATACTTTGCGTAAAAAGATGTCTGTAGATAGTCGCGCGCGTTTCGAATCGTTTTATAACCCGGAAGAATACGGCAAACGCATGGTTGATGTGTTTTTTCGTTTGCCCGTTTTTAAAAAATCAGAGCTTCATCAATCTTTTTATGAAAAAATAGATGAACGAAAAGCTGTTGGCTTGAGCATTTAAACCGATATATGGCACATTTTATTTTTGTTAATCCATCGACACGGGATTCAAAAGGTGCGACTTCCTTAGCGCTGACCATGCCTCCTATCGGGCTCGCTTATTTGGCCGCAGCAATTGAATCCCGAGGGCACAGCGTTCAAATCATAGATGCTAATAGGGAGGGTATTTCTTCGGGGGATATAGGGGATTATGTAAGCCGAAAGCCGGATGTCATTGGGATAACAGCCAACATTCTTACGATTAAAGTCGCGGTGCTTTATGCAGAGGCATTGAAGAGGGCTTATCCGCAAGCGCAAATCCTACTCGGAGGGCCCCAGGTGTCTGTGATAGGGCAGGCGTTGCTTGAAAAATATCCGGTTGTGGACGCTCTGGTTTTAGGTGAAGGGGAAGCGACGATTGCGGAACTGGCTGATCGCATTGGGAAACAAGATATATATGCTGGCGTGCCAGGGGTTATTTTTCGAAATGGCAGTAGGATAGTCAATAACGGGATGAGGCCTTTGATAGAGGATATTGATTTGATCCCGAGGCCGGCGTATCATCTTTTGCCGCATTTATCCAGTTATCGGACACGCAGCCGCGCAAATCCTGTCGGTTATGTTTTTACAAGTCGAGGATGTCCCGCAGCGTGTACATTCTGCTACCGTAATTTCGGGACTAAGTGGAGGGCACGCTCACCAGAGAACATAATCGAGGAGATAGCTTTTTTGCGGGAAGAATACGGGATCCGGCAGCTGGATATTCTGGATGATAATTTTTCTTTTGATGCAGATAGGGCGCGCCGAATACTAGAGATGATCATTGCGAAGCGCTGGGATCTTAAGATTAATCTGCAGATTGGCGTCCGGATCAATAGCCTAAATAGGGATCTTTTGAATACCATGAAGAGGGCGGGTGTTTTTAAGTTTGGATTCGGCATAGAGAGCGGAGATGAGGCTATGCTTAAGCGTATTAAGAAGGGCCTTGATCTTGATCGCGCTATCGAAATTGTACAGATGGCCAGATCCTTGGGTATGGTTACCCATGGGTATTTCATCATTGGATTTCCTGGCGATTCTGCTGAAACGATGAAGCGCACGATTGATTTTGCGAAACGGCTTGATCCCCACTACGCGAGTTTTTCGATATGTACTCCTTTGCCTGGAACTGAAATGTACAACGACATAGCTCACCATGGAGTTTTTCTGGAAGATGTCTCGGAAGGAATCGATGAGGGTCTTTTTGCGCTCAAAGTATTTTTTCAGTACGGCGATAGTAAGCCCGAACAGGTGGCGCAATATTGCGAGCGGGCCTGGAAGGAATTCTATTCACGCCCAAAGAAGATTATCGACGTCTTGACGACCATCCGCTCTAGAGGAGAGTTCTTCTGGCTGGCGCGGGTAATCGCAGATATAACTAGGACTAAGAAAAGTAAAAAAAGAAGTTTTTAGCTGGATAAATGCTAGATTTGTTAATAGGGAGCAGTACATAAATTATTGCTAAGAAACAAGTTAGAGAGAATGCTGGGAGCTAAAATATGAATTACGCCCAATTTACATTATTTTTATTTTATCTGCTTTCTCTATTCTTATCAGGTGTCGGAATTTATTCTATTCTGAATAAATCAGAGGTCCGCTTTAATAAAATTGTCTGTATCGGCGAGTCTCTTTTGCTTGGCAGCATACTCATTGTAGGACAATTATTCATTCTATCCTTACTGCATCTTTACAAGAATCCCTACCTGTGGGGAGCAGTATTCTTTAACTACTCGTTTATTTTGAGTGGCAATGTAAGAAAGCTGATTTTCGAGCTTCTGAGCGTTAAATTTAGATTTAATTCTCCCGTGATCATCTTCATAGTTTTAATAGGAGTATTAGTCTTTAGGAATTTATATTTCTTGATTGATGTAGACTCACTTTCTACTTATTTGTTTACACAAAAACTCTGGCTTAACTATGGCACTAGTCTTTTTGGTAATTCAACGAATGATATTCGTATCTTTGTGCCTCAATTCGACGCTGTTCCTTACAGCCTTGGAATTTCAATTTTTGGCCAGGAAACTTTATTCCCCCAATTAGTTAATTTACTTTGGCGCATAATATCCGTATTATTAGTTTTTGGCTATACAAAATATCGTTTTAACGGATATTACGCTTTAGCAGCGAGTTTTTTTGTTGTTTTTAACGATCACTTTTTTTATTCCGGAGCTAACCAGTGGGTAATTATCAACGCCGCATTAATTGCATTTATTTTTGCGGCAGTATATAATTTTTGGGAAGCCAGGGTCAAAAATAGCACCTGTCATTTAGTTTTTGCATTAATCTTTCTAAGTCAAATAATGGCAAATAAATACCAAATACTTCTTACATTTTTATTTTTATTATTGATTGGAATAACCATTCAGCCGGAACTATTCAAAAAAGTAAAAGAAATTTTCAGAGATAAAAGATATTCTTGGCCTGTTTTGGCGGCTTTTTCTTTTATGTTTCTTTGGTATTTTAAAAATTTTATAGTTACAGGAAACCCGGCATTTCCTTTACTTTCCGGAAAATTACATTCTTTCGGTTGGACGCAAGAACAATCCAGGGTATTCGCTCAATTAATAGGAGGATTAAGTCCACTTAAGTTCCTTAAATTTGCAAGTTTTCTTTTTGTCTGGCCAGGAGTAAATCCGGCAAAATATGTTTTGATAAGCATATTCATTCTGCCCTTTATTATTTTTATTTCTGCTACCAAGCAAAAAACAAGTAATGAGGAGATAGCAGAAATATGTTTCTGGTTAGGGGCCTGCGTATTATTATTATTCGGTCTTTGCCTTGCAACCTGGCAAGAACCCAGATACTATCGTTTTCTTATAGCTCTATTCTCTTTTTCCGCAGTTTTATCGCTTCGGTTTAGTATCAAGAGTTTCCTAAATATCAAGAATGAATTCATTCCAGCAGTAGTAATTTTATGTTTTTCTTTTCAGGGGTACTCTATTATTAATAAAGGAGGAATGGTTTTAAGCAGGCCTACCATTAAAGAGAATATCGATATTGCGTTAAATAGAATTCATATGGATTATATAATAAAAAAGCATCATCCGGAAGTAACTATTATTTTAGATGGGATAAGGACAAATAAAGATAAGTTTGATTCCTCGGCTTGGTTTACGAGCGATGATACTACAAGCGCCTTTCTTTTGCCGGATAGGCCAAAGATATCTTTATTGTGCACTACCACTATTAAATGGGATTCGTACTCACGAGAAGAACTCGTCATTAATGACCTTAAAAAAAATGGAATTAAATGGATAATGACGTTTAGTAAGAATAGCTTTGTTTTTTCGCCGATCGAGGAATTCGCTAAAGAGGCTGTAAAATTTAATCGTTCCCCTAGGAGGATAATGTTTGATTATGGTTTTCCTGATGAGTTAACGAGGATAAATTAATTAAGATTATGTACACGGCATATGTTTCGTTTACAATAAATACGATATTTTATTTGTGAAATTTTGATGGATAAGAAATCAAGCCAAGATATAGAGCGTGAACATTTTGATGCGCTTGCGCAAGCAATGGGAGAAACTTGGTGGGGAAGCACGACAAAGGCAGGAATAAAGCGTTTGGAAAGGCGCGCGGGACTGCTTAAAGAAAATCTCAGCCGTTATAATAATCCAAAAGTTTTTGAATTAGGGTGCGGAACCGGCGCATTTTCGAAATATATTTTGAACGAATTGCCATACTTGGATTTAACCGCTTGCGATATTTCTCCGCAATGCATAAAAATCGCTTCTGAACGTTATGGCAATTATAAGAATGCTAAATTCTTAGTAAGTGATGTGACGATGGATCCCCCGAGCTTGAACACATATGATGTTATAATAGGTAATTCTGTTTTACATCATTTACCTATTAAGATATCTCTTGAATATTGCTTTCGACTCCTCAGGCCAGGAGGGAGCATCATTTTTTTTGAACCAAATATGCTGAATCCCCAAATTGCAATAGAGAAAAACATTTTTTTTATAGGAAAGATGCTGCAGAATACCGAAAATGAAACTGCGTTTTTTCGTTGGAGCTTAAGAAAGACTTTGCAAAGGATGGGCTTTAAAAAAATCAGCGTAGCCCCGTTTGATTTTTTGCACCCAATTATCCCTCCTAAGTTTATTAATTTTTTTGATAAGTTAGGGAGAAAAATAGAAACCGTGCCAATTCTAAAAGAATTTTCCGGTTCACTCTTAATTACTGCAGTTAAGCCGTAGGTAGTTTAATCTATGCGAAGACAAAAATTAAAAATGTTGGCAATAAGCAATTATGTAGGCGTTATTAATAGAGATGATCCAATACGGTTTTACAATTTGCCGTTTGTAGGCAGCATATACCGCAAGAGGGTGGAAAGGTGTTTTGATGAATTATCGGGCGGAGAGAGGGTTCTTGAGATTGGCTTTGGCTCAGGAGTAACATTCCTCAATCTGAATGAAATGTATAAGGAGATCCACGGACTAGATCTTACGGCTAATACCGAATTGACTACGAAAGCGTTCAGGGCATTGGGAGTCCGGACATTCCTGAAAAATGGCGATGTTCTCGATTTGCCTTACCAAGACAACTACTTTGACAGTGTTTTGCTTATTTCGATATTGGAACATTTAAAGCCAGAATCGCTGATCGTTGCGTTTCGGGAAATATATAGGGTATTAAAACAAAACGGACAGGTTGTTTACGGAGTTCCCGTTGACAAGAAGATCATGAGTCATGCTTTCTGGCTATTGGGCTGCAATATCAAAAAGTACCATTTTTCGGATCAAAAACAAGTGGCTGCAGCTATTAAAAAAATCTTTAAGGACGTAGCCATCTCAAGTATATGCGTATGGCCTTTTGGAAGCCTGTACGAGATAGGTCGCTCTACAAAATAAAAGCAATAATCAGCGCTATAATTAAAGGATATTTATGCCTATTTTAATGGATTCTAAAGCTAAGGGAAACACAGCTGAGATCGCCAATTTATTTGATAACATATCCGGTAAATGGGAATACTGGAGAGATAAAAACCGTTATTACCACGAAGAGATATCAAGGTTTTATAAGGATATAGTACCTGAAGGGAAAAATGTTTTAGAGATTGGCAGCGCGGATGGATATTTATTAAATAAATTAGCGCCTTCCTGTGGTGTTGGTTTGGATATTAGCGCCAAGATGGCAGAATCCGCCTGTAAAAAATACCCCCACCTTAACTTTATAAACAAAACGATAGAAGATTATGACGTAAAAGATGAATTTGATTATGTGGTTATGTCTAGTCTACTTGAGTATATTTTTGATTTGTATGATTTTCTTAATGTACTTCATTCAAAGATACCACTTAACACAAAAATAATGATCACAGGGGTCAATCCCCTCTGGGAACCTATTACGATACTTACCACTAAATTGAAGATGCGTACTCCAGTTCAAATGAAAAATTTTGTTACCTATAAGGATATGGAGAATGTCCTTAGCGTAACAGGTTATGAAGTCATAGAAAGCGGTTACCGAATTTTTTTACCAATAAAAATACCCCTAGTTTCTTTTTTTCTGAATAAACTAATTCCGCGTTTACCTATAATTAAAAATCTATGCCTTGTCCAATATATAATAGCAAGGCCGAAACAAAATCCGGACATAGATAATAACATTACATGCTCAGTGATAATACCGTGCCACAATGAAGAAGGTAATATAAAAGAATGCATAGACAGGGTTCCTTGTTTAGGCAAGTACACTGAGATTGTCATAGTGGACGATGGTTCTACGGATAGGACAGCCGAAATAGTAAAGGAAATTCAGAGGTCCAAAGAGAATGTGCGTCTTATTTCTTATTCTTCTAATAAAGGGAAAGGTAATGCTGTCAGAATAGGCTTTGAGTCAGCGCAGGGGGATGTATTGATTATATTAGATGCGGATATGGCGGTTTTACCTGAAGAGCTGACAAAATTTTATAATGTTTTAGCTTCTCATCAGGCGGAATTTGTAAATGGTACCAGGATGGTCTATGATATGGCATCAGGTGCCATGAAATTTTTTAATTATATTGGGAATAAGATATTTACTATTATACTAAGTTTCATCATAGGCCAGAGAAATACAGATACCCTTTGTGGCACAAAGGCATTTTATAAAGCAGATTATATGAATTTTAGGATGGGTAAATGCCCTTGGGGAGATTTTGATTTATTATTTGAGGCCGGCAAGATGAAGCTCAAGACAGCAGAGATAGCGGTACATTACTACCCGCGCTTAAAAGGCACATCCAAGATGAAGGCATTTAGGCATGGCGTTCAATTGTTAAAGATGTGTTGGTATGGTTTTTGGTATTTGGGTTGAGAAATCCTAGGGCAATATGCTAATGAAAGATACCACAGAAATAGAACAGAAAGCAAGTATTCAGGAATACTATACCCGAAAAGAAGTTTGGGAGAAAAAGCCGCAGATACGTTTGGTCTATGAACGTTGGATTAATAAAATGCGGCCTTTCTTGCCTCAACAAGGATCTTTGCTTGAAGTGGGAAGCGGTTCAGGATTGCTGCGCGATTTTATTCCAGAAGTCATTCTATCTGAAGTAGTAGACTTGCCATGGATAGATCGCGTGGTAGATTGTACGCACATGCCGTTTGAGGATGGAACATTGGCAGGGGTGATTGGCTTTGATTTACTGCACCATCTTGCGCAGCCGCATTCTTTTTTAGACGAAGTAATGCGCGTACTTAAGCCGGGGGGCAGAGCTTTTTTTATAGAGCCCTATCTGACCCTTTTTTCTTTCTTTGGCTATAAATCACTGCACCGTGAAAGTATTTATTTCAGGGATTATCATGTGGATAAAGAAAAGAAAAACCCATGGGAAGGAAACATAGCCTTAACAAATCTTGTTTTTAAGCGCGATCTTAAAAACTGGACTCTTCTCCATCCAAACTTTACAATTATTCACCGTGAACTTTTCAGTTTTTTTGATTTTGCCTGTGCGGCGGGATTTAAGCCTTACGCATATATCCCCCACCGGATTTTTCGGCACCTGGTAAAGATAGACGATCATTTAACCTGGCTAATGCCGTTAATAGCTTTTAGGATTTTTGTTGTTTTAGAAAAAACTCAATGAAAAAGAGGTAAGATATGGACGCATTCTTTATTAACCCTTTCCCTGGAGCAACAGGAATAAACGAAGCAATAGTTATTCCGCCTCTAGGATTAGGGTATATTGCCGCGGTGTTAGAAAGGGAAGGGTTTAAAAGCTCAATCATCGACGCAAACCTTTTAAGGCTAAGCAACGAAAAGATCGTAAATCAAATCCCCGAAAACAGTAAACTAGTCGGTATTTATTTAAATTCTTTTACTTACAAAACCGTTAAAAACCTCACTTTGCTAATTCGTGAAAAACTTAAGAATTGTACCATTGTTTTAGGAGGGCCTTTGCCAACGGCTGAACCTGAAATGATCTTGTCAGAGATCAGCTGCGACGGGGTAATCAGGGGTGAAGGAGAATATTCCGTTTTAGGTATTATGCAGAATATCAAAAAAGGGTTATTCCCATTTGAAGGAGAAGTTTCCGGAGCGGTATTCTATAGTTCGGACAGTAATAAAGGGATAGTTAGGAATCCGGTAATTAGGATTGACAATCTTGATGGCCTGCCTTTTCCGGCGTATCATCTTTTACCGCAATTTAAATTTTATAAGGGGCGTCTTCGCAAGAGCCCTTCAGCACCGATTGTAACCAGCAGAGGGTGCGCTTATCACTGCATTTTCTGCTGCAAGAATGTTTTTGAGAAAAAAATAACTTTCAGAAGCAGTCAGGATGTTTTAGACGAGATAGATTATTTAGTGAAACAATATGGTATCCGTCAACTGGATATCCTTGATGACCATTTTGCCTGTGATCAGAAGCGGATGCATGACATATTTGACGGCATTATTAGAAAAAAATATAATTTAGCTATTAATATGCAGTCTGGGATCAGGACGGAACTATTGGATGAGCCTCTTTTGGATAAGATGAAAAAAGCGGGTGTATATAAGTTGGCTTTCGGTATAGAATCCGCCGATAAAGAAGTCCTCTCCATATGCCATAAGCAAATTAATCTGGATAAGGTTAAAGATGTTGTGAGCCTTGCAAAGAAAAAAGGCTTTTTAGTATATGGTTTCTTTATTATAGGCCTGCCCGGGGAGACTGAAGAGGCTTTTGAGCGTACCCTTAACTATGCAAAAACTCTGAAGTTTGATGTCGCGAACTTTTGCATGGCAGTTCCTTTTATGGGAACTGAATTATACCGCATGGTAAAAGAAAAAGGCCGCTTCCTGGTTGATATGACCAGAAATATTTCTTCCGGCTTCTATGACGGGAAAGTTTTTTTTGAATATAAGGATGTAAAGGAGAGGGATATTCTTAACAGATATAAAAGGGCATATAGAGAATTTTATTCTTTAAGGAAGAACTTAGAGCTGATTTTAAAAATACGCTCACTCAACGAATTGAATTGGTATTGGGATGTGGCTCTTATGGTTATTAAAGGCATATTCAGTTCTAGGTAAAATTTAATTACGAGGATTCATACAAGTCTGATGGTATATTAGATTTTTTTCTTGTTTTAGGGAAAGCTGGTTATTAAATATGAAAAAGTTTTTTAAACAAATGAAGTTTTTAACTCGGATACACGGTTGGGATATTTATTTTATCATTATCACTTTGCTATATATACTGTGGAGGGCTAGAGTATTTTTCGAGCGGTTCGTTCCCCATTAAGCCATCTACCGACGCTTCTCTTAATTATCGGTTATCCAATTTATTGGCTGGAGCTTTATGTTTTTCGGGCCGGCCTTGGTAAAACCACGCCTTTAGCTTGGATAATTTTTGGTGTTTTTGCGCTTATTGTTTTTTCTCTAAATTATACTAGGTTAGTAGCTGGTACGCGTAATTTTTGGACATGGTTTTCGAAAGAGTTATTGACGGTCAAGCTCTTGCTTATTGCCATGGGGATCGCTGGCGGGGTAATTCTTTTGTGCTCATTTTACGCGTCATTGTTACCGCCGCATCTAGTCCAAGAATTTGACGTCTTGAATTATCATATTACTTTGCCTAGGCAGCACTTGTTGCGGGGTTCGTTCAGTCATATTTCCTGGTCAACCGCGGATTTGTTCTTTTTACCCATTGATTTCGCACTTGCTCCCTTTTGGCTAGCCACTTTATTACCGAATAAGTTGCCGCAGTTCTTTTTTGTCATCGGGCTTTTGAGTGTTTGTGGCCGGCTCGCTTGGCGTTTTTCTGGGGGAAAAATTTGGCCGTTGGTCTTATTGGTGGCGGCGATATTAGGGTCGCATAATATTGGAATCCAGATGGGAACTGCTATGCTGGATATTGTGATCTGTTATTTATTTCTTGCAGCACTTGATAGCTTTTTGAGTCAGGCGATTTGGTTGGGCGTGATTGAGCTATGTTTTTATGTTTGGTCAAAACCACTTATACCGGTCCAGCTTTTCGTAACCCTAGGTATCTTCGGCTCGGTTTGGCTATTTTTATGGGCTTGGGGAATCCGAAAAAATATCTGGGCTGTTTCCGGTGAGAAGATTAAAGAGTTCGCGGGTAACACTCAATGTGCTCTTACGAAAGGGCCCGGTTTATTCCTTATCTTTAGTTTACTTGTGGCCAGTCCATTCATTTTTAAATCTTTGCGCTACAGCGGAACACCTCTTTTTCCTCTTGGGACTGGCGTGTTTCGGACGTTGAGTATCCCCCAAAGTCCAGAGAGATGGGCAGAGTTAAAGTTAAAAACAACACAGTGGTTGGCTACTAAAGATCAGTATGGTTCTGGTCGAAGCCTTCTTGAGTTTGCGTGGCATTTTTGGCTTGTTGCTGTTCCGGAAAAAGGGGTTAATAATCGTTATGATTACCCTTTGGGATTGATGTATTTATTATTCCTTGGGCCATTTTTGTTTTACTTTTTTTCTTCTCTAAGGCAAAAGATTTTACCCTTGCTGTCATTATGGGTAGTTGTTTCCTGGGGGGTATGGTGGTTCGGTGCCCAACAGACCCGGTTTTTATTTATTCCGTTAATTTTGATGTACCTTGTCGTCGTGTTATCGATCCAAGTACCCTCGCGTGTTTTATTAGGAGCTATGTTGGGCGCGATTTTATTAGTGAGCGTTTCAGTTTATCGGGCTAATAAACAGGATTTGGGACGTTGGGGAGAGGCAGTATTACGACAACAGGATAAGGAGCTGGTCCAGTTAGGGAAACTTAAGCAAGCCGCAGGAGTGATTACATTGCCATTTTATGATGTTGCGTATGCCACATTTCCGGTCGAAGTTGTGGGTAATGACTCGATATTTATTTTAAAGACAGTTCCCGCGAAAGATAAATAACTAAAGTCAGATAACAAAAAAAATTAGTCAGCACATGAAAATCATTGTTTTGGAAAAAGAGCATTATTTAAAGCTTTCTGAATTCCTAGAGAGAGAGATTAATAAAGCTGTTTTGCGGGATGTTTGGTTAGATCGGTTTCAATGTTTTTGGGAAAACAATCCTTATTTTAAGGATGGGGAAACTCCACGGGGATGGCTTATTATAGATGATCAAGGACAAATAGCAGGGGTTTTTGGCTATATCCCCGTTGAATATGAAGTTGCGGGCGAACGTAAAATCGCTGCTTCAGCAACAAGTTGGTTTGTCCGCTCTGACTACCGTCATCAGCCTGCCGAGTATAGCATGCAGGTTATGCGCGGATTCTTAAAGGCAGGGTCTTTCCAGTTATGTACCACGCCTTCAGAAACGGTCAAGCGTATTTTTACCTCCAGGTTTAGTTTTACTTCTTTATCCTTACCTTGGACCAATAAAGAATTTATTATTCCTGTTAATACCATAACTTTTGCAAAAATGCTTGTCAATCAACTTGGTAAGCGCTTTGGTTCTTTAATTGGCTATTTAAGTTGGCCGGTTATTTTTTGCACGGTAGAGATATTTGTATTTTGCAAAAAGATTATGAAAATAAAAGTAAATCTGAAAAAAGAAGGCTATACCACGAAGATCATTACAGAATTTAATGACGCTTATAATGAATTTTGGCAGGCTTTACGCAAATATTATGGAGTTCTTGCCGTCCGCGATAAAAAAGCTTTAAATTGGTTTTTCTTTTCTACGGAAGGCTTAAAACGCTCGCGCAAAGTAATAGAGTTAAAACACGATGGAAAAATTGTGGGTTATGCCGCTTTTAAGCTTGTTGTTCAGGTTTATAATAATAAAAGGTTTTCTTATTATGATTTAGTCGATGCGGCACTTATTGACGAATCGCCCGTCGCTTGGCAGTGCCTCATGGAAGCTTCCTACAAAGAGGCGCTAGAAGAAGGAGGAATCGCTTTTATTAAAGCTTATTCTTTAAGATCACAGGATAAGTATGCTTTTAAACAAATAGGGTCCTTTTCTAAAAGAAGTAAAACGATCTTTTTAATCCGAGACGAAGAGAAATCAAGCTCAAATCTTGAAATGTTAACAACGCCCTTGGATGGAGATAGGTGTTTTTTCCCCTAACTAAAGAACTAGTAATGAAAAACTTAAATAGTTATCTGCGTATTATTTTTACAACTATGCGCGGGACTATTATTGGTAGAGTAATCCAAAAAAACTTTTTAGAAAATAAATTAACAGTTTTCATTTACCATGATGTTACGAATACCCCGAGCGAATTTAGCCGGTTATTTGATCTTTATGTCAGCCCGGAAACATTTCAGCGACAAATACGCTTTATTAAGAAGAATTTTAATATTATCAGCCCAAAGCAATTATTAGAGAAGAAGATACCTGCGCGGGCGGCTTTGATAACTTTTGATGACGGGCTAAAGAATTATTTTACTCAAGCTATCCCCTTCTTAGAGCAGGAACAGGTACCTTCGGTTATTTTTCTCAATATGGCACCTATTCTAAGAAAAGAAATATTCTGGCCGGGTTTAGTTACTTATTTACTGTATAATGATAAGGTTTTTAATGAATTTATTCGATTAAAGATCCGGAAAATTAGTTCAAAAGTCCCCTTATTTTTATTATGCAGGAAAGAATGGGTGGATGAATATTTAAAACAAATCGGGAATAATGATATCCAAGGCCGTGTCAGTGATTTTGTTGGAGATTTTGCTAGTAATGAAGACCTCATTAATGCCCGAAGCCGTCCTTATGTTTATTTTGGAAATCATTTGTATAATCATGAAGTCCCAGTGTTATTATCCGATCAAGAATTCTATTCCTCTTTTGAAAGAAATGAAACCCTGCTTAAAGATTATCCCAATTATTGCTCCTTATTTTCTATGCCCTTTGGGCAGCCGGCAACATGTTTTAATGAGCGGCATATAAATCTTTTAAGTGGGAAAACTAAGTTTATTTTCTATTCTTCTGGAGGCTTGAATTCCATAAAGCCATCTTTTTTATTGGACCGGGTATCTTTAGAAGATTTTCATCGATTTCCGGCTCGAATATGGCATCAGATAATAAGGAAACCCCATATTAAAACGTAGGGCGCATGGATTACTAAAATGAAAACTTCTATTATAATACCTGCTTATAATGAAGAGAAGACAATTGGAGCAGTATTAGACAAGGTACTCTCGGTTGATTTGCCAGAAGGTGTGATGCGAGAGGTTATTGTAGTTAATGATGGCTCCCGTGATCAGACGGGGGAAGTTTTAAAACGCTATAATAATCATTATGATGTTAAAATTTTATACCAAACCAAACAAGGGAAAACGGCGGCACTGGTTCGAGGTATTGCTGAGGCCACTGGGGATATTTTCTTGATTCAGGATGCGGATTTGGAGTATGACCCCGTTCAGTATCCTGCTCTCCTTGATCCGATCCTCAAAGGGGAAGCGGATGTGGTTTATGGTTCACGGTTTCTGGGAAATATTAAGGATATGCGATGGATTAATAATTGGGCGAATCGAGTATCTAATTGGACATTACGAGCGCTATATGGCGTTAATCTTACAGACATCAATACCTGCTATAAAGTGTTTAAACGTGAGGTGATCCAAGGGATCCATATTTGCTCGCGAAATTTTGCTTTTGAAACGGAAGTGACAGTAAAATTGATAAGAAGGGGGATTCAGATCAAAGAGATCCCAATTGAGTATGTCGCCAGAAGTCACCGGGAAGGCAAAAAGATCCGCTGGATGACAGCTCTTGAAATGTATTGGCCGATTATTAAGTATCGTTTTTATCCGTGTGATATGTTTTCTCTTGATAAGGAGGAATAAATGTTTTCAATATTTTGTATATGTTTTTCTCTTACTCTTATTCTTATTATTATGAAACTCTCGAGAGCTGCTTGGATTCGGTATGTCGCTATGGTCATTTTTATGGCGCTGATTATTGAAACGATAACTTTGGGTTATTTCTTTATCCAGATCAAACAAGGAAGATGTTTTTTTCTAATCGGACAGGATAAATTTCTGGATAATCTTATAAAATTACGGTTGAGTTATGCGGTCTATTTTGCGCAAGGGAAAGAGAGTTTTATCAATAAGGTTGACGATGATTTAGGATACAGTTTAGGAAAAAATAAGAATACAGGAAGCTACCGAACCAATAGTCAGGGTTTCCGCGCGGATAGAGAATATAGCTTATTCCCGGATGACAATCATTTGCGCATGGTTACTTTGGGAGATTCCTTTGTTTTTTGTGATGGCGAGCGCAATAAAGATGCCTGGCCCTTTATTTTAGAAAATTTAGCCGGCAATTTGGAAGTATTAAACTTTGGCGTTCCGGGTTATGGGTTGGGGCAAAGTTACCTGCGTTATTTAAAATATGGCCGGCAATACCATCTGGATATTATTTTCATAAACTACGTCAAATTGACGGCTCGCGATAAGATTGATCGCCAGGAAATAGTTGGTTTAAATAATTTGCGTATGGCAGATTATTATCGGGTCCATTTTTGGATTGAAAATGGGATTCTGAAGACGAGGGCGATGTCACCGTATGATTTATTCGATCCAGAATTTAGGAAGAAGTTTCTTTTAGATGAAGAACAAATTTTAAAAGATGCCAATTTAGGCTTTCTTAATCAGTTAACTTTCTTTAATACTGGAATATTGGTCAAGGAAATAATTTTGCAACGACTTATCGCAGGGAAGTCATCTGCTGATTCTGATAATGATGACAATTTAATAAATTATAAAATTCTTTCTGACTTTATTCAGACTGCTAAAAAAGATGGGAGCCAAATTATCTTTTTTTATGGTGCAGATTTTGAACAGCTGCCTAAAAATATTCAGAACTTATTTCAAGCTAATAAATCATTTATAACCTACGTTAACTCGAATAAGGCTATTCAAGAACAGATAGAATTACACAATGCTATGAATCATAATCTACTTAATGCTTCTAATCATTACAATCCCGAAGGCAATCATTATTATGCCGACGCAGTTTTAAGGGTCTTGAAATCGCGATCCTGGTGCCGCGAGCAAAAATGCCTTCAATTGCAATAATTTCTTGAGTTTTTTATAATAATTCACATGCTAGAAAATAACCTTAAATTTATTATTTTAGGAGTTGGGATTTCGGCTATAGATATTAATGATGCTTGTTCATTGGTAGTAGATTCGATATTATATAAACGGAAAATTTATATTTGCGTATGTCCTGTCAGCACAATCATGGAATGTAAGAGAAACAAAAAAGTGTTTATGAGTGTTAATTCTGCAGACTTAGCTACGCCTGATGGTATGCCAAGCGTTTGGATCGGTAAGATGTTGGGTTTTAAAAACATAAGAAGAGTTTATGGTCCGGAGTTAATGCAGGAAATTTGCGAAATTTCTCAGAAAAATAGCTATAAAAATTATCTTTATGGCTCGAGTTCAAATGTCTTAAGTAAATTAAGAGAAAAGTTAAATATAAAATATCCTACTTTAATTATCAGCGGTATTTTCTCTCCTCCTTTTAAGCAATTAACTAAAGATGAAGATGATCGGATAGTGAAAGATATTAATAGCAATAATCCCGATATAGTTTGGGTAGGGTTGGGTTCTCCGAAGCAGGACTTATGGATGTATGAGCACAGGAAAAAGATTAATGCGCCCGTTATGATAGGTGTAGGCGCGGCTTTTGATTTTCTTGCTGGGACAAAGCCGCAGGCTCCGCGTTGGATGAGGGATGCGGGTCTCGAGTGGTTTTTCCGTTTAGTTACTGAACCCAAGAGGTTATGGCGGCGGTATCTGGTAGATAATACGCTATTTGTGTGGTATGTAGGATGTGATTTGTTGTTGAGATTGTTTCGTAAGTGATTTGTGCTATAATATAACACCATGTATAAAAATCGCAAAAATGTCCACTTAGTATATTTATTCGTAGATATCTTACTGATTGGGATTGCTTTTTATGTAGCTTACCAGCTCAATCCTGATTCAGTTCCGCAGGATTTTTTAGGATTCAAGGCTTATCCTCCTGTATTTTCCTTATGGGCAGTTACGCTTATTTTTCTTTTAAATAGTTTTCATCTCTATTCTACGGATAGGTCATTAAATGTTTTGGAAGAGAGCTGGCAGGTAACAAAATGTGTGTTATTTTCTAGTATTCTGGCAGCGTTGTTGATTTTTGGATTCAAGATCGATATTTTTTCGCGTTTAGTTTTTATTGAGGCTACTTTACTTTTGTTGGTATTTATTTCCTTCTGGCGTACGATTAAAAGGATCTATGTAAGGCATCTAGTAGGGAAAGGGTATTCAAATTATAACGTTGTGATAGTGGGGGCAGGAAAAATCGGCCTTGGGCTTGCGGAGCAGATCCATAATAATCCGTATCTAGGTATAAAGATAGTTGGTTTTCTCGATGATAGTAAAACTAGCGCTATAAACGGTTATAGAGTAATTGGTAAGACTTCCGATTTAGAAGAGGTTATTAGGGAATATTATATTGATGAGATTTATGTGACTATTCCATCAGAGCGCAAGGTGGCTTCTGATGCAATATTAAAAGGCGCTAAGCTGCATAGGACCGTAAGGGTTGTGGCTGAACATTTTGATTTACCGTATCGTAAAGTTGGATTAAATTATGTAGGCTTTATTCCAATGATCACCTATTTGGAGAAAAGCATGCATGGCAGCGAGCAATTTTTTAAGAGATTTTTTGATGTTGTCATGGCTACCTTATTTTTAAACTTATTTCTCCCTTTATTTGTTTTAATCTCCTTATTTATAAAATTCGAATGCCCGGGGCCGGTATTTTATATTTCTAAGCGTTGTGGTAAGAAAGGGGTTGTTTTTAATTTCTATAAGTTTCGTTCTATGGTAGAAGATGCGGATAAATATAAAGATGAGCTACGGCAGAAATCTGAAGTAGATGGCCCGATATTTAAGATGCGTAAAGATCCCCGTATTACATCGGTGGGCAGATTTTTACGTAAGTATAGTTTTGATGAGCTGCCTCAGCTTATAAACGTTTTAAAAGGAGACATGAGTTTGGTAGGGCCGCGGCCGTTTCCGGTTGAAGAAAGTGAAAAAGTAGAGAATAAATATATTTCAAGGCTTAATATTAAACCGGGGATAACAGGTTTAGCGCAAATAAGTGGCCGCTCGGATTTGTCCTTCAGGCACTGGGCGCGTTTAGATACGTGGTATATTAATAATTGGTCACTGGGTCTGGATTTTATGATACTTTGGCGCACTGTTCCTGTGGTTTTAAAAGCAAAAGGAGCTTATTAAGTTGAAAGAAAAGACTGTAAGGATCCTAGATTATATTATCGAATATAACCTGTATTTGTTGCTATTTTTTCTTCCTATTTCGAAAGCTCCGCTGCAGGTTTTTTCAGGCATGGCGTTCGTCGCTTTTGTGATCAAGAAGATCATTAAGCCGGATTTTAAATTTCTTAACTCACCGCTGCATTATTGTTTATTCGCTTTTATATTATTTAGCGTATTATCTATGTTTAATTCCGGTCCGCTCTTGGGCAAATCATTGATTGCATTATTCTTTAAGTGGATGAAGTATATTGGAATGTTTTTATTCTTTGAAGATACCTTTGTGATCAAGAAACGTATCCGAAATGCCTTGATTATTTTGTTTGCCTCAAGTGTATTGGTGGGAGTTGACGGATTGGTTCAGAAACTTTCCGGAGTTGATTTTATAAGAGGCTGGAAGTCTATCCCGGTGGCCCCTAATGTTTATGGCGTAAATGCTCCATTTAATCACTATAATGATTTTGGGGCTTATTTAATTGTTATTTTAGCTTTAGTTATCGCGTTGTCGATTTCTGGGAGGCTTAGCAAAATAAGTCTTACTGTTCTTATAGGGCTTGAAATTTTGTTAAGCGCTTGTCTTATGTTTACTTTTTCCCGCGGCGCATGGCTTGGATTTGTGTTTACTATGTGTTTCATGTTGATATTATCAAGCGGGAATATGGCAAAAAGGCTGGTGTTTCTTATTCCGCTTTTTATTGGTATATTAGTGCTTGTGCCGGAGTTACGTGACAGGCTGGTATTTACTTTTACTCCAAGTGGAGATGCGGATAGAGTAAAGGTTTGGCGTGCCGCGTTTATTATGATAAAGGAGAGTCCGTTTTTAGGTAAAGGGATTGGGCTTTTTATGGATAACTTCTCAAGACTTTCTAATTTGAATATACAGTATACTCATAATTGCTATCTGCAGATCTGGGCTGAGACCGGGATATTTGCGCTTTTAAGCTTCCTTGGGTTTGTTGGTGTGCTTTTGGTCAATGGGATTAAAGTTTTCAAGAGTAATCAAAGCTTTTTATTACTTGGCCTTGTGTGCGGGCTTTTTGGTTTTCTCGTGCATAGCTTCTTCGATACTCAGTTATACTCCCTTCAAACATCAATGTTATTCTGGTCTATGGCTGGAATCCTTAGTGTTTTAAGCGTAAAAGATATTAGAGTTTAGCCCTTCCCGCATGTTCAATTTTGTTATTTTTATTATCGGTTTAAGCGGTATTGTCGCGCAGGTGCTGCTTTTGCGCGAGCTGTTGATCGGTTTTGCCGGCAATGAGCTGACTGTGGGGATAATCCTTGCCAACTGGATCCTTGCTGAGGCTATAGGTGTTTTCGTGGTTGGGAAAGTTATTGAGCGTGCTAAACATAAGCACGCTATTTTTGTAATTCTGATAGTTTTATTCTGCATTTTCCTGCCTGTTTGTGTATATTTTGCCCGCACTTTTAGAAGCCATCTAGGAATTCCCTTTGGACAATCTGTAGATCTCAGTACTATATTTATCGTAACTTTTCTAGTTAATTTTCCGCTTAGTTTTTTTCATGGCGCGCTGTTTAGCGCTGCATGTAAGCTAAAGCAGTCACTGGGCAAGGTTTATGCCTGGGAAACCGCAGGGACGATTGCCGGCGGGATAATATTCACATATTTATTGATACCTTTTGTGGGTTTTTCTCAGTGGAAAGCTCCGGGAATAATTGAGAGCCGTAACTCGGTTTACGGAAATGTCGCGATAGCTAAGAAAGCTGAGCAATATACCTTCTTTTATAACGGTATCCCCACGATCACCACGCCTTATCCTGACATGACTTTTGTTCAGGAATTCGGTAATTTACCGTTATTATTCCACAAAGAGCCAAAGAGTGTTTTGGTGGTGGGCGGCGGAGCGGGTGGTTTGCTGAGTGAGATTTTGCGTCAACCGGTAGAGAGGGTTGATTATGTTGAGCTGGATCCATTGCTGATTGATATGGTCAAGAAATATCCGACGCCTTTGACTGAGCGCGAGCTGTCGGATAAGAGGGTGAGTGTGCATAATGTTGACGGCAGGTTTTTTGTAAGGACCACGCCTAATAAATATGATGTTATTTTGATCGGTTTATCAAAACCGCAGGATCTATCAGTGAACCGCCTTTTTAGCCAGGAGTTCTTCGCGTTAAGCAAAAAGCGGCTTAATCCAGGCGGGGTGTTGGCAATTTATCTTCCGGGTTCATTGAGTTATTTGAGCCAGGAGTTAAAAGATATAAACGCTTCGGTGATAAACGGCCTGAAAGCTGTTTATGGCTATGTGCGCATTATCCCCGGTGATTACAATATAATGCTCGCCTCAGACACGAGAGGGATAATAGATGTTACCCCGGCTTTAATTACTCAAAGGTTAAATGAGCGTAAGCTCGATCCCGGGATACTTGTGCCGGGATATTTGGATTACAGGCTAGATAAGCGCTGGGTGGAGTGGTTTCAGCAGGCATCGGTTGGTGCGACTAAAGAAGTGAATCGGGATATGCGGCCTATCGCGGTCTTAGAAACTCTAGCCTTATGGACTAAGCAATTCTCTCCTTTTGGCAGCCGGGTTTTTGCTGTAGCCAAGAAGCTTAATTTAGCTGGAATCGTCGTATTCGTATTGACTTTGACAACAGCAGTTTTATTGATCATTAGCAGGTTTAATCAGCCACGCTTAGGTGCGGCTTATGCTATTGCCACTACGGGATTCTTTGGGATGTTGGCAAATATGCTTTTGATATTTAGCTTTCAAGTGTTTTACGGATATCTGTATTACAAGATAGGGTTGTTGATCAGCATATTTATGGCGGGAGCTGCTTTGGGGAGTGTATTGATGATGCGCTGGATGGATAGTTTTAAAGATGATGGGCGGGCATTTATGATATGTGAGCTGGCGATAATTGCGTTTTCTTTGATTCTACCCTGGATAATTAGCGCTACAGGAGCATATTTATGGATATTCTTGGTGCCGGGATTGCTGCTGGGGGCGCAGTTTCCGCTAGCCGGGAAGATTTATATGGCAGGGAAAGTAGGGGCTGGAGAAGCTGCTGGAGCGTTGTATGGGGCGGATTTGATTGGGGGCTGGGTGGCGGGAATGCTGGGAGGCATCGTGTTCCTACCGGTTTTGGGATTATTTAATACTTGTATGGTGATAGTTTTGCTGAAATTGAGTAGCTTGATTGTGTTTATTGTGAGCAAGAAGTAGCAAGGTTGGCGGGTGGGCTTGGTTTGTTTCTCGCGGGCTAGGGTTAGTGGGTCCTGTCGAGGCACGTTTCTCGCAGGGGCGCTTGGTGCGGCCCAGCGTGCCGCACCTGCGCTCCGCTTCAGCCCCTCGCTCTCGCCTAGTATGTAATAGCTGGCGAACCATGCCCGCTCGGGGCTTCAGAGGCCCTGCTCAAAACATGCCTCGCCACCCACTAACCAACAGACAAAGCCAAGCCTCCCGCCAACTGAAGATTATTTATAATTCGATAGCGATAGCTCATCGATTCTTAGCTTTAGCGGCTGGCTTGGCCTGATTTCGAGCGGGGCGTCCGAGGACCCGAGCGGGCATGGATCACCCGCTATCACTTGCAAGTGAGAGCGAGGGCCGCAGGCCGAGCGAAGTTTTGCCTCGCAGGGGCAAAACGAGCGCCCCCGCGAGAAACAGGACAAGGCAGGCGCTAACCAGAGGATCAAAATTGTTCAGCGCCTAGTTTCAGCTAAATTACCCTTTGACAATGTGGGCGATTTAATATATATTAAAGACTCAAATTTTTTAATAGGAGGCGGAGCAGATATGGCTAAAATGACCGTAAAAGACATTGATTTGAAGGATAAAGTGGTGCTGATGCGGGCGGATTTTAATGTGCCGCAGGATGCGAACTTAGCGATTACTGATGATACGCGTATAAAGGCGACATTGCCTACGATTAAATATATTCTGCAGGCAGGCGCCAAGAAGCTGATTCTGATGAGCCATTTGGGTAGGCCGGATGGCAAGGTGGTTGATAAATTCAGCCTTAAACCGGTGGCAGCAAGGCTCAAAGAGCTTCTAGGGCAGGATGTAAGGTTCATCAATGATTGCGTAGGCGATAATGTCAAGAAAGAGATCGATAGCGCCAAGGAAAAGGTGATACTTTTAGAGAATTTAAGATTCCACGCGGAAGAAGAGAGCAATGACCCCAATTTCGCAAAGCAATTAGCTTCTTTAGCCGAAGTCTTTGTGAATGACGCCTTTGGCACAGCCCACCGCGCCCATGCCTCAACCGAAGGCGTAACCCATTATCTTAAGTCAGTTTCTGGATTCCTGCTTGAGAGAGAGATCCAGTATCTGGGCAGCGCGGTTGAGAATCCTACCCGGCCGTTTATGGTGATCCTGGGCGGCGCCAAGGTGTCGGATAAGATCGGTGTGATTGAGGCTCTGCTTCCCAAGTGCGACGCTATTATTATTGGCGGAGGTATGGCCTATACTTTTCTTAAGGCCCAAGGCAAGGAAATCGGTAATTCCAAGCTAGAAAAAGATAAGATCGATGTGGCAAAGAGTATCCTTGAGAAGGCTGTGGCATTAAAGAAAGAAATAGTATTGCCGGTGGATCATGTGGTGGTGGATACGGTGGATGCCAACGCAAAGAGCGCTATCGTTGATGAGATACCCGAAGGTAAAATAGCGGTAGATATCGGGCCAAAGACGATCAAGCTGTTTGAAGACAAATTAAGCGTGGCAAAGACAATTGTCTGGAACGGTCCTGTAGGCATATTCGAGATGGATGCGTTCAGTAAAGGTACGCAGGAGATCGCCAAGTTTATTTCTACTTTAAAAGCTACGACTATTATCGGAGGAGGAGATACCGCAGCGGCAGTAGCGAAATTCAAGCTGGAAGATAAGATGACGCATGTATCTACCGGTGGAGGGGCTTCCCTGGAATTTTTAGAGGGAAAGAGCTTGCCGGGCGTCGCTGCATTATCAAATAAATAAAGTGAGAAAAACGATCATTGCAGGAAACTGGAAGATGTATAAGACCATTAACGAGGGTATTGAACTGGCTAATGGTTTAAAGAGGGAGTTATTTAAGGTAGATAAAGAAACTATTGATGTGGTTCTTTGCCCGCCGTTTATGGCGCTTAGTGAAGTCTCTGAGGTGCTTAATGAGTCAGGTATTGGTTTAGGCGCGCAAAATTGCTATTGGCAGGATGAGGGCGCTTTTACCGGAGAGGTTTCTCCTAAGATGATCAAGGACGCCGGATGTCAATACGTGATCATTGGTCATTCTGAGCGCAGGCAGTTTTTCGGCGAAACCAATGAAACCGTGAATAAAAAGATCAAAGCCGTATTAACTCATGGCTTGACCCCTATTATGTGCGTAGGTGAGATGCTTGCGGAAAGAGAAAAGGGCGAGACTTTTAAGGTTTTGGAGGCTCACATTGTCGGTGGCCTTAAGGATATAAGCGCAGAGGATTTGCTCAAGATTGTCATCGCCTATGAGCCGGTTTGGGCGATTGGAACAGGAAAGACCGCTACTCCGGAGCAGGCGCAGGAAGCGCATAAATATATTAGAGATTTGTTGGTAAAGCTGTATAATAAAGAAGTAGCAGATAGCGTTAGGCTCCAATACGGCGGAAGTGTTAAGCCGGATAATATAATTGAACTTATGAAACAGCCGGATGTTGACGGCGCGTTGGTGGGAGGCGCAAGCCTGACGGTTGCGTCTTTTACCGACATCGTAAAGAAAGCAAGCGAGGTATTAAAATGACGACTTTTCTGGTTATAATCCATGTGATTGTTTGTATCGCGCTGATCGGCCTGGTGTTGATCCAAAGAGGCAGGGGCGCTGGGTTAGTCGAGAGTTTTGCCGGAGTGGAATCGATGTTCGGCACCAAGACTAACGCGTTCCTTACCCGGACGACCACTGTGTTATCTATCGCGTTTTTCATGACTTGCCTGGTATTGGCTGTGGTTTCTGTCAGGCAGAGTAAGTCTCTGATGGGTAAAATTAAGACTCAGGCTCCGGTAACTCAGCCGGCAACAGTACCGCAAATTCCGGAAACAACATCTTCTTTACCGATAACTTCACCGGTAACGCAGCCTACACAGGATGCGCCGAAAACAAATTAAAGGGTACCAGGGAAACAGGGTATCAGGATATCAGTTAAGGCTAGCGATAATTTTATCGCTAGCCTTTTATTTTTAGGGTTAAAGTATGAATAAAAAACTATTCTGGATCTTTGCCTTAAGCAGTGCGGTTTATTTTACACAGGGTATAGAAGGCCTTCCCTCTCAGGGGTTATTTTATTATCTAAAAGAGACCCTTAAGTATTCTCCCCAGAAGATAATGGCCATAGACAGTATCATCACCCTGGCTTGGCTGGTTAAGCCGGCAATAGGCTATATGATTGATACTTATTTTAACAAAAAAATTTGGATTTACATATCCTTAGCCACGGATATACTTTTTGTCCTATTTATGGGATTAACTTCTCTGCCGATTGTTTTATTGATCGGCTTGCTCTTATTAAATTCTACCAACGCGGCTTTCCGGGATGTGGCAGTGGATGGAATAATGTGCGTAGAAGGCAAAAAGCAAGGTATTACCGGAAAGATCCAGAGCGTCCAGTGGATCTCTGTTATTGTTGCCGGATTGATTACCGGTATAGGAGGAGGCCTTATTGCCGAAAAGTGGGGGTATCAGGTGGCGTTTCTGTGTCTGATCCCGATTTATATTTTAGTGGGTATCGCGGCATTTTTCTACCAGGAAACAGACCTGGCTGAATACCAGAAGACCTCCAAGTTCATACCGGATATGAAGAAATTATTCAGCCATAAGAAATTGATAATCCTCGGGGTTTTTATATTTCTTTATAAGTATTCTCCTTCAATCGGCACGCCGCTTTTTTTTATCCAGCGGGATGTGTTTAAGTGGAGCAAGGTTTGGATCGGAGCATTAGGCACGATTGGCACTGTTTTTGGGATCATCGGTTCGCTCCTGTATTATAAATTCAGCACAAGGATAAATTTAAAGAAGTGGATATTCTGGTCGGTTTTCTTGGGCGCTGTAACTTCTTTAAGTTATCTTTACTATACTCCGGTCACAGCAGTTATTTACGATGTAATTTATAGCTTTATTGGAATGTTTATTTTTATCATGGTAATGGATTTTATGGCCAGAAGTTCTGTTAAGGGCCTGGAAGCAACTTCATTTGCCCTTCTTTGCAGTTTTAGCAATCTGGCATTGACGGCAAGCAACTTATCAGGAGCAATGCTTTTGCCTAAATTAGGGCTAAAATGGCTGATTGTTTTATCCAGCCTTACTAGCTTTTTGTGTTTGCCGCTGATTAAGAAAATAGATGATGTTTAGAGCTGTATTTCTCTTGCAATTTTATCATGTAAATATATAATGGAGCTATGCTAGAAGTATTCCAGCCTTATATACTTTCCTTTATCCCGATTTTTGTGACCGTGGACGCTATCGGGAATATCCCTATTTTTGTTTCCATAGTCGAGGGCACCACTAAGAAGCAGCGGCATAAGATCATCATCGAGACTGTCACTACAGCCACGCTGGTGGCCGTAATCTTCATGCTTGTCGGCAAGTGGGTGTTGACTTTGTTGGGTATTACTATCCAGGATTTTCAAATCGCCGGCGGCGGGCTTTTATTTGTCATTGCCGTGCGTTTGCTCCTGCCGGGCATGCAAAAGATATCAGTCTCAGACGGCAAAGATAGGGATGTAGGCGTTTTTCCTTTAGGTACGCCGCTTATCACCGGGCCCGCGGTATTAACCGCAACCTTAATGATGTTGGATACTTACGGAATTGTTCCTACATTTATTTCATTGGTGTTGAACATGCTTTTTGTTTGGGTCACTCTATCTCGGGCAGATTGGATTATGAAGGTTATGGGTTCTAACGGCACGCGGGCATTTGCCAAGATCATGTATATCCTGTTAGCCGCGATCGCGGTGATGATGATCCGACGGGGAGTGGAGGGCATAATACTCAGATGATGGCCAAAGTCTTGACATTTATTATGGCAGGCGGCAAGGGTGAGCGGTTGCTTCCTTTGACTAATGACCGCACCAAGCCGGCAGTCCCGTTTGGCGGGACTTACCGAATCATTGATTTTACTTTAAGTAACTGTATCAATTCAGGCCTACGCAAGATCTATCTATTGACCCAGTATAAGTCCGAATCCCTGCAAAGGCATATTCGTCTAGGGTGGAATATCCTGCCGTCGGAGTTGGGGCAGTATATTGAGATACTTCCGGCGCAGCAAAGGATCGGTGACCAGTGGTATCTGGGCACCGCGGATGCTATTTTTCAGAACCTTTATACCGTTGAATCAGAGCAACCGGATGAAGTCTTGATCCTTGCCGGGGATCACGTCTATAAAATGAATTATTATTCCATGATAGATTTTCACCGCGATCAGGCAGCGGAGCTGACGGTGGGAGTGGTTGAGGTAGACAAGGAGAAATCGGAGCAATTGGGCGTGGTTGAGGTGGATGAGTTTGGCCGCGTAACGGGGTTTCAGGAAAAGCCCAAGAGCCCCAAGTCTATTCCCGGCCACCCGGATAAGATTTATGCTTCCATGGGAATCTATGTTTTTAAGACTGCGTCTTTAAAACATGAGTTGCATGATAATGCGCAGCGGCAGATCACTTCGCATGATTTCGGAAAAGATATCATTCCGCGTATGCTTAAAAAGGATTCCAAGATCTGCGCCTATAATTTTAAAGATGAAAATAAAAAAGAAGCCAAGTACTGGCGGGATATCGGAACTATTGATGCCTATTTTGAGGCCAACATGGACCTGATACAGGTGAATCCGACTTTTAATTTGTATGATAAAGAGTGGCCGATCAGGACGCATCAGGAGCAGTTTCCTCCGGCAAAGACAGTTTTTTCCGGAGAAGAGGTCACCGGCAGAGTCGGCCTTGCGCTTGATTCCGTGATTTCCATGGGTTGTATTGTTTCAGGAGGCCGCGTGCAGCGTTCTATACTTTCGCCTAATGTGCGCGTAAATAGTTACACTCAAGTGTATGATTCAATCCTCATGGAAGGCGTGAATGTCGGCAGGCACGCAAAAATTAAGAGAGCCATCATTGATAAGGACGTGAATATTCCGCAGGGTATGGTCATCGGATATGACCCTGTAGAGGATAAGAAAAAATTCCATGTTACAGAAAGCGGAATCGTGGTTGTGGCTAAAGGGACCGAAATTAAGTAGCTTTCAGGGACGGCTCCTTAGGATAGCTTTCAGGGACAGTCCCCTTCGGGGACAGTCCCTTCAGGCGACCTTCAGGTGAGACGATGATAAGAAAAGCCAGGATTGAAGATATAAAACAGATTCAGGAAATAATCAACGCTTTTGCCAAGCAAGACTTGATGTTGCCGCGCTCCCTGAATGAGCTTTATGAGAACCTGCGCGATTTTTGGGTGGCTGAAGATAAGAAAAAAGTGGTCGGCTGCGCGGCTTTGCATATTTCCTGGGATACTCTAGCGGAAGTAAAGTCTGTGGCTGTGGCAAGAAGCAAGCAGAAGAAAGGTTTTGGCAGGATTCTTGTGTCAGCCTGCCTGAATGAAGCCAAAGAAATGGGGGCGAAGAAGGTTTTTGTCCTCACCTACAAACCGGAATATTTTAAGAAGTTTGGTTTTAAGCGCGTCAAACACGCCAACCTGCCGCATAAGGTATGGGCAGAATGTATCAACTGCTGCAAATTCCCCAATTGCCAGGAGATCGCCCTTCTAAAATCATTGTAAAATCCGGTTTCTGTGTTATAATTCCGAAGTTATCAAATTAAATGGAGGGTCACATGGATTACTTATTTACAGACGAACAGAAGATGATCAAAGAGCTGGCGCATAAGATCGCTGAGGAAAAGGTGCGTCCGGCAGCCGCTAAATACGACATAAGCGAAGAGTATCCTTGGGATGTGATCAAGGTCATGGCTGATTCGGATATGTTCGGCCTGTTTATCCCTGAAGAGTACGGCGGTTTGGGTGTTAATATTATGAATCTTTGTCTGGCGACCGAAGAGTTTTCCCGTGCCTGCGGCGGTATCGCGGTTTGCTATGCGGCTTCAGCCCTGGGGACTATCCCGATCGTTTTATTCGGCAATGAAGAGCAGAAGAAGAAATATCTGCCGGATTTAGCTAAAGGCAAGAAGATCGCGGCTTTTGGTATTACTGAGCCTGAGGCGGGGTCTGATGCTTCAGCCATCAAAACAACGGCTAAAAAAGAAGGTAATCACTATGTTCTAAACGGCCTTAAGCATTTTATCACCAATGGCGGCGATGCTGAGACTTATGTGGTCATTGCCATGACCAATAAAGATAAGGGAGCTCGTGGTGCGTCAGCTTTTATCGTAGAAAAAGGCACACCCGGGTTTACTTTTGGCAAGAAAGAAGATAAGTTTGGTATTCGTGCTTCATCAACTCGTGAGTTGATATTTCAGGATTGCAAGATCCCGGCAGAGAATTTGCTGTCTAAGGAAGGCATGGGTTTTATCGTGACCATGAAGACCTTTGACGCTAGCCGTCCCGGTGTTGCCGCGCAGGCATTGGGTATCGCGCAGGGGGCATTGGAGCTGGCGGTAAAATACGCTAAAGAGCGTAAGCAATTTGGCAAATCTATTTCCAGTTTCCAGGGTATTCAGTGGATGCTGGCAGATATGGCCACAGAAATCGAGGCAGCCAGAGCTTTGATTTATGCCTGTGCCCGGGCAATTGATTCCGGATGTAAGGATGTTTCCAAGGAATCTGCGATGGCTAAGATGTATGCTTCAGATGTCGCGATGAAAGTCACTGTGGATGCCTTGCAGATATTCGGCGGCTACGGTTACATGAGAGATTATCCGATTGAGAAATATGTGCGCGATGCAAAGATAACCCAGATTTATGAGGGGACGAATCAGGTGCAGCGTAATATCATCGGGCTGCAGTTGATCCGCGATATGGCTAAATGAGCACATAAGTTATGGAGCCCTAAGGATGGGCGACATAACTTATATGTGCGAATTTACCACGCCGAATGCGCCAAAATTATCGAAGAGAATTTTGGCAGCGTTTATGAGGCGGGGAAGAAATATTTATGAATATAATCGTTTGTATCAAACAAGTTCCGGAAACGACTGAAGTCAGGATCAATCCTGAGACCAACACCTTGATCCGCGAGGGCGTCAAGTCGATTATCAATCCTTTTGATATGTACGCCATTGAAGAGGGTGTGCGGCTAAAGGAGAAATTCGGCGGCAAGGTGATAGTGTTGACCATGGGCCCACCTCAGGCTGAAGCGGCTTTACGCGAAGCTATCTCTA
Organism: uncultured Planctomycetales bacterium; assembly: GCA_964354795.1. Taxonomy (GTDB): domain Bacteria; phylum Omnitrophota; class Gorgyraeia; order Gygaellales; family Profunditerraquicolaceae; genus JAPLLR01. The sequence goes on along the minus strand of CAYHBB010000037.1, from coordinate 2,013 downwards.
TGGGCGCAGATGAAGGGGTTTTGGTCGGTGACCGGGCTTTTGCCGGAAGCGATACCTGGGCCACCAGCTATACTTTAGCCGGCGCGATCAAGAGGATCGGTGTATTTGACCTGATCATCTGCGGCAAGCAGGCTTCAGACGGCGACACCGCGCAGGTGGGACCCGGTATCTCCACACATTTAGATATCCCCCAGGTTACTTATGTTAAAAAAGTCGAAGAGGCTACTGAGAAATTCATGCGCGTGGAAAGGATGATGGAAGAGGGTTTTGAGATCATCGAGACGCCGTTACCCGCGCTTATCACTGTAGTCAAAGAGATCAATGAGCCGCGCATACCTTCTTTAAAAGGCATGATGCGCGCAAAATCAGCAAAAATCATCGTATATAGCCAGAAAGATCTGAATTTAGATCCTCAAAGCATAGGCCTATGCGGTTCACCTACCCAGGTAGTCAAGATCTTTACTCCGCCTCAAAGAGTCGGCGGCCAGATGCTGCAGGGTGAGATTCCCGATATCGCGGCAAAACTCGTGGATTTAATAAAAGGCGAGGTGCATTGATGTCTATCGCCATCATCATAGAAAAGTGTACCGGTTGCACTTTGTGTATTAAGGCATGCCCCTTTGATGCTATTCGGATGATGGACAGGCTAGAAAGCCGTGGTTTGGCCTCCGATGGCCAAAGCCACAGGAAGGCGGTAATCGACCTTAATAAATGTACGCTTTGCGGCGCCTGCATAGATGCCTGTAAATTTAAGGCGATTATTTTGGATAAGACTCCGGCTGTCTGCGCGATGCCTAATATAAAGGATTATAAAGGTATCTGGGTGTTTGTGGAGCAGAAGAACGGCAAGGTCCAGTCTATTTCTTATGAATTATTAGGTAAGGCTCAGGAGCTGGCTAAGAAGTTAAATTGTCAGGTAAGCGGTGTTTTGATCGGTAACAACCTGGAAGATCAGCTGGATGAGTTGATCTGGCATGGCGCGGATAATATTTATCTGGTCGAGGCTCCGGAAATCGCTAATTTTCAGGATGATCCTTATACGAATATTCTGGTTGAGCTGGTGAAGAAGCATAAGCCGGAGATATTGCTCTGTGGCGCCAGCGCTATCGGCCGCTCATTGATTTCGCGCGTGGCGATTAAGATCAAAGCGGGCTTGACCGCTGATTGCACCGGTTTAGATATTGACCCGGATAAGAAAATTTTGCTTCAGACCCGACCGGCTTTCGGTGGCAACATCATGGCCACCATCATTTCGCCGAATTTCCGTCCGCAGATGTCCACAGTCAGGCACAAAGTGTTCCAGCCGATGACGCCGGATAAGCACCGTAAAGGAAAGATCATCAGGGAAAGTTTTGATAGTTCTTTATATGTTTCGCGCACCAAGCTGCTTGATATAGTGGAAGAAGTCGAAAGCCTTGTGAATATCGCGGAAGCAGATATCATCGTTTCCGGCGGCCGCGGCATGAAAGGTAAGGAAAACTTTAAGATACTTGAAGAGTTAGCCCATGTCTTGGGTTCTGCAGTCGGTTCATCGCGCGCGGCAGTTGATTCCGGCTGGATGCCTTATTCGCATCAGGTAGGCCAAACCGGACGCACAGTGGCGCCTAAGATTTACATTGCCTGCGGAATATCCGGCCAGATCCAGCACCTTGTCGGCATGCAGTCTTCAAAGATCATCATCGCCATCAACAAAGACCCCGAAGCACCCATTTTCAAAGTCGCCACCTACGGCATTGTGGGCGACGTCTTCCAAGTCGTCCCAGCCCTCACTAAACGCTTCAAAGAAGTCCTCAAGAAGTAAACATTATCCCTAGTAACTTTCGTCTTAGCAGTGGGTGCCGAGGCTCGCTTTTCGCGGGGGCGCTCGTTTTGCCCCTGCGAGGCAAAACTTCGCTCGGCCTGCGGACCTCGCTCTCACCTAGTATCTAAATAGCGGGTGATCCATGCCCGCTCGGTCCTCGGACGCCCCGCTCAAAGCAATCCTCGGCACCCTTGACTGAAAGCTTTTAGTTG
>CAYHBB010000036.1:0-17027 GCA_964354795.1 uncultured Planctomycetales bacterium | reverse complement strand
GGAGGCGCCGGTCACGGTCAGAGCGCCGCCGGTCTGGGTGATGGTGCCGCCGGTCTGGGCAGTAAGGCTGCCGCCGACATTAGAGGTAGCAAAATCTAAATTAGTATTGCCGTTATCGATATTGACATTGCCTGCTGCGCCGCTAGTATGTAAATCAATCTGACCCGTAACTGCCAGGGTGTCTAAGGTTATACTGGTACCGGCGGTAGATGCGGTAAAACTGCCGGTGCCGCCAACTGTGACTAGCGCGGAATCAGTAAGAGTACCATTAAGGGCAGTTACGTCTAAATTCCTTGTAATACTAGAAGCACCTAAGATTAAGGCATTTGCATCATGTAAATGCACATCGCGGCCGCTGGTAATAGTCACGGTGCTAAAGTCATTCCCTGCTTCATTAAGAGTTATATCATTGCCTACGCCGACGGCTAAAGTAGCGGTACCGGCAGTAATAGAAGTCCCTCCTGACTGAGTGATCGCAGCACCTGCGTTTAAATCTAGTGTGCCGCCGCCTACGCTTGAGGTACCCAGCGCATATCCTGCTGCTGAAGTAACATAGGCATTATTGTTGCTTTGCGTATTTACTGTTAAATTGGTAACTGCGACATCAATAGGATTATTGCCTCCTGCCGCGCCTATTGCGCCTGTCCTGGCATCCAGATTTACGGTAGAGGCGGTGATTGTCCTTACATTGCCTCCGTCGGTAAATGAGCCGGCGCTAAGAGTTAAATTCTTTCCGGCTAAGCTCACATTTCCGCCGATGGTCATGGCTTGTGTGTTTGCTGTGCTTCCTATGGTTATATTGGTAGGAGTGCCGACGCCGGTTAGATCTTGTATTTCGGCTGCGGTTAAGTCAAAGGCAGACACCCCGATCAGCGACATCGCGGTTCCTACGCTGGAAGGCTTAAGCGTAAGCACGCCGGTTGTCTGAAAAGCGTTATCCCCGGTGTTATTAGCTATATTTATGGAATCAGCAGTAATAGTGATTGCGCCGTTACCTGCGGTGATGTCGCTATCACCCTGCTGGCTATATGTGGCTGTACCGGTATTAATGCTGACTACCCCGTTACTTCCACTGGTATCTATATCATTTTTTACAGTCAGTGCCGTGCCGCTATTATTCAGACTAAACCCTCCGGGAGCAGTGATCCCATTTAGGTCAGTTATCACATTAGTCTGACTGCTTAAATCCAGAGCTCCAGCATCAAGGTCAGCAATAAAACTATTGGCAGTTATGGCTCCGGTCTGATCCAGTGCCTGGGTATTATGGATATTAAATGTCCTACCGGCAGCATTTATTGTACCCAGATGAGTTATGGTGTTTGCCTGGTCTAAAATAGTGTTGGCTGAGGTATTTGTTACATTTAAGGTGCCTGCAGTAATGGCCCCGGTTCCATTTTCGTTTATGGCGCCTCCCGCAGTTAAGCTTACTGTGCCTGACCCTGCCGAAATAATGCCTAACTGTATTGTCCCGGTTTGATTAAGAGTTGTTGAGCCGCCGCCCGTATTTATAGTGCGGCCACGGCTGTCAAAGTTCCTACCGCTAGATTGAAAAGACCCACCGTAGGTGGTAACGCCAGCATCGATATCGGTATCACCTGCTGCTCCGGCAGTCAAAGCCACATTAAGCTGCCCGGAACTCGAGGTAATCCCGCCGTTTAAATCTATGTGTCTTCCGGCAGTTATGGTCAATGTCGCATTGCCGCCCGCGGTCTTATCAATTGAGGCATCGAGATCCTGGACTACGTCTCCGTTCTGGGCTCCCCCTCCGGAAACAGCATCAATTAAAACACTGGTCCCACCGTTAAGCTGTCCCTCAATAGCATTATCACTAACCGTCGAATCATTCGCGTTGGCGATAAAATTAGGAGCTAATCCGTCAAGGCCGCCGACGGCATCCTGTATGGTTATATCATACGGATCAATATATAACAGGCCTGCCGTACCATTCGGACTGGATGCATCCACTAAACCAAAAACCTCAACATGCTCTCTGCCGGAAACCTCGACAAATCCTCCATCTCCGGAGGACTGGCCCCCTTTTGCCTCTATGAGCGCATTTGTCCGGAATAATGCCATTTCCGGAGAATACACGATCACCCTTCCGCCATTACCACTTACCTGGGCATTAGCGGTAGTGAGACTGGCCGAAGACAAAGCTACCACTTCCCTGGCGCGCAATTCGATATTTCCCCCATCGCCACTTACCGCATCCGCGTGGATTTCCCCAAACTGCCCGACCTTTTCGCCGTTGATGGAAACATCTCCGCCATCCGTATCATCATCTACCGCGGATACACTAATCCCACCGCTGTTTTGAATAATACCGGAACTGTTAGAAGTAAGGATTACCTCGCCGCCGCTATTAACCAAAGAGCTGGCGCGGACCGTCCCTTCCTGATTGATCAGATTATCGAATATCCCATCCACTGCCTCAGCCCGGATATTCACCAAACCGCCGTCAGCAGTGATAGTGCCTGAATTATTTGCCCCATCCGTAATTGCCTGGCCATCCGGACCGACCACCACGCTCTTGACCTTATCATCAACCGCCGCCGAAACCAAACCGCGGCTGTCTAAATCTAAAGTGACTGCGTCACCGGAAGCCAGATTCACGCTTCCCATGTGCGCCTGAATTACGCCTTCATTTCTCACTGCCCCACCCAGCAAAGAAATACTTCCTCCGCTAGCGGCAACAAGCGAGCCCTGATTGATCACAAAAGCGGATGTTAATCCTTGATTCTGAAAATGATAATTTCCGGATTTAAAATCTTCGTTATTTATATCTAAAGAAGATGCCACTAACCCCGCAACATTGACTGATGAACCGGGGCCAAAAAGTATACCGTTAGGGTTAATTAAGAAGATATTTCCGTTGGCATTGAGTGAGCCGAAGATCTCAGAGATATTGCCGCCAGTGACCCGGTTAAGAGCGACTGAGGATGCACCCGGCTGCAGGAAATTCACCGTGTTACCTGCTCCAATACTGAAACTATTGTAATTAATAATGGCCCGGTCAGAGGTAGAGATATTTAAGGTGCTAGCCTGCGAGCGGTCAAAGCTGGCGTCCCCATAAATCACCTGCTCGCCCTGAGGCAGCTCTTGGGCAAATGCCGGGCGCCAAACAATACCGCTGGCCATGACTAAAGCCAAGATCACGCGCAATGATTTGTCTAAAGCAGGTCTATATGTGCCCATAGATATATTGTGCTTTTGGAGTTATCCGAAGTCCGGGGATGCAAAGGAAAGCCCCAGTCAGCCTTCAGATAAAAATTCTTCCAGGGCTGGAACCGGATCCCCCAGCCCGCTCCCATCAAGGTGTCAGAGCCGTGCTCTCCCACCAAAGGACTACGCAGCCAACCCTGGCCGTAATCCCAGAACCAAACGAATTGGATCTTATCGCGCATTTTATTATTTTTAGGAATTAAGTACACCGGAGTGCGCCATTCGATATTTACGTTATAGCCGCAGTCTCCCATAAACTCAAGTTCGGGATATCCGCGCACTGTCTGAGCGCCGCCGATATAATACTGCTCACCGGCCACCAGCTTATCGCCTGAATATTGCCCGCGCGCCGAAACCAGCAAAAATGAAGAAAGCGGAAGATTCAGCCTCCTGCCCACGCTAAGCACATATTTGGTAAACTCTCCCCCCGAACCTAAACGGCTTGCCTTAATATCATCTTTACCTAATGCACCGGCAAAATCCGGAATGCCAAAATCAGTCTCAAAATTAACAGATGTCGCGCCCCAGGCATCAGAGCCGTCTAAATTAAAGTTCAGTTTGGCCACGCTAACATTATCACTCGAAGTAGTGGTACCTAAAAGAAAATTTTTGCTGTGTTTGATATCCAGACCAAATCCACCATTACCCCGGATATTTTCGCTATTAATAAAAGGGTGCACCACATAAGTTCCGGCCACCCAGGCCCAGCCATTAGCATCCAGCACCTCAAACTCCTTCACCAGATCAGTCTTGACATAGCTGCCGTAACCGCCGACTCGCGTGCCCAGATAATTCACCGGCACATTGTAATCAAGGCTACCGCCATTAAGCTTCTCATTGCTCTTCTGGAATCTTACGGTAAACATATCGTCAACGCCGAATAGATTGTTGTTGCTATAGCCGACACCAAAGCGCTGCTTGCCGGTATATTTTGTGCCATAGTTATTGTAATCTGTAAATACGTGCTGCGGATTCTCATCCGTGACCTTCAAGACCACATCTGTGGTATCCTTACGCTCACCGGTCAAAAGCACAGCTTTGACTGTCCGGTCGGGATTAGTATTCAAGCGGCGCATACCCTTCATCAGGTCCTTGTAAAGTACGGTATCTCCTTCGCGGATATGTAATTTCCAGCGCACGTATTCCTTATCAAAATATTTCCCGCCTTCGATATTGATAGTCCCGATACAGCCTTCGATGACCCGGATCTCTATTGTATTATCGATGATCTTTTGCGCCGGCACATATACATAAGTGGTGATATAGCCTTTAGAGCGGTAGAATTTCTGGATGGCGCTGGCCAGCTCGTTGAATTCTTTCAAGCCCATGTGCTTATCCTTATACGGGGCTAATATAGGTAAAAAATCCTCGGGCGTAAAAATAGTGACTCCGTTTAAGATGAACTTAGTGACCTTCACCCCACCCTCGGTCTTTTCTTCGACCACGGCTTGAGCAGGCCGCTCATCCTTTACCTCGATCTTTGCCTTTGGTTTGATAAGCCCGGACCTTTCCTCCTGTAAGCGCAGAGTATCTTCCATCTGCTGCTCAATAGCCCCGGCTTTGGTAGAAGCCGGCGCCTGGGCACAAGCCACGGCGGCAACGCCTAACAGAAACGCCAAAAATAAAATTGTGGTTATTCTTTTATCCATTAGTGATCTTTACCAAATAATCTTTGGCTACAATCTCCTTGGGAGCAAGTATCAGGATCTTAGTGAAATAGTCCTGCGCATTCACATAATCGCCTTCTGAATAAGCGGCAAAAGCCCGCTGATAAAGATACCCCACGATCCCATCCTGCGTATATTCAGGCATACGCTTCTTGGCGGAAGCGGATTTTGACTCTTGCCTTGCCGCCTTGGGCTTTTGCACGGAAGCCCTCTTGGTAATGCCTGGCTGTTCTTTGGCATAAGAAACCGGCTTGTAAGGTTTCTCACTCCTAGCCATGAGCGCTGCCTCTTTTTGCTTTGCCTGCTGCCGCTGTTTTTCCATCTGGTCTTCCTGCTTAGCCATCTGCTGGCGGGCGGCTTCCTGCTGCTGACGCTGCTGTTTGACTATTTTATTCTTAACAGCTTCCTGCTGCTCCTGCTGTTTAGCTGCCTGCTGGTGAAATTTCTCCTGTTTGGCCAGCTGCTCCTGCTCTAATTGCTGACGGCTGGCTTCCTCCTGCCAACTCATTTCTTCCTGCTGAGCAAGACGCACCTGCTCCTCTTCTTCCCTGACAAGCTTTAATTGATTGGGGATCTCTTCTTCAAGATAAAGGCGCGCCTGCTGTTGTTTGGAATCCATACTAAGTATCTGCTCAAAATATTTTATTGAAGCCTGGTAATCCTGGATATCAAAAGCGGCCATGGCTTCACCGTAAAGGGCCTTGATATTTTCTTCCTTTAGAACTTGCGGAATCTTTGTCTGCACAAATTCCTGTGCCTCTAATTCATTGGGAGAAAGCGCCAGAATCTCTTTAAACTTAGCGTCAGCATTGGCAAAATCCCGGTTGCTAAAATCCCCAAGCGCTTGGGCATAAAGAACATTTATCTTTGCCAAGTTAAGTTTCTCCGGGATTTTTACCTGCAGATATTCTTTAGCCTCCTCCTGCGAGCCATCCAGCGCTAGAATATCCTGAAAAAGAACCTCTGCCTTGGGATAATCCCCGACACTGAAAAACTCAACAGCGTTTTTATAAATATCCTTGATCTTAAGCTGCTTACGCACTTCAGGGATCTTGGCCTGGACGTACTGGGTAGCCTCTGCCTGCGCCGGGTCAAGCGTCAAAGCCCTGTTGAATATTTCTTCGGCAGTATCATACTGCTGGTTATTGAAAGCTGCCAAGCCATCTTCGATCAGGCCCTTTACTTTCTGATCCCTGATCAATCCGGGTATCTTGATTTCCACGTATTCCTTAGCCTCAGCCTGTTTAAGATCCAAAGAAAGGATGTCGTAGAATATCTGCTTTGCCTTATCGAACTCCTGATTGTTAAAAGCGGTCAATGCGTCTTTATACAAAACCGCGATCCTCTGCTCTCTAAGCTTCTGCGGTATACTTACCTCAAGGTACTCTTTGGCCTTAAACTGATCCTGGTCAATGGCCAGGATCTCCCTGCAATAATTTGCCGCCTGATCATAATTAGAGCCGTTAAAAGCCGTGGACGCCTGCTGGTAAAGATTGTCGATCTTTTCCTTCTTTATGATAAAAGCCACCTTGGCTCCAGCATCATCCTTGATCGCTTTCTCATCAGGAAATATAGCCAATACTTCATTAAAAAGCTTCGCTGCATTTGCGTAATCTCCTACCCCGAAATATTCCAAAGCTTCTTTATAAAGCGACTTTACCTTTTGCTCCTTTACCAGTTGGGGTATCCGGTCCTGGAAATAATATTTGGCCTCTTTTTCACCTGGGTCAATGGCCAGAATCGCCTTAAAGATCTCACTGGCCTGTTCAAAGTTTTGGCCAAAGAACCGGTTATAGGCCTCTTTATATAGGTAAGCGACCTGGTCCTTCTTCTGACGCTCTTTTATCTTATCGGCACGCTTACTCTCTTTTTCGCCTTTTGGCCCGCCGATACGTTCAGCTTTAGTCAGGATATCAATGATCTCCCGCGCTATATTAGCCCTGCGCCTTAAATCCTTATCCTTAGTCTCCTGGGCTACCTTATTATAAAGAATGAGAGCGCTCTCGTACTCACCCAGTTGATAAAGGTAATTGGCATCGGCAAACATCTGCTCCGGGGATTTATTCTTGATTTCGATGAAGCTTGAGGCATCCAGCTTAGGCTTGGGCTCAGGCTTAGGTTTAGGCTGCTCTTTGGAAGAGGCCTCGGCAGGAACCTTTGCAACTGGCGCTTCGGCGCAATGCCCCAAAAGGCACCAACTAAAGATAAAAACCAGGAACAAAAACCCTAAAATCAGGTATTGGCTCTCTTGAGGATACGTAAACGCGCTTGACTGTCTTCTCATATGCCTTCCTTTTTGTGAATTGTCAACTAATTAATAAATATGGTTGACAAAATATAATTATCCATTTACAGGACAATCTCGCGGTGACAAACCGCCGGTAGGATTATATAACAGGTTTTACTATTTTGTCAACTGATATTTGGGCTCAGGGAGATCGAAATTGATAAGACTTGCGAAAGGAAAATTCTCCGTCGAGGTAATTCTTTTGGATAAACTATAAGCAAACTGAATATGCATAATATTTTGTTAAAACAAGTGAAGCGTGCCATTAAATAGCAAAAATTAGAACTTATGCTGGACTAGATAGCGGAATGCGCTTAGGCAGGCTTTGGAACCTTCTCCGGCAGCGATAATGATCTGTTTCTCCGGGACATCCGTGACATCTCCAGCGGCAAATATCCCCGGGATATTAGTTTCGTTACGGCAATTTATGATTATTTCCTGCAGCTGATTTTTTTCAATAACTTTGGCGAATTCCGAGTTAGGCAGAAGGCCTATCTCCACAAACACCCCCTGGACGGTAAAGATTTCAATTTTGCCTTGCCTTAAAACCTTGATCCCGCTTACAAACTTATCTCCAAGTATCCCGGTCACCTGAGCGCTGTTTAACACCATAACCTTGCTGTCGCTCTCCACCTGCTCACGCATCACCGCGTCACCACTCAAAGTGTCCATAATATTTACTAGATATATACGCTTTGCGATTCTTCTTAGCTGCAATACCGCATCCAACGCGGAGTTTCCTCCTCCGATGACCGCTACATCTTTATTCGCGAATAACGGGCCGTCGCAGGTGGCGCAGTAAGTCAGCCCGCGGTTCTTGAATTCTTTCTCCCCCGGAACGTTTAGCTCTTTGGTCCTTTTGCCGGAAGCGATGATCACAGATCTTGTTTCGTACGAAGCCTTATCGGTAGTAACAGTAATAGCCTGGCCCGTTTTACTGATATCCCTGACTGTTTCATTGACTTTAATCGGGATATCGTATTTACGCATGTGCTCTTCAAACTTGGCAGCCAGCTCCGGTCCGGTTATAAACTGATAACCGGTGTAATTCTCGATATCCCCACTCCAGGCCGCTTGGCCGCCGACATCCTTAGAAATCACGAGGAATTCTATTTTTTTCCGCGCCGCATAAACTGACGCAGTTATTCCAGCAGGCCCCGCGCCTATAATGATCAGGTCATGCATTCTAGACCCCTAAGGTATTCCTGATTTTACTCACATCGTAACCCACGATGATCACGCCTTCGATATCAAGGACCGGCACGCTCATCTGCCCGGATTTAGCCACCATCTCTTCGGCAGCTTTTTCGTCCTCCCCGACATCGATATCCTCAAAAACGATATTGTTATCTTTTAAAAACTGCTTTGTCCGGATACACCAGGGACACGTCGGCGTGCTGTAGACTTTAACTGACTTTGGCATCGATCTCTCCTCCTAAATTCTGGACTTTAAGTCAATAAGCTGTTTTAAATGACGTTGTTCCTGGCGGATCAATTCCTCGATCACTTTCTGGTCATAATCCGGGACTATTTTTTTCATCCCTTCGTAGAAAACAATGGAATCTTCTTCAAACCCGATCCCCCTTTGTATCGCCTCCTCCTTGGTCTTGATTGATTTGGCGATCTGTGTCCCCTTATCCTTCTGGGTAAAGATATGCTCTGCGGCCAGGCTTCTCATGTAAGCGCTGTATTCGTCGGCATCCAGGCCCTGCGGCTCATATTGCTCAACCTTACCCAGTATCCCTTCGAAAACTTTAACATGCTTTTCCTCTTCTATTGCCAAAAACTCAAACACTCCGCTTACCGTGGTAGCCCTTAATTGCTTTGCCAGCGTGCTGTAAAAATCCCGGCCGTTCTTTTCGATCTGTATCCCCAGCTCTACCACTTCGCTGGCAGAAAATATATTTCCCATATACCCTCCTTAATTCCCCGCTATTACGATTCGGGAATTAACCCTGCCGAATGCGCGAAAATTCTCGAAGAGAATTTTCGCTGCGTTTATGAGGCAGGGTCAATCATTTAATATTCTTTGGCGTCAAATCCACTACCTCTTCTATATCTACCTCGATCATATATTTAGGGTCAGGCAGGAGCGCTTCCGGGTGGGCCTTGTGGCCTTTCTCCTCATGGATATTCCTAAGCAAGCGCTGCGCCAGCCTCCCGGCGATCCTGTCTTCCCAGGCTTTAAGGATATCCGCAGTCAGCTCTTCTTTAGAGATCAGCCGGGCCTTACCCTTAAGACAGTATCCTGAGAATTTATGTTCATTTACCACAGTGATGCTTACGTGGGGATTACGGACCAGGTTCTTGTAGGTTTCAGCGTGATACACATCCAGCAGAAAAACCTTACCCTCTTCCTTGATCTTGACTATATCCTTACAGGCGCTGTGGGCATAGCCTTTAGCGTCGATGGTCGAGACGATCACAAACCCCTGGTTCTCCAAAAATTGTACTACATGATCAGGTATCTTCATCTGATCTTTGCGGCAAACTCTTTGCCGAATTCATAACAATACTTTGACTCTGTTTCGTCCGGCACATACTTTACCCCGATGCCCGGCTGTGCCAGAACAACGCCGGCTCTATTGATCAGCCCTTCGATCTCTTTTACCGCGCCACCCGCCCAGCCGAATGAGCCGAATCCAGCGGCCATCCTGTTCTTGGGTGCCAAACCCCGGACAAATTCCAGAAATCCTACCATAGTTGGAAGCATACTATTATCATGGGTGGAAGAGCCGAAAATAAAACCTTTTGCCTCCAGCATCTCCTTGATTATCTCCGTGCGGTCCGAGGTAGCCACATCAAAAATCTTGACGCTTACTCCGGCATCCGTAACGCCATCGGCGATCTTACGCGCCATCTTCTCAGTCGAACCCCACATGGTCTCATAAACGATCACCACTTTAGGCGTAACTTCATTCTTGGCCCAATAGGCATATTTTTCCACTATCTGCAAGGGGTCCTTACGCCAGACTACTCCGTGGCTGGGGGCAATTATTTTTATAGGCAGCCCCATTTTTTTGACCTCTTCAATCTTCCTCAAGATGATCTGGCCCAGCGGCCAAAGTATATTCCCGTAATATTTTGCCGCCTCATCCCAAAGCGAACACTGATCCACTTCATCAGCAAAGCGCTCGGAGGTAGCCAAATGCTGGCCAAAAGCGTCATTAGGCATGAGTAATGCATCTTCCGGGCAATAGGTAAACATACTATCCGGCCAGTGAATCATAGGCGCCTCAAGAAAACTTAAGGTCCTTTTGCCCAGCTTCAAGGTATCCCCGGTTTTTACTACCTGAAAATCCCAAGTTTCGTAATAATTTTTATACAGACCCTCTTTGCATTTTTGCGTACCTAGGACTTTAGCCTTCGGGCAGAGTTTCATCAATTCCGGCAACGCACCGGAGTGATCCGTCTCTACGTGGTTGGCGATCACATAGTCTATTTTTTCAGGCGGAATCATCTGTCTTATATTCTCAATAAGTTCAGCGGAGAATGAGCCTAAAACCGTATCCACCAAAGCGATTTTTTCATCAATAATCAGATAGGCATTATAGGTAGTGCCACGCTTAGTAGTATAGGTATGGCCATGAAAGGTGCGCACGTTCCAGTCGATGACGCCTACGGAGTAAAGGTTGTCTAGAATCTTAACTACGGACATTCAAGCCTCCTTTAATAACCCTGGAAGTTCTCAGTCACAATCTGCTCACCAGGTAACGCTAATTCATCGCTCAACATCTTGTGCATAGCCTCTACCATCCCCGGCGGGCCGCAGAGGAAAAATTTACGCTCCTTGTAATCAGGAACTTCATTTTTGATGATCGAAGCGTTTATGTATCCAACCGAGCATTTAAACCCCGGTTCAGCCTCGCACAACACATGAGCCACATGCAATTTAACATAGACTTTTTGCATGGCGCTGAAATCATCCTTAAAGACAATGTCCTTAATAGAGCGATTAGAATATATCAGTACCATATCGGTTCCCAGATCCCTATCCACCACATCCTTGGCAATACTGCGTAGCGGAGTTATTCCAATACCTCCGGAAATAAAAGCGATCTTAGGGGCAGGGTTATCCTCCAGCGTAAATTTACCGAAAGGATATTGGATCTTTAATTCATCTCCGGCTTTTAGCGCATCCATAACTTTAGAGAAATCGCTTTGTGACAATTTTTTGGTGAACTCAAGGTGGCATTTTTCGGTAGGCGAGCTTGAGATAGATAGATAGTGCTTCAACTGCGGATTATTTTGCAAGGTGACCTGCAAGAATTGACCGGCCTTGAAATTTATGTCTTGAGCGCGCTCAACGCGCACGCTTTTGACATTATAGTTACGCTGGATGACCTCGATTACTTTCGTCTTTACTTCCGCCGGCATATCTAAAATCCCAATTCATCGATTATTTTTGACATAATAAAATCATTTTCCGTGAGTCCGCCTGCGGCGTGAGTAGTCAAAGTCACCCTTACCTTGTTATAGATTATAGTGATGGTGGGATGATGCCCCTGTTCCTCGGCGACCACCGCAACCAAATCCAGGAAATACTTGGCCTCTACAAAATCCTTAAATTTGAACTCCTTGACCAGCTTTTTATCTTCAACCAGCTCCCAACCACGGTACTGGACGAGAAGTTTTTCGATTTTTTCTTTCGGCAGTACAGCTATCCCGCCCTCGCAAGGCTTGCATTTTGAGGGCAAACCTTCTTGCACTGATACCGAGGGATTCCTTAAGACTTCGGCTAGGTTCTTGAGAGCATCATCATAATCAGGAGATTTAGTGATCTCCGTGACCAGCTGAAAATAACGCACCGTATTGCTCTTATCCAGGATGATCACGCTACGGCCTAAAAGATTAAGCTCTTTTATCAACAACCCGTAATTGATCCCAAAAGAGGCAGTTTGATAGTCAGAAACTAGCTGCACGTTCTTTATATCGAATGTCTCGCAAAAGCGCTTCTGGGCAAAAGGCAGGTCCTTACTTATCCCTACTATGACCACATCAAAAGATAGGCCCGTAGCCCGCTTATTAAACTCCTTCACCTGCAGGTCGCAAACCGGGGTGTCGATAGAAGGGAATGAGGTGATAACCTTGACTTTATCCTTAAAATCATCCAGGGTCACCAGTTTAAGATCCTGCGAAACCACCTTAAAATCCGGGGCAATAACTCCGGTTTTAACCGTCCTACCCACCAAAGTCAAAGGATTCCCCTGAAAAGTAACTTTACCTGCCATGCCGGCTCCTTACCCCAGAAGGGTAGGCCTTACCCCAGAGGGGTAGGCCTTACTATCCTATAAAGCAAGGGCCTAGAGTTTTTCGAACATATCCTTACCCACCCCGCAATCAGGGCACACCCAGCTATCCGGCAATGCCGCGAAACTTGTCCCGGGTTTTATTCCCTGGGTATCATCCCCTACAGCAGGGTCATAGATATATCCACATACAGTGCACTTATACTTATCCATCGGCTATCTCCTTATGCTTAATGTTTCATAACCTGGTCTTCAGGCTTACCTTGCTTCATGCAACCCATGCCGGGCTTCATCCCCTCACCCTGCATCATCGGCGGCATCATCCCGCCTTTCATCATCGGGCACATTTTCATCTTCATCTGATGAATTCCGACCATGATCGGGCATTTTCCGGTAGAAAGAGTGTAGACTCCGCAAGAAAAAGCTAATAAAGCACTCAACCATAAAAGCGCGGTTATGACGTAACCGAACACCTTTAAAGCCGAGCCCTCGAGCTTACGCAAAGCAAAAAGAACAAAGAAACTTACTGTCAAAAGCCCGGTAACCGGAATAATGACTCCCAGGCCCAGTAATTTCGCAGTTAACATAGCCCCTCCTTTTTATGCCACTTCTATCTTTTTAGAACTCTGCCAGAGACCGTGTATATTGCAGTAAGACACCGCAAGAAGCGTACCGCTTTTATCCGTCTTTAGGCTGCAGGTAGCCTCGGGATGTGTAAATATTGTGCTGGTATTCGGCCCTTGCGCGGAAGCTCCGTGCGCAGAAAATTCAAATCTGCCTACCTGATAGGGAAATTTCTCGCCGTCAGCCTGGAAATAAAGCGCTACCCAGCTAATATGGTGTTCCGTAGTATTAGGATGGGCTATCTCTTTACCGACAATAACAGTTATCTTAACCGCATCGCCTTTTTTTATTTTATCAGGGGCGTCGATCACCGGGACATGCTTTTCGGTTTTCCAGTCCGCCGTCTGTAGAAGATCCTTTAATTCCGCCATATTAACCTCCTATACACCCGGCCTTATAGGATAGGCCGGTGTGCTGTCCAGAAAGGACGCGCCCGCCGATCCATTAAAGCGGGGCGCTGCTTTCTGCAGCAAAATGCGTCCGGGCATAGCCCTAAAGCTATGCCCGGACAAAACTTATTTCTTCTTTTTCTTCGCCTTTTTCTTGGGTTTCTTAGCTCTACATCCACAGCTTCCACAAGCCATACGACCCTCCTTAATTACTCCGCCGAAGGCGGAGGAATTACCCCACAGGGGTAGCCCTTCTACACCTTAAAAGAAGGGGCTTAACCTCGCCGAATGCGCCAAAATTATCGGAGCCCCCTAATGGGACGAAGAGAATTTTGGTGCGTTGATGAGGCGAGGCAACAACAAACATATTATACCCCTACTTTAATATATCTGCCATGTCTTTTTCCGCAGTAGTAATCAACTTCAGATCAAAATTATCCTGCAGCACCTTGAACACATTCGGCGTAATAAATGCCGGAGGCGTAGGCCCCACACGTATGCCCTTGATACCTAAATATAGCAGCGTCAAAAGTATAGCCACTGCCTTTTGTTCAAACCAGGATAATACCAAAGTAAGCGGCAGGTCATTCACCCCGCAATTAAACGCCTTGGATAAGGCAAGCGCCACCTGAATGGCGGAATAAGCGTTATTACACTGCCCGATATCAATAAGGCGCGGAACCCCTTCGATTTCCCCGAAATCAAGTTTGTTGAAGCGGTATTTACCGCAGGCAAGCGTCAGAATCACACAATCCTTAGGCACCCTCTCGGCAAACTCGGTATAATAATTTCTTCCCAGCTTTGCCCCGTCGCAGCCGCCGATTAGAAAGAAACGCTTGATCTTGCCGGACTTGACCAGCCCCACGATCTTATCCGCCAAGCTCAGGATCGCCGTGTGGTGAAAACCGGTAAGAATCTTTTTACCGGGGGCCTCAGGCAAAGAAGCCAGAGATTTCGCCTTGGCAATCAACTCTTTAAAATCCCTGCTTTTCAAATGCTTTGAGCCTGGTACGCCGGTGATTCCAATAGTAAATAATCTGTCTAAATAAGAATTATCCGGAGGAATTAACACACAGTTGGTAGTGGCAAGGATCACGCCGCTAAAAGCATTGAACTCCTTCTTCTGCTCCTGCCAAGCGCCACCGTAATTACCCACCAGATGCTTAAATTTCTTTAATTCCGGATACGCATGCGCCGGAAGCATTTCACTGTGCGTATAAACATTTACACCCGTACCTTCAGTCTGTTTCAACAGCTCATACAGGTCCAAGAGATCATGTCCAGTAACCAAGATACCCGGACCAGCCTTAGTCCCCGTATCAACCGCGGTGGGCACAGGATTGCCGAATGTCTCGGTATGCGCTTTATCCAGCGTCTCCATGATCCTCAAATTCATCGCCCCGCATTTGAGGACTGCCTGAATATGGTCGTTGAGGTCAAAACTTACATTGGTCACCGTCTTAAACAGAGCCTCGTGCATAAAAGCGTCCACCACCTCATCTTTTGCCCCTAATTCTCGCGCATGATAGGCGTATGCCGCGATTCCCTTTAATCCAAAAAGTAAAATATCCTGCAAGCTCTGAATGTCAGGGTCTTTGCCACATACTCCGCTTTTCGTGCAACCTGTGCCACCCGCTGTCTGTTCACACTGATAACAGAACATTATTTTTCCCCCTTAATTTGCCCTCGTTTCCTTCGAGGCAAATTACCCCGAAGCGTATCCCGAAAATATCGAAGAGATTTTCGGGATGATTACGCGAGGGGTTAATTATTTCTTTCCCCTCAACTCTTTCCACTTCTTTTCTCCGACACATTCTCTCGCTGCCTTACACCAGTCCACACAAGAAGGCAGCCTTTCCCGGCAGATCAGACCCCTACACTTAGGGCATTTTACCTTTATCTCGTCGGAGAAAATCTCCGCCTGATACCCACAATCCGGACATTTGATAATCTCCGGTTTAATATTCCGGTCATCCTGTCCGGGGCATTTCTGAATCATCTTAATCTGTCTCCTTTAATACTAATAGTGGCGTCATGAAAAGGGACGTTCTTACCTGAAGCGCCTATTGCCTGCTGAATAACCGGTATTAAACCAGAGCAGCATGGCACCTCCATATGCGCATAGGTGATGGACTTGATGTTGTTATGCTCAAACATCTGGCTCAATTTCTGCGTATATAGCTCTATATCGTCGAATTTAGGACAGCCCACCAGCAAAACCTTGCCCCTAAGAAGATCCTGATGAAAGTCCGCATAGGCAAAGGGGACACAGTCAGCGGCGATCAGAATATCCGCATTATCCAAAAACGGCGCGAATGCCGGAACCAACTTAAGCTGTATCGGCCATTGCCCTAACTGCGACTCTTGAGCCCCTGCCGCAGGCGCATCAGCCGCTGCCAGCTCTTTCTTTTTAAATTCCATGACTTTTGCCCCAGGACAGCCAGCATGGCCATGATAATGAGCAATAATCGTATTCTTATCTTGCTTTACGATATTCTCCATCACCCTTCGCTCATCATACTTCTCGACCTCACGCTCTTCAATAGTAATCGCACCCTGCGGACAATGCCCGATACAGGCGCCAAGCCCATCGCAGAATAAATCGCTGATCAGCCGCGCTTTGTTGTCAATGATCTGAATCGCACCCTCAGGGCAATTAGGAATACACTCACCGCAACCATTACACTTCTCTTGATCGATTTTAATTATCTTTCTTTTTGCCACAATGTTCTCCTTACCTAAATAATGAAGCAACTGTAATAGGCTTAAGCTCTTTAAGGACATGACGCTCGATATGGCTTACTTTCTTCCGGAGGGCGCAACTTTTCATCTGCGGACACGTCGCCTTCTTAAAAAGACATTCATTCAAGCTGAATTTACCCTGAAAGACCTCCATTAGGCCCAACAAAGAGATCCTTTCTGCGGACTTAGCCAATAGAAAGCCTCCGCCCCTTCCTTTATAAGCCGTAAGCACGCCTTCCTTATGCAATGTCTGCAGAATTTTCCTTAAAAAAGGCCCGGGGATTTTGAGCTCTTTCACTAAATCTGCGACATTGACGATCTCGTTTTTCCTGCCCAGCATGAAACATAAGGCCCTTAACGCGTAATCCGTATCTCTGGTGATTAATTTCATTTTTCTCCTTGCGCAGAATGCGCAACACTGGCCTTTCCTTTAACCCCAGAGGGGTAGCCCTTCCTATACCTTTTAACCCCACAGGGGTAGTCCTTCCTATACCTTTTAAGGAAGGGACTAAGGAAGGGATTAAGGAAGGGGCTAAGGTTGGGTGTAACAGTGTCGCTGGGCAGTTTAACGTCTTGCCCAGGACAAAATACTACAGCCCTCTT
The DNA here is from genome assembly GCA_964354795.1 of uncultured Planctomycetales bacterium. Lineage (GTDB taxonomy): Bacteria > Omnitrophota > Gorgyraeia > Gygaellales > Profunditerraquicolaceae > JAPLLR01. The sequence continues at coordinate 244 of CAYHBB010000036.1, read as the reverse complement.
TACAGTGGGCGACCGGGCGCAGCATATACTTAACAGTAATATCCATGGCAACCCTCCTTTCAGTGTAATGATACCATGCTAGTATCATTTGTCAAGAGAATTGTTTAGTAGTTTCTCGAGTTTATGGCAATAGTTAGTTAGATTTAGAGGCAAATTTTGCTCTTTGACATATGCATGGTAGTCTACTTAAGAATCTTTAAGGAGGGCTACCATGATAACCGATTCGTTAAAAATAAGGCTAATC
>CAYHBB010000035.1:0-10660 GCA_964354795.1 uncultured Planctomycetales bacterium | reverse complement strand
GCTAAAATCGACATTCGCTCCAAAGCCGCCAGGTGCATCTTTAACGATAAGCGGCTGACTTGGACTTATGGTTAGCGGGTGGCAGTATAATTGTAAGGTAGCTAAGAAATAAAAAGTGGTTTCTGGTGGTGGAAGCAGTGGAGGGTAAGAAAGGAAGGAAATGATGAGTTTGGCTAGACAGAAAATAAAGAAAACCATTAGGGCGGAAGCATTTAACAAGCACTCTGACCAGAATAATAGAGGAGCCCGCTCTTTACATCATGCGAAGTTGGTATATTTTTTTGGTGACCCGGAACTCATTATCGCACTTGGAAAGTTCTTGGAGGAGTGTGGCAAGCAAATGAAGAAAGTTAGACCATTCCACCGGCACTTCCGAGACTACCTTCGCAATTGGACACCAGATATGATTGATGTCGTTGCGGAGCCGAAGCAAGAGGCGGAGAAGGGTAGCAAATGATGAATAAATATCACTTATTTGTTGAAGCAAAATGTAAAGAACCACTTAAGACTAAAGAAGCAGATAAGACAATGTCAGGGGATTATCAAAATTTTTATGCTACCTTTCCAGATGAAGAGCAGGCTAAAATTGCAGTAACAAAAATAATTGAGGCCGATAATGCTCAAGTAGTAAAGATTGAATTAAAACCTTTTGAAGGCGACCCTAAAAGCATTAAGACGATTTCATCTAATCCCGATGATACTGGTATTTAGGGAAGAACTGGAAGAGCATTTTTCCCATAGTTCTCAAAGTAAAAATGTTGTTTAAGTGATTCTGATCAAGCATTAAGTTTTTGATTAGCGAAATGTACTTTTTAGCGGATGGCTTGGCTTGGTTTCGAGCAGGGCATGGAAGCCCCGAGCGGGCACGGTTGCCCCGCTAAAACTTCTCTGGCAGAGCGAGGGGCTGGAAATGAGCGCATCCGCCACAGAACTTTGGCGGAAAGCGTCCCTGCGAGAAACAAGGCAAGGCAGACGCTACTTGTAATTAGTATTTGCTGTAAAAGCGAGTGGAGCAATGGAAAAATATATCGAGAAATTTATACGATATCTGGAGATTGAAAAGAACTATTCCGCTCACACCATCCTCAATTACCGCCTTGACCTTGAAGACTTCTATAAATATATCGGCGAAGTAGACATCGGTAAGATCGATTACCTGGCCTTAAGAAAATATCTGGCGGTGCTGAAAGAGAAGAGCCTGGGTAACCGCAGCATCGGACGCCACCTTTCGACCTTAAGGAGTTTTTTCAGGTTTTTGACCCGTGAAGGACTGGTGAAAAATAACCCCATCCTTATCCTTTCAAGCCCCAAGCTCGACAAGCATTTGCCGCAGTTTATGACCGAAGAAGAGACGGCGAAACTTATCGAATCCGCTTTTGCCAAGGATGATCATGATGAGATGGGCCTGCGCGACCGGGCGATCCTTGAGACATTTTACTCTTGCGGCATTCGTATATCGGAGCTGGTGGGTTTAAGCCAGCAGGATATTGATTTTATCGGAGGGATCGTCAAGGTATTTGGAAAAGGTAAGAAGGAAAGAGTGGTTCCGATAGGGGAAGCGGCGATCAGTACCATTAGGAAATATTTGGATAAGAGACTTAAGCAAAGCGACGCGGTGTTTTTGAATAAGCATGGCAAGCGCATCACTACCCGCGGTGTGCGCGGGATAGTGGATAAATATATAAAGAGCGCCGGATTGAAGCAGGGGATCTCGCCGCACACCCTGCGTCATTCATTTGCCACGCATTTGTTGAACCGCGGCGCGGATTTAAGGACGGTGCAGGAGCTTTTGGGCCATGCGAATCTGTCTACCACGCAAATATATACGCATTTGACTACCGAGAGACTTAAGACCGTTTACGATAAAGCGCATCCGCACGCATAAAAATGTTTATTATCTATAATCTAGTATTTTTACTTTTTGCCTTGGTTAATCTGCCGGTCTATCTCTTCAAAGGCAAGTTTCATAAGGGATTTTCCGCCCGCTTCGGGAAATTGCCTAAGAGCCTGAAATTGGACCGGCCGATCTGGGTGCATGCGGTTAGCGTTGGAGAGGCTGCGTCTGTCGCCGGGTTGATTACGGAATTACGTTCGCGATATCCAAAGAAAAGTTTTGTTATTACCACTGTCACTCCCACCGGAAATAAAATCGCCCAAAAAATCGCTAAAGATACGGATCTGGTGACATACCTGCCTTTTGATTTAAGCTGGATTGTAGGGTCGGTGATCAACCGGATCAACCCATCGCTATTTATAATTGCCGAGACCGAGCTTTGGCCTAATCTGATCCGGTGTCTTTACAAAAAGAATGTTCCTATAGTTACGGTTAACGGCAGGATTTCTGACAAGTCTTTTAAAGGTTATCTTGGAATCAGTTTTTTGCTTAAGCCTACTTTAGAAAGAATTCGGATGTTTTGCGTGCAGACGGATGTGGATGCTTTGCGGTTTAAGGCGATCGGTGTGCTGGCTAACAAGATAAAAGTCACCGGCAATATGAAATTCGATATTGCTCCCAAGGCTAGTTCCCAGCCTGCCGGGTCTAGCCGCTCACTGCTTAGGCTTAAGTCTCATGAGAAGTTGCTTATCGCTGCCAGTACACATCCGGGGGAAGAGAAGATTATTTTAGAAGCTTATAAAGGGATATGCGCTGCTATGCCTGAGGTGCGGCTGATGATCGCGCCCCGCCACCCGGAGCGCTCCCATGAAATATTCGGCATAATCAAGAAGGCGGGGTGGGGATCCATGCGGGTATCCCGGGTTGGGATAGATGACCTTAAGCCGGGAAGCCCGGTTTTTATTCTGGACACCATCGGTCAGCTGCTTAATTTCTACAATATCGCGGATGTGGTCTTTGTAGGAGGCAGTCTGATCAAAAAAGGCGGGCACAATATCCTGGAGCCTGCGGCGTTTGCTAAGCCGATAATCTTTGGGCCCTACATGTTCAATTTCCGGGATATCACCGACCTTTTCTTGAAGCATCATGCAGCGGTGATGGTCAATGATGCACAGGAATTACAGGCAAATATTGAGCTCTTGCTTAAAGACCATCAAAGATCCAAAGAGCTGGGTGAGGCCGCTCAGAAGCTTATCTGGCAGAATCAGGGCGCGACCTTAAGGAACGCCCGCGAGATCGGCCTATTGTTAATTTAGAGGTTTGTGATAATATTAATCTATGTATCGCGTTGATATCCAACATAAAAAAGATCTCACTTTTCAGGTTAAATCCGGGGGTCATGAATTCAGTATTGACGCCAAGGGTCATGACGGTATGACTCCTCCGGATATTTTGCTGTCTAGCCTCGGCAGCTGTATCGGGGTGTATATCCGTAAGTATTCGGAGGGCGCAAAGCTTGGCCTTGAGGATTTCAGCGTGATCTTGGAAGCGGAATTCACTAAAGAGCCTCCGATGCGTTTTGGGCGCATTGATGTAGTTATAGATTTAAAAGGTATTGTGCTGGATGAGCGCAGGCGCGGTGCTTTACTTCAGTTTATCAAGAATTGCCCGGTGCATAATACTATTGAAGGTAGTCCGGTCGTCGAAGTTAAATTATCCTGATGCCTGAGATAAGAGCAAGACAAGTCGAGGGAGTGATCATTCTGGACCTGGCTGGCCGTATTGACGTAGACTCCGCTCAGCTAGTGGAAGTCGTGGGGCAGTGTGTGCGCGACGGGTATCTGGATATCCTGCTTAATTTCGAGGAGGTCAGTTTTATCGATTACCTTGGGGTTTCGGCGATCGTCCTGGCCTATAAAGAGCTGACCAATGCCTTGGGAAGGATGAAATTCACCAGCCTCCCGACACATCTAAAGAACGTATTCTCCATTTCCGGGCTTGACCGGGTAATCGATATATTTGCGACTGAAGAACTAGCAGTGGCAAGTTTCAAGGAAGATAAGATCATTGAGAATATCAAGAAGATGCAGCTGCGCCGCCGCTTCAAGCGCTTGCCTATCGATATAAAGGTGGAACTTAAGGCTAAATATGAGTTAAGTCCGGTATGCCTTAAGCTGGACATTATAAACTTAAGCGCTATCGGCGCTTATATCTTCGGGTGTGACAAATTTAAGCTGGGGGATGACGTTCTGATCAGGATGAAGCTGCCCCCTAAGAATGAAGAGCTTGAGCTGGAGGCTAAAGTGGTGTGGCTTCCGGATAAGCAGGTACAGCCGCATGCTTACCCGGGCATTGGCGTTGAATTCGTGCATATGCCGAATGATATCCAGCAGAAAATCATCGAGTTTATTGACCGGAACCTTTCCTTCCTCTCCCACGATTCCTGACCTTCGCTGGTTTAGCAAAAAATAACCTATCCCTTTGTGTAATAAAGACTTTCCTACCTGATAATTGTATTGCTTAAGCCTTACTGCTTGTGGTAAAATAATCAGTTAAAATAATATGGTGAATTATCTATATAATATAGCTACGGGCCGTGAAAAAGGGTTTATGGCCGGGATAGTCAGGGGGTTTTTGTTTCTCCTCTCGCTTGTCTACGGCATGTTTATCCGCCTGATGATCTTTTTTCAAGGGTTGGCAGCCAGGCGCCTGGATTGCAAGGTGGTGAGTGTGGGCAATATCACTGTGGGCGGCACGGGTAAGACTGTTTTGGTTGAGTATATTGCCCGGGAACTTAAGGCGCATGGTCATAAAGTAGCTGTAGTAAGTAGAGGATATAAAAGGATTTCTGTGGATCAGGGTATCAGGAGATCAGGGTATCAGGAGATGGGGGATGAGCCGTATATGTTGGCTCAAAAGCTTGGAAATATTCCAGTGGTGGTGGATACTGACAGAATCCGTGGCATAAACAAAGCCATAAAAGAATTTAGCGTAGATACCGTGGTGCTCGATGACGGGTTTCAGCAGTGGAGGATAAAGAAAGATCTGGAAATTGTTGTTCTTGACGCGGCTAATCCTTTCAGCAATAAGCATATGCTGCCGCGTGGATTATTGCGCGAGCCGCTTTCATCCTTGCGCCGGGCTGATATATTTGTGCTGACCAAGGTAAATTTAAATCCGGACACTCAGGGCCTGAAGGCCCAGTTGCGCAAATTCTGCCCGAAAGCTGCGGTTTTTGAATCAGAGCATCAAACAGAGGGGTTTTATACTTTTGGCTCTCCTAAAGAATTGTTTGGTATCGAAGCCTTGAGAGGAAAACCGGCCGTTCTTTTTAGCGGCATAGGCGACCCAGCTTCATTTGAGGAGCTGGTAAGAAATCAAGGGATCGATGTCGCCGCAGCGTTACGATTTCCCGATCACCATAACTATGATTCTCAGGATTTCTCGAAAATCTTTGAGCTTTGCCGGGTGAAGGCAGCGGAAACGGCGATCACCACCGAAAAAGACGCGGCAAGGATTCCCCGAGATAAATCTATCCCGCAAGGCATAAGCCTCTTTATATTAAGGATCCGACTGAGATTAAAAGATGAGCAAGGATTCCGCGACCGATTATATAAGCTATATTCTTTTTAAGGCGCTCGGGCCATTTGTGCGCATACTGCCTTTGGGGGTAAGCCTTTTTCTGGGCAGGCGGCTGGGCGACTTATTGTATTATCTTGACCTGAAGCATAAGGCCATTACCCACGCCAATATCAAGCGCGCGCTGGGAAGCAAGCTTAGTCACGCCCAAATCTGCCGGTTGACCAAAGGGTCTTATCGGGCTTTCGGACAGAATTTTATCGAGATCTTTCTCATTCCGTCGATAGATAAATTCTACCTTTCCAAATACATCACAGTGGAGGGTAGAGAGAATATCGAAGCGGCTTTTAAGAAAGGCAAGGGCGTGATATTTCTTGCCGTGCATGCCGGAAGCTGGGAGCTATCAAATGTGATCTGCTCTAACCTGGGGTTTGCTTTTAATTTCGTGGTCCGGGAACAAAGGCATCCGCGGTTAAACGAGTTGCTTAACCATTACCGCAGTCTCAAAGGCTGCAAGATCCTGCATCGGCAGAATCAGACCCGCGAGCTGATCGAAGTGCTAAAGCGTAATGAATCAATAGGCGTCACCGTAGATCAGGGAGGAAGAGACGGGGCATTGGTAAAGTTCTTTGGCAAAGAGGCTTCCATGGCTACCGGAGCGCTGAGGTTGGCGCTTAAATATGACTCAGTGATTTTACCTGCTTACCATGCGCGCATCAACGGCCCTTACGCGAAAGTGATCATCAAGCCGCCTTTTGAGGTGACCAAGAGCGCAAATATGGATTTTGACGTGCGGGAAAACTTAAGCCGGCTGATGCCGGTATATGAGCGCTTGATCGCCGAGTATCCTTGCGAATATATGTGGACCTATAAGATATGGAAATATTCCAGGCAGCGCTGTATCCTTATTTTAAGCGACGGCAAAGCCGGGCATCTTCGGCAGTCTCAGGCAGTGGCGGGACTGGCTGCCAGAGAGCTGGAGGCTTCCGGCATAAAAGCCAATGTGCGCACCGTAGAAGTGAAATTCAAGAATAAATTATCCCAGGCCGCACTTGCGCTTAGCAGCCTGTTATCCGGGAAATATATCTGTCAGGGTTGTTTGTTATGTCTTAAGAAGACTCTCGATGATATAAGTCGCGAGAGCCTTATGAAGGAAAATCCGGATATAGTCATCTCCGCCGGATCCAGTCTTGCGCCGGTTAATTATTTGCTCTCCAGGGAGAATACTGCCAAGTCTGTGGTTTTGATGCGTCCCGGCCTGATGAGCGTAAAGCGTTTTTCTCTGGCTATTATCCCCAGGCACGACCATCCGCCGAAAGCCGGGAATGTCCTGGCCACTGAAGGAGCGCTCAATCTTATTGATGGGGAATATTTAAGGGAGCAATCGCGAAAGCTCGCCCAGATTTCGCAGTTAAGCCTTCAGCCTTCAGCTTATTATATAGGATTACTTATCGGAGGGGATTCGCGGAAATTTGTTTTAAAGAAAGAAGAGGTCCGGGAAGTGATAAGGCAGGTCAGGCTTGCGGCGGAGTCGCTTGATGCGGATATTTTAGTCACCACCTCTCGGCGTACCTCAAAAGAAGCAGAGGCTGTAGTGAAAGAAGAGCTCGGGTTATACCCCCGGGCAAAGCTGGTTATTATCGCAAATGAGTTGAATATCCCTGAGGCAGTGGGCGGGATACTGGGCTTAAGCAGGATTGTGGTAAGCTCGGCGGAAAGCATCTCCATGATCTGCGAGGCGGTAACCAGCGGGAAATATACAGTAGTTTTTCAGTCCGATGGCTTAAGCAATAAACACAAAAGATTTCTCGATGAATTCGTAAAACAAAAATATATATATCTTGTGCCGGTTGGGCGATTGTCAGAGAGGTTAGTGCAATTGATGACTGACAAGCCCGAGGCGCATATGCTCAAAGACCGGCTGTTGATCAGCGAGGCTATTAAGAAAATTTTATAAGTGTGGGTATCAGGATATCAGGGTATCAGAGAGAGTTTAGAAAATTATCTGATGTTCTGATAACCTGTCTACCGATAATCTGATTACCTGATAATCGTTTTAACAAGCAAATGAATATATTACAGATATTACCAGAATTAAACGTGGGCGGTGTGGAGCGGGGGACAGTGGATCTGGCCCGGTATTTGGTCAAGTACGGCCATAAGGCTGTAGTGGTCTCTGCCGGAGGTGAGCTGGTCAAGGACCTGGAATCATGCGGCGCTATTCATTACAAGCTTCCCGCGCACAAGAAATCCATTTTCGCTATTATTAAGATAGTGCCGCGCTTAGTCGAGATCATTAAAAAAGAGAATATCGAGATCGTGCATGCGCGCTCGCGCGTGCCGGCGTGGGTGGCTTATTTCGCCTGCCGAAGGACAAACGCCGTTTATATCTCTACTTGCCACGGCTATTACACTAGACATATGTTTAGCTTTGTGATGGGTTGGGCAAAGCGGGTGATCGTGCTCAGCAACGTGATTGCCAGGCACATGATCGATGACTTCAAGGTTCCTTACGAGCGCATCCGGCTGATACCGCGCAGCGTGGACCTCGAGAAATTCAAATACATCCGTCCGGACACAAAGAGAAAAGATGAATTCAATATCGGGATAATTGGCAGGATCACTCCGCTTAAGGGCCATTTGTATTTTATTAAGGCCATGGCTAGAGTTGCCCGCATTGTACCCAAGATCAAGATCTGGATCGTGGGCGATGCTCCGTCTTCGCGCGAGGCCTATAAGGAGCAGCTGCAGGTTTTGGTGCGCAGGCTCGGGCTTACGCACTGCACGGAGTTTCTGGGCACGCAGCGGGATATCCCGGCGATACTGGTCCATCTGGATCTGGTGGTACTGGCCACTACTACGCATGAGGCCTTTGGCAGGGTGGTGGTGGAGGCGCAGGCAGCGGGTGTGCCGGTGGTAGCTACGGAAGTAGGCGGGGTGGTGGATATCATTGAAAACGGCAAGAACGGGCTCTTGGTGCCGCCGGCTGATCCCTCGAGCATGGCGGAGGCTGTGATAAAGATATTTAAGGATAAGGAGCTCGCGCGTTCCATAGCTGAGTGCGCCTATGAGAAGGTAAAGAAAGAGTATAACGTCGAGCTGATGGTAAAGAATACCATCGAAGTATATAAAGACGCTTTGAGCAATTTCAAGATCCTGATCATAAAGTTCGGCTCTCTCGGAGACCTGATACTTTCAACTGCAGCTATGCGGGCTATTCGGGAGAAATTCTTTGGGAAATATAAGATCACTTTTGTGGTTGGCGAAGAATCAAAGGAAGTGCTTTTGCGCTCTCCGCTTATTGATGAGCTGGTGGTCGCGGACCTAAAACATAACGACAAGGGCCTAAGGGGGATATGGAGAATTGGTGAGCGCCTACGCAAAGAGAATTTCGATATCGTCATTGATTTGCAGAATAACCACAAAAGCCACCTGCTCAGTTTCTTGACCCTCTGCGTCAACCGCTACGGATATAAAAATAATAAATATGGGTTTCTTTTAAACAAAGGGATCAAGGATGACCAGCCTGCGGTTGACCCGGTCACGCATCAGTTCAGGATTTTGCAGCCGCTGGGTATAGAGTTAAAGAATAATCATCTGGAACTGTGGCCGACTGAAGAAGACAAGAGGTCCGTGGATGAGCTTTTGAGCGCGCAGTGGTTGAGCGCCAACCAGAAGCTGATAGGGATAAATTTAAGCGCCAGCCCGCGCTGGAAAACCAAGAGCTGGCCGCCGGAGTATATCGCCAGGCTTTGCGATTTGCTGGGGCCTAAAGAGATCCGGGTGGTGTTGACGGGGACTGAAAAGGATCTGCCTGTGGCTAACAGCGTGATGGGCCTGGTAAAGTCCGCAAAACCCATAAATGCCTGCGCAAAGACTACGGTGAATGAGCTGGCTTGCTTGATAAAAAAATGCGCGGTGTATATTTGCGCGGATTCCTCGCCCCTACATATCGCAGCGGCCATGGATACTCCGTTTGTCGCGCTCTTCGGGCCCACGGATCCCCGCAGGCACTTACCTATGGCAAAGAAATCCCTGGTGCTAAAAAAAGATATTCCCTGTAGCCCCTGTTATAAGCCGAAATGCAAATCCGGAAAATGCATGGAATCAATCACTCCGGAAGAAGTACTGCAGGCAGTGGAAAGGTTTATATAATGAACATACTTTATATTACCAATCACTTAAATATCGGCGGGATTACCAGCTATTGCCTGACTCTTGCAAGCGGATTGAAAAGAAAAGGCCATAGTGTTTATATCGCTTCAAGCGGCGGGGAAATGATCCATGAGTTTATCAAAGAAGGGATCCGCTATATCCCTATACCCATCAAGACCAAGAAAGAGATCAGTCCCAAGATCATCATGTGCGAGTTTTCTTTGTCTGGGATCATCAAAGCAAACAATATTCAGATCATCCATTCCCATAGCCGCACTACCCAGGTTCTGGCGACACTGCTTAGCCGTAGAGCGCATATTCCGCACGTGTACACCTGTCACGGATATTTTAAAAGGCGTCTTTTGCGCCGACTATTCCCATGCTGGGGGGATAAGATTATTGCCATCAGCCGGCAGGTGAAAGAGCACCTGGTGGCTGATTTTAAAGTGGATGAAAGGCGCATCACTGTGATCCATAACGGTATTGACGTGGAAAAGTTTTCCGCCGATAATTCCGGGTCTTGGCATCAGGTTAAGAAAGATCTGGGATTAGGCAGCGGGCAGGTGATCGGGATAGTGGCCCGACTTTCCGACGTCAAAGGGCATAAATACCTAATACAAGCCATGCCGCAGGTGCTTAGAGAAGTGCCGGATGCGCAGCTGCTTATTTGCGGAGACGGGAAAGAAAAAGAAAATCTGGTTAAATTAACGGGTGAGCTGGGGGTGCAAAGTTGCGTATTTTTTAAGCCCGAGGCGCAGGGGACCCAAAGCGTGCTTTCGGTGATGGATGTGTTTGTTATGCCATCTTTAAAAGAGGGGTTAGGTTTGGCGCTTATGGAGGCGATGGCAGCGGGTGTTCCGGTAGTGGGCTCAAATATCGGGGGGATCCGTACGCTTATTCAGGCAGACGTGACCGGATTATTAGCGGAGCCGGCTGACTGCGACGGGCTTTCCCGGGCGATACTTGCTTTGCTTAAAGACATTAACAAAGCGAATTTCTTAAGCGACAATGCTCGCAGGTTTATCCGGGAGCATTTCTCAAAAGAGCAGATGGTCAGGGAGACGGAAGAGGTTTATGCGCAATGTCTAAACA
>CAYHBB010000034.1:0-30227 GCA_964354795.1 uncultured Planctomycetales bacterium | reverse complement strand
AGGTCCAGTACGACATAAAGTCCATCCAGGCAGGATGGCAGAGCATAGGCGTAACGCAGTATAACGCCACGAACGTCTATTCGAGCGATTGGGGCAGGGTCAAGTACCAGAACTTCCAGTACTGGAAGACCGTCGACCCGAGCGACATCTGGTGCAACGAGACAAACGACGTCTCGATTTTTGTCAAGGAGCCTGCGCCGCCTCCCGCGATACCGCCTCCGATACCCGCTCCGCCGCCTCCACCTCCACCGCCGCCTCCGCCTCCACCGCCGCCAAATCCTCCGCCGCCTCCTCCGCCAAATCCTCCGCCGCCAAATCCGCCGAATCCGGGATGGCTTCTGTAATGACTAGTGGAATAGGCCGCTGCTCCTAATAAAAGGATCTTCCAAAGGCTCCCTCTTTTATCCGCTGGAAGGTTATGCCAATAAATGTAGCGGGAGAACATCGCACCGCAGTAGGCGCCGATGGCCATAAATCCTAGAATAGGCGAAATTTTATAGAAAATAGCCGCAAATAACAGAGTAAACGGCAATCCGATAAAAATCGGCCAGGGTAGATTCCAGAAATAGAAAAAGAACGGAATAAACACAAACAGGAATGCGGTATCCTGCTCCTTTTTGCTTGGTAGCTTTATTCCCTGCAAATTGCTTATATCTGTCTTTGCGTCTTCGGCAATGATTTTGGCGATTGCAGCCACATAGTAATACAGTCCTTCGGAGTAGTTGTCGTTTTTTAGATACGGCACCAAGTAGTTACGCCCTGTCTCAACGCAGAGTCCGTCGGGTAATATTCCTTCAACGCCGTATCCGGTCTCAATTCTCCAGCGCCTTTCTTTTACCGCCACCAGTACAAGAACGCCGTTATCTTTGCTCTTTTTCCCGGGCTTCCAGCTGTCAAAAATCATGCGCGCGTACGACACTTCGTCATACGGAGCTATTGATTGTACTGTAACTACGAATATTTCAGCCGAAGTCTTCTGCTCCAGCTCTTCAATCAGGGTCGTTAGCTTATATCTATAGTCAGCGCTGATGACGCTGGCAAAGTCATTTACCCAGCCGGTCGGCTGCGGTAATTCGGCGCAGGCCACAAGCGGCATGGCCAACAAAATAAGTAGGAGAATTATCCTGCGCATTGGCTAAAGTCTATCCACGCAATCGGCGATCTTCTCTACTTCCTTGACAAATTCCTGAAAAACCTGTTTGGTTTCTTGATTACCCAGCTTGATAGTCTTAAACTTTGCATCCAGTATTTTTTTCCAGAGCGTGGTATTGACCTGAAATTCCGCGCCCAGGCTGTTAATGATTTCTTCTTTCTTGTAAGGAACAGGTTTATTTCTAAGGCGCAAGATATTTCTTGAAATATGCAATATTGAGGTCATGGATTTAAAAAGCAGGTTGCGTAGTGCACTTTTGTTCTTAGTCATTCTTAAATAAGCGTTTTTCAGGTTAAGGAGCTTAATTTTGAGCTCCTGTTCGCACTGAAAGCGCAGATTCTTGGTGTCGATCTGTATTGCGCTTAAAACATCTTTCCCGAACAAGAGGTAATTATTTTCTTTCATGTCCAGGAACTCGATCGGGAAAATATCGGTAGAGCTTAAGATATATTGCTCGGTCATAAATATCGGTTCAAACAGCGGAAATTTTTGGACAATATCGGTAGCTTTGTCCAGGTGGCAGCAATCAGTATCTTTAAGCACAATAAGAAAGTTAATGTTGGAGTGTTTATTGATGAATTCTGAGCTTGCCGCGCTTCCGTAGAGAGCTACGGATACCAGCTCCTGGCCGTAGGCGCATTCCAGTTTTTTAAGAAAATCCTGAATTTTATTTTTTAGTTTCTCCGGGATGTTCAGCTCTTTCATATTTTCTCCGATACCACTTTTGTCAGTATTTTGACCAGGGCGTTTTTATTTAGAGCCTGTCCGTAAAGTTTGCCTTTTCCCAGCAGGCAGGCTTTGTATCTGCCGTTATCAATGGTGTTGGCTACTACAAGGTCCGCTTTTGCCTGCTTGATGAGATTCTCAGCTTCCTTCAATAATCTCCCTTTATTCGCTCCGGGCTCAAGTTTAAATCCCACCAGAAATGCCCGAGGCTGCATTTTTTTTATCCGGTCAATGAGCTTCTCAGTCGGGACCATGCTCAATTGTAATTGCTTTTTTCCCGAGCTGATCTTGGTCCTGCAGATACTCCTTGGTTTATAGTCGCTTACAGCTGCCGAGTGGATTACCAGATCGTAATTCCTGGATTCTAACTCCTGGATAAGTTTGTACCTTAATTCGTCAAAGAACTTGAAATTTATTACTTTGATCTTTTTGTTTATGCAGCAGTTGCTTACCGGCCCAAGCATGAGCGTTACTTTGGCGCCCTGCTGGGCAAATTTCTCGGCAAGAAGTAAGCCCGTTTCTCCGGTTGCGGTATTGCTGATCACCCGCACACTGTCAATAGCCACCCATGTCGGGCCCGCGGTTATGAGAACGGATTTAGTAGCCAATTTCTTTAAGTATTGCTTTAAGCGTGGGTTTGACTATTTTCGGCTCTTTCACGCTTTTAATCGCTCTATCCGGGTCTTTTAACCCGTGCCCGGTCAATATGCAGACAATCCTGGACGATTTCTTGAAGTAGCCTTTTTTGATAAGTTTTAACAATCCGGCCACTGATGCCGCGCTTGCCGGCTCAGCGAATACGCCTTCTTTTCTCGCGAGCATTTTATAAGCGTTGAGGATCTCTTTATCTGAAACCATGTCGATCAGTCCGCCGGACTCATCGCGCGCCGCTTCTGCCTGTTTCCAGCTGGCGGGGTTTCCGATACGTATAGCTGTAGCGATAGTCTCCGGGTCTTTTATGGGGTAGCCTCGGACAATCGGAGCAGAGCCTTGCGCCTGAAAGCCCAGCATGACAGGCAGCTTCTTTGATTTTCCGTCCAGCTTATATTCTTTATACCCCTTCCAATAGGCAGTGATATTACCCGCGTTTCCTACCGGCATCACCTGAAAATCCGGCGCATCCCCCAGATGATCGCATATTTCAAAACTGGCGGTTTTCTGGCCTTCGATGCGGTAAGGGTTCAGGGAGTTGACTAACGTTATGGGATAATCTTTGGTTATGCTTTTTGCCAGTTCCAGTGCAGTATCGAAGTTTCCGTCTATCGCCAATACCACGGCACCATGTATCAGCGCCTGGCTTAATTTTCCGAGTGCAATAGCGCCTTTAGGGATCAGCACAATACATTTAAGTCCGGCGCGTGCAGAATATGCCGCTGCCGAGGCCGAGGTATTTCCCGTAGAAGCGCACATCACGGCTTTTGAGCCTTCTTCGCAGGTTTTTGAGATGGCCAGGGTCATTCCTCTGTCTTTGAATGACCCTGTGGGGTTAAGCCCCTCGTATTTCAGGTAGACCTGGCAATTCTTGCCAACTAGGGAACTTAGGTGGCAGGCGTAAATAAGCGGGGTATTGCCTTCATTAAGAGTGATGACCGGAGTCTTCTTTGTGACAGGCAAATATTTTCTGTATTTATCGATTAAACCTGCGTAGCCGCCCATTACACTTCCTCGATTCTGATGGCCACGGACTTTTCTTTTATGGTATCCAGCCGGTCTATGGCGCTCAGGGCATCGCAAAGGTCTTTTTCTCTTGCCTCATGGATCACCATAACTATCGGAACGACATGCGACCGGGACCGTTCTTTCTGGGTCACTGAGGCGATGCTTATTCCGTATTTTGCCAAAATTCCTGAGATTTTTGCCAGTACTCCCGGTTTATCATTGGCCATGAAGCGGATATAGTAGCGGCTCTCATAGTCGCCTATGTTGCACAATCTTTTGATGGATTTATCCGCCACTATGTTCATGGTCGGACGGAAAAGTCCGGCTTTGATATCTTGAGTCAGGTCGATCAGGTCGGAAACTACACCTGACGCAGCAGCCATTTGCCCTGCTCCCGGGCCGTAAAAAAGCAGGTCGCCGGCCAGGTTGCTTTCCGCGTAAATGGCGTTGAATATTCCGGAAACTGAAGCCAGTAAGTGCGTCTTTGGTATAAAAGTCGGATGCACGCGCACCTCAAGCCCGTCGCCTTCTTTTTTGGCAATGGCCAGGAGCTTTATCTCAAATCCCAGCTCTTTGGCGTAAACAATATCTGCGGGCAATATCTGGGAAATGCCTTCGATATGCACATCTTTAAGGTTGACCATTTTCCCGAAAGCTAGGTACGTAAGCAGGATCAGCTTGTGCGCTGAATCGATGCCTTCGATGTCCAAGGTAGGGTCGCTTTCCGCAAAGCCGAGTTTTTTTGCCTCATTCAGAGCTTCGGTGAAATTGCAGCCTTCCTGCGACATCCGGGAAAGGATAAAGTTTGAGGTGCCGTTAACTATACCGTAAATACTATTGAAAGAATTTGCCGCCAGGCCTTCGCGAAGAGACTTGATGATCGGTATTCCTGCTCCCACCGCGGATTCAAAATATATGCTTTTGCCCCGGTCTGCGGCAAGGGCAAAAAGTTCACTGCCGTCTTGGGCAAGCAGGGCTTTGTTGGCGGTGACGATATTCTTCCCTTTCTTTAGGGCTTCGATGATGAATTCTTTTGCCGGGTGGACTCCTCCCACCAGCTCGACCACGATATCTATCTGCGGGTCATTAATGATCTCTAAGGCGCTTTTGGTGAGCAGCTTTTTATCCACGCTGACATTACGTTTGGAGGCAAGGTCTTTATCACAGATCTTCTTTATGCTTATCTCTATTCCGGTTTTCTCGGCAAGAAAAGATTTTTTTTCACGTAGGATTTTTACAACTCCTGAGCCGACTGTGCCAAACCCGATTATGCCTATATTGATCTTTCTCATTTTTTCTTAGGCTCATCCTTTCTTAAGTAACAGCTTACTGTTTCGGCGATAATGGCGCGATGTTTTTCATCGACTGCCAGAAAGGAGATCCGGGTATCGTAAATCAGGTTTCTGGTGATTTGTTTTGATTCAACAACCTTTCCCACTAGCATTATCGGATTGGGGTCAAAGGGCAGGCGGATCTCTAGGGCCAGGTTGGTGCCCAGACTAAACTGCTGGTTGGTGGTCAACAGCATGCCGCCCAGACTTATGTTCTTGGTTTGGGTAATATCGCGCGAATCGTTCTTATCGAGAATACGGTAAGAAACGATGAAGCGTGCCGTTACTCGTGGATGCTTTCTTTTGTCTGCTCCCTGGATTGTCATCTGGCTCCTCCTTCCGCAGAAAGCGGAACACCAGCCTATCCTATAACCCCACGGGGGTAGCCCTTCCTATACCTTTTAAGGAAGGGGCTTAGGCTGGGTGTTAAAATTGTCCCTCGACTAAACACCGCAAAATTCTCTTTGATCCCCTTCGGGGACCTTGTAATTTTGCGGTAGTCTTCGGGGTATTTTACCTATAACTTAACTATTGTAAAATTAGTCGGGGGAGTGAGACTTGTCCCGTCCGCGGGACAGTCTCCTGCACCGTGCCCATAAATTATCCCTTGGCTAATCACCCCAAAATTCTCTTCGACAATTTTGGGGTAGCCTGCGGGACATTTTGCCTGCAATATTTCTATTGCAAAATTGGTCGGGGGAGTGAGACTTGAACTCACGACCTCTTGAACCCCATTCAAGCGCTCTACCAAACTGAGCCATCCCCCGAATTTCTCAATAATTTTTCTTCTGGAGAAATCGCTCCGAAGCGTGCGATGAAAGTTTCTGAGGCACCCCACAGAAACTTTCGAGCGCTTACGCGAGGAGCAAGCTTCATTCCCACAGAAATTTCCTAGCGAATACACAAGGAGCAAAAACTTTCGTCATTCCTCCTTCTTCCTTCTATTCATCAAATCTTTAAAAGTCTTGATAGCCGGTTTATTTTTATAGAGGACCAGGTATGCCTCTCTGGCAATCGGCATATCGATCTTATATTTTTTTCCCAGAAGGTAAGCCCCCTTTGCGGTAGGAACTCCTTCGGCCACCATTTGCATAGATTCTTGTATCTGTTTTAAGGTTTTGCCCTTTCCTAGCTGCTCGCCGACAAACCTGTTCCTGCTGTAAGGGCTGATGCATGTAGTTACCAGGTCTCCCAGCCCGCTTATTCCGCTGAGGGTGCTAGATTTTGCTCCCATGGCGTGCCCTAGGCGCGATATTTCCGCAAGGCCCCTGGATAATATGGCAGCTTTGGTGTTTGTGCCGAATCCCAATCCGTCGGATATCCCGCAGGCGATGGCAATGACATTTTTAAGGCTTCCGCCCAGCTCCACTCCTACTACGTCATCGTTTGTGTAGATCCGCAAGCGCTCAGTCATAAAGCAGTCCTGCAGTAGCTTTCTTATTTGTTTATCGTTTGAAGCCACTACCGCTACTGTCGGTACACCAGTTGCCACTTCGTGCGCGATGGTCGGCCCGGAAAGAGTGGCGAATTTCACATTTCCCAGCTCTTCGTGCACTACTTCGGACATGCGCTTAAGGGTTTTAATCTCGATCCCCTTGGTGGCGCTTAAATAAATCGCTTTTCTTGAATACTCCAGCTTTTTTATTTTTTCAAGGACATCGCGCATGTGCTGGGAAGGTACGGCGAAAACTATCAGCTGTTTATCGCAAAGAGCGGGTTTTAAATCAGAGGTGATGCAAATATTATCCGGGATCTTTATGCCCGGAAGGAATCTCTTATTTATCCTGGTGCGCCGCAGCACCCGGATGTAGTCATCGAATGCGCCCCAAAGCGTGACTGAGTGGCCTTTGCGCGATAATAGTATTGCCAGCGTTGTCCCCCACCCGCCATCCCCTAAAACTGCTATATTAAGTCTTTTCATGCGTTTTATTTTATCTGGAGATTATTCTTGCCTGTGCGTAATTTAGCCAGGTCCCAGACATAGTCGTAAAGGTGCATCCCTTTACTTACCGCAATGATCTCTCCGTCTTCGACCCCGATCTCCTCAGCCATGTATTGCTTGACTAGCTGTAGGCCGCCGCAATTGGAAGGGAATCCTCCCCATAGGTCCCAAGAGCGAAAATATAAAATGAAGTGCAGTTTTCCGTAACGGATACGAGTGTCGATCAGTCTCAGGCATGGCGGATCCACCAGCTTTATGTCCGAAGGCATGCCTATTTCCATTACGCACTGGTTTGTTCCGTGGCCCTGTTCTTTGTAAATGCGTATGACCTCTTCTACTTGGTTTACTCCCAGCGGTATTTCCCTCAGCATCTCTTTACCTTCGACCATGTCTTTAAACCTTACCCTTGCGTCTACCAGACGTTCTCCGTAGGTGTAATCTTCGGTCTTGGTCTTGGCGCCGGTAAGAAGGTAGCTCAAGTAGCCCTGGATATAATCCATATCCGTGGGCGCGGGTATGTTCATGCCTTCGGGGATTATGGGAATTATCTGGTGCGACGGCTTTTTGACTCTGATGGTGATAAAGTCAAACTCCAGCCGTTTTTGCCCCTGGTAGCTTCCGCGGGTGATGGTGTAGACATGGCCTTTTTCTAGGATCGCCGAAAGGCACTGAAACCAGGCATCGTCCAGGTCAAAGGCGTCAATGTAAACCGGTTGTAATGAGTCGCGTTCCATAGGTTTAATATTCTAATACTTATCCTTCGCCTAAGCACTCAAAATTTCTTTTAGAAATTTTTTCGTAGGCGAAGGATTAATTCGTCCAGATAACTTATGTCGCCCATGAGGGGCTCCATAAGTTGTGGACTCATTAAGCGAGCGATCGGAATCGAACCGACATATATAGCTTGGAAGGCTATTGTTCTACCATTGAACTACGCTCGCATTACCTAATGCGCACCGGCACATCCTATAGTGCCGGGTGCACCGCTACCTAGCGCGCACCAACGCAATACCTATTAGCGTCGGGTGCGCGAGATCTGTGCACTTTCGCTCGGGGCGACCCTTGTCGGGCCGCAAAGGTTTTTCTACCCCTTGCCTAAACGCTCGAAATTTCTTTCAGAAATTTCTTCGCAGGCTGCGGGGTTAATTCGCCCATACAACTTATGTCGCCCATGAAGGGCTCCATAAGTTGTATGGGCTCATTAATGGGCAGGAGAGGATTCGAACCTCTGAAGCACAGGTGCAGCAGATTTACAGTCTGCCCCCTTTGGCCACTTGGGTACCTGCCCGGAAAACTAACTTATGCCTGTCCCTTGCCTAGGCACTTAGGATAATTATCGGGTATCCTTCGCCTAATCACTCAAAATTTCTTTCAGAAATTTTTTCGTAGGCGAAGGATAAATTCGGCCATACACTTTATGTCGCTGCGAGTGAAACGAGCGCTCCATAAAGTGTGGCCTCATTTTAGCCGGCGAGAGGAATCGAACCCCCGACCATCTGTTTACAAAACAGACGCTCTACCGACTGAGCTACGCCGGCACAAATTACTTCTTTTTGAAAAATAGCCTTTTAATCGCGACAACAAGAAAGAATATTATACCTAACCAAATGAGAATTGGCAAGAGGGCAAATATAACAATTATTCCGGCGTTAAAGACATTGATAAACGCCTCTACCGCCCTGCGAATAGTCTCTTTGAGTTTTTTGAACACGTTAAGCGTTTCAGGTGCAATAGCGCTGGGTTCGTAGTAGTTGACAGTGATGGTCGCAAGGTCGACTTGCCTATCCAGGTATTTCATCCTACCCTGGATGGATTCTATCTGCTCTCCAACTCTGGCTAGTTCCCGCTCTACTTCCAGAATGTCTTTTACCGTGCGGGCTTTATCCTGCAGTATGGCGGTGAGCCGGTCTTTTACCATCTGGAAGTTCTTAAGCCGCGCTTCCAGGTCCACATATTCTTCGGTTACGTCTTCTCCGGTGATGCGTTGTGAATCTAGTTTGCCGATGGCTTTGATTTTTGCGAGCGTATCTTCAAAATCCTTAGGTTGTACTTTTAATACAGTAATGCCTTTTTTGGCTTCGTTTTGATATTTCTCGACGCTTGAGTCTACTATTATCCCGGAGCAGGCGTTGACTATATCGATGATCTTTTTGGCGGTATCATCGGCGCTTGAGACTTCCAGATTAAGCTCTCCTTTTTTGATCAGTTTTCTTTCTCTCGGCAATTCCGCTGAGGCGCCGGCGACCTGTTTCATCATCATGCGTGGCGCAGCTGCTACAGGCATATTTCCACTTTCGGAAAGCGCATACTCTGCTCCCACCATATCCATAGACCTTTTGTATCTACCCCCTCGGCCAAATTGCTGCGGCGGAAAGACCGCTATCGCTACTGTAGATACGATTACCAGCACTATTAGGCTGCCGATGATCCAGAATGTGTTTTTCTTCCAGCTCATTGATCCTCCTTGCGCAGAAAGCGCAACACCCGCCAATCCTTTATGGCGGGGTGTATCGTTCTAAGAAGAAGCTCTTGTCGCGTCAGGAATCCAATCTATTATATCAGAAGCTATCATGCAGTTTTGAGTTTTTTCTCCTGCCGCCATATCGCCTGCTAGTCCGTGCAGGTATGCGCCGTAAATAGATGCCTCAAAAGCGTTTAGCCCCTGCCCGAGGTATGCCGCAATCATTCCCGTCAGCACATCACCGCTTCCCGCAGTAGCCATTCCGGGATTTCCCGTCTTGTTTACGAACACTTTGCCCAGGCTATCGGCAACAACCGTGTTATGGCCTTTTAAAACCAGCGTAATTTTATGTTTTTTTGCAAATTCTCGCGCGATATTCTTTCTGTCGCTTTGTACCTGCTTGACGCTTATTTTGAGAAGCCTGGCCATTTCTCCTGGGTGGGGTGTCAATATTATTGCCCGTCGTTCGCTTTTCGCTGTTCGTAAAATATCTAAATGATTGACAAGGGCGCTTAGTCCGTCAGCATCGATGACTATCGGCTTAAGAATTGCGGTAATGACCTTGCGGACCAGGGCCTGGGTTGATTTATCCTGCGTAAGTCCTGGGCCGATCGCCAGCACGTCAGTGCTCTTTGCAAACTCTCCGATCAAAGCGAACGCCGACAGGCTTAACGAGCCATCTTTTGTCTCAGGCAGCGGCAGAGTCATTACTTCTTTCGGCTTGATCCTTATTATGCCAGAATTTATTCCTTTAGGG
Source organism: uncultured Planctomycetales bacterium (assembly GCA_964354795.1). Taxonomy (GTDB): domain Bacteria; phylum Omnitrophota; class Gorgyraeia; order Gygaellales; family Profunditerraquicolaceae; genus JAPLLR01. The sequence goes on along the minus strand of CAYHBB010000034.1, from coordinate 20,198 downwards.
ATCCCTAGCGTCACTAATCCTGCGCCTGAGCGTATTGCGGCGTTTGAGCAAAGTGCTGCAGCCCCGGAAAACCGGGCTGAGCCTGCCAGAATGAATATATGCCCGAAATCGCCCTTATGAGCGAATCGGTTTCTTCGTAACAATCGCGAAGGCAGTCGCATAATTTTTGACATGAGAAATGGATATATGGATATCCGCTTTTTTGATTTGAGAGTTTAATATGCGGCAATATGGTTTGCCGTCTTTGTCATTAAGGATCTCAAGATCTTTCCAACTCAGCCGGCTGTCTCCCATGGCCTTGAATATCGCTTCTTTTGCCGCGAATCTTCCAGCCAGATGCTGGTAAAGGCTGACGCGCTTTTTGGCATTTTTGATCTCATCCTTAGTGAATACCCGGCCAAGAAAAGCTTCTCCCCATTTTTCTACTGCCTGGCGCAGGCGTTTGACTTCCGTGATGTCCACACCGGTTCCGATGATCATTCTAAACGCATAGCCTTTTCATTTCCATTACCGCAAGTTTTAGCCCGACTATTACCGCGCGGCAGATGATGGAATAGCCGATATTCAATTCTTCGATTTCTTTGATCGCGGCGACCATCGGAGTATTAAAATAATCAAGCCCGTGACCGGCATTAACTATCAGCCCAAGAGATTTAGCATAAACGCAGGCGGACTTGAGCTCTTTAAAATATCTATTCTCCTGCCCGCGGTACAAGGCATCGGCATAGCGTCCGGTATGTAGCTCGATAATCTTTGCCCCGGATTTTTTTGAGGCATCGATTTGCCGCTTGTCAGGGTCAATAAATAAGCTCACATCTATTCCGTGATCCTGTAGTTTGGCGATAGTGCTTTTGACCTTTTTAAAATTAGCCATTACATCCAGTCCGCCTTCTGTGGTCAGCTCCCGGCGTTTTTCCGGGACAAGTGTAGCCTGGTCTGGCCTGACTTTGCAGGCTATTCCCACAATTTCAGCGGCGCTAGACATCTCGAGATTCAAACGGGTGTTGATGATCTTGCGCAAAAGATTCAAGTCCGCGTCATTAATATGCCTGCGGTCTTCGCGCAGATGCGCCACGATGCTGTCTGCTCCCGCGGACTCGCATATTAAAGCGGCATATCCCGGCTCGGGGTCTAAACCCTCCCGAGCCTGGCGTAAAGTCGCTACATGGTCAATGTTGACGCCTAATTTTGGCATAGTTAAGGCAGCTTTCCCGTTTCACCTCTGACGAATAACCAGATAAGTACAGCTAGAATGAACGAAATCAGTTTTAGCCAGGGGTGACTTGTGAATAGGTGCTTAAAGCAGTTGAGCAAAGTAACTTTGTGTTTATGCATTCTTAGTTTTTATGATCTCCTGGATCCTTGTGATAATATCTTCTTTGCTTATATCTTTGAAAAGCCGGCCTCGGTATACTAGTGAAATGTCTCTGCGTTCTTCGGAGATTATTATGAGCGCGGCGTCAGTCTCTTCGCTTAGGCCAAGGGCAGCGCGGTGGCGCGTGCCGAATATGCGGCTTAGTCCTTTGTTATGCGCAAGCGGGAACAGGCAGCTTGCGGCCAGGATCCTGCCCTGGCGGATGATCACCGCTCCGTCGTGCAAAGGGTTGTTCGGAGTGAAGATTGCTTGAATTAGATCAGCACTCACCCGCGCGTCAACAATTACTCCGCTTTCGGTATAGGCATTAAGTGAGTCCTTTATCTCTATGGCGATCAGAGCGCCTAGTTTATCTTTGGACAGGTTATCCGCTGCTTCGCTGATCTGGTGCAGGACCTGGTCCAGTTCTTCGTCTTTAAGTGGTGGCGCGAATATGTGCTTCTGGCCAAGCTGCGCAAGGCCCTGCCGGATCTCCGGGCTGAAAATCACAAGGAGCGCTATGACCGAGATGCCGAATAGCTTGGTAAACAGCCACCCCACTACCGTAAGATCAAAGACCTGCGCCACGAGAAAAGTCAGCAGCAAAACAGCGATCCCGATCAGCACCTTTACCGCCCTGGTCCCGGTCAGAAAAAGTATGATGCGGTAGATCAGGAACCAGAGGATCAGTATCTCGATAGCGGGCTTAAAAGTCGCGTTAAGAAATAAGTAGTTCATTGTCTGTTGGTGGCGTCCATGATTTTTAGCGCCTGGCTGACTTCCCGCACGTCATGGGTCCTGACTATATGCGCGCCGTTACGTGCGGCTAAAACGCAGCTAGCTACGGTTCCGAAGATGCGCTCACCGGGCCCGGAGTTGAGTATCTTTCCGATAAAAGATTTTCTGGAAGTTCCAATCAGTATCGGTCTGCCCAGGATCTTAAATTCGTTTAGATTATTCAGTATGTCTAGATTATCCCGGACGGTCTTGCCGAATCCTATCCCCGGGTCAATGACGATTCTTTCTCTGTCTATGCCGGCCTCCAGCGCGCGGTCGATCGCTTCCTGCAGGTATTGCAGGATTTTATCCATCAGCGAAGCATAGCTTAGGTCGTTTTGCATGGTGCGTGGATTTCCTTTCATGTGCATGAGTACTACAGCAGCCTTATATTTTGCGGCTATCTTTGCCATCCGCGGATCGCGCAGTCCGGAAATATCATTTATCATCGCCGCACCGTTATCAAGCGCCTGTCTTGCCACTTCAGGTTTAGCGGTGTCTATCGAGACAGGGGTCAATATTCTCTTTGTCAGAGCCTTGATCACCGGGATAGTGCGCTTTAATTCTTCCTTAAGAGGCACGGGCTTTGCTCCCGGCCGGCTGGATTCACCGCCCACATCGATAATATCCGCTCCGTCTTTTGCAAGCTTTTGGGCGAGGTCAACTGCTTCTGAAACTGAAGTTATTCCGTCGCCGCTGAAAGAGTCGGGAGTCGCATTCACCACCCCCATGATCAATGTACGCCTGCCTAGGCGCAGGCTCTGTGATTTAAGGCTAAGAGTAAGGTTGTCCGATCGATAGTTTCTTATGGCCTTGGTAATATTTTCCGAAATCGCATTCAGGCCGAATGGTTGCTTATTTAATTTGCGACTTAAGCCCGCGAATTGGGCAAGGTTGCCCATAAGAAGGCAGTCGGTTTTCTTGACCGCCCCGGTAAGCGCGCCCCTGGCCACCGCCGCATCTGCCCCCAGGGAGAGCATTTCCTGCTTGAGTATGTTTGCGCAGATATTGGAGATGGAGTTTAATTTCAAAAGATAAGTCGTAGCCTTGGGGGACATGATCTTTATCCCGTAGGGGTCGACTTTGATATCCTGCATGATGCGCGTAATATCCCGCGGATGGTTGATGTGAAGTATTCGCATCACAAATGTCTAGGCGAGGTCTTTTTTCTCGATGCCAATCAGCTGTTTGACTGCTTCTCCATCCATGACTTCTTTTTCCAGAAGCGCGTTGGAGAGCATTTTAAGTTTATCGTTATTCTGCCGCAGTATTTCTTTGGCTTTTGCGTAGGATTCTTCGATTATCTTCTTTACTTCTTCATCGATTATACGGGCGGTATCCTCGCTGTAATTGCGCTGTTCTACTATATCCCGGCCCAGGAATACCAGGCCTTCTCGTTTGCCCAGGGTTATATGACCGAGGATTTTGGACATCCCGAACTGGGTGACCATGCGCCTGGCCATGCCTGTAGCCATTTCCAGGTCGTTCTGGGCACCGGTTGTCACTTCGCTTAAGTTAAGCTCTTCGGAGGCTCTGCCGCCGAGCATGAGCGTGACCTCGGCGATCAATTCTGTCCTTGTCCAGTAATGCCGGTCTTCAAGCGGTGGGGTAAAAGTGTAGCCGCCTGCCAGGCCGCGCGGGATAATCGAAACTTTCTTTAATGGGTTTACCTCTGGTAAAAGCAAGGATAAAAGAGCGTGTCCTGATTCATGGAGCGCGGTGATCTCTTTCTCTTTCTTGGACATGATGTGGCTTTTCTTTTCCGGGCCCATCAGCGCGCGCTCTACAGATTTATCAAAATCGATCTCTTCAACAAATTCTTTATCGTGGCGGGCAGCCAGGAGAGCTGCTTCGTTGCACAGGTTAGCCAGGTCTGCACCGGAAAATCCCGGGGTTTGAGAAGCTACGGATTTCAAATCTACGTTCGGGGCAAGTTTGATCTTACGGGTGTGCACTTTCAGGATCTCTTCGCGTCCTCTTATATCAGGCAGGTTGACGATGATGGTGCGGTCGAATCTTCCCGGGCGTAGCAGCGCGGGATCCAATGTGTCTGGCCTGTTAGTGGCGGCGATCAGGATGATGCCCTGGGCCGTGTCGAATCCATCCATTTCTACCAGCAGCGCGTTTAATGTCTGCTCGCGTTCATCATTGCCTCCGCCTATCCCTGAAAAACGCAAGCGGCCTACAGCGTCGATCTCATCGATAAAGATTATCGCTCCCTTTTGCGATATCTTGGAAGCGCGCCTGCCCTGCTCGAATAAATCACGTACACGGCTAGCGCCCACGCCGACAAACATCTCTACAAAATCTGAGCCTGAAATGCTGAAGAACGGCACTTCCGCTTCTCCGGCAACTGCGCGTGCGATCAAAGTCTTTCCGCACCCCGGAGGCCCGATTAAAAGGACTCCTTTGGGTATCTTTCCGCCTAATTTTTGGAATTTCTTAGGGTCTTTCAGGAATTCGATGACCTCTTTAAGCTCTTCCTTTGCTTCGTCAACTCCCGCGACATCGTTAAAGGTGGCTTTTTCCCGCTCGCTTTGGATCTTCGGCTTGACCTTTCCGAAGCCCATCACTCTGTTGCCGAGCTGTTCACCGCGCGCAGCCATGAACCACCAGAAAAGTATTAGCAGCACTATCGGGCCAAGATTCAGAAACAGCGCCGCCCAGAAAGTCTTTAGCGGTTTTACGTCGAAATTATCCACATTCTCCCGCATCATCTTAAGCAGGTCAGGGTCGTTTTCCGGAATGGTGAGTTTGAATCTTGTATTGTCTTTGAATTCTCCCTGAAGCTCGTTCTCAACTTTTACCAGAGATTTGATGTTTTGCGGATTGTTTTTAAGCGTCCTGTAGAATTCGCTGTAGCTGATCTCTTTAGCCAAGCCGCTTATCGGCGTTAAATTCAGAGAGTTTATGAACAGAAGAAATACTATGAATGCCAGGATCCAGCCCAGGGGTATTTTCCTGAACCCGTTATTTTTCTTGGACTTAGGAGCGTTATTTGCCATTAGTTAACCTTTCTTTTTAGATTTGCCATTATATAGGTAAACAGCCGTAAAATCAAGTTAATATTAGCGAATCTTGAGGTAAAACTCGAGGCAGTTTTTCTTTTTTCTCGCGCAGACGTTACGGGGCAGGTTTACGATCGAGCCTGATGGCCGGTTTAGGAGGAGGTCTTCTATTTCGCGGATATGTTGAAAAGTGAGCCTTCGGGTGTCGCCTTTCAGGGCAGCGATGGCGCTACGGAAAATCAGCCTTTTTAGCGCAGGGTGCAAGGAACCCAACTTATTTAAACTAAACCTGGTTTTTGAGTTTTTGGCAAATTTCTCTGTCACCTGAGCTAGGTAATCGTAGTCAAGGGCTACGCTTTCAGCCATATTAGCTAAGAGCTCTTTGATATTTCCGTTGTATTCTTTTTCCAGTAACGGCAGGAGCTTATGCCTGATCCTGTTTCTAAAGTAAATATCCTCACTGTTAGTGCTGTCAATGCGGGCCTTGATCCTTCTTTTTTTTAAGAATGCCTCGATTTCTTTTCTTTTGACCTCGATCAGCGGCCTGATCACCTGAAATCCCAGGATGTTACGTTTTGGCAGAATACCGGAAAGCCCGGCCAAACCGCTGCCGCGCAGAATGCGCATCAGCACTGTTTCTGCCTGGTCGTCAAGATTGTGGCCTAAAGCGACCGCATCAGCCTTGATAACTTTAGCGGTTTTAAAAAAGAAATCTAGACGCACGTTTCTGGCCGCTTCCTCTAATGAACCTTTTTGTGCTAAGCTTTGGACATTGATCCGGGCGGACTTAAGCGGTATCTTTAGGCGGTTGCATAAATCCTGCACGTATTCCAGGTCTTTCTTAGAGTCCTTACGCAGCATATGGTCGATATGGACGGCATGAAGCTTAAGTTTCAAATCTTGTTTTAGGCTGTTCAGGATATACAGGAGACAGACAGAGTCCGGGCCACCAGATATGCCGATCAGGATAGTTTCGTATTTTTGCAACAGCCCGTATTTTTTGATCGTATTTTTTACAGTATCAATCATCACCGGGATTTTTTTGTTTTTCATAAATATATTCTATCACAATAATGCATATAAAAAAAGCGGCATTGAGAAAATCTCTCAATGCCGCTGGTGGAAGCTTTATTAACTTAACTTATTTGACCTTTTCTTCTGTTTTGGTCCAGGGCCACTTGCTGTTATAGGCATAGCCCATGGTCTCGGCCGGGTTAGGAAGAATGCATGACGCTAGATTCGCCACGCCATTTACTTCGCGACTTAACCAGTACCAGAAACCTCTTAATGTTCCGACGAAAACGTTTGAATACTTAGTGGAATCGTTTGCGCTCTTGGTGATCTGAGCGGGAACTTCAACGATACCAAGCAAGACATCGGTAATACCATTGACAAACTTGGTTCCGATAGGCTTGCAGCCCTCAGGAAGAGTTGGTTTATCAATGCAATACTGCTCTCCCGTTTCCCAGGAGTACTTTGCATCTAAAGGAACGCCGACACCCTGGTTGTCTACTGGATTAGCGGCCCAAAAAGTTGCTAATTCAAAGGCACCCCAGATAGTTCTTCCAGCGGCATGAAATACTCCGCGGAATAACCCAACGATACCACCCACTACTTTTGACGGCCCTTCTCTGTTCAGGTCTTTTAGGCCCTTGTCATAGCCTTTATAAACCTGCATGGGTAGTTCAATCCACCCCGTGAGCACGTTTATACCGCCATTTACGGCCTTATCCACCATTCCTGTTGTGATACTTTGGTTTGCAGCATATGCGCAAGTCGATATTGCGAAAACTGCGAGAAGCAATGCTACCATTATACGCATAACTACCCCCTTTCTATAAGTTGTAAGTTACCAGTATGTTACCATGAATTGCTAAAATTGCAAGAAATAAATTAATTTTATTAAACCTTACCAGAAATAATATCTTGCAGTTTTATTTCCGGGTGATGATAGCGGGTTCTAGTTGCGGTGTTTTTGCCGTACTGAATAGCCTCCTTAGGGCACCATTGCAGGCAGGCAAAGCACTGTTCGCATTTATGCATCCATACGGGCAACTCATCAATCAGCTCGATATTGTCCACCGGGCATACTTTGACGCAGGTGCCGCAGCTATTACATTTCTCATCTGACCAGAAATCCTTGTCCATATAGGGAATTCTGGGTGAGCCGGCTTTGTAGATCAATCCAGAGAAGATGGCATTAGTCAGAAAGTTGTTCTTTTCTATCTTAGCTTCCTTTTTTTCCTTTATTATCGAGGCTATCCTTGTTATCCTTTTGCTTTCTTTTGCGAACATGGATTCTTGTTTTTTTTATCGATAGCGCCATAAAGCGGAGTGTAGTTTCCGGGCATAGCGATACCGAATCCGGCGGATAATTTCAAACCGACAGCTTTAAGCTCTCTGGCAGTTTGTCCCAGCGAGCCACCCGGCATGCCGCCGTAAGTGGCAATAGCGAATATATATTTATCTTTGCTAAAGGATAATTTCTTTATGAATCTGCTTACTATCAGGGGCATTCCGAACATATATACGGGATAGATGATGCCGATGCGGTCAGCGGATAAATCAATTTCTCCGTTTATCGCTTTAGGGATGCTGACAATGTTGGTATCACCAAGTTCCTTGGCCAGGTCGCGGGCGACTTTTAAGCAGTTACCAGTGCCGGTGAAGTAGAAAAGTGTCGTGGTCATTCTTTTATTTTAGAGAGCTGATTCGGTTGTCCCGCCCTATATTAAACCTTTATACTTTAAATAAAACATTATGTTTGACGTAATAGCTAAAATAAAAATATCAATCCAAATCGCAATTTTAAATCTCACCAAATCTTTATCGTTAAAATTATTACTAGAAAAGATTACCTTATATAAACTTAAGACAAATTTTTCGGTTTTCCAGTTTGAAATGAAAAAAGCATTGAATCTTTCCGGGAATTCAATGCTTTTAGATTTAAGCCAATCAGGGTATTTTCTTATCAATAGATTACCAATTTTGTTTAATAAGTGCAGGTGGAGAAGAATTATTAACGGCATTATTATAAAGAATAGGTTTGATAAGGACGGCATTCTTTTATTTCCTATATTTAAACTGGTCCCTCGTCTATGACTTCGGGACAAATTTGCTTGAAGGTGAATAATTGCAAATTTAGTGGCGGCGGGTGGATTTTTGAGCCACCCTTTATCACTTACTAAGTGGCGAAACCACAGTAGAAAAATGGTGGCGGCGACTGGATTTAAACCAGTGACCTATCGGGTATGAGCCGACTGCTCTATCAGGCTGAGCTACGCCGCCAATTTATTTGAAGAGCTTCTTTATAAAGAGAAAGTATCCTACAGCAAGCGAATTAAGTGAAGCGATCAGCACGACCGCTGCCGCAATATCTTTAATGATCCTGATGCGCAGATGGTATTTCGTGGTGAGCATGTTCATCACCATTTCAATGGCGGTATTGAACATCTCTGCCACAAAAACCGATGTTATTGTAATACATAATATCACGATTTCAATACCTTTTAACTGAAAATAAATTCCGGTCAGGAACGCGGCAAACCCCAACATAAAGATGATGCGCATGTTGCGGTGGTACAGGAATAAATAGAGGGTTCCCTTGAAGGCGATGCGGAAACTTTCTATGATCCCGTGTAGCCTGAATACGTGCCTGAATACTTTTTTGCGTAACATAAGGGGATTAAATCTTTCCGTATGCGTCTAAAAAAGAATCACAGTAAATTTTATTGTTCAGGATCACCTCTGAAGCGATCACCGCGTTCATTAATTTCTTGTCTAGCGGGTTAAGTATTGCGCAGTCAAGCCCCTCTGCCATAGCCATGACCATGAAGCTGCGGTTTATCAGGCTTCTTGATTTCGCTCCCTGCGAGATATTGCTTAGGCCGATCACGGTCTTGGGGGACGGCTGATAGATAAGCTTAAATTCATGGATAGACTCAAGTATGTCTTTTAGCTGGGCCTGGGCAACGTTTAGCGGCATCAGGATCGGGTCAAGGTAAAGGTCTTCGATATTAAATCCCTGCTCCACGCAGTAGGCGACAATTCCTGCGGCTAATTCTAGGCGCTGATCCTTATTATGGGGTATTCCTTTTGAGCTGATGGCAAGGCCTATGAGCTTTGCGTTGTGTTTTTTCGCAAGCGGCACAAGAACCCTAAGCTTTTCCGGGTCAGCGGTGGTGGAGTTGATGATCACTTTATTTTTGGCAGCCTTAAGGCCTTCTTCAATGGATTGCGGTCGGCTTGAGTCCAGAGATAATTCTTTGTCCGTCACCTCTTGTATAGTCTCTACCAGCCAGCGCATATCTGAGACAGGATCGGCTGATGCCGGGCCGCAGCTGACATCCAGCGCCTCAGCTCCGGCTTTTACTTGGGTTAGGGCGCATTTCTGGATCGCCGCTTTGTCTTTTGCCGCGATCGCTTCTGCGATGCGTTTATTCATACCGTTTATCAGTTCGCCGATTATCAGCATTGAACTAATTTTTCTATATATTCATTGATTTTCTCAACCGCTAGCGGATGGCGCATGACTAACAGGTCTGCCCCTGCCTGGATCAGTGCTGTGGCAGTAAGGATCTCCCAGAGGATCCCGCGTTCTGTAACCTTCCCCCAGGCAGGGGATTCTTCCGCGGTTGCCTTAGCTTCTTTTACCTGCCAGGACTCCTGTCCCACGAAGCATACGAACGGGCTGGCTACTGTTTTGTCTCCGGATAAGGCGGCTAAACGCGCTCTCTCCATGATTGAATAAGCGTATTCCAGGCCGTATCCTAATGCCCCGATTGTAGGATTGATCACGATTCTTTCCAATGGCAGGCCCATATCGGAAATCAGAATATTTAACTGCTTGGCGATATTGATGTCGATGGGGGACTCCGCGATGATATTATGCCCGTCGGCAGATACCGCTGCGACCAGAGTCTTATAATTATCCTGCACCGCGCTTCCGATAAGGCATTTTTCTCCCTTTGCCGCTTCCGAGCAGGCAGGTAGTATAAGGCTATCCTTGGAATCATCCTCGCATCCGATGATCACTAACGGAACAGCCACCGCTTTCAGCAGCTCTTTAATGAACTGCGCTTCCTGCTGCGTGGTTCTGTTTCCGAAATCCGGGTGCGCAGCCTGCAGCCTTACGCAAAGGCAGGCGGCTTTGTATTCTTTAACGCAAGTCTTAGCCCAGGCTATGGGGTCCTTATAGCAGCTGCCGTAGATCTTGTTTAATTCATCCGGCCAGTCTGTGGGTGGGGCGTCCCATATCTCAAAAGCGATCTGCGGTTTGTTGGGGATAGCACCCTCTTTAAATAAGAACGGCAGGGATTCTTCTCCCCCGATCTTTATGGAATGCGCGCGCGTGCCCCCCTCGGCAATTGTCGCGCCGATAGTCACTGTCGAGATCTTTCCGGACCACTTCTCAAGTATCAAATCCTGTGCCATATTGGTTCTCCTATTTTACGCAAAGCTGAAAGGCTTTTGGATTCCGAGTCTAGCTTTAGCATGCAGAGGCCGTTTAAGCTGGCAATTTCAACTGCCGGATCCTGGGGAATAAAGCCCAGGTAATCCAATTTCATATCCTTGATCTTAGCTTTATCTATATCTTTTTCCGCGCAATTGATGATCAAGAGTTCTTTTTTGGTCTTGATCTTCAGTTCCGCGACAAGCTCGCGGATCCTCTTGGCCGCAATTAAACCCACCTGCGCTGGGCTGGATACCACGACCAGCGCATCCGCGCTTCTGGTAGTGCGCCGCGAAAGATGCTCAAGCCCCGCTTCATTATCGATGACCACGTAATCGTAGTCTTTGATCAGTTTGCCAAGGGAATTGCGCAAAGCGTTGTTCACGTAACAATAACATCCCGGGCCTTCGGGCCTGCCCATGGTCAGGCAGTCAAATCCTTCTCCTTCAGCGATTGCGGTTTGCACTTGGTATTCGATGAAGGCGTCTTTACCCATGCTTGGAGGAACCTTCTCAGGATGAGCGCAGATATCGTCTAATATGGAACCGATGGTCGTTTTAGTTTCTACCCCTAAAAATTCCGCCAAATTGCTGTTGGGGTCAGCGTCGATGGCCAGCACTGAGCCAAGCTTTAATTCTCTGATCAGCCTGACAATGAGCGCGGCAATCGTGGTCTTGCCTGTTCCGCCTTTTCCCGCCATGGCGATTACGTAGCCCATTACAGCCTCAGCGAAGGAAATCTTTTCAAATCCGTATGCGGAAAGAACAATGCCGCCATGTATTCATCCATATACGCCGGATCTACCGATAATTCCAGATAAGTGATCTTGCGAGCCAGCTCATCGGCAAGCTTTGTCGCTTCGTAAGACAAAAGCATCTCCCGGGCTCCGGCTAAGGCGCTATTCCCGATGAATATAAAGCGCGAGCGCTCCAGGTCCGGGAGTAAACCGATAGCTATGGCGCTGTCAATTTCAAGGCTGGTGCCAAATCCGCCGGCAATAAAGATCTTCTTAACCGAAGAGAAATCCAGGTCCATGTGCCTGACTAGGAGCGCGCTTGCCGAGTATATAGCGGCTTTCGTGCGCTTCAGGTTCTCAATATCCGTTTCGCTGATGACAATATCTGTTGTGGAGTCCGACTCTTCTTTAAAGGCAATGACGAATTCTTTGCCGGATTCTGCCTTACGGACCCTGCGATGATCATTAATCTTGATCTTTCCATTTTTATCGATAATTGCGTACTTTAGCATCGAGGCGATGATGTCAATATATCCTGAGCCACAGATGCCACGCGGCTTGACTTCCCCGATCGTCGAATAATTTAGCTCAAAGCTTTTTGGGTCAACGCTGACTTTCTGGATCGCGCCGCGCGAAGCCCGCATTCCGCAGGAAACTCCGCTTCCCTCAAACGCCGGTCCGGCTGAAGCTGCCGCGGCAATGATGAATTCCTTATTTCCGAGTGAGATCTCTCCGTTTGTCCCGATATCGATCAAAAGGCTCAAGTCATTTTCTTTATATAAGCCGCTGGAAAGAACGCCCGCAGTTGTATCCCCACCCACATAACTTGAGACTCCTGGCACGCAAGATAAAAGCCCGCGCGGGTTGATATTGATACCAGCCTCTGCCGCGCGGATTGTGGGCATAAAGTTTGCCGTCGGGATATATGGCTCGCGTCGGATGTATGTGGGGTCAACGTTAAGCAGCAAATGGATCATGGTAGTATTGCCGGCGCACAGGATGCAGGTGACGTCATTAAGGTCGATATTATGCTCCTGGATCAGTTCTTTGATCATCTGGTTCATGGTGTCGGTCACTGAATTGTGTAGTTTCAACAACCCGTCTTCTTCCCGGGCGTAGATTATACGGGTGATCACATCAGAGCCAAAGGTGGCCTGCTTATTATAGGTGGCTTTTGTCCCCAGTACTTTTTTTGTATTTAAGTCTACCAGCTGTCCTGATATGGTGGTGGTACCGATATCAAAGCATAAGCCTAAGTTAGTTTTTGTGGTATCTCCGGAATCGACCAGGACTATTTCAACAGTATCGTTACGCTTTCCCAGCGTAACCGTAACCTTCCAGTCAGAGTCGCGCAGCAATTCACCCAATTGTCTAATGTTGGCCAAGCCGGTCTGCATTACGGGAATGTCCTGAATTTTACGCACTTCTCTGTATAGTCGTTCTAGGTCGCTGATATTGTCGTCGATAGAAGGCCTGGGAAGGTCTAGCATGTGTTTGGTGGCTAGCGGTGAATGTTTGAATATCTTTTCCGTCAGGCCCGGGGTTCCCTGCTCGATTTCTTCCGCCTCGGAATAAAGCCCTTTGAGCCTTAGCTCAAGTTCTTGGGGGGTGAGGTTTTCAAAATCTAACCTTGATTCAGGAGGTACTTCGATTTCCGTGTCGCTGTGGATAGTTGTCAGGCAGGATAAGTAAACGTGTCGCCTTTTTTCTTCAAGGGTAAGTGAGCCGCTGGGCTGAGTGATCACTTTTCCGGATTTGACGATCACCTTGCAACGTCCGCAAACGCCATCGCCTCCGCAGGCGGAATTGATATAAACTCCGGCTGAGATAGCCGCAGAAAGGATAGTTTTATCCTTTTGCGTTTCTATGGTTTTTTTATCGGGATAGAATGTGACTTTAAATTTTTCCATTTAGTTTAGAGGTTTCTTAAGAATGAGGGGATCCCGGCCGCTTCTTTTGGCCCGACAACGATCTGCCAGCCGGATTTCTCCTCAAGCTCTCCGCTCATCATGGCGACATATCCGGGGATGATCAGCCGGTTATGCGATACAGCTTCTTTTACGCCTAACTTATTCACTGTATCGGAGATCTTGTCCGGAGTGAACTTTTCCGCTGCCCATGCCGTAAGCACGGACATGCCTTCGGTATCTACGCTGAGGATATAAGACGGCACTTTGCTGGCTTCCACTTCTCCAAGCACTGTAAAATAGGATAACGAGAAATTGGTGGTGATCAGCACCGGAGATTTATCGTTTGCAGCGCCTATCGGATAAAGCTTTGGCTCTATCTGTAATGGCTTCTGAGGGTCAGTGTAGATATTCTGGCGCAGGGTCAGGAGTGCCAGCGTTTGCCAGGCCTCGATATTTTTTAGCAGGATGATCCCGGCGTATTTTGAAATGTATGAAGCCGCTTCCATCGCCTCTTCATAAGGATCGTCTTTGTTTATGACAGTTATTGCCGGAAATCCCAGACTGCGGTTGGCTTTCTTTAACGCCCCTCTTCTTATCTGAGTAAGATCCCAGATCTTTTCTGAAATAGATTTATTTCCGGTATCCAGGATTATTTCCTCGACTCCCAGCTTATTTAATTCCTGGGTCAGGGCGGATAGAGAAGTAAGGTCAGGTGCGCTTGCGACCAGCACGGCCTTGAATTCTTTAGCTATTGGCGCTATGAGGCTCAAGTTTTCTTTTGTCGCGCGGTAAATCAGGGCCTTTTTGTCTTTTAATGTTACAAGAGCATCTTTCAGAGCCGTGGAGTCCTCGCTTATCAAGCCGATAGGCAGACTGGTCAGTCCCGAGACAAGTTTTACCGCTTGCGCAAAGCGTAAGGCGTCTTTAGTCTGCTTTAGCGCTACAAGGTTGACATCCAGCTTCTGGCCTACTCGCTCAAAGCTAAGCTTGGCGATATTCGCCAGCTTAACTTTAATCTGGGCATCTGTCAGGTTATCTTCTATGATGAAGCCTAAGCCGCATGGCCGGTGAAATTTCTCTTCGTGGCGGAACATCACTGATTCATTTCCGATTTCTAGCTTCTGCTCGTCTGTTCCAATGGTAATCAGTTTGATCGGCGGCAGCGCGGATGATTCCAACACCTTTTTGGCCTCCGGGCTTAAATACGGGCACTTATCAATACCTACTGCTTTTTTAGCCAGCTGCATGGCAAAGGCTAAACAAGTGGCAAAGCCGCATTCGCGGCAGTTTGTCTTAGGTAAAAGTTTATAGATATCTAATCCGGAAAGCGCCATCTATTTACTCCTTGAGCAGAAGCTCAACCCCAATTTATCCTATAAAATTGGGGTTAACTCCAGAAGCTTACCCCAAATTATCCATTAAATTTGGGGGCATTGATTAAGTTCGCAAAATATCCCGCGCCAAAACCATTGTCGATATTCACTACTACTACGCCGGGTGAGCAGCTGTTGAGCATGGTCAATAGCGGCGCAATCCCTTTGAAGCTTGCCCCGTATCCGCAGCTGGTAGGAACCGCGATGACCGGGCAGCTGACCAGCCCGCTGACCAGGCTGGCGAGCGCTCCCTCCATCCCCGCGACCACCACGATCACCTCGGCTTTGCGTAGCGCCTCGATTCTATGCATTACGCGGTGCACGCCGGCGACACCTACGTCGTAAAGCCTGACCACCTTGCTTCCCAATAATTCGGCAGTCAGGGCAGCCTCCTCGGCAACCGGTATGTCTGAAGTGCCGGCTGAAACTACCATTATTTCGCCTCTTTTGCCGATTGTCTTATTTTGGGTCAGATAGCCGATTCTGGCCAGAGGATTGTATTTTAAGCGCGGGACCGATTTCTTAAGAAATGAGAAAGTGTTTTTATCAAGCCTAGTAAGCAGGAGAGGCTGCTTATTCCTTATAAACACGGCGCAAATCTTCTTTAAATGACTCTTATCTTTACCCGGGCAGTAGACCGCCTCGGCAAAACCCCTTCGTCTAATTCTATCAATGTCAAGATTAGCAAAGCCAAGATCGCAAAAGCCCAATTTCGTGTTCATTACAATCCCTGAAATATGACGACTACTAGGAGGATGATCAGGATGGCGGATAAAACATAAAAGTCATTAAAATAAAAGAAATCGCTGATTCTGTTCGCAAGCGGGTAGTTTTTGGCGCTATGTGTATTTGGCAGCGCGTGGTGGAACGCTTTTTTGTATTGCAAAACCTGCTCTTTTTTAAAACGCAAATACATACCGCCGATTTTATACGCGGGGATGGCTCTGGTTTCAGCAAGGTTCAGTACTTCTTTTTCAGAGATGTTTAAGAGTATGGAAACATCTCTGACGGTGAGCAGTTTTTCGTCAGCCATAATAGATTATCTTTCGATTTTCTCTGAAGAGACCCAGGTATCGATCGCCTTGCGGTCAAATCTCCAGGTCTCGCCTTCTCTTGATCCGGGCATTTTCCCGGAATTTGCCCATTCCATAATGGAGTTAAGATCGACTTCTAAGTATTTCGCCAGCTCCTCCGCGTTCAGGAAATCGCGCAGCATCGAGCAGGTACCCTCGATAATCGCTCCTTCTGCCACACTGAGCTTTGCCGGAAATACATCGCCTTCCAGCACCGCGGTCGGCAAAAGAGTAAGTCTTTCGCGCGCGGTGACTCTTCCTTTGACTTTGCCGCCGATTATAATATTATCCCCGCTGATATCCGCTAAAACGATTGCCGAAGGCCCAATGGTCAGGTTGCCCTTGGTCCCTAATGTGCCTTCGAATTTTCCGTTGATGCGTAGATTCACGGGATCCTTGAAGTTAAGGGTACCTTGCATAGAGGCGTCGACATCGAGTATCTTCTCTTCCGTTTTTCTTTTAAAGGCCATAGCTAACCTCCTTAACGAGCCCAATATTCCTTCAGGCGAGTTACCCCGAAGTGTGCGTCAAAAATATCGAAGAGATTTTTGACGCGTTTACACGAGGGGCCATTCCTAATCCCTGCCTTCTTCATTAGCGTGAAAGATCATGCCTTCGGCGTATCTTAGTATAAATAAAACTATTAAGGCCAGGGCTGTAACAAAACACGCTGCCTTCCAGAAACCGCAGCCTACTGCCAGGCCTATAGCCGCGACTACCCATAAACTGGCGGCTGTGGTGAGGCCGCGCACACCCTCAGTATCTCTGATTATTGTCCCCGCGCCCAGAAAACCGATACCGGTGATCACTCCTGCGGCTATGCGCGAAGGATCCAACGACGCCACATCCTTATATATATCAAAAACATATAGCGATGTCAACATGATAAGACATGACCCCAGCGACACCAGGATATGGGTGCGTAGACCCGCGTGCCTTTTGTGCATTTGACGCTCAAAACCGATCAGTCCGCTTAATATTACCGCTAAGACCGAGCGAAACATAATATCGTTATCTGTGAGCATGATGATCCTTTCTGAGCTACACCCCGTTTAAAAGGATAAACGGGTGTGCCCTTTCTGGGCTATTCTGCTGTTAGATCTAGTCCGCTACGTTGGCCTTTTTTAAATAGCTGGTACCCAAATCCGGCAACCATCGCCGCGTTATCCAGGCAAAGTATTCTTGGCGGAAAAAAGCATTTGATCCCAATTGCTTCCCGCAGGAACTTAATTCTAAGCCGGTTATTTGCCACTACGCCGCCGCCTATGACCAGGCTTTTTGTTTTTTTTATTTTACACGCAAGCATCGCTTTTCTGATAAGCGTGTCGATTACTACCTCTTGGAAAGAGGCAGCGATGTCTCGTTTCTCCTTAAGCCTTAGCTTTTTTCCCTGGACCTTGTAAAGCACTGCGGTTTTTATGCCGCTGAAGCTAAAGTCCAAAGGGTTATTTGTGCCGGAGCATTGAAACCTGAATTTCCCGGTATCCCCGAGAGCAGCCATTTTCTCGATAAGCGGGCCGCCGGGGTATCCCATGCCCAGGATCTTGGCTACCTTATCAAAAGCTTCTCCGCAGGCATCATCCTGAGTCTCACCTAGGACTTCAATTTTATGGAAATCTTTCACATAAAACAAGCTGGTGTGGCCACCGGATACCACAAGTGCCACAAAAGGAAGCCTTGGGCCTTTGCCGTTAAGAAAATTAGCATACAAGTGGCTATGCACGTGATTTATCCCGATCAGCGGGATGCCATAGCTTAAGCTTAGGGATTTTGCGAAAGAGATGCCCACCAGCAATGACCCTAAGAGGCCGGGGCCGCTGGTCACGCTGATCAGGCCGATATTTTTTAGTGACACACGCGCTTCTCTTAGCGCGTCCTGCGTTACTTGTGTAATAGTCTCAAGTTGCATGCGCGAGGCGATCTCCGGGATGACTCCGCCGTATTTGCTGTGAAGCTTTAGGCTTGAGAGGATGCTGTTGGAAAGCACGCGAACGCCTTCTTTGACTACAGCTACCGAAGTCTCATCACATGAAGTTTCAACGCCCAATACGTTCATTGAGCCAGCTCCGAGACATACACCAGCTCGTAACCTTCATTTATAATTTTGGGCAGTTCTTCCCGCAGCACATCAAGAGTGTTCTTGCGGTCATGTCCGATACCTATGGCCCAGCCGCGGGCACTTGCCAGTGATTTTAGCTTGGCGATCTGGCCGCGGATGTACTCCGGATCAGATTCATTATCGATAAATACGTCGCGTTTTACGAAAGCGACCTTCAGCTTCTGCGCAAGGTCTTCACACACGGAATCGGAAGATGTAAAGCTATCCAGAAAGTAAAGGTGCTTTCTGGATAGCTCTTTGAATATTGGCACCATGGTACGTAAATCCGAAGTTGCTTGGGAGCCCATGTGGTTATTGATCCCCTTTGCGTAAGAGATGCCGGTAAGATCCTGGTCAACTATTCTTTTGATCTCTCCCTCACTCAGATCCACGGTAACGGTATCAGGTTCCAGATTCATTTTCTCGGTCGGCTGCATAGGTAGATGCAGGATTATTTCGTATCCGTTTTCATGGAGCTGTTCGACTACGGAGTGAGTGTGGTTGAGGTTAGGAATGACTGCGGCGGTTACGGGGTAAAGCTTGGCGTTGAGCGTGTTCGGACTGTCAGCGTGGTACCCCCAGTCATCAAGGACAATGGCGATCTTGCCTTTTAGCTGGTCCGCAGAACCAGGTATTGTTGCCGCAGGAGGTAAAGTTCTCTCCGGAGGTTTAGATTTTACAGGTGGCGGCTTAGGGATTACCGGGGCCAAAGGTTTTGGCGCTGGTGTAATTGCAGTCGCGGTTTTTACCGGCAAAGATCTGGTCTTTGCGAAATTTACGGATTTTTTTGCAACCGGGGCTGGAGGTGTTTTAGCAGCCGCAGTCTTTACCGCAGCGGGTGGTCTGGCAGCAGTCACGGCAGATGTTTTTTTAGGAGGTTTAGCCGGTTTCTGGGCGACTACGGCGAGTCCGGGAGTAATCCCAGGTTTCGGGGTTTGCGCTATAGGGCTTATTGCCGGCGGCGTAATGGCGGCAGGCGGCTGTGCGGTTTTTACTATTGACGTAGCGGTCGGAGTCTTTAGCTTAGAAACCCGTTCGCGCTTTGGCATCTGGGCTATAAAAAAAAGGACAAAAAGCAGTATGACCAGCATCAGAAAGGCGTTAAACGCTTTGTATCTTTCTTCTGTGCCCGGCTTGGTGTTTCTGCGGCTGCTTCTCTTAGCTTTTCTTCGCGCCATCAGCTTTTGTTTGTTTTATAGAACTTCAGCGTTTTTAGGGCGTCCACCGCGCGCATGATCTGGGCGTCGGGTTTGTAGTTGAAGCCTTTGGGCTCTTTTGTGCTTTTATCTTTCTCGGCCATGTCTTGAAAAACGTCTTTTGATTTTTCATCTTTGGGCTTGTTGTTTTCTATCGGTTCGATCTTGGTTTCTTCCGCGACGATATCCGGGATTACCCCGTTTCCGTGTATGATTTTGCCGGACGGGGTGAAATATTTGCTTGTGGTCAGCCGAAGTGCTGAACCGTCGCTTAAGGGTATGACTGTTTGCACCGAACCTTTTCCGAATGACTTGACTCCCATGATGATCGCGCGCTTGTAGTCTTGCAGGCAGCCGGCAACGATCTCGCTGCCTGAGGCAGATCCTTCGTTTATCAGTACGATCATGGGCATGTTGTTTATCGGGTGGGTATTGTGGGATATAAACTCCAGGCTCTGATTATTCTTTTTTCCCTTGGTGTAGACGATCATCTTCCCGTTGTCCACAAACTGCTCGGCTATTTTTACCGCTACATCCAGAAGCCCTCCGGGATTATTGCGCAGGTCCAGGATCAGCGCTCCCATTCCTTCCTTGTTGAGCTTTGCCAATGCCGCTTTGAACTGGGGCAAGGTGTTCTCCCGAAATTCCACCAGCCGTATATATCCGATGCCGTCCTCGAGGATCAACGCTTCTTTGATGTCTTTTATCTTGATGATATCGCGCACGATCTTGAATTCGATCAACTTTTTGTCCGACTCCCGCCAGATTGTGATATTAACCGGGTCTCCAGGTTTGCCGCGCATTTTCTTTACCGCATCCACCAGGGTCATGTCGCGTGTCAGTTCGTTGTTGATCTTGACGATCCGGTCGTTGGGTTTCAATCCGGCTTTCCATGCCGGGGTGTCTTCAATGGGCGAGACCACTGTCAGCAGGCTGTCTTTTACGGTGATCTCAATACCCAACCCTCCGAACTTGCCCTCAGTATCGACTTTAAGTTCATTATATGTCTCGGGGTCCATGAATTGGCTGTGCGGGTCAAGGGAGCCGAGCATTCCTTTTAAGGCGCCGTAGATCAGCTCCTTGGCCTTTGTGTCGTCAACATATTCCGAATCAATGATCGCCAGGGTATCGGAGAAAAGCTCTACTTGCTTGTAGAGGTCATCTTTCTTTTTCTTATCTACCTCGGACCGGGCAATTGAATTTAGCGCAAATACCGCGACT
>CAYHBB010000033.1:0-35302 GCA_964354795.1 uncultured Planctomycetales bacterium | reverse complement strand
AAGATAATCATAAAACAATTGAAGCTAAAATTGACCGGATGCTGGAGCATCTAAGGAAGAAAAAGGGCCAGGCTATAATTGTATCCAATGAGGTGGGTTTGGGCGTAGTCCCGGCAAATAAGTTGGCAAGGGATTTCCGGGATATTGCCGGTAAGATCAACCAGATTGTCGCGAGAGAAGCTGATGAGGTGTTTTTTATGGCCTCAGGTCTTCCATGCAGGATAAAAGGAAAGGTTTAAATGGACAAAATAAAAGAAACTACGGCAAAGATAAAGGGACTAGATTCTAAGTTGATGGAAGGCGCGCAGGAAAGGCTAGATAGCCTGACTAAGCCCTTGGGAAGCCTGGGGAGGCTGGAGGAATTAGCCAAGCAGATAGTGGGCATTACCGCAAAAGAAATGCCGGAGCTAAAAAATAAAGTTATTTTTACTTTGGCCGCGGATCACGGAGTCACCGAAGAAGGGGTGAGCGCGTATCCAAAGGAAGTCACTGCTCAGATGGTCTATAATTTTGTCCGGGGGGGCGCGGGGATAAATGTTCTGGCCAAGCACGCCGGGGCAAGGGTTGTTGTGGTGGATATAGGGGTAGCGGAAGACCTGAAATCCAGCCCGGAATTAGTGATCAGGAAGATCGGCTACGGGACAAAAAATATGGCTAAAGGCCCGGCAATGACCAGGGATGAGGCGATAAAGTCAATTGAGGCAGGAATAGCGGTTTTTGAAGAAGAGTTTAAGAAAGGGATTGATATTATCGGCACAGGAGAGATGGGAATTGGCAACACTACTGCCGCAAGCGCAATTACTGCGGTATTTACCGGAAGGCCCGTAGAAGAGCTCACCGGAAGGGGTGCGGGAGTTGATGATAAGGGCTTAAAAAATAAAATTGAAATCATCAAGAAAGCGATCAAGGTCAATCAGCCGAATCCGGAAGACGCGATCGATGTGCTTTCTAAGGTCGGTGGTTTTGAAATCGGCGGGCTTGTCGGAATAATCCTGGCTGCTGCTTCTAAAAAAATCCCGGTTGTGGTCGATGGATTTATATCCGGGTCCGCGGCCTTGGTTGCCTATAAATTAGAGCCAAAGGTCAAAGATTATATGATCGCTGCACATTGTTCGGTAGAAATCGGGCATAGAATTATTTTGGATCATATCGGCCTTAAGCCTCTATTGGATTTAGACTTGAGACTTGGAGAAGGGACGGGTGCCGCCTTAGGCATAAGCCTGGCAGACGCGGCTGTCAAGATCCTGACTCAGATGGCTACTTTCAAAAGCGCTAATGTATCCGAGAAAACAAAATGATCAATGATCTCTTATTAGCCCTGCAATTTCTGACTGTTATTCCGCTAACGATAAAGAATGTGGATAATAAATCTGTGGCGCGTTCGTTGATTTATTTTCCGCTTGTGGGGTTATTCTTAGGGCTTTTGCTTGCCGGGATGGTGAAATTATTATTAATTTTATACTTTCCTTCGCTGGCCATGAGCGTAATTCTTGTTATTACCTTAATTATCCTTACCGGCGGCCTGCATCTGGACGGGCTTTCAGATACCGCTGATGCGTTATTAAGCAGAAAAGACAGGGATAAAATGCTGGAAATTATGCGTGACTCGCACGCCGGAGTAATGGGAGTCTTAAGCATTATCTGTGTCTTGCTTTTAAAAATCGCTTTTCTTTATTCAATCGCGACGCAATTCAGGCCGGTAGCTTTGGTGTTAGTGTGTGTGTTAAGCAGATGGGCGATGGTTTTACCTATATACTTATTTCCCTATGCTCGTCCGGAAGGCAAAGCCAAAGCTTATATCCAGGGGGTTAGTCTGAAGATCATGCTTCTGGCCACAGGATTAGCCATAGCCTGTGTATTTTTCTTCTGGCAATTGAAAGGGTTGTATATTTTTGTTATTGTTGCGGCTTTTACTTATTTAGCGGGAAAGTTTATCAATAAGAAGCTCTCGGGCATAACCGGGGATACCCTTGGCGCCTTGTGCGAATTAAATGAATTAGTAGTTTTATTAACCGTTTTTATCTTTACCCACTTAATTTTTTAGAAGATGCTATTAGGACACGGCGGCAATATAGCGAAGATCATCAGTTCTCGTAAAATTCCTTTGCGCAGGATTTTTGACTTCAGCAGTAATATTAATCCCCTGGGGATTCCACCTAAGGCGAAGAGTATTATTGCAAAGAGTGCGGGTGTCGTTACCCGATATCCTGATCCTGAATGTAGTCTGGCAAGAGAGGCTTTAGCCGGTTTTCTGGGCATTAACAAAAATAATATTCTCATCGGAAACGGTTCAAATGAGCTCATCCATTTAGTTCCCCGTGCCCTTGGCTTGCGCAATGCGCTGATTTATCAGCCGGCGTTTTCTGAATATGAATCAAGCGCAAGGTTAGCAGGCGCAAAGCCGCATTTTATTTTTGCCAAAGAGAGCGATGATTTCCGCATAGATTTAAAATTAGTCAGGAGCTATGTTTCCAAAGTAGATTTAATCATCCTTTGTAATCCCAATAATCCTACAGGATTTTTGCTCAAGAAATCCGGGCTATTAGAATTGGCTAAAGCCTGTGAAAGAAATAAAACTCATTTTTTGCTCGATGAAACATTCATTGAATTTACCGGAGGAAATCATTCCCTGATAAAAGAAGCAACGCGATTTAAATATCTTATGGTTTTAAGGAGCTTAACCAAATCTTTCAGCCTTCCCGGCTTAAGGGTTGGGTATCTAGCCGCAGATAAAGGATTAATCCGAAAATTAAGTTTATTCCAGCCGACTTGGTCGGTAAATGCCATTGCCCAGCAATTAATCGCTGGAGGCATCCTTGATCCTCAATTTATTAATAAGACCAAGGCATATATCACAAAAGAAAAACAATTTTTATTCGAGAAGCTTGAGGAGATAGAGGGAGTGTGTCCATATTATCCGCAAGCGAATTTTATCTTTTGTAAAATCCTGGGAAAAAGGATAAATACCAGATCTCTATTCCGAAGATTAATAAGATCAGGGATCCTTATCAGGGACTGCAGCAACTTTAAAGGGCTGGATAATCGCTTCTTCAGGGTTGCAGTAAGGTCACGAAAAGATAACCTGTATCTGGTTTCCTGCCTAAAGAAGGTTTTTAGATGAAATCAGCTTCACTTCAAATTTGTGGAACAGGGTCAGGTGTAGGCAAGAGCGTAATCGTTGCCGCTTTGTGCCGTATATTCCTGCAGGACGGATACAAGGTCGCTCCTTTTAAAGCCCAGAATATGGCCCTGAATTCATATGTGACTCTGGACGGCGGAGAGATGGGCAGGGCGCAGGTGGTCCAGGCCCAGGCAAGTGGCATCGAGCCTACTGTAGATATGAATCCCATCCTCATCAAGCCAAGCTCTGATACGGGTGCCCAGATAATCGTCCGGGGCAAACCCATCGGAAATATGAATGTACTGAAATATACAAAATACAAAAATAAGGGCTTAAGCATTGTCAGGCAATCGCTCAGGAAGTTGTTGGGTGAATATGAAGTGGTGGTGATGGAGGGAGCGGGGAGCCCGGCGGAAATCAACCTGAAATCGCATGATATCGTCAATCTTAAAATGGCAGAATATGCCAGGGCTCCGGTTGTCCTTGTAGGAGATATAGATAAGGGCGGTGTATTTGCCTGGATCGTGGGCACTTTGGAATTGCTGACCAAAAAAGAAAGAAAAATGATCAAAGGCATAATCATCAATAAATTCCGGGGGGATAAAACTCTGCTTATGCCGGGCATAGATTATCTTGAAAAGCGCACCGGCATAAAAGTTCTGGGGATCGTGCCTTATTATAGAGATATAAATATCCCGGAGGAGGACGCGGTCCCGCTGGATAGTTTTAAGGAGAAAGACGCAAAGAAAGAGCGCAAGGTGAATATTGACGTAATATACCTGCCGCATATTTCTAACTTTACTGATTTTGACGCGCTGGAAAGAGAAGAGGATGTAAGGTTAAGGTATGTCAAAAGGCCGCAGGAATTGGATTCCCCGGATATGATAATCATCCCGGGGACAAAAAATACTATCGCGGATTTAAAATATCTTAAAAAATGCGGACTTGCCAAAAAGATAGAGTCCATTATTAACTCTAATAAAACGACTGCGCTGGTCGGTATTTGCGGTGGATACCAGATGCTGGGCAGTAAAATATTTGATAAAGATGGCCTGGAATCAAAGCACGGCGAAGAAGAGGGGTTAAAATTCCTGCCGGTTGAGACCAGCTTAAAAAATGAGAAGACTATCCTGCGGGTAAAGGCAAAGAATTTGGCCTCAGGGATTGAGGTATCCGGTTACGAGATCCATCACGGCGCAACCAGGATCACAGGCGGTTGTCAGCCGGCTTTCGAAGTCTTTGAATGCAATTCTAAAAAGGCCCGGTACTTTGACGGCGCAAGAAGTCCTGACAAGCGCATATTCGGTACATATATCCACGGCCTGTTTGATGCCGCGCCTTTCAGGAGAAATCTTTTGAATGCCTTGAGGAAAAATAAAGGGTGGCCTCCCGTATCTTCAAAAGAAAACTTTGCCCTGGATAAAGAATTCGATAAACTTGCGAAACTGGTAAGGGATAGTATTGATATGGATTTATTGTATAAAATCTTAAGGAAGCAGATCTGATGACCCAGTTAATTTTTGCAATTGCGCTTGCTTACTTTTTAGATCTGATTTTGGGCGACCCGCAGTGGTTTCCCCATCCTGTCAGGATCATCGGGTGGTTGATAAATAATATTGAGCTGCCTTTGAGAAAGTTGGTCAAATATGAACGCCTGTCAGGAATAATATTCGCGTTTCTTATCGCAGGCTCAACCTGGTTTATAACTTTTAAAGCAGTGCAATGGGCGACTTCTTTTAACTGGCTCCTGGGATTTTTTGTTTCCAGTTTATTGATCTATACGGCCCTTGCGATCAAAGATTTAAAAGTAGAGAGTATGGAAGTCTTCCGGGCGTTAAAAGACCGGGATTTGATCCGAGCGCGCAAGAAGCTTTCAATGGTCGTAGGAAGGGATACAAATAATCTTACCGAGCAGGAGGTCATCCGCGCTGCGGTTGAGACGGTTGCGGAAAATACGGTGGATGGGATAATCTCGCCTTTATTTTACGCTTTTCTGGGTGGTGCGCCTTTAGCTTTGGCTTATAAAGCAGTCAGTACCTTGGATTCCATGGTTGGGTATAAAAACGAAAGATATATGAATTTCGGCTGGGCTTCGGCAAAGCTGGATGATCTGGCTAATTTTATCCCGGCAAGGATATCGGCATTGCTGCTGCCGCTAGCAAGTTTTCTGACTGGCAAAGATGGAATAAATTCCTGGAGAGTAGTCTTACGCGACGGAAGGAAAAATCCCAGCCCAAACAGTGGAATACCGGAAGCAGCTATTGCCGGTGCGCTAAAAGTTCAATTGGGCGGGCTCAACTTTTACCAGTCTTTGCCTTCTGCAGAGCCGCTTATTGGGGATAATTTAAACACTTTAGAAGCCGGCCATATCAAAGAAAGTATACGGATAAGCCACATCTCATCAGCATTGCTATTGTTGATAGGAATATTCTTGAGTTACATAACACTGACAAGAGGGTATAAATGAAAGTCGTAAGTCTATGGAGCGCGGGTAAGGATAGCTGTTTTGCCTGTTATAAGGCAATAGCTTCGGGGTATAGCGTTGTAAACTTGGTTAATTTTACACAGCCTGATGGCGAGGATTCATTGTCGCATGGCTTGAGCGCTGAAATTATTTCCAAGCAGGTAGGCATGACCGGAATTCCCCTGATCCAGAAGGCAATGCCGCGGGGCAGCTATGAAAAAGAATTCAAGGCTTTAATTGCACAGTGGAAGAAAGATCTGGGAATCGGGGGCATTGTCTTTGGTGATATATACCTTAAGGAGCATAAAGACTGGATAAATCGGGTATGCAAAGAAGCGGATATAGAGCCGATATTGCCGCTCTGGGAATTAAATACAAAACAAATAATCTTTGATTTTATCGACTCTGGATTTCAGGCGATTGTGGTTTGTGTTAAGCAGGATGTATTGGGTAATGAGTGGTTGGGAAGAGAAATTGACAGGAAGTTTATCGAAGATTTAGGAATTCACAATCCGCGTCTTGATCCTTGCGGCGAATCCGGAGAGTTCCATTCTCTGGTTACTGCCGGGCCGATGTTTAACGGTACTTTGGAAATAGTGTCGGCAGATATCTGGGATCAGGATGGCCGCGGATTTTTTGATATAAAAGAATTCAGGGCGCACACTAAAAAATGAAAAGGTTTAGTTTAGCATTAGCCGTACTACCAGTGTTGTTCTTAGTTTCCTTAGGTCAGGCCCAGTCAGATGATGTCGACCTGAATAAAATCGTAGTTACTCCTTCGAGAATTGAGCAATATAGCGGTGATGTGGCCAGAGATGTGGATGTAGTTACCTCAAAAGATATTGAGCGCTCTCAGGCAACTGATGTCTCCGAGGTCATCGGAAAATTTACTTCAGTAAATATCAGCACTTATGGCGGGCCGGGAGCTAGTAAAACCGTCACTATGCGCGGTTCTACCGCGGCTCAGGTATTGGTCATGGTTGACGGAAGGCCGATAAACAATCCTCGTGACGGTCAAATTGACCTGAACACTATCCCGTTGGAAAATATAAGCAGGATTGAAATCATGCACGGCCCAAGCTCAAATCTTTACGGCTCTCAAGGTATGGGCGGAGCAATTAATATCATTACCAAAGAACCGCCAAAAGAGAAACAGAAGACAGAGATCACTTCAAGCTTTGGCACGCGTAGGACATATGTGGAGCGTCTGACGCACGGAGCCCGGATTGCAAATTTCGGTTATCTTATCAGCGGAGACTATGAAAGTTCAGAAGGCTTCAGGCCCAATTCCCAATTCAATGCCAAGGATTTTAACACCAAATTCGAATATAAGTTAAATAGCTCAAATAATATTAAATTAAATAGCGGTTTCTATAAGAGTAAGCTCGGAACTCCCGGCCCGGTGACCAGTTTTGATGCCGATGATAAATTAGGGACTACCAAGAATTTCCTCTCCTTTAACTGGGATTTCAAGCCTGATGCCGATACCGCGGTTTCTGTCACTGCCTACAATAATTACGACAGGCTGGAATTCATGGAAAACCGACAGGGGGGTACTCCTTTTGATAAATCTATTCATACTACAAAGGTGCGGGGAACTGACCTGCAGTTTAGCAAAAGATTCACAGGTTTTTATCAGGCGATATGCGGTTTTAACTATGTGCATAATCTAAACGACAGCACTTCTTCGGCAAAGCATAAATATACAGTTACCGCTGGATATGTTGAGAACCAATTTAATATTACGCAGAAGTTGAAAATGGGTCTCAGCGCACGGGTAGACAGCTATTCTAACTTTGGGGCGCAACTTAATCCAAGTTTTAATGTGCTTTATAAGTTTAATGATGATAACAACGTGCATTGCGTAATCAGCCGTTCATTCAGAGCGCCTACTTTTAACGATCTGTATTATCCGGCTACTTCTATGGGAAAAGGAAATCCAAACCTTAAGCCTGAAAGAGGAGCTACCGCGGAAATCGGATTTGAGACTAAGCCTTTCAAGTTCCTCTCCTCAGGTATTACTTATTACCGCAGTAATTACAGCCAGCTTATTAAATGGGCGTCGGATGCCGCAAATGTCTATACCCCGCAAAATATCAGCAAAGCCGTGATACATGGCATTGAGTTCAGTAATGCGGTTTATCTCCCCTTTAATTTTGAATTTGATACGGGGTATACATATCTGAGGGCGATGGACGATAAAACGCATAAATTCTTAACATATCAACCTCAGCATAAGGTTGATTTCGGCCTGAAGTATAAAGGATCAAATGGTTTTCAGGCAGGGATTACCGGCCAGTTTACGGGTTTGCGCTATGATAATGTCACCAATACCATTAAGGTAAAACAATTCTTTGTTTTCGGTATGAATCTCTCAAAGAAATTTAAGAACGGAATTACCTATTTATTCTCGATAGATAATTTCACTAACAGGAATTATCAGGTGATCCGCAGCTATCCCATGCCGGGCCTGGCGGTCACCAGCGGCCTGAAATATGAGTTTTAATATAATTAGGGACGGTTCTCAGCTTAAAGCAAAACTGTCCCCAAGAGGGACAGTTTACGATTGACTTGAGAACCGTCCGTGTGTTAAGA
The DNA here is from genome assembly GCA_964354795.1 of uncultured Planctomycetales bacterium. Lineage (GTDB taxonomy): Bacteria > Omnitrophota > Gorgyraeia > Gygaellales > Profunditerraquicolaceae > JAPLLR01. The sequence goes on along the minus strand of CAYHBB010000033.1, from coordinate 27,122 downwards.
TAATTGCATGTTTTCCGATAAGGTATTTCAGTTTGCCCTGGCAGCTTCGCTGGTCACTCATGGGGTGATAGTGTTTCAGAATGTGAACCCGCTATTTGCCCCGGAGAATCCTAAAGAGCGCAAGATTGAAGTTAAGTACGTCAAGCAGCCCGCTCAAGCCAGGGGCCCGCGGGCCCAGGCTGTTCCACGGATGGAGCCTTTTAGGAAACTGCCGGAGACTGTCACTGCCAGCCAGAATAGCCCGCCGTCGTTCCCCAGCGAAACAAGCCCGTTTAAGCCAGGTAAAGTAATGATGCCTTCAGGCTCCACTTTCAGCAAGCCTTCACTGGCCAAGCCGGATCTTATCTCTATCAAGAAGAAGATCTCGCTTCCTGCCGTAGATATGGATAAGTCTAAGATCAATAATCCTTCTTATATCAGCTACTACCAGCTGGTGCGCGAGAAGATCAGGCGCTCGGCTTATCAGAACTATACCCGGACTGAAGTAGGGGAGGCGTATCTGTCTTTTGTGGTAGCCAGAGAGGGCGGTCTTGAAAACGTACACGTGATCGATGAACGCTCCAGCCAGAATTCCTATCTGCAGGCCACTGCTTTAAAGAGTATCCGTGAATCCGCGCCTTTTCCCGCATTTCCCAAGGACCTGGACTATCCCCGCTTGTCCTTTAACGTGGTTATATCCTTCGAGTTGGAATAACCCTTTGACACTGCCGGAGTTAGTGGTATAATTAAAGGGTTAAATTTGACCCCGCCTCATAATCGCTGCCAAAATTCTCTTTGATAATTTTGGCGCATTCGGCGGGGTAATTCAGCCATAGATTTACGTCCACCTGGCGTAAAGTGACGGTTCCGTAAGTCTAGGCTTCATTAAAGGAGGTTGATAACATTGTCAGAAGTCGAAGTTAGGAAAGATGAGTCTTTTGAAGCGGCTTTACGCCGTTTTAAGAAGAAAATCGAGCAGGAAGGGATCCTAAAAGAGGTCCGCGACCGCAAGCATTACGAGAAACCCAGCGAGCGCAAGAGAAAGAAGGCACAGGGAAGGCGATAAGTATGGGCCTGGCCCTTTCCGCTTCCTGGAATGCTTTTCGTCATACTGACGGAAAGCAAATGATCTTTGAAATACTCGAGGCAGGATTCTCTGAAGTAGAGCTTAGTTTCAATCTTACCCGGCCGATGCTTAACGGCGTCGAGGAGGTTTTGCGACAGGGACTGGTGAAGATCGTAAGCCTGCATAATTACTGTCCGACCCCGGACGCCTTAGAGCGCGAAGAAGCGCTTCCTGATTGCTATTCCATGAGCTCTCTTGATGAGGATGAGCGTGCTTATGCCTTAAAGTTCGCCAAGCGCACCATTGATACCGCGGCGTCTTTCGGGGCAAAGGCAGTGGTTTTGCACTGTGGCAGAGTAGAGATCCCGGACAAGACCCGTCAGCTGGTGGATCTTTGCAATAACGGGCTAAAGGATTCTAAGGCTTTTAATAAGATGTCCGCTCAGGCGCGCGCAAACCGCAAAGAGTTTGCCGGTAAATTTCTCTCCCAAACTTTGCGCAGCCTTGATGAGCTTAACCGCCATGCCCGGCAAAAAGGCGTATTGCTGGGAATCGAGACTAGGGTTTATTACCGCGAAATTCCCTCTTTCGAAGAGATAGGCGTGATCCTGGATAAGTTTAAAGATTCGAATATTTTTTATTGGCATGATACTGGACACGCCGAGATTTTGGAGATGGTGGGTTTTGCGTGTCATGCGGATTTTCTCAAGCGTTACGGTTTAGATATGATCGGATTACATCTGCACGATTGTTTCAACGGCCAGGATCATCTGGCCCCTTCTCAAGGGACGCTGGATTTCAATCAATTTACTCCATATCTTAAAAAAGAAACCCTTAAGGTCATCGAGGCGCATCATCCTGCCGATAAGGAAGCAGTTGTCAGAGGTAGAGAATTTTTGAGAGGTATTTTTGATGGAGCAGCCTAAGGTCCGTAAGCCTGCCGTAGCCGGCCAGTTTTATCCTGGTACGGCTCAGGCCTTAAGGAAAGAAATCGAATCTCTTGCTTTAAAGCAGGATAAGTCACTTGATGTGATCGCCTGCATGCTTCCTCATGCCGGCTACATGTATTCGGGCAAAGTGGCTGCCCAGACGGTTTCCGCGGTCAACATAAAAGAGAAAGTCGTGCTCTTTGGGCCCAACCACACCGGTTATGGAACGCCGTACAGCATCATGGCTGAAGGCGTCTGGCAGACTCCGCTGGGCGAGGTAAAAATAGATTCCGTATTGGCAAAAAAGATCCTTGCCGGCTCAAAATATCTTGAAGCTGATGAGCAGGCGCATTTATACGAGCATTCTCTGGAAGTAGAGCTTCCGTTCTTGCAATATTTTAAGAGTGATTTTGAGATGGTGCCGATAGCTTTCTTATCTGACGATTTCCAAGCGCTTCAGGCTGTGGGCAAAGAAGTCGCAGCTACGCTTTTGGACATCAAAGATAAGGTAATGATCGTGGCCAGCTCTGACATGACTCATTACGAGTCTCAGTCCGAAGCTTCCCGCAAGGACCACGAGGCGATCAAGGCTATCCTGGAGCTGAACGAAGAGAAGCTTTTTGAGCGGGTCAAGTCTTTAAAGATCTCCATGTGTGGATACGCTCCGGCAATCGCCATGATATCCGCGGCAAAGGCGCTTGGCGCAAAGAGCGCAAAACTGATCAAGTACCAGACCAGCGGCGATGTTACCGGAGACATGGAAAGCGTCGTCGGCTACGCAGGGATAATTGTTTATTAAATCGAAAAAAAGGGGTGTTTAAAAGTGGATGAGATCAACAAGAATATCGATGAAAGTTGGAAGGAAACAGTAGGCAAGGAAAAAGATAAACTTAAGAAGGAGGAGAAGTTTGTGCCTCCGGAGCCGGATTTTAATTTCTTCATCACTACCCTTGCTTTGCAGGCTTCCATTGCTTTAGGCGTGGTGCCAAACCCTGCGACAAGTAAGACCGAAGAGGATTTTACTCAGGCGCGTTTTCTGATTGACACCTTGGGCATGCTTAAAGTCAAGACTAAAGGAAACTTGAGTAAAGAAGAGGATGGGCTTTTGGAAAATATCCTTTATGAATTAAGGATGCAGTATATTGATAAATCAAAGGGGGATGTTAAATGATCGACAAAGACCTGCTGGATATCTTGGCCTGCCCTGCCTGCAAAGGTGATGTAGAGCTTAAAGATAATAAGATCGTCTGCAAGAAGTGCGGCAAGAAATATCCGGTGCGCGAAGGCATACCGGTGATGCTGATTGACGAAGCAGAAGGGTGAGTAATGAAAAGGATCCTTGTAATTCACGGCCCGAACCTGCAGCTTTTGGGTAAACGCGAGCCGGCAGTCTACGGCAGAGTTACCCTCGATGAGATAAATATTGCTTTAAAGAAGGTAGCCAAAAAGCGTAAAGTCGCTTTACAGATCGTTCAGTCCAATGTCGAAGGTAGAATTGTCGACCTGATCGGCAAAGCTAAAAATAAATTTTCCGGCCTGCTGATCAACCCGGCAGCCTATACCCATACCAGCGTGGCTATCCGCGACGCCATATCCGGTACAGGTATTGCGACCGTAGAAGTGCATTTATCCAATATACACGCGCGCGAAGAGTTCCGCCATACATCCCTTATCACTCCGGTAGCCAAGGGCACTATCCTTGGGTTTGGCATGAATAGCTACATCTTGGGCCTGGAAGCCCTGATCGACCTTATTTAAAATCCCCCAATATGAATATCCGGCTTAAAAATCTCAGTCAGAGGCTGAAGCAGGAAAAGCTTGATTGTCTTCTGGTGACATCTGCCGCCAATATTTCCTATCTGGTGAAGTTCAAAAGCCGCGATTCCTATCTATTGGTTTCAAAGAAGAAAAGCGTTTATTTCACCGATTCCCGTTATATTGATGAGGTGAGGCCTTTGCTCAAGAGGGAAGGGATATCGGCAGTCAATCTCCATGGCCCGGTTTTTGAGGCGATAGGCAAGGAGTGCGATGATTTGAAATTCAGGCGCATAGGTTTTGAGGGGCATGTAATGACTTGTTTAGAACATAGGCGCCTGGCCGTAAGCCTTAAAGGTAAGGCGAGGCTATTTCCGTCCGGTGGACTGGTCGAAGAGCTGCGCCAGATAAAGGATGCCTCGGAGATAGCCTTGATGAAGCAGGCGCTCAAGATCGCCGGGCTCACTTTGGGTTTTGCCCGCAAGATCATTCGGCCGGGCAGGAAAGAGCTGGAAATTGCGGCTGAGCTGGAGCGGTTTATGCGCTTTCACGGGGCTTCTAATGCGGCTTTTGATATAATTGTGGCCTCAGGCCCTAATTCCAGCTATCCCCACCACGCTCCCACCAACCGCATTATACGCAAGAACGAGCCTGTGCTTATCGATATAGGCGCTGAGTATAAAGGCTACAAATCCGACTTGACAAGGGTATACTTTTTGGGTAAAATTAGCAATCTTACTCAGAGGGTGCGCAAGGTCGTTCTTCAAGCCCAGCAGTTGGCAATAAAGGAAATTAGGCCAGGTGCAAAAATGGCTGAAATTGATGGGGTTAGCCGCGGTTACATCGCCCGGCAGGGCTTTGGCAAATGCTTTGGCCATAGCCTTGGGCACGGGGTGGGTTTAGAAACTCATGAAGGCCCGCGCATTTCAGCCACTTCAAAAGGGTTTTTAAAGCCGGGAATGGTGTTTACGGTCGAGCCGGGAGTGTATCTGGCCGGCAAGTTTGGGATAAGGTTAGAGGATATGGTCCTGGTGACAAAGAAAGGGTGTGTGGTGTTAAGTGGCTCTATCAATTAATGAAGTTAAGTCAGGGTTAACTATTCTAGTGGATGATATAGTCTACTTAGTGGTAGATACTGAACATGTCAAACCCGGTAAAGGTTCGGCATTTGTGCGCGCCAAGCTGCGACACATGAAGCTGGGGACCATTATAGAAAGGACCTTCCGCGGAGACGAAAAGGTCGATCAGGCCTTCGTGGAAGAGCGCAAGCTGCAGTATCAGTATCATTCAGGAGGGATGTATCACTTCATGGACCAGGATAATTACGAGGAGATCGCTATTCCAGAAGATGTCTTGGGGGATAAGACAAAGTTTCTTAAGGATAACTTAGAGGTGACGGGGAACTTTTATAAGAATGATACCTTAAACATAAATCTGCCATTTTTTATTGAATGCAAGATCATTCACACCGAGCCCGGGATAAAGGGGGATACAGCAAAAAGCGGCACTAAGACCGCAGAGGTTGAGACCGGCGCCAACATTCAGGTCCCACTGTTCATCAATGAGGGGGATACGGTCAAGATCGACACCCGCACCGGCGGATACATCGAAAGGGTAAATTGATATGAATATCAAAGAGATCAAGGAAATGATTAATTTGATGAATGAAAATAACTTGATGGAGCTTGAGGTTGAGAAGGACGGCATGCGCATCAGGCTTAAGAAAACCTCATCCGGCACCGAGATGATCCAGGGCCCGATAGCGGTGGAGCGCTACAGCGTTGCGGCTGAGGCTCTGGCAAGGGCCGCAGCCGAGCCGGCTGAGAAAACAGGCGTCAAGACTGTCGAGGTAAAGGCGCCCATGGTAGGCACTTTCTACCGCGCGCCGTCACCGGAAGCGCCGCTCTTTGTCGAGGCGGGGCAGATCATTGATGTGGGCCAGGTCATTTGCATCATCGAAGCTATGAAGCTGATGAATGAGATCAAAGCCGAGGTCAAAGGAAAACTCCTGGAAGTGCTTGTTGATAACGCTGAGCCCGTAGAGTTCGGCCAGCCGATGTTTTTAATCGAACCCCTTTAAAAATATATGTTCTCTAAAATTCTTATTGCCAACCGGGGCGAAATCGCCCTGAGGATCATCCGCACCTGCCGCGAGATGGGGATCCGCACAGTCGCGGTTTTCTCCGAGGTGGACAGAAGTTCCCTCCATGTGCGTTTTGCCGATGAAGCGATATGTATCGGCTCTGCCGCCAGCGCCAACAGCTATCTGAACATCCCGGCTATAATTTCGGCCGCGGAGATCACCGATGTGGAAGCGATACATCCGGGCTACGGATTTCTCGCCGAGAATCCGCATTTTGCCGAGATCTGCGAATCCTGTAAAATCACTTTTATCGGCCCCACCCCTGAAAATATCCGTTTGATGGGCGATAAGATGGCTGCCCGTTCTACTATGCAAAAAGCCGGGCTGCCCATTATTCCGGGAAGCCGCGAGGCCATTAAAAATAAAGAAGAGGCCTTAAGGGTAGCTAAGTCTATCGGATATCCGGTTATAATCAAGGCTGCTGCCGGAGGCGGGGGCAAGGGTATGCGCATCTGCCACAATGACCTCACCCTGATCTCAAGCCTTATGACCGCCCGCTCCGAGGCTGAGGCGAATTTCGGAAACTCCAGCGTTTATATCGAGAAATACATTGATAAGCCGCGCCATATCGCGATCCAGGTGCTGGCGGATAAATACGGGCATTTCTTGCATCTGGGTGAAAGAGACTGTAGTATCCAGAGGCGCCATCAGAAGCTGCTTGAGGAGTCTCCGTCTGTGGTAGTGGATGAAAAGCTGCGCCGGCGTCTGGGTGAAGCAGCGCTCAAAGGTATTAAGTCCGTGGATTATGTCAGCGCGGGGACTGTAGAGTTTCTGCTGGATGCCAAGAGCAATTTTTATTTCATGGAAATGAATACCAGGATCCAGGTGGAGCATCCGGTCACTGAAATGGTCACCGGCCTTGACCTGATCAGAGAGCAGATCCGCGTGGCGGCAGGCGAGAAGATCAAACTCAAGCAGGAAGACGTCAAGCTTAGGGGCGCCGCCATAGAATGCCGCATCAATGCCGAGGATTATGAGAATAATTTCATGCCCTGCCCGGGTAAAATCGATATGCTGGTCTTGCCGGGCGGACCTGGCGTAAGAGTTGATTCGCATATTTATCCCGGATACGAGATCTCTCCATATTATGATTCTCTGGTGGCTAAGCTTATCACTTACGGCCGCAACCGCCATGAGGCGATACGCAAGATGTCCAGGGCGCTGCATGAGTTTCATATCTCGCCGATAAAGACCACCGTGCCGTTTCATCTGAGGTTAATGGAGAATCCGTTGTTTTTAAAAGGCGATATCTCGACACACTTTGTGCAGGAAATGCTTAAGGACGAGCCAAAGGCTTAAATTGAGGAAACTATAAAGAAAGGACCTAAGAAATGAGAATAGGGATACTTACGGGCGGCGGAGATTGTCCGGGATTGAATCCGGTGATCAGGGCGGTTGTGCGCAGGGCTATGATCGCAGGCCACCAGATCATAGGCGTCAAGAACGGCTGGAAGGGGATGGTGGAAAATGATACTACGCCTCTTACTCTTGATAGTGTTTCGGGGATTCTTTCTAGGGGTGGGACTATTTTAGGCACCAGTCGTACCAATCCCTATAAAAAAGAAGGGGATGTGGAGAAGGTAAAAGAGAATTTTAAGAAGATGGGCCTGGATGCCTTGGTTGCCGTCGGAGGCGAAGATACGCTGGGTGTTGCTTCCAAGCTGGTGAAGGACGGCCTGTCGAATATCGTGGGAGTTCCAAAGACCATCGATAACGATTTGTCGGCTACGGACTATACCTTCGGATTTGATACTGCGTTGAATATCGCCATGGACTGCATCGATCGCTTGCGCACTACCGCGGAAAGTCATCATCGCATCATGGTGGCTGAGGTGATGGGTCGGCACGCTGGTTGGATCGCCCTTGAAGCGGGGATCGCGGGTGGCGCGGATGTGATCCTTATTCCGGAAATTCCTATCGATATAGAGGAAGTCTGCGGCATACTTAAGAAGAAACATGAACGGGGAAAGCTTTTTAGTATTGTAGTGGTTGCCGAGGGAGCGCAGTTTAAAGAGACCGGCATGATTTTGCAGGAGAAAAAGCTGGATGCTTTTGGGCATGTCAGGTTGGGAGGAATTGGAGAAGAACTGGGCCATTTGATAGAGAAAAATACCGGATATGAGACTAGGGTCAGCGTTCTCGGCCACATTCAAAGAGGAGGGTCTCCGACTGCCTTTGACCGTGTGTTAGGCACCCGCTTAGGAGTCAAGGCTGTGGAGCTGATCTTGAATAAGAGGTTCGGGAAGATGGTGGCGCTTCAGGGGGTCAAGATCGTCGATGTTCCGCTCGAGGATGCGGTGAAGGCCCTGAAGACCGTGGATATGGAGCTTTACGATATCGCCAAGGTGTTTTTTGGATAAAGAGAGGGGCAGGTTAAAATGAGAGATAGGATTAAGGATATACTGCTGGAAAGCATTCAGGTCAAGGAAGAGATCCTGCGTTCGCAGATAGGCCATATCCTTGAGATCGCAGACCTGGTCATCGAGTGCCTTAAGAAAAATGGCAAGGTCCTGATCTTTGGCAACGGCGGCTCTGCCAGCGACAGTCAGCATATCGCGGCTGAATTAGTGGGCAGGTTCAAAAAAGACCGCACCGCGCTTGCGGCAATAGCCCTGACGGTCAACACCTCAATCATAACTTCGCTGGCCAATGATTATAGCTTCGACATAATCTTTGCCAGGCAGATCGAGGCTTTGGGTCAGAAGAACGATGTGGCTATCGGAATATCCACCAGCGGCAAGGCCAAGAATGTGGCTGCGGGGCTGCGTCAGGCAAAGAAGATGGGGATCAAGACCGTGGCGCTTACCGGCGGAGACGGGGGAGATATCGCCAGCCTCGCCGAAGTGTCGTTAATAGTACCTTCGCGGGTCACCGCGCGGGTCCAGGAAGCGCACATTACCATAGGGCATATCATATGCGAGCTCATCGAGCAAGCCGTCTGTTAGAAGATAAAATCAAAAGTCTGGGCCAATTAAGCAAGATTACCGCTAGGCTGCGTAAGTGCGGGAAAAGAATAGTTTTTACCAACGGCTGCTTTGATATCCTGCATTTCGGGCACGCAAAGTATTTGCAGGAAGCTGCCTCACTCGGTGATGTTTTAGTGGTCGCGGTCAATAGCGACAGTTCTATTAAGAAGATCAAGGGTAAGGATAGGCCGATAGTCGACGAGAAGAACCGCCTGCGCATGATAGCGGCACTTGAAAGCGTGGATTTTGTAACTCTGTTTAGCCAAAGCACTCCCATAAATGCCATCAAAGCCATTAAGCCGTCGATTCTGGTCAAAGGCGCTGACTGGAGCAAGGGTGATATCGTGGGAGGCGATTTTGTTACGGGCTGCGGCGGCAAGGTGAAGTCGGTTAAGCTGGTCAAAGGCCTTTCTACCACCAATCTTATAAATAAAATTGCCAAGAAATCTTCAGGATAAAGCGGTCCTGCGCATCATTGACGCCAATATCAACCGGATCAAAGAGGCATTGCGGGTTTGCGAAGAGGTGACCAGGTTCGCGATGGATAACCGCTCGCTTACTTCCGGGCTTAAGGGTATCCGTCATGAAGTCGATTTTGCGGTCAAGGCGCTGCCGGTCAGTTTCAGCGGCAGGCTTGAGGCCAGGTGCAGCCGTTATGATGTAGGCAAAGTTGTCTTTGGCAGGGAATTATGCCGTGCCGATATCGGCGATGTTTTCTTTGCCAATATGCAGCGGGTCAAGGAATCTGCCAGAGTCCTTGAGGAATTTTCTAAGCTTGTCAGCGTGAAGGCCGCGGTGAAATTCAAGCACCTGCGTTACCAGGCCTACGATATAGAGAAACGCGCTAAGAAATTCATATAATGACCCAACTAGAGTCCGCCAAAAAAGGCATAGCAACTCGTCTTATCAAGCAGATCGCTCGCTTAGAAGGCCTGCCGGTTACGCAACTTTTGCAGTATATTAAAGACGGCAGAGCGGTCATCCCCAACAATTCCTGCCATAAAATAAAAAAGCCCTGCGGCGTAGGTTTTCGGCTTAAGACCAAGATCAACGCCAATATCGGAACCTCTACAGATAAACCAAATCTAAAAGAAGAGATAAAGAAGTTGGAAACCGCTGTGCGTTACGGCGCTGACGCGGTAATGGATTTAAGTGTGGGCGGAGATCTTGGGAAGATCCGCAGGCAAATTTTGCGCCGCAGTCCGGTTCCCGTAGGCACAGTGCCGGTTTATGAAATCGCGGTTGCCGCGCATAAAGAGCATAAAGATTTCCTGAAGTTTGATATCAAGGATATACTTTCCGTGCTCGAGGCCCAGGCTAAAGAAGGGGTAGACTTTTTTACAATACACGCCGGAGTGACCCGGGAAAGTGTTGAGGCTTTGAATAAGAAGACGCGGCTAATGGGGATAGTCTCGCGGGGCGGCGCGATGATCGCGGCATGGATGAAGAGGGAAAAAAAAGAAAATCCATTTTTCGAATATTTCGACGAGATACTAGATATCGCCTATACCTATGATGTCACTCTAAGCTTAGGCGACGGCCTGCGCCCGGGGTCTGTGTTGGATGCTACTGATGAGGCGCAGATCACTGAGCTAAAGATCCTGGGGGAGCTCGCCCACCGCAGCCGCAAAAGAAACGTGCAGGTGATGATCGAAGGGCCGGGGCATGTGCCGCTTGACCAGATACAAAAGAATATCCTTTTAGAGAAGAAGTTTTGTGACGGCGCGCCGTTTTATGTGCTTGGGCCGCTGGTCACGGATGTGGCTCCCGGGTATGACCATATTACTTCATCAATCGGAGGAGCCTTGGCTGCCAGCTTTGGCGCGGACTTCCTTTGTTATGTGACCCCTTCCGAGCATTTGCGTCATCCTTCAAATGAAGACGTGAGAGAGGGCGTAGTCGCTTCGCGTATCGCGGCACACGCCGCTGATATCGTCAAAGGGGTGAAGGGGGCTATTGATTGGGATAGGCAGATGTCTGTAGCCAGACGTAAAAGAGACTGGAATAAGCAGATCAAGCTATCGATCGACCCGGATAAGGCCAGGAGCTACCGCCTGTCTTCAAAGCCGAAGGATGCGGATGTGTGTACTATGTGCGGAAAGTATTGTTCTATTAAATTGTCTGATGAGTGCTTAAGCAGATAATGGTGCACCCGGCATTATAGGATATGCCGGTGCGCATTAATTTGTGTGCGCACCTGGCGCTATAGGAGGCGCCAGTGCGCAATAGGTATTGCGAGAGTAGTTCAGTGGTAGAACATGTGCTTCCCAAGCATAAAATGGGGGTTCGATTCCCCTCTCTCGCTGATTTTGTCATATAAGAACTAAGAGCTAAGAATGCCCAGTAAATTTAGTATTTATTTATCCGTAATCATATTATCGGTTTTAGTTATTTCTGGTTGCGCCAGCGAGCCTATTGCTAATCCGATCACTTCGGCAATTCCCCCTTCTGCAATTCTTTCCGGGATCCCTACGGCAACCATAACCCCGAACACTCCCGGCATATATCATCGCGTGGAAAAAGGCGAGACCCTCTGGAGGATATGTAAATCCTACAACGTAGACCTGGAAGAGGTCGCCGAGCTTAACCGTATCGCCGATTCAACAAACATCGAGGTGGGCCAGAAGATATTCATTCCCAACGCCAAGGCGCAGCATGTGATCGCGGTTTTAGCCCCGGATAACGATGATTTTATCTGGCCGATGAAGGGCACGGTGATCTCTGGGTTTGGCCAGATTTCAAGCGATGCGTTGAATAAAGGGATCAATATTCAACCATCGGCAGGTGCAAATGTGGTGGCCTCCCGAAAAGGTAAGGTAGTTTTTTATTCCGATGATTTTGGTATCTTCGGAAAGACCATGATCATCGAGCATGCAGACGGGCTTTCCACGGTTTACTCCCGCAATGCCGATACCTACGTGAAAGTGGGGGATGTGGTGCAAAAAGGCGCGCTGCTCGGCCGCGCGGGTAGATCCGGAAGAGACAAGCGCGTGTATTTACATTTTGAAGTACGTAAAGGTTCGGTAGCTCAGAATCCTTTATTTTATCTGCCATGACCAAAGACACTTTTTTCGGCCGCAAACAATATCTGGATATCCTCAATAAGCGGGTCAACGACTTAAAAGACGGCTACCGCCAGAATATCGCTATCGTTGGAGATGAGCTGGTGGGAAAGACTTCTCTAGTCTTTCGTTTCCTTGAGTCTTTTTCGGATACCCGCATCATCACTTTGTATGTTGAGGTGCGCCCCGAGTCGGTCGCTGCTTTTGCCAGAAGGTTTATCGGCATCCTGCTTTATAGCTTTCTGGCTAATAGCGGGACTCCTCTCAAAGAAGATATTGATTTCCTCATATTGCGTTCCGAGCGCTATATCCCGCGCACGGTTGAGAAGATCAATTTGATACTTTGCGCTGTTGATAAAAGAAAGAAAAATAATATTTTTACAGAGCTATTGTCTTTATGCGAGTCAGTGCATCAGGAAACCGGGAAATCTAGCGTGGTGATAATGGATGAGTTCCAGAATGTGGAGAACTTAGGCATCGTAAATATCTACCGCGAGTGGTCGCGCCTGCTTATTTCTCAGAAAAACACTATGTATGTGATCATCAGCTCCATGAAATACAAGACCCGCACCATCCTTTCCAAAGACCTGTCATTATTGTTCGGCAATTTTGAGATGGTGGCTGTGGAGCCTTTGGATATCGCGTCCAGCCAGCAGTATTTAAACCAGAGGCTCTCTGGTATCAGCCTTGATCCGGGGCTGGTGAAGTTCATAGTCCATTTTACCGGCGGATATCCTTTGTATCTGGAGGTGATCACCGAAGAACTTTTGAAGGTGCAGGGCTTGAGCCTGCCGGATATCCTGGACAGGCTTTTGTTTGATGCATCCGGCACTTTAAATCAGCGCTTTTCAACCTGCATGAAACGTTTTCTGGACCTGCCTAACAGCAATGACTATATTTCCATTTTGTATCTGGTGGCAAGCGGCAGAAATAAGGTAAAAGACATCGCCAATGCCCTGAATAAGCCGGTTAAGCAGCTGCTACTGCGCATCAACCGGCTCATGGAGATGGACACCATCACCAGAAACGGTGATTTTCTTAAGATCAATGACCGTGTATTCGGGTTCTGGCTGCGTTTTGTTTACAAAGAGAAATCACGGTCGCTTACTTTTGACGCTAAATCCCAAAACACAAAGTTTCGCGACCATATCGAGGAGATGATCGGGGAATATATGTCCAATTCGCAAAAGCCGGTATTTGAGCGGGTGGCTGAGTTGATGCGTTCATTTGATGGAGATACCCTGCAGATAGAGAAGCGCAAGTTCAAGCTGGACCATTTTCGCGAGGTCAAGCCGGTACAGCTTAATATTGGAAATCTGAGGCACGGGCTGATCTGCCGTTCGCAGGAGAGCGTGTGGATAGTGGCTTTTAAGACCGAGGCGCTGACAGAGGAAGAGATCACGGCTTTTTCCAGAGAGTGTAAGAAATTCCGCAACAAGCTGCAAAGAAAGATAATCATCGTCTTTAAAGATCCGGATTCCAACGCCCGGCTGAAAGCGATGGAGGAGAAGGTCTGGACCTGGGATATCAATAATTTAAACCAGTTTATGGACCTTTATTCCAAGCCTCGGGTGATAGCATGAGGATAGGCGTTATCTCCGATACCCATATTCCGGCTAAGGCCAAAGAGATCCCCAAAGAAGTGTTGGAGGCTTTTAAGAAAGTGGATATGGTTATCCATGCCGGGGACTTGGTTGATTTAAGCGTCCTGGATCAACTTAAGGAAGTTTGCCCGAATGTATTAGCGGTTTACGGCAACATGGATCCGGAAGGGGTAAGCGCGAAATTGCCGCAAAGAATCGTTTTTAACGCCGGAAACTTTAAAATAGGAGTAACTCACGGTTTTGGCTCACCCGATAGCCTGGTGCGCGTGCTTTCCGAGATCTTTAAGCATGATAAAGTAGATGTGATAATCTTCGGACACTCCCATGAAGCTTTTAATGAGAAGGTCAAGGGAGTGCTGTTTTTTAATCCCGGGAGTGCCACCGACAAGGTCCTTGTCGAGTATAATTCCTATGGCATCATAGAAATCAATGGTACAATAGAAGCCAGGATCATTAAATTATGATTAAGTCTGGTAAGCTCTGGGCTCCCTGGCGTATCAATTATGTGCAAGGAAAGAAAGCCAGGGGTTGCATTTTCTGTCAGGCGCTTAAAAATAAGCGTGACTACGTGGTTTTCAGGACCCGGAATTCGTTGGTGATGTTGAATATCTTTCCTTATAACAACGGACACCTGATGGTTTCACCACTCAGGCACGTAAACGATACCGCTAAGTTGAATCAGGCAGAGGTGGTGGATTTATTCGCGGCAATAAACACGGCTAAGGATTTATTGCAGGCAGTGCTTAAGCCGCAGGGTTTTAACGTGGGGATAAACTTGGGGTACGCCGCGGGCGCAGGTATTGCCGGGCATCTGCATATACATATAGTACCGCGCTGGGTTGGCGACACCAATTTTATGCCTATTACCGCCCACACAAAAGTGATTTCGCAGTCGCTGAAAGAATTGCATAAAAAATTAATCCGTGCTTACGCAAGATCAAATTAAGAAATACGAGGACGAGCTGCTTGCGAGCTATGCCATGAAGAGCTCAGCCACCCGCGGCAGAGCGCATAAGGAGCCGGAGCATGCTTACCGCACCTGTTATCAGCGTGACCGGGACAGGATCGTGCATTCCGCGGCTTTCCGCAGGCTGGAATATAAGACTCAAGTGTTTGTCAATCATGAGGGTGATTATTATCGCACCCGCCTGACCCACACCATTGAAGTGGCTCAGATCGCCCGCACTATCGCCACGGCTTTGCGCCTGAACGCTGACCTTACCGAAGCGGTTGCCCTAGCTCATGACCTGGGGCATACGCCGTTCGGTCATTCCGGAGAAGACGCGCTTAATGAGCTGATGGCCGGACACGGTGGATTTAACCATAATTTTCAGGGACTTAGGGTAGTGGATTATCTGGAAGAGCGCTATCCGGATTTCCCCGGCCTGAATCTTACCTGGGAAGTGCGCGAGGGAATAGTCAAACATTCTTCAGCATTTGATAAGGCGGTTAAAATTAAAGAGTTCCGGCCTAAAGAGGCCCCGACGCTGGAAACACAGGTGGTGGATATCGCCGATGAGATCGCCTATGACAACCATGATCTTGACGACGGGATCACTTCTGGGTTGCTTAAGGAATCAGAGCTTGAGAAGCTGGCCATCTGGAATGGATTATGGTTAGATATTTCCCGTAAGTATGCTAAAATAGACACCGATAAAAAGAAATACCTGATTATACGATCTTTGATCAATATGCAGGTCACGGATTTGATCCGGGAGACAGAGAAGCGCATCGCAAGCTTTAAGCTAAAATCCTGCGGAGACGTGAAGAAGTCGCGCCTGAAAGTGGTAAGTTTCAGCTCCCAGATGATCGCCTTGCGCAAGCCCTTAAGGGAATTTCTTAAGGAGAGGCTCTACCGGCACTATCGCGTGATCAGGATGAGCAATAAGGCCAAGCTTTTTATCCAGAAACTCTTTGAGTATTATGTAGACAGGCCAGAGGCCCTGCCGACATCCACGCAGAACAAGATCCTCCGAGACGGTGTGCGCAGGGTGGTCTGCGATTATATCGCCGGCATGACAGACAGGTACGCGCTAGATGAATACAAAAAGCTATTTGACCCCTACCAGAAAGTATAATACCTTAATCTCCTGTATCCACAGCATTTATCGGCTGGTAAATTCTACCTACGAATTAAAAGATCTTATCCCGCGTCTGGCGCGTCTCATCGCCCAGATATTCAACGCCCGTGAATGCATGATCCTGCTTTTGGATTCCACCCGCCGCTATTCCATATTCAAGTGCCAGCTTAGCGATAAGAAAAAACACATAATTGATAAGAAACTGAAGATCACAAACCGGCAAGAAAAGAAGATCCTAAAAGACCTTTCCTCGATACGTAAGGGCACGTTTCTGGGAGTTCCGCTCATCTCAGAAGATATAATCGGCATGATCATTATCAAGCGTTCGCCAACTGATAAGCCGTTTGACCGGACCGATCAGGAGATGATCATGACTATCGTGGAGCAGGCGATCATCGCTATTAAAAATCTGCAGCTCTACGAAGAGCAGCAGAAGATCGTTCTGGGCAGCATCAAGTCTTTGGTGACTTTGCTGGATACCCGCGTTCCCCAGGAATACACCCATTCGCCGTATTTCAGCCGGCTGGTCGCGGCTATCGGCCACCAGATGCATCTGGATGAGAAGCAGATCGAGAGCTTGAAATACGCAAGCCTCCTGCATGACACGGGAAAAGTAGATATCCCCCTTGAGATACTCACTAAGACATCCAAGCTTACCGCCAAAGAATACGACATTATTAAGACGCATCCGGTAAAGGGAGCCCAGATCCTGCGGCCGCTGCAGATATTAAAACCGGCGATTCCGATCATCATGTATCATCACGAGCGCTGGGATGGTACTGGATATCCGTCGCGGCTTAAGAAAAACCAGATTCCACAGGGCGCGCGCATCATGTCGGTGGCGGACGCTTTTGAGGCCATGGTGTATGGAAGGCCTTACCGTGAGAGGATGAATATAGCGGAGGCGGTAAAAGAGATCAAGAAAAAAAGTGGCTCACAATTTGATCCCAAGGTGGTAGAGTCTTTCTTAAGGGTGGTCAAAAGGATCAACTCAAAAAATTACTTGAAATCAGGCGCTAAAGAGGGGTATAATACTTAAACTATGGAACGTAATAATTCCTATCAGCTAGAGCTTTTTACTCCCGGAGCTAACGCAGGAGTTTTAAAACCGCGCTCGCAGAATAAGGCTTTTTTGGCTAGATTTCGCGCCTACGATAAGGCAATTCTGATGATCATCGGGATCGTGGTGACCAGTATTGTTTCTTTTTCTCTGGGCGTAGAAAAAGGCAAGCAGATATCCATGCGCAAAAGCAACGCTGCTTTTGACGTGGCTTTGGTAGAAAAACTTCCACAAGCGCCGCTTATCCGACAGCAGCCGGCGGTTAAGATCCAGGCTCCGGTGGTGCAGGTGGCAGTAAAGCCAGCTACCGTAGCGGTTACCAGGAATAAAAGCGTTGTTACCGCGCCGTCTGTACAGGCAACCATAGGTAGCTACGCTATTCAGGTGGCAAGCTATAAGACCAAGAGCGCAGCGCTTAGAGAATCCGAGGCGTTGAAGAAGCAGGGTTTTGTCACGACATTATTGACTAAAGGGGATTATATTGTCCTGTGTGTGGGCAATTTTAACAGCAAAGAGAAAGCGCAGACTATGTTACCGCAGCTTGTGAAACGGTATCAGGGTTGCATGATCAGGAGGTTGTAAAAAGTTATGGCAATACATCCGTCTTTAAAAACATCCGATAAAGTCAATAAAGCGCGTTCGGTGATGAAGCGTTCTGAGCGCATCAGGAGCATGATGGAAAAGGGCCAGTGGAAGGAAGGCGACGATGTCTATGGGCTTCCCAAGATCAAAGCCGTAAGGATCAAGATCAAGAAGGAAAAAGTGGAGAAGGTCGCTGAAGTTGTTGCCGGCGCCGAAGGCGCAGCCGCTCCCGCAGCGGGTGGTGCTAAAGAAGCAGCCCCGGCTAAAGGTGCTGTTAAGGCAGCAGATAAGAAATAAGGGATGCGCTTTAGCAAACGTAACTTACTTTTGTGCGCACTGCTAGTGATTCTAGGGTGCGCACATTTTGTTTTTGCGCAAAGCGTCGTAAGTCTAAAGGGCGAGGTTAATTCCGACAGTATCAACCTGCGCGCTGATTCCACGCCTTTTTCCGCGGTGATCTGCACCGTAAGTAAGGGGACTAAGGTAGAAGTGGTCAGAGAGTATTATGACTGGTATAAAATCCGCCTGCCTAAGTCCGCGCCCAGCTACATAAAAAAACGCTTTGTCGCCTGCCTTGATGAGGTGGCTCAGCCTGTGTGCTCCAACGCAAGGGTGATCAGTAGCCGGGTCAATATCAGGGCCCGGCCCAATGAAAACGCGCCGATTCTTGGGAAAGTGGATAGGACTGAAGTATTGGTGATCTTGTCAGAAGAAAAAGGCTGGTATAAAATACAGCCAATTCCCAATAGCTATGCTTGGATACACAAGAAATTTTTGAGGATCTTACCTGAGGCGAATCCGTGATTGAGCTATTAATATCTTTCGCAATATCCTTCGCCTTGCTGATCGTGGCGATGAGCGTGCATGAGTTCGCTCACGGATGGACCGCCTATAAGCTGGGGGATATGACCGCCAAGCATTCCGGCAGGCTCACCCTGAATCCCTTAGCGCATATCGACCCTTTCTGGACCCTGCTTTTGCCGCTGATCCTTTTTATCAGCACTGCCGGGCATTTTGTATTCGGCGCGGCCAAGCCTGTGCCTATCAATTACTGGTCCTTGAAGAATCCCCGCCGGGATATGTTACTGATCGCTTTAAGCGGCCCTCTTTCTAATTTTATCTTCGCGTTACTCCTGGCTCAGATAGTAAATGTTTTTGCGCCGACCGCGATAGCCTCATTCTTACTGGTCAGGCTTATCCTGATCAATGTGGTCTTAGGGGTTTTTAATCTTATACCTATCCCGCCGCTTGACGGCTCGCGCATATTTATGAGCCTTTTACCGGCGAGCCTGGCGGATAGATTCAGCCGTCTGGAGCCGGTGGCTTTCATCATACTCTTAGCGCTTTTGTGGATGGGAGCGATTGATTATATTCTCTGGCCGGTTGTAGGATTTATTTTAAGGCTTTTACGTGTGGGGATGGTCTGATGCGTTCGATAAAGCTTGATCTTGGGGTACGTTCATACAATATCTTAGTGGGTTACGATATTCTGCCGGCGCTGGGTGAGACCCTAAAAAAACTTAATATCGGCACTGATGCCTATATCATTACTAATGCTTTGGTCCGCGCTAAATTCGGAGCTAAACTTGAGGATTCCTTAAAGCGTGCAGGGCTCACCGCGCGTTTTAAGGTGGTGGCGGATACAGAGAAAAGTAAATCCATCGAAACTGCCGCAGGCGTGATCAGAGATATCGCGCTTTACGATAATAAAAGACGGATATTTGTCATCGCTTTTGGCGGTGGAGTAATTGGAGACTTGAGTGGTTTCGTGGCCTCGATTTATAAGCGCGGCATTCCTTATGTACAGGTGCCTACGACCTTGCTTGCGCAGGTTGATTCAGCAATCGGCGGAAAGACTGCCGTGGACCTTGACGAAGGCAAGAACCTCGTCGGCGCAATTTACCAGCCGCGCCTGGTGTTCAGCGACTGCAAATTTTTATCGACTTTGGGGCAGCGCCAGCTCCGTTCCGGCCTGGCCGAGGTGATCAAATACGCGATTATCAAAGATAAGCCGTTGTTCGATTATCTTTTCGCCCATATTAAAGATGTTCTTTCCTGTAAGAGGCCAGCTCTTGAGCGTATAGTCTTATCCTGCAGCAGCATTAAGGCTAAAGTTGTCCAGCAGGATGAGAGAGAAGAAAGAGGCATCCGCACGATCCTTAATTTCGGGCATACCGCGGGACACGCCATCGAAGCTGCCGCGGGATTCACCAGGTATACCCATGGCGAGGCCATTGCTTTAGGCATGCTGGTAGCTTGCGAAATAAGTAAGATGCTTGAACTTATTGACGAGCCGATTGCTGGTAAAGTAGAGGCATTGATCGCCAAGGCGGGCCTGCCCACTAGAATCCGCGCGGTCAAGCTGGAAAGAATCATCAGCGTGCATTACCGCGATAAAAAGTTCGTAGGCTCTAGAAACAAGTTTGTTTTGATCCGCGCGATCGGCAGGGTAAGGATCGTAACTAATGTTCCTTTAAAGATTATTACCGAGTCGTTGAAAAAAAGGTTTTAGCGGCTTTGCGTAGTGAGTTTGAATTTCACCCCGGTTGAGGTTTCCAGCTCCACATCATCAAGATTTACCTTCCTTACTTTTATCCCTTCCACTGAATCACCCTGCTTTACCACCTTGTTGTTGATCAGCGCATAGCCTTGATTTTTCGAGAAAAATACGCCGTTAAGCATGAGAGGGGGGATCATCGGTTCGATCTTCGCTTCAACTATCACAGGCGGGGCTGCTTTCGGCGGGACAGGGCCCAAGGTTTCTTTGGCTGCGGGTTTGGCTATTTTTGCGGTTTTTAGGCCGGTAGCAAGCGGAACAATTTTTGTTTCTTTGGGTGCTGGAGCCGTTTTCTCAGGAGAAAATATTCCAAACATCATGTTGGCGGCAAATATTCCGGCGCAGACTACTAATGCATAGAGCAGGTAGGAGGTTAATTTGCTTGCCGAACGTTTCTTATTTACTTCGGTAATAATATCCTTATTTGTCGAGCGCTCGACTTTTTTCAGGGCGTCATAAATAATGCTCATGGTGTATTTCTTCTCCTGTAAGGTGGCTGCTTAGCTCACCGATGCATCTATTTACCAAAGGGATGTCGATGGTGTCGGCTTCCGCGACAAATCCGGCAAGCAGGGCTCTGTCGCAAAGGGTATTGATCAGGCGGGGTGTTCCGGTAGAATACTCCCAAATCGCCCGTATTGCCTCATCAGTGAATTCGATTCTTCCGGCGCTTCCCGCAACGCTCAGGCGGTGATTAATATAATTTTTGATCTCGCTCTGCTCTAACGGCGAGATATGAAAGCGAACCATGATCCTTTGGCCAAGCTGGCGCAGGTCATGGAGGTTGAGCCTGCGGGTAAGCTCAGGCTGGCCCACCAGGATCACCTGCAGCAATTTTTCTTTCTCGGTCTCAAGATTCGAGAGCAGGCGTACCTGCTCAAGCAGGTTGGAATTTAAATTCTGCGCTTCATCAATAATCAGGACTATATTGTTACCCGCCAGAGACTCCCGAAGCAGGAATTTATTCAGCCGGGCGATCAGCGCTAAGCGCGAGCTGAACGCGCCCCGGATGCCGAAGTCTTTGACGATGGCTTCCAGCAGTTCCATTTCGGAAAAATAGGGGTTAAGGATGAAGGCGGTCTTTACTTTTTTGCCTAAGTGGCTTAAGAAATAGCGGCAGAGGGTAGTTTTGCCTGTCCCGACCTCGCCGGTAAGGATCAGGATACCTTTTCTCTGGGAAACACCGTAGGAAAGGTGGGACAAGGCTTCCTTATGCTTCTTGCTTAAGAAAAAGAAGGCAGGGTCAGATGTCACATTGAAAGGGTGTTCCCTTAGGCCGTAAAATTGACAGTACATTTGGCTCCTCGATATCTATTATAGCAGAATCGACGGATTTGTAAATAGGTTGACACGGTAGGCAGAATATGTTATATTTGCTTTAACTATGATGGAGATAAATCCTCAGGAACGTAGGGAGTTTAGCCGGACAAAGCTAAAGACTGCGTTAAGGTATCAGATACGTGGCACGCAGGACTTCAACAACGCCATCTGCGACGATATCAGCCTCGTGGGGATCGGATTCGTAAATAATGAGTTTCTCTCTCCCGATACCCTGGTTTCCCTTGAGATCAATGTGCTCTCCAAAGTCTTGCACGCAGTGGGAAAGATCTCCTGGAGCCTTCCGTTGCCTCACTCCGAAAGATTCAGGGTAGGTATACAGTTCCTGGAATTTGACCCCGCACAAAAAGAATACCTTATGGATTTCATCAGAATGCAGTTGAACCAGCTATAAGATAATTTTAGAAAGGAAAGGTAAGTATCATGGCAGAAGAAACAAAGCAAGCGGAAAAACCGGTAGTGGAAATTCAGACAAATTGCCTGGGCTGCAACAAGCCCCTTAGAAAGATTAGAAGATATTACCGTGACGGCAAGTTTTATTGCATCAAGCGTTGCTGGCGCGCTTACTTAGATAAATCCAAGGCAGGGGCAGGGGAGCAGAAATAATGCCTAAAGGAAGAGAACGTAGAGTCCATCCCCGTATCAATCATAAACTTCCCATAAAAGTCGCTGTAGATAAATACGGTTTCGTCACCTCCACTAAGAACATCAGCTGTATCGGGGCTTATTGCCATATCACCAAATATATTCCTCCTTTTACCAAGGTTTCGGTGAAATTATCCCTTCCGGTGGCTACCGACCACGGAAAAAAGAACTACACAGTCGAATGCAAGGGAGTGCTTGTGCGCACTGAAGATGAGTCAAGGGGTGGTTTCAATATCGCAATATTCTTTAACAATATAAAAGAAGACGAGAAAAAAAAGATTTCTCAGTATCTCAGCCAATACCTGACCCATCAAGTCACCGCCTGATAAATTAAGGCCATGGGCTCAATCAGAAAGCCCCATTCCGTAAAGCTTATCGTCGGATTTATCTATAAAGATAGATCCATCCTCGCAAAATCAGAATCCATCCTTAAATATCATTATGGCCCGCTAGACTTCCAAAGCAAAATCCTCCCCTTTGCCCACACCGATTATTACCAGGAAGAGCTTGGTATTGGCTTAAAAAGAAAATTTATCAGCTTTAAGAAGCTTATTCTGCCCCAGAAGCTTGCCGCTATCAAGGTCTTTACGAATAGCATTGAAAAGAAATTCTCACCTGATTCCCGCCGCCTGATCAACATCGATCCCGGTTACATTGATCTGCCTAAGTTGGTCCTGGCTTCAGCTAAAGATTTCTCCCATCGCATATATATCGGCCGCGGGATCCACGCTGAAGTGACTTTGTCTTATCGGGACAAGGTTTTTAAGTGGCATGAGTGGACTTTCCCTGACTACCGCACCCCTGAATACATCGAAATATTCACCAAAATCAGAGAGATTTATTTTAAGCAGGTGAGAAAGTAATGTATCCAACTTATCTGGATGCTTTTAATAGCGGTAAGCTTGAGAGATTGATCGAACAAGTATTTAAAATGCTTGAGAGCTGCGCTATTTGTCCGCGCCAGTGTAAGGTAAACCGTCTGAAAGACCAGAAAGGTTTCTGTAAAACCGGATTAAAGGCCAAGGCCTGCAGTTATATGCCTCATCATGGCGAAGAGCCGCCAATTTCCGGAGAGCGCGGCTCAGGCACAATTTTTTTCTCCCACTGCAATATGAACTGTGTTTATTGCCAGAACTACGAATTCAGCCAGGCAGGGGAGGGTAGAGAGGTGAGGGCCGCGGATTTATCAGATTTTATGCTGGAGTTACAAAGCCTTGGCTGTCATAATATCAACTTAGTCACGCCTACCCACGTAATGCCTCAGATACTTAAAGCTTTGCATATAGCCATATCCAAAGGCTTAAAGATCCCGCTGGTCTACAATACTGGCGGTTATGAGTTGCCGGAAATGATCAGGCTGCTGGATGGGATCGTGGATATATACCTTGCGGACATGCGTTACGCTGATCCTGAGA
This sequence comes from uncultured Planctomycetales bacterium, assembly GCA_964354795.1. Taxonomy (GTDB): domain Bacteria; phylum Omnitrophota; class Gorgyraeia; order Gygaellales; family Profunditerraquicolaceae; genus JAPLLR01. The sequence continues at coordinate 3,940 of CAYHBB010000033.1, read as the reverse complement.
TGAGCGCGAAGTATTCCAATGCCCCGGAATATCCTAAATATAATCAGGCTTCAGTCAAAGAAATGCAAAGGCAGGTAGGCATTGCGGATATGGATGATCAGGGTATAATAAAGAGGGGTTTGATCATCAGGCATCTTGTGCTGCCAAATAATATCTCGGGAACCGAAAAGATCATGAAATTTATCGCGCAGGAGCTGTCGCCTGAGATTTATATTAGTCTGATGAGTCAGTATACGCCGTACTACAAGGCGCAGGAGTTTGCGGATATTTCCCGCAGGGTAACTCTAGAAGAATATGAGGAGGCTAAAGAAGCTATGCATAAGTGTGGCTTGTATAATGGCTGGACTCAGGATTCAGGGGGTTTGGAAAGATTTGCCGGCATCCACATAAAGCCTAATATCAAGGATAAATATGGAGCTTAAAAGTTTATCTGAATTATTGAGAGTCAGCGCGCATAAGCATCCAAGGCGCACGGCGATTGTCTTTGGCTCAAAGAAAATCAGCTATAGAGCGCTTAATGAGCTGACCGAACATATCGCAGCTGGCTTGATTGAACTCGGTATAAAAGAGCAGGATAGAGTCGCTATTTTCTTAGATAACTGTCCGGAGTTTGTGATCAGCTATTACGCGATAATTAAGGCAGGTGCTGTAGCTGTTCCCATTAATTATATGTTTAAGATCGAGGAAGCCCGTTTTATCCTTGAGGATTGCGAAGCAACATGCATTATCACTTCCAGGCCGTATCTGGATCTGGCTGAGGAGCTGCGGCTGCGTGTGGATAGCCTCAAGCACATCATTTGCACAGCTAAGGCCAAAGACCACGTTATCGATATCCATAAGATAAGAAAGCATGATCCTGTAAGCCTGCAAAGGGTGAGGGTAAATCCGCATGCCCTGGCGGTGATTCTGTATACTTCAGGCACAACCGGCCATCCAAAGGGAGCGATGCTTTCGCACGATAATCTGATTTCTAACGCAGTGGATTCTTCGCGCAATATTATGGTCACCCGCAGGGATTCTTTTATTTGTATCCTGCCGTTGTTTCACTCCTTTGCCGCTACGGTCTGTATGAATATGCCGCTATATGTCGGGGCAAAGATAGTGATCATGAAGTCGCTTAAGCCTTTTAAGCGGGTCATCCGGGCCATACGTAAGAACCGGGTCACGGTGTTTCCGGCGATACCATCAATTTTCACCATTCTTAAAGATATGAAGCTTCCGAAAGTGTTTCACACTCCCATTATTAAGCTTTTTAATCCGGTGAGGATCTGTATTTCCGGGGCCGCTGCGCTTCCGGTTGAGACTTTGCGGGGTTTTGAAAAGAAGTTCCGAGTGCCTTTGCTTGAAGGTTACGGTCTTACGGAAGCCGCACCTGTTGTAACCTTGAACTCGTTAAGAAAGCGTAAGGCCGGGTCAATCGGCAAGTCCCTATCGGAAAATATCGAACTAAAGATAGTTGATGATAAAGGCAGCGACCTGACTGCCGGAGGAATCGGCGAGCTTTTGGTGCGCGGTCCGAATGTTATGCAGGGGTATTTAAAGCACGAGGAAGCAACCGCCGAAACTCTCAAAGACGGTTGGCTTTATACGGGCGATATGGCTAGATTCGATAAAGAAGGCTATGTTTATATCGAGGGCCGTAAAAAAGAAATGGTCAATGTGCGCGGGCTTAATGTTTACCCTCGGGAGATCGAGGAAGTCTTGTATCAGAATCCCAAAATAAAAGAAGCGGCGGTCATTGGCATTGAGGATATCCATAAAGGCGAAGTGCCTAAAGCGTTCGTGGTCTTGAAGGACGCAGAGAAGGCTACGGAGCATGAGTTGATTCATTATTTGCGGGAGAGGCTTGCTAGCTATAAAATTCCTAAGTATGTGGAGTTTAGAAATGCGCTCCCCAAGAACACTACAGGAAAAATACTAAAACGGGTGTTGGTTGATGAAGAAAAAAGAAGGAAATAAGCTGCAGAGATTCTTTAAGTTCGTTTATCTTAAACTTTTTAGGATCAATGACACGCCGCAGAAGATCGCTTTAGGTTTTGGTTTAGGTGTATTCTTAGGGATTCTTCCCGGCACCGGACCGATTGCGGCGCTATGCTGCGCGTTTTTATTCCGTCTTAACCGGGCCGCGGCATTTCTAGGCAGCTTGCTGACTAATACCTGGCTAAGTATCGTTACTTTCGCGCTTTCTGTAAAGATCGGTGCTTTTGTCATGAATTTGGAGTGGCAGAAAGTTTATCAGGATTGGGGCGCATTCCTGAAGGACTTTCACTGGGTGAATCTATTTAAGTTAGGCGTTCTGGAAATCGCTTTGCCGGTGCTACTGGGCTATTTTATAATTTCTTTGTGCGCGGGGATCCTGGGGTATATAATAAGCTTGATCGCAGTGATTCAGATCAGGAAGTCAAAGGAAAGTAGTAAAGGCTAAAAGGGAGGGTACGATGGATTTTAATATGCCGGGGCCGAATAAAAGAGTGTGTGCGTACTTTATCGATTTGATAATAATTACAGCTATCGGGATGGTTTTATCATTAATGTTTTCCATGAATATTTATTGGATAATTTACGCGCTATTGATCTTATTTAAGGATAGTTTTAACGGACAGAGTTTTGGTAAATACTTGGTGGGAACGCAGATAATTGATGAGTCTAATTCTCCTGCCAGTATTACCAAGGCGTCAATTAGGAATATCTTTATGGCAATTCCAATTCTGCCGCTTATCGAGTATTTTGTAATGATCAATGACAAACAAGAAGGCAGGAGGATGGGGGATAGGGTTGTTAAAACCAGGGTAAATGATTTAAGGCCTGATCTAAAAGATAGACCTTTTCTTTTCATTTCTCTTGTGCTGGCAGTAATTTACGTTGTGGCAATGTTTAGTCTTGTTTATATTTTAATGAAACAGAACCCGAAATTGTTGACTTCATAGGTTTAGAATGTATAGACAAAACTTTTTCTGTTAGGAGGTATAAATGAAGGTGCAAAAGGTAGGAGAGAAGTTCAAGTGTTCTATCTGCGGTAATGAAGTGACAGTGACCAAAGTTGGTGGTGGTGAATTGGTTTGTTGTGGTAAGCCGATGGAAAAGATAGAATAATTACTATGCGCAGATTCCACCTGAAACATTTGTTCCTTATTTTTCTATGCATGGGTGCGTTTTCATGCTCACAGCAGGAAGCGCAAGCGCCGAATATTCTGGAGGCTAATAAGAGCTATGTTTCCAGCGCTCAGGTTGGGGATTTCGCTCCCGGTCAGCTTCAGGCGCATTATCAGAAACACGGGTATCAGTTTGGCAACATTTCGCAGGAGGAATATCTGGCAGGCGCGCGGGCGCTCTTGGGCGTTAATCCGGATAATGATGTGCTGGAAAAAAGAAGATCAAACGGAGATGTTTTGCATTACAGGGCAAGCACCGGAGAGTTCGCGGTGGTGGCACGCGATGGAAGGATTCGCACCTATTTTAGGACAGATTACCAATATTGGCTAAGGCAATGAAGAATAGAAAATATATATGCCCGGTATGCGGATTTGATGGTTTAAAGGAGCCTCCTTATGATAAGCAGGGAGAGCCATCTTATGAAATATGCCCCTGTTGTGGTTTTGAATTCGGGTTTGACCAGTCGCCTTATGCTGAATTCCGGGATTCTTGGGTAAAGGGCGGGGCGCAGTGGTTTATTCTTAAGCAGAAGCCCAAGGGTTGGGACTTGCAAAAACAGCTTAAAAATATTAAAAATTAAGGCTAGAAAACGATAGAGAAGAGGTTGGAGGGAGGCAAGGTTTGTAATCTTTGTCTCCCTTTATTTTTTTGAAGCTTTCTCAAGTTTATGGCACGTAATTTACCTAAAAGTATAATTATGAATGAGTTAAGACAAAATTTTGTGCACTAGGCTAAATTTCATTTTTTAGGTACTTTTGCAGCTGATAGAGTTTTAAATGATCTATAC
>CAYHBB010000032.1:0-28293 GCA_964354795.1 uncultured Planctomycetales bacterium | reverse complement strand
TAAGCCACAGGATTTCACTTCTCACACGACAGAACGCCTACCTGCCCTTTACACCCAATAAATCCGAGTAACGCTCGCCATCTCTGTATTACCGCGGCTGCTGGCCCAGAGTTAGCCATGGCTTCTTCTCCAGGTACCGTCAGCTCCGGCAGTTAACCGGAGGTTTCTTTCCTGTCGAAAGAGGTTTACGACCCGAAGGCCTTCATCCCTCACGCGGCGTCACATAGTCAGGGTTTCCCCCATTGCTAAATATCCTCGACTGCAGCCTCCCGTAGGAGTTGGGGCAGTGTCTCAGTCCCCATGCGGCTGACCACTCTCTCAAGCCAGCTACCCGTCAAAAGCCTTGGTAGGCCGTTACCCCACCAACTAGCTGATAGGACGCGAGCTCATCTTCAACCAACAATCTTGCGACCATCTTTACTAAAAAGGGCCTGCGCCCCTTTTAACACATCGGGTATTACCTCCACTTTCGCGAAGCTATCCCCGAATTGAAGGTAGATTGCTCACGTGTTCCTCGCCAGTCTGCCGCTATAATTCCAGCCGAATTGGCATCTGCCTTGCGGCTTCAACCTCTCCAGCCAGATTATCGCTCGACTTGCATGCCTAATCTACGCCGCCAGCGTTCACTCTGAGCCAGGATCAAACTCTCCGAAAAATTTATTTTTCCGTAGAAATTAGAATAATGGCTCTAAATGATTTACTTTTCGTTTTTGCTCCTTAACTCCCCTAAGGGAATCTCGGAGCGATTGCTCAATAAATTGACCATGAAAACCTTGCGATTTTCAGGCCTCACACTTGGCTATTCAATTGTAAAAGAGCGATAATTACAAATCTATTTGTGAGCCCTGCCGTGGACGGCAGGTGCTTGTGCCGCCAGTTAGGCCGCACAAGCAAAATAAAAGCGTCCCGACAGAATCTCGGGACGCAAAATTTTAGGCGTCTCTTCGGTCGATTAAATTAACTACCTAATAATGTCAACTTCGCTTTGGATTGTATTCACGATATGAGTATAGCGTGAAACTCCCCCTTCTCTCAAGGGGTAATTAAGTATAATACATTACTACTTCTTGTCAAGTAATTTTTCTTACTATTTTTTTGACCCGAATTTACGTAACTCATTGATACTTAAACTACTTTATTTCCAGCGAAACTACTTGCCCACCAACTCCGTAATCTTAAAGATGGGTAAAAACAGCGCGATGACAATGCCGCCGATCACGATACCCAGAAAAGCGATGACTAGAGGCTCAATCAAGCTGGTAAGCGCACTTGCCGCGACATCCACCTGCTCATCATAGAAATCCGCGATCTTGGAAAGCATCTTCTCCAGCTGGCCAGTCTGCTCCCCCACGCTGATCATGCGGGTGACCATCGGCGGGAAAACCCCGCTTTTTGACAACGGCTTGGCGATGGACTCGCCGTCTCGCACGCTATTGGAGCAGCTAATGATCGCCTCCTCCACTATCTTGTTGCCGGATGTCTTACTGACAATCTCCAAAGCGCTTAAAATAGAAACGCCGCTTTTTGCCAGCGTAGAAAATGTACGGGAAAACTTCGCCACGGCAAGCTTCTTAAACAACGGGCCCAAAACAAGCGCTTTTAATTTAAAGTTATCAAAAACATATGTGCCCCTCTCTGTGCTCAAATACTTCTTCACGACAAAGACCAGAACGCCAACGACAATCACCGTAAAAATAAAAAATTTCCTGAACAGGTCGCTTATTCCGATAAGCACAAGGGTGGGAAAAGGCAGCTTTCCGCCAAGGGTATCAAATATGCCCTTAAACGTGGGGACTACTTTAAGCAAAAGAAAAATAGTGATCAATACAGCCATACTCACTACCACTGCCGGATACACAAGGCTGGACTTGATCTTACGGTTAAGAGCCGCGGATTTCTCTAAATACGAAGCCAGCCTATCCAGAACCTCATCCAACGTGCCTGAAGTCTCCCCCGCCTTAGTCATGTTTATAAAGAGTTCGGAGAATATCGCCGGATGCTTTGCCAGCGAATCCGAGAAGCTCGCCCCTGCCTCGATATCCTGACGCACGCGCACGATCACTTCCTTAAACCCCTTGTTTTCGATCTGCTCGGAAAGTATACCCAAAGCGTGTACTAGCGGAATGCCGGCGTCAATCATGGTCGCCAGCTGCCGGGAGAAAATGACCAGATCGTCCAGCTTGACCTTCTTGCTCTTTGCTCGAGAAGCCGCCTTTTTATTAGTCAGCTCGACTTTGACTACGATCAGCTCCTTCTTATGCAGAGCATCGGCGACTTCCAACTCAGCACTTGCCTCCAATTCTCCCACAATAGTGTTGCCGCTTTTATCCTTTGCGGTATATTGATAGATATTCATAGTTATAGCCTATCCACGATTTTTAAAAAGGCATCTACAACCTGCGGATCAAACTGAGTGCCCCTGTGCTTGACTATCTCTGCGATAGCCGCTTCCTTGGTAAAGGGAACTTTCCTGTAAGAGCGCGCCGAGGTCATCGCCTCATACGCATCCGCCACATGAAGGATGCGCGCGCCCAGCAGTATATCATCGCCTTTTCTACCCTCAGGATATCCGGTTCCGTCAAAATGCTCATGATGCTGACGCACCAGCTCAATGACATCATTCAAGAATGTCAACGGCTCAAGTATCTGGGCTCCGGTCATAGGGTGCTTTTTAACCTGCTCCCACTCCTGGGGAGTTAAAGACGAAGGTTTAAGCAGGACCGCGTCCCCTATGCCGATCTTGCCCAGATCATGCAGTTCGCAGGCCTCTCTGACTGTTTCCACCTCTACGCTGGATAAGCCCATCTGCGTAGCAATAGCCACCGCGATGTGCGCCACGTTCTCGGAATGGCTGTGGGTATAGGAATCCCGGGCTTCGATCGCCTGCGCCAGAGCCTTGATCGTGCGCATGTAAGTCGAGCGCAAATCTTCATAAAGCCGGGTCAGATTGCGGGTTGACTCCTCAATCCTCTTAGCAAGCAAAAGATTCTGCTTTTGCAAAGAGGTGTTATTCTCTTTAAGCCCGTCTCCAAGCTTACGGTTTGCCGCCATCAGAGAATGCAGCTCTATGCCCTTGTTCACAAGAAAAAGTAGCTTTTCCACATTTACCGGCTTGCTGATAAAATCATAGACCCCTAGCTTGAAAATCTCGGCGATCACCTGCTGGTCATGGTCTTCAAGAAAAGCGATAATAATAGCGTCGGGGTCAGCCTTCTTTATCCCCTTGATCAACTCTGCCGAGCTCATATCCGGCATGGCGTAACGCATAATCACAATATCAAAGCTGTCGGCCTTTAACGCGGTCAGGCCTCCGTGGCTTGAATTCTCAAAAATCACCTGAAATCCGCCGTCAATGATCAGCTGCTCCCGCAGATACCGCGATATCTGCTCGTCATCAGAAATGATTAGGGCCCTGCTTAACTCCTTCATCTTATGTTACTCCTCCGTGGTAATGCGTATCGCCTCGTTGAGAGTAGTCAGCTCCTGCCTGACCTTTAAAAAAGCGTCGTCTCTAAGCGTCATCATTGAGCACTTCTCTATGGCGTATTTCTTTATCTCGTCAATCGATGCGCGCTTAATGATCATTTCGCGCATAACGTCATCTATAAGAATCGCTTCCAGAATAGCTACTCTACCATAAAAACCGGTATTATTGCAATATTTACATCCCTCTGACTCATAAAAACTTGCCTTTTCCCTGAATCCGATCTCTTTGAGATAGCTTTCCGGAATATTTACAGGCTTGCGGCACTGCGTGCACATCTTGCGCGCCAGGCGCTGGGCACAAAGCATCACCAAACTGGAAGCCACCAGAAACGGCTCCACCCCCATATCGATAAGACGGGTGATACTGGTGATGGCGTCGTTGGTGTGCAATGTAGATAACGCCAGCTGACCGGTCAATGACGCTTTGATCGCGATGTCCGCTGTCTCGGAGTCGCGAATCTCCCCGATCATGATTATATCCGGGCTTTGACGAAGAAGAGAGCGCAACCCGGAAGCAAAATCTAGTCCGATATCCGGGCGCACCTGGATCTGGGTAATGCCTTCAATCTGATATTCAACCGGATCTTCGACTGTAATGATGTTACGCTCCGGAGTATTCAACTGGGTAATGACAGAATAAAGAGTTGTGGATTTTCCTGACCCTGTCGGACCGGTGACCAAAATCATCCCGTAGGGCTTAGCTATAGCTTCCTTAAAGATCCTCTCCGGCTGCTCGGAAAACCCCAGCTTATCCAGCCCAATAGAAAGATTGGATTTATCCAGAGCGCGCAGGACAAATTTCTGGCCGAACGTGGTAGGAAGCGCTGAAACCCGAAAATCCACTTCCTTGCTTTCAAAGCGCACCTTGAAACGGCCGTCCTGAGGGATGCGATTCTCGGTTATATCCAGATTGGAAATGATCTTCAACCTCGCCAGGATGGCGTTCTGATTCGCTTTGGGGATCTTAAAAACCTCGTGAAGAGAACCGTCTATACGGTAGCGCACCCGCAAACAGTCGACCTCAGGCTCAATATGGATATCGGATGCGCGTTTCTTAAGCGCCTGCGACAACATCATATCGACCAGCTTGACGATAGGCGCCTTCTCGCTTTCCTTTACCACGCCGGAAAGATCGATCTCATCCTGAGCTGACTGCACCTGTTCGCCTTTTTCAGAGACTGTCTCAAGCGTAGTCTCCTCATCAAGTATTTCCTGAATATTCTTTGACTCCCGGCTATACTGCATATCAATTGCCCTGCTGATTTCATCATCAGGGCTTAATACGGTATCGATGCCGCAGCTGGTAAGCGCCTTTAAGTCATCGAGCGCGAATATATTAAGCGGGTCCGACATGGAAATAGTGATGGTGTTGCCGATCTTGGACAATGGAATAAGATTATAAAGGCGGGCCATGCGCTCCGGCACTAGGCTGATTATAGCGGAATCAAATTTGAATTTAGCAAGTCGCAGCGTCGGCATATACAGATGCTCTGACAAAAGGGAAAGCAGGGCCTCTTCCTGGATAAACCCCTGCTCTACCAGCACCTTGCGTAGAGGCACTCCCTTCTCATGCTGTATCTGAAGGGCGCGCTCAAGCTGCTCTTTATTAAGCCGATTGCTTTTAAGCAAAATATCGATTATGGTTTCTTTTAAAGTAGCCATAAGTTTTACTCATCCGGTGCTGTAACGCGCAACACTTCTTCCAAAGTAGTCAAGCCGCGCATGACCGCACTCAACCCCTCTTCCCTGAGAGTGCGCATGCCTTCCCTGCGCGCCTGATCCTTGATTAAACGCTCCTGCGCATGGGTCAATATCAGGTCGCGCACTACCGGACTGATAAGCAAGACCTCGGCAATGCCTATACGCGAACTATACCCCATGTTAAAACAGCGCGGGCAGCCTTTCGCGCGAAATAACTCCGGCGACTTGACCTTTGAAAAATCAAGCTTAAGGCTTTCCACTATATCCCTCTTCAGCACGTATCTCTCCTTACAATGCTCGCAGAGCTTACGTAAAAGCCTCTGGGCCATCACACATACAAGAGAAGAATTGATCATGTAAGGCTCAACACCCATGTTCACTAAACGCACGATAGCTCCCGGAGCTGTGGTGGTATGCAAAGTTGACAGCACCAAGTGCCCGGTCAAAGCGCTCTTTATGGCGATATCCACAGTCTCAAAATCGCGGATCTCACCGATCATGATGATGTTGGGATCCTGGCGCAGTATTGAACGAAGTGACGCGGCAAAGGTCAACCCGATCTCCGGCCGCGCGGTCACTTGATTGATCCCCTCCAGCTGGTATTCTACCGGATCTTCGACTGTCACGATATTCTTTTCCGGAGAATCAATAAACTTCAGTACCGAGTAAAGCGTAGTAGTCTTTCCGCTTCCCGTAGGACCGGTGGCTAGGATCATGCCATGTGGAAGCTGAGAGACTTTCTTGAGCTTTGAGACAGCATCTTCGCTAAAACCCAACCTCTCGATATCCAGCATAGCCTGAGATTTATCCAGCACACGCACCGCCACCTTCTCGCCAAAACTTGACGGAAGTATGGATACGCGAAAATCCACCTCCCTACCGGAAAGCCTGACTTTAAACCTTCCGTCCTGAGGCAGGCGGTGCTCCGATATATCAAGATCCGACATGACCTTGATACGCGAGACGATAGATGCGTGCATGCTCTTGGGGGGAGATTTCTCTTCTTGAAGCACACCGTCAATACGCAACCTCACCCGCAGCTTCTTCTCAAACGGCTCGATAAGAATATCAGACGATTTCTTCTTCACCCCCTGCTCAAGAAGCATATTGGTGATCTGAATAATCGGAGCCTCATGGCTGATACGCGCCAGCTCCTGGTCGCTGGGCAGGACTTCCCGTTCCTCCTGGATCAGCTCGATAGAGGAAACCGAGATCTCTTTAACCAGGTCGTCGATAATACCTTTGGTGGCATCCGGATAGCCCAATTCAATAGCCTGCGCTATATCCTGGCTCGAAGAAATGATCGGATTGATCTTGTAACCGGTGAGCGCCTCTACATGGTCTATGGCAAAGATATTCAGGGGATCTGCCATGGCCAAAGTAACCACATCACCGATCTTAGAAAGTAAGATGATCTGATAATGGCGGGCAACTTCTATGGGGATAAGCTTGATGATCTCGGGGGCAACCTTGAAACGCTTCAGATCTATGAGAGGCAAGCCCAAGCCTTCGCTCAAGATAAGCAAAAGCTCGCTTTCTTTGATAAACTTAAGCTCAATAATGATATCGCTCAGGCGCCCGCCTTTTTCCTTCTGGACGATAAGCGCCTCATCTAACTCACCTTGAGTCAGATACTTATTGTTAATCAGGACTTCTCTCAGACGCTCTTTGAGTGATATCATAATAAAAAAAGTATCAATGTATCAAGGTGTCAAAGTATCAAAGTTTTTACCCTGACACCATGACACTTTGACACTCTGATACCTTACCGTTTACTCCTTGTCCTTATAATATTTCTCGATCTCCCTTTTTATGTCGGAAGATGTCGAAACAAAAGTCTGAATATTGCAGCCGGTCAACAACTCCAGGTCTTCGATGGCCTGCACATTAAGCGGGTTAGACATGGCCACACTCACGTTATTGCCTATCTTATCCACCGGAATAAGCATATACTGCCTGGCTACACGCGCAGGAATAATGGCGGCGATATCGGATGAGATCTCATAATTTGTAAGCGGCAAATAAGGGAATCCATACTGCACAGTCAACGCCTGGGCAATATCCTCCTCCTTGGCAAACCCTAATTCCACGATCAGCTCACCTATTAGCCCACCCCGCTCGCGCTGCACCATCAAAGCCTTCTCAAGCTGGCGCTGAGTAAGAATGCCGCGCTCAATAAGCAACTCGCCCAATTGTTTACTAATAATCCTTCTTATAGGCATGTCGGAGGTTCCTTCAATCCGAGGATCCTGTTTTTTCCCTGCTTCTTGGCCAAATCCACAAGCTCGCGCGCCTTAATAATAAGCTCTTCAGCGCTGATGCCGTCAAGAGGGTTCTCGCTGACCCCTCCGCTGATAGTCAGGCGCTTGGAAGGATCACGCTCTTCCATAAAGGTATACTCGATTTTCTTACGGATATCCTCCGCCAAGTCCTGCGCCTTACGCTTGTTCTTTTCCGGCAGCACTATTGCAAACTCATTGCCTCCGGTCCTGCCCACGCGGTCGATCTCTGAAACCGAATCGCGCACAATTGTAGAAACCCGCTTAAGAATAGCCTCAGCCTGCAGAGTGCCGAACTCCTGACGGTACTTCTGGAAATTATCGATATTGAACATCACGAACGAACAAGGTCGCTGATAGGTGATAGCCCTCTTGATCTCTTCCTGCAGGCGATTACGGATAAAACCTTCGTTATAAGCCCCGGTGAGCGCATCTTTAATCTCGAGCGTCTCTACCCTATGCATAAGAAGGTTATTCTCAAGCGCTATAGATATCTGCTTAGCGAAGATATCCAGAAGCTCAAGGTCCTCCTTACTGTAAGTAAACGACTCCCTGGTGTTTCCTATGCCCAAAATAGCCATAACCCTTCCCATCAAATAAACCGGCAGCGCAATGGTGTTTTTTAAACCGAATTTCTCAAAGAAATTATTCAGGATCTCTTCCGGAGCGGAATTCTCGGTATCCAAGACCAGCGGCTTATTAGTCCTGGCCACCCTGCCAAAGAGGTCGTCCTTAGGGTCGATATTTATCTTCAACAACTGCTGCACATTCACCCCGTCGGCAGTCTTCATATAAAAAGCTTCCTGATTCTCCTCCCTGAATAACAGATATGCGGAATCGGAGGTCGCCAAAAGTCTGGCTTTCTCGGAAATGACTTTAATGATGTCGTCCAGGCGCGCGCCCAAAGAGATAAGCGAGCTGATCTGTAAAAGCCCGGAAAGCATCATCACCCGCTGCTGGGTCTCGATATTGATCTCTTTGGTCTTTTCGCTGTAAACCTTAAGCTCATCCATATTGCTACGAATACGCTGGGTCATCTGGCTAAGGGCATCGCTTAGATCACCGACTTCATCCATATGCCCTACAGAGGAATCTTCGGGACTCCCGTCAAGGGCTATGGATTTTGCCGCGGCAGTCACCGAAATGAGACGATCAGAGACTTCTTTTATAATCATAAACCCGACCACGGCAATGGCCACACTGATAGACATCAGAATAAATACATAAATTTTTGCCGGACCGGGAACATTCGAGTAATTCATGATGATATAAAGAGAAACCAGCAGGGGCAGGATAGTCATGAGGGTAAAAGCGATTTTTAATTTATATCTGAGGCTACGGGAAGATAAAGACATCATTTGTTTTTTAGGCATAATTACCTCCATTAATAAGCGCTTCCCCCTACATTTAAATGATAGGGGATAATTCGTGCATAAGCTTACCCCACAGGGGTAGGCCTTCTTATCCGATAAAGAAGGGCCTTATATTCGCCTACCCCTTTGGGGCGGTTCCATAAGCTTAGCACTCATTAATAATATCACCTAACCTCTTCTATTGCAATATTTTATTATACTCCTGACGCAGTGATTCTCTATCTAAACCCACATCGATAAAATCCCAGGGCAAGACCCCATCAGGCTGTCTTCCTTTAAGATATGACTCAGGGTCGACCTGTGATTCCTTGAAAGCCTCCATCCATTTATCAATAGAGAAACGGTCGCCCCAGGCGTCGAATCTTGCGCCATTCTTGAAAGCGGATAAAATAACTTGGCTTAACCTTCTATCTCCCCGGGAAAGCACTCCCTCCAAAAAACTCATGCTGCGATTATGAAAACTCAGCTTCAGGCGCTTGTTTCTTGTCTTACTCCTAAGATAATCCTGTTTATTCTTCATCGAATCCTGAGGATCCATACCACACCACTGAAATGCCGTATGCGGCTTGGGAATCAGCGTATTTATGCTGATATTCACCTGCGCCGGACGGCCGGCCACCTTCCTGCTTAATTCCGAGACCCGTACGGAGAAATCGATGATCGCATCAAGGTCGCTCGCCTCTTCACCGGGAAGGCCGATCATAAAATAAAGCTTCACATGCTGATACCCGGACTGATACGCCTCTTCCAGGGCCTGAAAGAAACCCTGCTCATTAAAATCCTTTGCCAGCATATTCCGTAGACGCTCTGAGCCGGCCTCAGGGGCAAAGGTCAGGCCGGTCTTCTTGACCCGGGCGATGATAGATGAGAGATTCCCCACTTCCGCCTTTGCCTTTATCGACGGCAAAGACAAAGAGATGCCCTTTCCCTGGAATAATTTATTAAGATCTTCCAACACCTTGCCAATGTCAGGATAGTCGCTCACCGAAAGCCCGATCAAAGACAACTCTTCATAACCGCTAGACTTATAAGCGCACTGCGCAAGATCTACTATCTGTTTGTGGCTGCGAAAACGAAGCGGGGCATACTGGGATCTTGCCTGACAAAAGCGACAGCGGTTAGGGCAGCCGCGCATGACTTCAATGGGCACGCGGTCATGAACCACCTGAATATACGGCACCAGCCAATCGACCGGAAAATATGACTGGTCAAGATTACGTACAAAGCGCTTTTTTATTTCTGCTGGCAATCCGGGGAATCTCGGCTTAAATTCTTTGATACACCCGCCCTCGCCGTAGCGCACTTCGTAAAGCGACGGACAATACACGCCTTGGACCTGCGCAAGCCGGATCAACAGCTCCTCCTTACTCATCGCGCCTGAACTAAACTTATCCATATACTCGCGGTAAACTGCGATAAATTCCAGGATCGATTCTTCAACCTCTCCTATCATGAAGCAATCGACAAACTCATGCATCGGCTCGGGGTTCATCGAACAAGCGCCCCCGGCGATCACCAAAGGATAAGACTTGTCGCGCTCAGCCGCCTTTAACGGAATAAAACCCAGATCCAGTATGCGCAATACGTTGGTAAATCCAAGCTCGGAGCCAAGGGAAAACCCGACGAGGTCAAAATCTTTCAGGGGCTTCTTTGACTCAAGAGAAAAAATACTTCTTGCTTCCTGCCTCAGCTTTTCTTCCAGGTCGTCGTTAACGGAAAAAACCCGCTCGCAGACAATATCCGGCTGGCTGTTGAGAATACCATAGATTATTCTGATCCCAAGGTTGCTCATCCCCACTTCATACAGATCAGGAAAACTCAAAGCAAATTTTATCGCGGCATCCTCGAAAGCCTTGCGCGATACGTTCCACTCTTCGCCTATATAGCGTGCGGGCTTATTTACTTGTAAAAGGAGTTCTTCTAACATATTTTTAGAAAACTGCGCGGGTACGGTCAACATTAGCCAGTATCGCAAGGGAGATAAAAGTAACCATTACTGATGAACCGCCGTAGCTCATCAAAGGCAAAGGCAGGCCCACCACCGGAGCAATCCCCATGTTCATTGCCACATTGGTAAATATCTGAATAGCCAGCATCAGGCAGATCCCGTAGGCCAATAGTTTTCCAAAAGAATCTCTGGTGCGGCTTGCGATACTGAAACCCTGACGGATAAGCAGAAAATACAAAAGAAGCAAGAGCACGCTACCTGCCAGGCCCCATTCCTCCGTAAACGTGGCAAAGATAAAATCCGTATGCGACTCCGGAAGGAAATACAGCTGGCTCTGGGTCCCCGCCAGCCACCCCTTGCCGAATAAACCGCTTGAGCCGATGGCGATCTTTGACTGGATCACCGTGTACCCTGCCCCGAGAGGATCGATATTGGGATTTAAGAATACTAAAAGCCTGTCTTTCTGGTAATCCCTCAGGAAATTCCACAAAAAAGGTACGGGCAAAAACATGACCAGCAGAAAAGTAAAGATATAGCGTAGTCTCACCCCGGTTATGTAGAGCACGGCGATAAAAATAAAAAGGATCATCAGGCCGCTGCCCAGATCCGGCTGTTCGATGATCAGGAACATGGGGATAGCCACATAAATAAATGGCAGTATAATACCCAAGATGATCCCGAAACGTCTGGAGGGGAGCGCAATATCATCAACGGATTTCTTACTAAAATACCGCGCCAAGAATATGACTAAAATGAGCTTGGCAAATTCCGAAGGCTGAAAATTAAACCAGGAGAATCTTATCCAGCGCTGCGCGCCCAGCCGCACCGCTCCGAGTATAAAAACCAACAGCAGAAAAATAAGCGTTAGAGCGTAGATCACGTATGTCCAGTCCCAAAGCCGGCGGTAATTAGAATTGGAGATCACTATATAAAGAAACACCCCCAGGATTATCCAGATGATCTGACGCTGATAAATCGACTGCCACAACTGCCCTTCCTTCTGACAGGTGCTGCTATAAATTGAAAGGACCCCGCAGACAGCGATGGCGACGGCTAATAACAAAATTGTCAGCTGCGACTTTTTCATATAAGCCCCTCTTTAACCATCTCCTCAATTATCTGTTTTGCTACTACGGTTGCCGCATAACCTGAACCACCATGCTCTAATAACACGCAAATAGCATATCTTGGGCTCTTGTAGGGAAAATATCCTACAAACCACCCATGCGACAGTCCGGGCGGGGCCTGGGCTGTACCGGTTTTACCGGCCACCGGCACGGAAAGCGCAGCCAAAACACTTGCTGTGCCGGTAGGACACACTACCACCTGACGCATCCCCTCCCTGACACTATCCATTGTAGTATCTTTGATCGCAACTTTAGTCGCCTGTCTTGCCCGATATACAGATAAATCTTTTCCGTCGACAGACTTGACTATATAAGGAGTGACCAATGTCCCGTTATTGGCAAAAACCGAGATCATGCGTACCATCTGAAGAGGCGAAACCAGGACATCACCCTGGCCGATGCTTAAATTAGCCGTATCTCCGTCATACCAGCCCTTAAACCTGCGGATCTTCTTCCACATAGGATTTGGTATAAGCCCTGCGGACTCATTAGGCAGCTCAAAACCCGTGGACCGTGAGAGCCCAAACTTAAGCGCATACTCGTACATATTCTGCGCACCCAAAAGCAAACCAGTGTGATAAAAATAAGTATCACAGGAGTCAGCAAGCGCCAGTGTCAAATCCTGCTGGCCGTGTACATTCCAGCACTTGAAATCTCTCCCTCCCACCATAGTCGCCCCGGTGCATACAAATACGGTATGAGGATTTATTTTACCTGTTTCAAGGCCTGCGGCTGCCACGATCGGCTTGAAGATCGAACCGGCAGGATAGACGCTTGCCACCGCACGGTTGATAAACGGGCCATCGGGGTCAGAAAACATCCGACTGATAGCTCCGGCAGGCCGCTCGATAAAAACAGACGGGCTGAAATTCGGAAAACTGGCCATAGCAATCACCTCTCCGGTAAAAGGATCCATGATCACCGCGCACCCTTTTCTACCCGCAAGACTGCCTTCCACTATTTTCTGGACCTTTAAATTTAAAGTCAGCTGGATATCCCTGCCGTTATAAGGAGGCCTGAAGCCCAGCACCCGGGTAAATCTTCCCCGGTGATCGACCTCCACCGACAGACCGCCCTCTTCCTGGCGCAGATAATAATCGTATTTTTCCTCGACTCCGCCGAAACCCACGATATCTTTTGTCTTATAACCGTAATCCTCTAAGTTTGTCAGGCGCCAGCGGTCTATTTCATTCAGATACCCCAAGATATGACAGGCAAGAGACCCATAAGGATAACGACGCACCGGATTCGGATGGATCATGATCCCGGGGATCTCGCTCTTAAGCTCCTCAAGGGCGATCGCCTGTTTTAAATCGATGTTCCTGGCTATCGGAGTTGGGACGGATGAATTCAAATAACTTTTCTTAAACGTTTCCCTAAGCTCGTCGGGATTTACCCCAAGGACACGCGCCACATCATCCAATACTTTTAGAACCGCGGCGTTATTACGCGTAAGTATAAGCACTTCATAAGAAAGTTTATTATCCACGATCACATTACCGGCACGGTCCATGATCTTTCCCCTCGCTCCCGGCTGGGGAAGAAGACGGATGCAATTCTTGTTACTTAGCTCCTTATATTTCCTACCCCTGATAACCGTAAGGTTTACCAGACCCAAAAAAAGGGCAAGAAACATCAAAGCTACAAATACAATGACTATCCTGGACCTATTCATAGTGAGACTGCTTTTTTAAGAAGCGGCAGGCAGAGAGCTGTGTAGAAAGTTTCAATGATTATAATGCGCACAAAGATCCCGAGCGGGATAAAGCTGCCAAAGTAAACCAACGCCAAGCCGACCAGCAGGTGATGGGCCAGCGTTACAACCGCCGTAAGCGCAGCAACCATGTAGAGATTATCAAAAGATATATCGCGCTTTAGCCGGATGATCAATACCGACCAGAGCCCGAACAATATCGCGTTGAATCCGAATGACTGCACTCCAAGTGAATCCTTAAAAAGCCCGGCTGAAACGCTTAAAATAAGAGCCCACCTTACCTCAAACTCTAAGGCAGCAATGACCACACATATCAATAATAAATCCGGTTTGACCCCGAAGAATCTTATGGAATTCAAGACTGTAGGCTGCAGCAAAGCGCAGACAAAAATAACCAGAAAAAACACCCATTTTTTCATTGTATCACGATCAGAAGTTCTTCCACTCCGGAAAGCGTCACTGCAGGCTTGACAATCGCGTAGCGGCTAAGGCCTGAAAATTCCTTATTGATCTCGACCACCGTCCCGATGAGTACGCCCTTCGGGTATAACTCATTTAGCCCGGAAGTCACCACAATATCGCCGACCTTGGCGTCAACATCCTCGGGTAAATATCGCATCATCAGATAATTACCAAGTGTGCCGGAAACAAGCCCCTCCTGGCGAGAACGCTGCAGCATCGCAGAAACAGAAATATTCGGATCATTGATCAGGGTGACCTTGCTGGTAAACGCGGTCACTTCGCTCACCCGGCCTATCAGGCCTAAGAAACTTATCGCCACCATCCCCCGCTTTATCCCGCTATTTGCCCCCTTATCAACCATGACTACGGAACTCCAGCTGTCGGCGCTGCGGCCGATGACATGTGCGGGTATGACCTTAAAAGGCGTCTCTTTCTTAAGAGTAAGCAAATCTTTTAAACGATTGTTCTCCTGCACGGTTTCGGCAAAAGCAATGAGCTTACTGCGCAGGAAATCGTTTTCTTTGCAAAGCATTTCATTTTTTATGTAGTTGCGATGATAAAATATAAACCCGCCGATCTCCCGCTGGATAACGTTAATAAGATTAAACGGCTGGGAAAAAGTGTCGGTTAGCGGTGCGCGTATCGCGGATATTACAAATGAGAGGAATAGTACCAGGCAAATACAAAAAGCGGCAATTATGAGGGATTTCTTTTTTGCTTTAAGCACATCTTAAGGGTAAAGCGGGATCTATCGGTTATCCATGTGTTTCGGCTTTAACAGGGACGGTGACTTTTTTGAGGTACTTGATCTCGTTCAATACTTTACCTGTTCCGTTAGCGACCGCGGTCAAAGGATCTTCGGCAATATGAACCGGCAGGCCTGTCTCTTCAGATATAAGCTTATCCAAACCCTTCAAAAGCGATCCGCCTCCGGCCATGACAATACCATGCTCAATAAGATCAGCAGCGAGTTCCGGAGGAGTGCGCTCAAGAGCGATCTTCGTAGATTCAAGAATAGCCCGCACCGGTTCCTGCAACGCCTCGCGGATCTCTTCGGAGGTAATAGTGATAGTCTTAGGCAAGCCGGCTACCAGATCCCTCCCCCTTACTTCCATAGTCATCTCTTCTTCCAAGGGATACGCAGACCCGATCTTAATCTTTATTTCTTCGGAAGTACGCTCGCCGACCATAAGATTATAAGTCTTCTTCAAATATTCAATGACAGCCTCGTCCATCTCGTCTCAACCGATGCGTAAGGAGCGCGAGAATACTGTCCCGGCTAACGAAATAACGGCGATTTCCGTGGTGCCTCCTCCGATATCAATGATCATGTTGCCCACCGGGTCCTGTATCGGCAAACCAACGCCGATAGCCGCGGCAATCGGCCCTTCGATCAGAAATACCTCGCGCGCACCGGCTCGTTCAGCGGAATCTTTTACGGCGCGTTTTTCCACTTCCGTGATCCCGGAAGGTATGGCGATTACGATCCTCGGCCTGACCAGTACCCGACGATGGTGCACCTTTTTTATGAAATAGCGTAACATCGCTTCGGTGATCTCAAAATCCGCGATAACCCCGTCTTTCATGGGGCGGATAGCGATGATATTGCCGGGTGTGCGGCCAAGCATGCGCTTTGCCTCTTCACCAACAGCCAGAACATGGGAAGTCCCCCGCTCAATAGCCACAACCGACGGCTCGCACAAAACCACCCCTTCGCCCTTGACAAAAACCAAGGTCGTGGCAGTGCCCAGATCAATACCCATATCATTGGAGAATAAACCGAGGACATAGTTAATAAGACGAGATAAGACTTTGCCGAAACTTGCCATATTGAGCTCCCTAATTACCTGTCGGTAGGTTAACCTAGCGGTGGTTGGCTTTTGAAAGTTATATATCCCCCTACGGGGGCAGTTCAATCATAAGTTTACGTTTACTACGCACCGTAAACTTAGATTGGACTGATTTTAGCAGGAATTAAACCCTATGTCAAATAAAAAGTTAGGTTAAATCTTGCAGCAATATAGCTGATTGACCTCAGGGTACACCTCATCGTCCGTAACCGAAGTCCACACGGTGCCTTCATAGCCTATGCCGGCCACAAACTCACCGTTGTCGCATGTCCAATTTCTGCTGCCGCTTGGCACTGTTTTCCAGGCACAAGATCCCCATGTATTTCCTGGCGCATTAACATCTCCTGTAGGCGCAGCAGTGGTGCCGCCAACACTAACCCAGCTAGAGCCGTTACAGACCTTTAAGGCATCATCGCTTGAATCATAAATTATTGTTCCGCGAGCAGTTGAAGGGCAGATAGTCGAAGCAAGAACATGCGGATACAATTGCAGTTCGTTATAACTGCCGTAAGGCGAAGGATAATACGTAGAAATGGTCAGACTTTCCTGAGCAAAACATGCTGTAACAAAAAATAAAGAAAACAAAACAGCCGTAAGAAATTTAATCATAACAGTATCCTCCTTATTAGTGCCCTAAACCAGTCAGAACCTTTAGAAAATGAGGGAAAGATTTGCTTATGCATGAAACATCGTCTATCTGCGTCTGACCGGTTGCAGCTAAACCAGCTACCACCATGCTCATAGCTGTACGATGGTCACCGAAACTTTTTACTGTCGATCCCTTCAGGCCTGTGCCCAAGATCTCAATACTTTCTGAACCACCAGCCTTTAAAACTAGGATTTTTCCCCCCATTTTCCGTAAGTTCTTTGTCATTGAACAGATACGGTCTGTCTCTTTTACCCGCAGCTCCTCTACTCCCTCAAAAACGGTTTTTCCTTTAGCCAAGGCAGCCGCAACCATCAAAACAGGTATTTCATCTATCAAAGAAGGCACCTCATCCTTGCTTATTGTTGTAGCCTTAAGAATACTCGATCTGACAACAATATCCCCCATCGGCTCCCCCCCTGACACCTTCTTGCGTTTCCCGGACCGTTGACACCCCTTCCCTTTTCCGGTCCTTTGACACCCATTCAATTTTACGGTCAGCTTGACACCCATTCGCCTTAACACTTTGATGATGCCCATCCTCGACGGGTTTAAAATAACATTTTTTATCGTTACCTCTGAATCCGGGACAATAGCGGCCGCAACCATGAAGAACGCGGCAGACGAAATATCGGCGGGCACGTAAATTTTTCTCGGAGAAACCAACTCTACTCCCCCTTCTACCATGACCACATTTCCCTTAGCGCTGAATCTGGCTTTAAAAAGCTGCATCATGCGCTCGGTGTGGTCGCGCGTTGCCACCTGCTCGATCACCTTAGTTTTCCCTGAGGCATAAAGCCCCGCTAAAAGTATGGCGCCTTTTACCTGCGCTGAAGCAACAGGTAAGCGATAGGTTATGGAACGCAGGGCTTTTCCTTGAATTGTAAACGGAGGATACTCATCCTGGTTCCTGTGGCAGCCGGCTATATCCGCGCCCATCAACCGTAAAGGCCTGGTTACGCGCAGCATCGGCCTTCCTGACAAAGCCTTTCCTGCCGCCAGCTTTGTTTTGAAATCCTGCCCGGCCAACAAGCCGGTCATGAGCCTGAAAGTTGTCCCTGACTCGCCAACAAAAATCGGGCTGACGGCTTTTTTCAAGCCATACAGCCCGCTGCCTTTTATTTCTATTACAGACTCAGTGCGTTTATTTATGCTGATCCCCAATTGCTTAAAAACCGCAACTGTGGACAGACAGTCTTCGTTAAAAGGAAAATTCTCAATTACTGTCTTGCCTTTAGAAAGCGCGCCGAATATTACCGCGCGATGCGCTACAGACTTGTCTCCGAGGATAGATACGCTTCCCTTGAGGCCGGAAACAGGCCGGACTACAAAACCGCTCATTTAGCTTTTGCTACGACTCTATCGCCTTCGGAAATCTTGGTTTTATCCGCAGTAACAAATCCGGCTGCAGACATGGAGTCATGCACCTTCTCTACCTTGACATCTCCGACATATGCGCCGTTATGGTAAATGGAAAACTCATTACCTACCGTAATACCGTCCTTGCTTCCCATGCTGATAACCGCGAAATTATAATCTTTATTCACCACCAGCACCTTGCCTTCGCTTGCAGCCGCCGGCGCAGCAGACTTGGACGCGGTCACCACGACAGGCCTGGCTTTTGTCTTGGTCGCTTTAGCCTTGGTTGCCTTGGCCTTCTTGCCTTTTTTAGCGGGCTCGGGTTGAACAGCCTGCGTCTCGGGCGTAGAGCTGACCACGATCTTTCCCAGCTCTATATCGCGGGTCTTTGCTTCCAGGTCATTGATCTTACCCTCAAGGGTTTTCTTCTGCATGTCCAGCTGATTCAGCTGCTCCTGGGTCTTTCGCCCATCATCCTGAGCCTGATTCAATTTATTCTCAAGATCAGCGCGGGAAGCCTTCTGCTCATCAAGGTCGGCCTGCATCTGCTCAAGCTTAGCCAACGCCTCCTGTCTTCCGGACTTCTCTTGCTGCAATTCGCTGCTTAAGGACTCGACCTGGACCTTGCCTTCCTGCAACTTAAGCTGCAGGTCAGAGATCTTTTTCTTAGAATCCTCAAGGCTGATTTCAGTTACTTTCAGGCGGGCGTTGATATCATCCATCTGCACCTGAAGATCGAGGTTCTTTGCGTGCTCTTTCTGGAAAAGATAAAAACCACCTCCGGCAACAGCTAACGCGATTATAACTAAACCAGTTAATACTATCGTTATGACATTGCCTTTTCGGTTCATTATTCCTCCTTTTGCAGTAAGCAAAACACCGGCCTAACCTATAAGGCCGGGTGTAGCAGCAGCGGAACACCGACCTATCCTATAAAGCCAGGTGTAATATTTATTATAAATTTATCATACCGGAATTGCTTATCTTAAGTTAGCACTATAACACGAGTTAGAGAAAAATCAAGGATAATTCTTAATTACTTTACTAAATTCCTCCGGCGCCGCGGAAGTAAACTCCATCAGTTTTCCCGTGCGCGGATGGATGAACCCGAGGCTTTTGGCGTGAAGAGCCAGGCGCTTAAAAGGATTTTGTTTCCCGTATTTTGTATCGCCGAGGATCGGATGACCCAAAAACGCGCAATGCACCCGCAGCTGATGGGTCCTGCCGGTAAACGGCTCAAGCTCTAAAAAACTGAATTCATCTGTCCGCTTGATAGTGCGGTAGCGGGTCTTAGCGAATCTGGCTTCTTTGTGAAAACTCACCGCCATGCTCTCGCGCTTAACCGGATGCCGGGCAATGGGAACCTCGACCACATCCTCGTCGAACTCTACCTTTCCCTTGACTAATGCGATATATGTGCGCCTGATGCTGTGATCGGCAAATTGTTTTGCTAGCGCCAGATGAGTGAAATTATTTTTCGCGACTACCAATAGCCCGGAGGTCTCCTTATCCAAGCGGTGTACTATACCCGGCCGCTCGGGGTTCACATCGGAAAGTTTCCCGAATCGGTAAAGTAAGCCATTGACTAAAGTGTGCTCACGGTTCCCGGGAGCCGGATGCACCACTAGCCCAGCCTGCTTGTTGATCACCGCCAGGTCATCATCCTCATATA
Organism: uncultured Planctomycetales bacterium; assembly: GCA_964354795.1. Lineage (GTDB taxonomy): Bacteria > Omnitrophota > Gorgyraeia > Gygaellales > Profunditerraquicolaceae > JAPLLR01. The sequence goes on along the minus strand of CAYHBB010000032.1, from coordinate 8,676 downwards.
CCACTTCCAGCGGTATCGATTCGGCATCCAACGCCTTATCGGCTTTCTTATCCGTCATGATCACTTTGAGCTCTTCGCCGGATTTTACCTTAGAATGCGGCTTGAGCACAGCCTCATCGGCCAAAACGACCTGGCCGCCTCTGATCATATTCTGGATAGATGTGCGGGAGAGTCCGGTTTTTTGTTTCTGAAAGAAATCCGCCAGAAACATATCCAGCCGCATCCCATTTTGTGCGGGATCAACTTTTAAAAGATATTCCTGCATTTTATTTCTTTGCCTTATGGATAATGATCAAACTGACGCCGCTGATAAAAAAAAGCGCGATGCTTAATAATTGAAACAGGGTCAGGCCCAACAGGACCGCAGGGCTGTCAGCGCGAAAGAATTCAACGAAGAATCTTTTCAGGGCGTAAAACAACAGGTACGCGTAAAAGACCTGCCCATCCCGGTGAGGCCTGTCCTGCAACGAGCGCAAGATAATATAGATCACAAGCAACAGCAATGTAGAATACAGCTGGGCAGGAATAAGTATCGCCTGATGCACCGGAAAATACAGCCCGAAATCCGCATGTTTTCCGAAACAGCATCCGTTAAGAAGGCATCCTATCCTTCCGATAGCCTGAGCAAGAGCCACAAATGGCACGATCAGGTCCAAAGTGCGATAGACTGACAATTTCTTTACCTTTATATAGACGATTGCGGAAAGTGTGCCGAGCATCAAACCACCGAACCAGGCCAGGCCGCCGCGCTGAAGCATAATAATCTCTACGGGGTGAGCCGCGTAGTAGCCGAGATTATCCAGCACATAAAATATGCGAGCACCCGCTACCCCGGATACAAAAGCGATAAAAAGCATATTAAATATCGTATCGGGATTCAGCCCCAGCCTTTTTGCCTGCTGACAAGCAAGCCACGAGGCCACCACAAAACCAATAACCAGCATAAGCCCGTAAGAGTACACGGTAAAGGGCCCGATAGTGCAGATCTCAGGAAACATCTTTCTCCTTTTTGAATATCAGTGTCCAGCCAAGCATCAGCGCTCCCACGGTGATAGCGGAATCCGCGACATTAAACACCGGCCAGAAATGAAAATCCAGGAAATCTATCACGTATCCGAGGAAAACGCGGTCGATCAGATTGCCCAGCGCTCCGGCCAGTATCAGGCTCAAAGCGATACTGTATGCCTTGCGATGCCTGTTAGATTTAAGCTCCGAATATATCAGCAATACGGCAACAACAGAAGTAACGATAAACAACGGAACCTGGTTCTTTAAAATACCAAACGCCGCTCCGCGGTTATGCACCAGAGTCAAAAAAAATATCCCCTTAATAACACAAACCGGCTGGTTTATTGACAGGCTTTGAGCGGCGATATACTTGGCGAGCTGATCAAAGACAATAATTGCGGCAACGATGATAAAGATCATCGGAGGATAAAAATCTTACTTCTTCTCTCTCTTAGACTGGCACTTGACGCAAAGGGGAGCGTAAGGAAGGGCCTTGAGCCTGTTCTTGGCGATAATACGCTTACAATCCTCGCATATACCGAATATCCCCTCTTCTATTTTCTTAAGCGCCTCATCAAGGGCGTAGAGCATCTCACGCTCGTTGGAGGCCAGGACCAGGGAAAACTCGCGATCGTAGCTGTCGGTGGCGACATCGGCCATATGATAGGCGTATCCGGAAATATCTCCGGATGCTTCTTTCTGGGACTTCTTAAGCGTATCTTCGGATATATGCTTGATCTCATCAAGGATCTCTTCTTTTTTCTTTAAAACTATCTTCTTAAAATCCTTTAGATCCTTCTTGGTATATTTCTTTTTCAATTTATAATACCTCCCCTATAGCCCCCAGGCACTTATCGCATATCTGGGGATGCTCTTTGGATGCACCGACCGATAAACTGTAATTCCAACAACGCACGCATTTTGTCCCATCAGCCTTACTGACTACAATGGATATCTCGGGGCAGCTCTTGCTAAGCACTCCGCCCTTAAGCGTATCCTGCTTGACTACGCTTACCCCTGACACCTTGAATATCTCCAGAAGATCGCTCTTTAAACTGGCTACATAATTATAACGGATTTGACTATTTGTCAATAGAATTATTTGCGCGTCAAATGAGCTGCCGATCTCACTGGCTGTCCGCTTCTCCTCAAGGGCCTTAGCTATATCAGGGATCAAATCCATGACCGGCCTAAGCTCCTCTTCGATATTTTCATCTACAGGCATATCGTACTGCGCAAAAACAGGATTCGGGTGAGGCCACTGGGCAAGATGCACGCTGGAAATATCGGCATCGCTTTGTTCCTTAGGCATCGCCTGCCATATTTCTTCAGCAGTAAAAACAATGATCGGGGCCATTATTCTGACAAGTGAATTCAATACCTCGTACATCGCGGTTTGCGCGGCCCTTCTTTCCCTGGAACTGGCGGCGTAAGTATACAGCCTGCCTTTGACCATGTCTAGATAATACATCGAGAGGTCCTCGTTGCAAAAATCGTATATGATCTTGTAGGCCTTATGGAACTCAAAATGATCGTAAGCGTATTCCGTAAGATTCGATATTTTCTCAAGTCTGAACAGGATCCATTTATCGATTCTGCGTAAATCCTCATAACCGATCCTGTGGTTCTCAGGATCAAAACCGTTAAGGTTGCTAAGGATGAAACGGATGGTATTCCTGATCTTGCGGTACGCCTCTGACAGGCGCAAGAGGATCTCCGGAGAGATCCGGATGTCTTCATTATAATCGCTTGAAGCCACCCAGAGCCTCAAAATATCCGCTCCGTAAACCTTGATGATATCAAACGGAGAGGTTACGTTACCGAACGATTTCGACATCTTCCGGCCCTCTGCGTCAACCACAAAACCATGTGTAAGCACGCTTTCAAAAGGGGCGCGGCCGTCGATACAAACCGATGGGATCAGCGATGACTGGAACCATCCCCGATGCTGATCCGAACCTTCTAAGTACAATGCGCAAGGGGTCGTGCCGCCAAGCGCAAGCCTTTTTTTGAGCACAGCCTGATGGCTGACCCCGGAATCAAACCAGACATCCAGGATATCGCTACCCTTATCAAACTCTTTAGCCTTACAATTCGGGCATTGCACATCAATAGAAAGAAATTCTTTTACATCCAATTCAAACCAGCAGTCAGAGCCGGATTTGGCGCTCAATTGCGCGAACCTTTCAATCACCTGCGGATAGAGCGTCTCTTCATGGCAACTCTTGCATACCAGCGCCGGAATAGGCACTCCCCAGTAACGCTGGCGGGATAAACACCAATCCGGGCGAAGCTCCACCATCGCCGAGATCCTCTCTCTTCCTGCCTCAGGGATCCAGCGCACATCCTTCTTAATCACCTCAAGCAATTTATTCCTGAGATCATTGTGTTCAAGACTTAGAAACCACTGCTTGGTGGCGCGGAAAATTATTGGGTTCTTACAGCGCCAGCAATGCGGATAGGAATGAGCCACCGAACTGTCAAAAAGCAGGCTGCCGATATTTTTAAGTTTCTCAATGATCAAAGGATTAGCGTCATAGATATTCTTCCCCTTAAACTCACCGCAGGTTGCGTCAAAATGGCCCATAGAATCCACCGGCATGATGATCTCTAGCTTATATTTAATACCGGTAAAATAATCCTCATTACCATGCCCTGGCGCGGTATGCACCAGGCCAGTACCGTCGTCTTTTGAAACGTAATCCGCCAGGACCACTTTACCTTTTCTTAAACCGAAAGGATGCGTATATTGCAGGCTCTCCAACTCTTTGCCAGTAAATTCTTTTACGATATCAAATTTTTCAATTCCTGCCTGTTCCATTACCTTGGGCAGCAATAATTTAGCGATAACCAGGTTTCCTTTAATAGTCTTTACATAAACATAATTTAGATCCGGATGCACTGCCACCGCCACATTAGCAAGCAAAGTCCAGGGCGTAGTGGTCCAGATAACCAGGAAGCTCTCCTTATCAAAACCCGCCGCCTCATCCAGCTTAAATTTCACATATACCGAAGGCGTTGAGTGTTCCTCGTACTCGACTTCTGCCTCGGCAAGCGCGGTCTCGCATCTATAGCACCAGTTTACCGGCTTAAGGCCGCGGTAGATGTATCCAGACTTTACCAACTCTTTCAGAGAACTGATAATGCTCTCTTCGTAATCCGGACTTAGCGTCAGATAAGGATCCTGCCAGTCAGCGAATATACCCAGCCGCTGAAATTGCTCTTTCTGATTAAACACGTATTTCATCGCGTACCCGTGCGCCTTTTTCCTGAATTCCAATTGAGTGATCTGATATTTTGTGATCTTCAATTCTTTAAAAAGAGCGTGCTCTATCGGCAGGCCATGGCAGTCCCACCCGGGGACATACGCCGCATCGAAACCCTCCATGGTCTTAAATTTTACAATGATGTCTTTTAAGGTCTTATTCAAGGCATGGCCGATGTGGATATCACCGTTTGCGTAAGGAGGCCCATCGTGCAGGATGTATTTACGGCAGCCATGAGATTTCTCACGAGCGGCTTTATAAATATCCTTATCCTGCCACTCCTTCAATAACAATGGCTCGCGCTTAGGCAGGTCTGCTTTCATGGGAAATGCGGTCTGCGGAAGATTTAAGGTTAACTTATAGTCGGTATTATTTGACATATTTTCCTAAAATAATATCCAGGTCCTTTTTGGTCTTCTCCGGGATAAGCGACTTATCGGTCATGATGGCGAACTTCAGCGCATCCCTGCACTTACAATTTCTCTCGGTATCGATATTTTTAAGGACACTCACCAGGATCTTCTTAGCGTTCTCGATATTTTTGGTCAGATAGCTGACCACCAGATCGATTGTCACCGACTCATTCGTCGGGTGCCAGCAGTCGTAATCAGTCACCGCGGCCAGCGTAGAATAGCAAATCTCCGCCTCGCGCGCCAATTTCGCCTCGGCAAGATTAGTCATGCCGATAATATCCATGCCCCAGCTACGGTAAAGATTGGACTCTGCCAGTGTCGAAAATGCCGGGCCTTCCATGTTCAAATACGTGCCTTTAGGATGCACCCTTACTCCGAATGATTTAGCGGATTCGTAGATCTGTTGGCTTAGCACATCGCACACAGGACGCGAAAACTCAATGTGGGCGACAATGCCGTCTCTAAAAAAAGTCATATCCCGTCCGTAGTTGGTCCTGTCCACAAACTGGTCCACCACCACGAAATCCATAGGCTTAAGCTCTTCCTTAAGGCTGCCGCAGGCGCTTATCGAGATGATGCGCTCGACGCCCAGCTTTTTCATCCCGTAGATATTTGCCCGGTAATTGATCTCGGTCGGAGAAATCCTGTGCCCTATGCCGTGGCGGGGAAGAAAAACCAGCTCTTTACCTTCAAGCTCGCCAAGAATATACTTACTTGACGGCTCGCCAAAGGGCGTCTCAACCGCTACTTCCCGAACATTGGCAATACCTTCTATTTTATATAAACCGCTTCCTCCGATAACTCCGATTCTGCCCATAGCTAATTTCCTTTCGATAATTCCTTGGCTCTTTTTAACGCTGCCTGCGCAGCTTCTTCCCACGTGCCGCCCTTATTTATCACCGCAAGGCCGGCTTCGGTAGTCCCGCCCTTGGAAGCGACCTGGCTCCTTAGTTCGGCCGCCGGAATACCGACCTTGGCTACGACGATCATGCATGCGTTTGCGGTGCTTGTTGCTAAAAAAACCGCATCCTCGCGATTAAACCCGACAGCCTCTGCAGCTTTCTCAAGACGCATCCTTAAGGTAAAACGCGTATGCTCAGGAATATTTTTGGGATCGATTTTTTCTTTATCCAGATAGTCGAAGATATACCCCGGACCGCTTCCGGAAATAGCAGTTGCCGCATCCATCATGCTTTCATCGATATTTCTGGTGCAACCGATCTGCCCAAAAAGCTCATCGGCAAATTCCAGGTCGCTGTCATCCGCAAACCTGCCCTTACAAACACAGGTGACCGACTCACCGATCTTCGCTCCCAGATTAGGCATTGCGCGGATCAAGCGCACATCGCCCAAAACTTTTTCGATATTTCCTGTGCTGATCCCGGCAGCGATGGAGATCACCAGATTCTCTTCAACCTTACCCTTCATTTCCCTTAATACCGGATCGAAATCCTGCGGCTTGACTGCCAATATCAGCGCATCGGACTTACTCAACAACTCCGCTATGTTTTTGGCGATAGTGACGCCTTTAGCGGCCTTAAGCTTCTCTTTATCTTTGTCAAAGACGATTAAGGCATAGCCAGTCTTTAAGCGCTCTGCTATCGCCATGCCCATGTTCCCATAACCGATTATGCCTACCGTATCATTCATATATAGCCCTGCCTATTCTGAGGATATCAGCGCCTTCCTCAATCGCCACTTCAAAATCGTCACTCATGCCCATTGAAAGTCGTAAGTCGTATGTCATAAGTCGTAATTCGATAATCTTGTCCCGCAGTTCCCTCAGAGCACGAAAATAAAGCCTTACCTTTTCCGGATCATTAACGAGAGGCGCGATGGTCATTAGACCCACAATGCGAATATTCTTTAAGCCGCGCATGATTGATATCGTTTCCGGCACCTGCTTCGGTCGCAACCCGAATTTACTCTCTTCTGCCGAGGTATTTACCTGGATCAGGATATCCTGAACCTTGCTGATCTTAGCAGCCTGCTTATCGATTTCCTGCGCCAGCTCTTCGCTGTCCACAGAGTGGATCAGGTGAAATATCTTTACCGCATCTTTTACTTTATTCGACTGCAAATGGCCCACCATATGCCACCTGACAGCTTTCAGATTACGCCTATCAGCCTTCAGCCGGGCTTCCTGGAGCTTATTCTCACCGATATCTGTAATGCCGGCTCCAATAGCTTCCTCTACCTCTTCAGCAGAACGATTCTTGCTTATCGCGACGATCGTGATTTGCGCGGGGTCACGCCCTCCCCTTACGCAGGCCTTGGTTACCCGCTCCCTTACCCCTCGAATATTATCCGCAATCATACTAATCGCCTCTTAAGAATTAAATTATTATACACCATAAATCACGAGGGTCAACCAAAGAATTAGTAGCGCCTAGCCACCCTTTTACGATTTTCCACTGAATATCAAATCGTTCTATTGTTTAGCGGGTCCTGCCTTGGCTTGTCCTGCGCGCGGCTTTTGCCGTGCTCGGATCAAGCCAAGTCACCCGCTAAACCTACAATTCGCTTACGATTTAATTATACGTCTCTCTTCAGCTGGCGGGAGGCTTGGCTTGGTTTCGAGCAGGGCATGGAAGCCCCGAGCGGGCATGGTTCGCCCGCTATTACATACCAGGCGAGAGCGAGGGGCTGGAGATGAGTGCAGTTTTGCCACGCTGGGGCAAAACAAACGTCCCTGCGAGAAACAAGACAAGCCCACCCGCCATGAGATGGAGCAAACGCTAGAATATTAAACTAAAAGTACTCTTGATATACTTCTTTGACGCGGTTGAAGACTTTGACCCAAGCATCTCACGGATCATCCCTACATCATAAATCGCGAGGGTCAACCAAAGAAAATGTCCCCCAAGTTAGAATATTTTGAGGGACATCTTTAATAAGTTTACGAAAAACAAAACATTTATTTCTTTACGGCACGCCATTCTCCGTTTATCATTTCCCCTTCAGATTTAGTACCATTTTTCTTTATAAAAATTCCCTTAACATTATCACGGTCTTTGAATTGCCCTTCCAATTTGTCACCATTGGGATAAATCAGTGTTCCTTTTCCACTGTATGGACCATTGTTGCATTCCCCTTCATAAATGTATCCGCTGACAAAGGTACAGATTCCTTTCCCGTTCATAACATTGTCCTTAAATTCACCTTCATATTTGTCGCCAGTAGGGTAGGTAAATATTCCTTTACCATTGTAGCTTCCATCCTTAAATTCACCTTCATATTTAAATCCACCTGCATATATAAGAATTCCTCTGCCATTTGGTACAGTATCTTTAAATTCACCCACATATTTGTCGCCATTGGCACGAATAACACTTCCCTTACCATTTAAGTAACCATCTTTGAATTCGCCTTCGTATTTTACGGTTCCATGGTAATAAATTAAAATCCCTTTGCCGTTATAGAAATCATTTTTGAATTCACCTTCATATTTGTCACCATCAGGATTAATTTCGATTCCTTTGCCACTTCTAAGCCCATCCTTGAATTCGCCTTCGTATTTTTGGCCATTGCTATAAATGGTGATACCTTTTCCATTAAAAAGACCATTTTTAAACTCCCCTTCATATCTTGCCCCATCCCTACGCACTAAAGTACCCTTACCGTTAAACAAACCGTCTTTGAAATTACCTTCGTAAACAGAGCTATCAGGTAATTGCGCTTTGCCGTAGCCGTCTTTTACCTGTTCTGCGCTAGACAGCACCGGGACTAAAATAAAGAACACAAATGCTAATGCTAGTAAACGATTTTTCATTTTTCCTCCCTTTTGTTCAATTATACCATTTATTTATAGAAACGGGTTATTTTTAGCGGAAGACTTGGCTCGTTTCTCGCGGGCTAGGGTTTAGCGGGTCCTGCCTTGGCTTGTCCTGCGCGCGGCTTTTGCCGTGCTCGGATCAAGCCAAGTCACCCGCTAAACCTACAATTCGCTTACGATTTAATTATACGTCTCTCTTCAGCTGGCGGGAGGC